>DATLRO010000119.1:0-45961 GCA_035534615.1 Vicinamibacterales bacterium
CGGCGCACGCCTCAACAGCAGCGTGCACAGCAAGTCGAACAGCGGCGTGTCTGGCAGCAGCATCGCGCCCGCAACTGGAACTCCCAGCACCGCACCTGGCAGCAGCGCGGGGGCTACCGAGGCTACCGCCTGCCCGACAGCTACTTCCGCAGCCACTATGGTCCCAATCACTGGTTCCGTATCTACACCCTTCCGTTCATGTACGTGAGCGGATATCCGCGCTTTCAGTACGGTGGGTATTGGTTCAGTGTGGTTGATCCGATTCCGGAATACTGGGGAAACAACTGGTATCAGGACGACGATCTGTACGTCGAGTATCTCGATGGCGGGTATTACCTGTACAACCGCGGGTATCCCAATTATCCGGGCCTTGCTATCACAATCGTGTTCTAGCTGTCGCGGGGCACGTCGACGCTGGCAGGTGCCTGCCGCATCGATCTGTTGATCGGCCGCTTCGAGCCGGTCAACAGGTCGAAAACGCGGGGAGGAGTGTTCCGGTCGCCGCGCGTCCGGTCCTCAGTCGCATCGCAGCGCGACCGCCGGATCGACGCGGGCGGCCCTTCGCGCGGGCAGATAGCAGGCCAGCAGGCCGATCGACAGGAACAGGACGATGCTCGCGCCGAACGCGAGCGGATCCAGCGCGCTGGCCTGATAGAGAAGGCTCGACACGATCCGCGTGAGGGCCAGAGCGGCCGCGAGGCCCAGCGCCAGGCCGGCCAGCACCAGCCGGAGCCCCTGGCCGACGACGAGGCGCAGGGTGTCGGCGGCCGACGCCCCGAGCGCGCTCCGGAGGCCGATCTCCTGCGTCCGCTGGGCCACGGAGGCGGCCATCACGCCGTAGATGCCGACGGTGGCGAGCGCGAGCGCCAGCGCGGCGAAGATCGCGAACAGGACGGTATTGAATCGCGGCCTGGCGCTGGCGGATGCCACCAGCGTCGCGAGCGTCTGCACGTGCGTCACCGGCTGATCGGGATCGATGGCCGAAATCTGCCGGCGCACGGCCGCGGCGAGGCTCATCGGGCTGACCGCAGTCCGCAGACTCAGATGCAGGTACGTCCACGGCAGCTGTGGAAACGCGAGGTAGATCGCCGGCGCAGGCGCTGCCGCGAGGCTCACGTCCTTCACGTCGCCCAACACGCCCACGACCTCGGTCGCGATCGTCTGGCGCCCGAGCTACACGTGCTGACCGACCGGATTCACGTCCGGCCAGAACCGACGCACCAGGGCCTGGTTGACGATGGCCACGTGCGGCGCCGCTGGACCGTCCCGCTCGGTGAACAGGCGGCCGCTCAGCAGCGGCACGTGCATCACGCGGGTGTAGTCGGGGCTGATCGCCTGGATGTCGAGCACCGGCCGCTGGCCGAGCGGCACGGACGGGTGCCCTTCGAGCAGTACCGGCGACATGCGCGACAGGCTCAGCGGGAGGGCCGATGAAATTGCCGCGGCCTGCACCCCGGGCAGCGTGCGCGTCCGCCGCAGCGCTTCGTCATAGAAGCGGACGATTGCCTCTGCGGTGGGGTACTTCGTCGTCGGCAACACGATCTGCATCGTCAGCACGCCGGCCGGATCGAATCCCGGACTGACGGTCTGGAGCCGGATGAAGCTGCGAACGAGCAGGCCGGCGCCGACGAGGAGGACCATCGCCAGGGCGACCTGCGCCACGACCAGCAGGCGGCGCAGGCGGTCCCGGCGACGGCTGCCGACGCTGCCGCGCCCTTCGTCGCGCAGCAGCGGACCGGGACCGGTGCCCGACAGCTGCAGGGTCGGCAGGGTCCCGACGAGGATCCCGCTCAGGATCGAGATCGCGGCGGTGAACGCGAAGACACGCGGGTCGGCGCCTGCGCCGGCCAGCTGCGGGTAGTTGTCCCGCGCCAGCGCCATCAGCGCGTGCGTCCCGGACCAGCCGACGAGGAGGCCGACGGCGCTGCCGAGCGCCGCCAGCAGGAGGCTCTCCGCCAGCAGCAGCCGGACCAGCGCGCCCCGCGACGCGCCGAGGGCGACGCGAACGGCCAGATCCCGCCGCCGCGCGATCAGCCGGGACAGCACCACGCTGGCGACGTTCGCGCAGGTGACGAGCAGGACGAGGCCGACCGCCGCCAGCAGGATCAGCATGGCCGTCCGGATGTGCGACACCAGGCGCTGCTGGAAGCCACCCACGTCGATCGACAGGCCCCGGCCGGCGTCCGGCGCGCCGGGATGATCCGATTGGTACTGACTGTTCAGCGCGTCCATTTCGATCCGTGCCTGGCGCAGGGTGATGCCCGGCCGCAGCCGCGCCACCGCGTCGAGGTACCCGGCGCCCGCCTGAATCTGCTGCGGAGAGAGCACGTTCAGCTCGAACACCCTGGGCGTCCAGATCCCGACATCCGACCCGAGAAATTGGAAGTCGAAGTCGTGCGGCAGCACGCCGATGACGCTGTCGTCGCGGTCGTCCAGCCGGACGGTACGGCCGACGATCGTCCGGTCGCCGCCGAACGCCCGCATCCAGAGGCCATAGCTGAGCAGGACGACGCGCCGGCTGCCCGGCGTGCCTTCCTCCGCGGTGAACGTCCGGCCGAGCAACGGCCGCGTGCCGAGCACATCGAAGAAGTTGCTGGACACCCGAGCCGCCGGCACCTGCTCCGGCTCGCCCTGGGCGGTGAGGTTGAAGAACTCGCCCGCGAAGGCGGCGACGGCGGAGAACGAATGGCTGCGGGCCCGGATCTGCTCGAAGCCTGGCAGGGACATCGGCATCAGCGCGTCGGGCTGGGCGGCCTGTGCCGCCGACAACAGGACGAGCCGGCCCGGATCGGCGTATGGCAGCGGGCGTAACAGGGTGGCGTTCACGACTGAGAAGACCGCCGTGTTCGCGCCGGGGCTCCGGTTGACGCGCGGTGTGCGGGTGGGGGCCGAGCTGACGCTCGGCGCTACGAAGGATTCCTGGAAGCCATGCGCAGCGCCGCCGGCAGGTGCCGCAGCAGCGGGTGCGCCTCGGTGTTGAAGATCACCTTGTCGAAGTCGAGCGTCGACGGGGGCGAGAAGAGCAGGTAGAAATACTTGAAGGTCTCCGCGAAGACGTACGACGGCATCTCGTCCATCTGCTGCTTCGTGATGACGCTCCGCAGCGACGCGTAGGCCGCCGGCGTCCGGCAGTACTTCACGAAGTCGTCGAACATCGTGCGCCCCATCGCCCGGTACTTCGGGTCGCGGGTGAAGTGATAGAGATAGTAGGTCGACTCGACGATCTCCGGCCGGAGATGATACGCGGGCGACTTCACGGTCATCGTCCTGTAGTCGAGTACCTCCGGCTCGATGCCATACAGGTTCCACATGCGGAACGACGAGGCCTGCAGCCGCTCGGCCCGGGCCACGTCGCCCGAGAGCGCCAGCACGGCCGGGAAGTACGCCGCCAGCGCCGAATAGGTCGTCGCGGTGCGCTGCCCGGTATCCATGTCGGCATGGCCGTACCACAACTGGCCGTGCTCCTCATCCGCCAGATACGTGTTGATGGCGACGACGCTCGCGCGCCACATGCGGCCGCAGTCGGGATCGCCGAACAGCAGGCGGCACTTCACCTGATACTCGTAGTACGAATCGATGCCGCCGCTGATGTGGGAACCGGCGTCGGTCCACTTGCCGGTGACGACGTCGAGGCCGTCGCCGACCAGCCCGATCGGCGACCGGCGCCTGAAGGTCTCGACGAGCGCACGCTTCGCCTTCTCCATGAAGACCGGCTTCCCGGTGAGCCGGCTGAGCGTGCCGAATTCGAGGATGAGCGTCCCGGTTTCCGCCGGGTTGCTGTCGACGCCGCGCACCTGACCGGTGCGGAGGTTCACGAACCGGTACGGCAGGCCGGTCGGCGAGTCGAACGCCGGCAGCAGGCGCGTGCCCAGGTCCTCGGCCAGCGCGAGCAGGCGCGGGTCGTGCGTCAGCTCGTAGCCCGAGAGCAGGCCGCCGAGCAGCCGGATGGTGACCTCGAACACTTTGACGGAGACATCCTTGTCGAACGACAGCGTCCGGTCGATGAGCTGCCGATCCTTGTCCGCCTCGGTGTGCAGCCCCATCAGCACGAGCGTGTCGAGCGCGTCGACCGGCGTCATGTCGAGCGACTGGCCGTACCAGTCGTACGGCGTCCGGCTGAGCGGCCGCAGCTCGTCATGGCCCCAGGCGTCGCGCTCGTAGCCGTGCCACGCGTGCAGGAACTCGGTCTTCACGCGCGCCGCCATCTGCGCGGCTGCCGCCTCGTCCATCCGGCCAGGTGCGGCGGACGGGGGAGCCGGCGCGCCCGCCGAAGGGGGCCGGAAGCCGGTCGTCGCGATGAGTGCCGCCGCCAGGGCCAGCGCCGCCGCCGGGACGAACGCCCGCCTGCGCCTGGAACCGCCCACGTCATCCCTCCTGAGTCGTCCGTGCCCGGCGGACGAGCGCGAGCACTTCGTAGCACGCCCCCATGGTGTGATAGTCGGTCTTGCCGGCGGGACTCTTCTCGTCGCTGTACTTCCGGTTCTCGCGGTCGAGGATGCGATACCACGCCCCGTACTGGTGGTCGACGAAATGCCGCCAGGCGTACGCCCAGATCCGATCGTACCAGCTCCAGTACTCCGCCTCGCCGGTGCGGCCCGCGAGCAGTGCGGCGGCCGCCAGCGTTTCCGCCTGCACCCAGAAATACTTGTCGCTGTCGCAGACCGATCCGTCCGGCGCAAAGCCGTAGCAGAGGCCGCCGAACTCCCCGTCCCACGACCGCGCCACCGCCGTGTCGAACAGGTGCCGGGCAACCGGAAGCAGCCACGGCGCCGGCCGGTGGCGCTCCAGGATCAGGAGCAGCTTCGCCCACTCGGTCTGATGGCCGGGCTGAAAACCCCAGGGCCGGAACAGGTCGCGCGGATTGTCGCGGTGATATTCCCAGTCGACGTTCCAGTCGGCGTCGTAGTGCTCCCAGACCAGGCCGCCGGCCTTCGCCGCCTGGCGCCGCGTGACGTGGTCGGCGAGGAGCGACGCGCGGTCGAGGTAGCGCGACTCGCCGCTGGCGCCGAACGCCGCCAGCATCGCCTCGCACATGTGCATGTTCGCGTTCTGTCCCCGGTACGGCGAAAAGACCCAGTCGGGCGTCGCCTCGTCCCGGTACAGCCCGGTGGCCGCGTCCCAGAACCGCGTTTCGAGCAGGCGCCAGGTCTCGTCCAGCCAGTCGGCCGCCTCGGAAATGCCGGCCTGCAGCGCGACGGCGTACGCCAGCAGCACGAACGCCGCGCCATAGCAGTGATTCGTCCGGTCCTCGGGACGCCCGTCGCGCAGCGTCCACGCATAGCCGCCGCCCGCCGGATCGCGGTGGGCGTCGCGCAGGTACCGCAGGCCGTGCCGCGCGAGGGTCAGATAGTCGGACCTGCCGAACTCGCGGGCGGCCATCGCGTAGTTGAAGACGAACCGCGTGCTGCTCACCAGATGACGATGGCGCGTGTCGTACACCGTCCCGTCATCCTTGAAGTACTGGAAGAAGCCGCCGCTCGGGTCGATCGCGCGCGGGTGGTAGAAGGCCATCGTCTGCGCGATGTGCCCGCGCAGGAATTCGGCGGAGCGGAAGTCCGGCGTACCAGTCGTCTCGGGCATGGTGATCATCCGTGTCAGGCGCGACGCCGCGCGAGCAGCGCGAGGACGTCCGGCAGCCCCGGCATGGCGGCGAAGGCGCCGTGCCGCGTCGTGGCGAGCGCGCCGCACGCCGACGCGAAGGCGAGGGCCTCCCGCACGCGCGCTTCATCTGCCACGAACGCGTCGAAGTGTTCCGCATCGACGCCCCCGCTGGCAAGCCGGTACAGGAGGCCCCCCACGAACGCGTCGCCGGCGGCGGTCGTGTCGATCGCCGCGATGGGAAACGTCGCCACCTCCCCGGCCGCGGCCGGCGTCCAGTACCGGACGGGCGCCGGGCCGTCGGTGACGACCACGAAGCGGGTGCGGCCCTGCCGGATCGCCGCCAGTGCCGCCGATTCGCCGCCGGCCGGCCCGGCGAGAAAGGCCAGTTCGGCGCGGTCCAGCTTGACGAGATCCGCGCGCTGCAGCTCCGACCAGAGCCGCGGCCGCGGGTCGACATCCTTCGGCCAGAGCGACGGGCGCAGGTTGAGGTCGACGCTGATCAGCGCGCCGGCCCGGCGGGCCCGCTCCATGCCGGCGAACGTCGTGTCGGCGATGGCCGCTTCGGTGAGGCTGTTGGAGCAGACATGGAAGACGGCGGCCGACGCGAAGCCGTTCTCGCGGAAATGCTCCGGCCGGAACAGCAGGTCGGCGGCCGGCGGGCGATAGAAGCTGAAGTGCCGCTCACCGTTCTGATCCAGCGAGACGAAGGCCAGGGCGGTCTTCGCGTCGCCCGTGCGGACGATCCGATCGGTGGCGACGCCGGCCGCGTCGAAGCTGTGGACGAGGAAGTCGCCGAACATGTCTTCCCCGAGCATCCCCACGAACGCCGCGGCGCCGCCGAGCCGGGCGACCGCCACCGCGACATTGGCCGGTGCGCCGCCGGCGTACTGCACGAAGTGCCGCGGGCCCCCGCCGCGACCGCCGGCCGGTTCCGCCAGGAAGTCGATCAGCGCCTCGCCGAAGCAGATCACTTCAGGCATGCGTCATAACTCGGGCGCTCGGGCGCTCATGCCGTGACCGCCTCCGGCTCGTCGATCCGCGATCCTCTGAACCCGTAATGAATGATGTAGAGATAGCAGGCGAGCGGCAGGATGAAAGCGTGATGGACGCCGATCCGGTCGGCGAGCGCTCCCTGCAGCAGCGGCACGATCGCGCCTCCGACGATCGCCATGATGAGCAGACTCGACGCCTTGCCGGTCAGCGCGCCCATGCGCTCGATGCCGAGCGTGAAGATGTTCGGGAACATGACCGAATTGAACAGCCCGATCGCCACGATGCTCGACACGGCGACGATGCCGCTGGTCGCCATGGTGGTCGACACGAGCAGGGCGGCCACCGTGGCGACCGCTCCCAGCAGCCGGCGCGGATCGATCCGCTGCAGCACCGCGGCGCCGGCGAACCGGCCGATCATCGCGCCGCCCCAGTAGAGGGCGACGAAGGTCGCCGCGCGGCTCTCCGGCATGTGGCCGATATCCGGCAGCGAGATGTAGTTGATCATGAAGCTGCCGATCGACACTTCCGCGCCGACGTAGACGAAAATGGCAATCACCCCGAGCCGCAGGTGCCGGTGTCGCAGCACGTCGCCGAAGGCATACGCCTCATCGTCGCCGCCGTGCGCGTGCGAGGTCAGTGCGGGCAGGTGAAAGAGATGGACGCCGGCGGCGAGCGCGAACAGGACGGCCGCCAGGGCGAGGTACGGACCCTGCACGAGGGCGGCCTGCTGCACGCGGTACGCGACCTGCTGCGCCTCCGGCAGCCGCGCGAGCGCGGCGGCCGTCAGGACGACGCCCGAGAGGATCAGCACGCCGCCCAGTTTCGGCGCGAGGGTCGTTCCCAGCGAGTTCAGCGCCTGCGCGAGGTTCAGCCGGCTCGACGCGGTCCGCGACGGGCCGAGCAGGCTGACGTACGGGTTGGCGGCGACCTGCAGCAGCGTGATGCCGGTGGCGAGCGTGAAGAATGCCGTCAGGAAGACGCCGAACGAGGGGATGGCGGCCGCGGGATAGAACAGCAGGGCGCCGATCCCGGCAATCACCAGGCCGAGGACGATGCTGTGCTTGTAGCCCCAGCGGGAGACGACCCTGCCGGACGGCAGCGACATGACGAAGTAGGCGCCGAAGAACGTGAACTGGACCAGCATCACGTGCGCGTAGTCCAGAGAAAAGACCGATTTCAGGTGCGGGACGAGCACGTCGTTGAGGCTCGTCAGGAAGCCCCACATGAAGAAGATGACGGTGGCGACCGCCATCGCGACGCGGTTGGTCGTTTCGTGCGTGGTCACGCGCTACATATACTAAGGGCTCTCTGCCGTTTCCCGCTGCGTGAACCGCCGGGGGCCGGAGTCGGCCTGCGCTCGCGGTTCCTGTGGCTGAGCTGGAGCTGTGCATGGTGACCATGTTCGGGCCAGGCCGTCGGCCTTCGGATCGGGGACGGACGGCGCTGGTGACGGCGGCGATCCTGACCGTGTTCGGCTGCGGGGTCCGGATCCGGGCCGCCGGCCAGGCGGCGACCGACGTCGGCCGCCGGGCGTACGAGTCGGTCGATCCGTTCATCGGCACCTCGGGCGGCGGCCACACGTTCCCCGGCGCCACCGTGCCGTTCGGGATGGTCCAGGTCAGTCCCGACACCCGCATCGTCGACTTTCACCAGAGCTATCCGTGGGCGGCCGGCTACCAGTACAACGACCCGACGATCCTCGGATTCTCGCAGACACACTTCTCCGGCACCGGACACTCCGATCTGGGCGACGTGCTGGTGATGCCGATTGCCGGCCCGGTGCGTCTCGACCCGGGCGAGTCAGACAAGCCGGGCAGCGGGTACCGATCTCGATTCAGCCATACGAGCGAGGTGGCGCAGCCGGGCTACTACGCGGTGACATTGTCCGACTACGACATCCGCGTGGAGCTGACCGCCGCGGCGCGCGTCGGCGTGCAGCGCTATCAGTTTCCGAAAGGCCGGCCGGCGCACGTCCTGGTCGACCTCCGGTCGAGCATCTACAACTATCCGGGCAAGGTCCTGTGGGCGCGGATGCGGATCCGCCCGGACGGGACGGTCACCGGGTACCGGATGACGCGCGGCTGGGCGCCTGGCCGGGAGCTGTTCTTCGCTATGCGGTTCTCGCGGCCGATGATCGCGCACGAGTTCTATGACCGCGAAGGACCGATCGACTATAAGGGCTTCGCGCCGCCGGCGGCGCATGATCCGTCGGCGCGGGAGGCGATTCAGGGACGCGGCCTCGTCGGCGTCTTCGACTTCGGCGACCTCGGCTCCACGCACCTCACGGTCAAGGTCGCCATCTCGACCGTCAGCGAGGAGGGGGCGATCGCGAACCTCGATCACGACATGCCGGGCTGGGACTTCGACGCGGTCCGCGCGGCCGCCCGGGACGCCTGGACGCGTGCGCTGTCGGTCTTCGACGTGGACGCGACGCCGGCCGTGGCGAAGAGCTTCTACACGGCGCTCTATCACACGCTGATCGCGCCGAACCTGGCGATGGACGCCGACGGCCGGTATCGCGGGCCCGACTACGGCGTGCACCAGGCGGACGGCTTCACGTTCTACTCGACCTTCTCGCTCTGGGACACCTTCCGGGCCGAACATCCGCTGCTGACGCTCATCCGCCCGCCCCAGTTCACGGACGACATCGTCAAATCCTTCATCGCGTTCCAGCACGAGAGCCCGGACGGCATGCTGCCAATCTGGTCGTACCAGGGGCTCGAGACGTGGTGCATGATCGGCTACCACGCGGTGGCGGTCATCGCCGATGCCTACATGAAGGGCATCCGCGGGTATTCCGCCGACCAGGCGCTCGCGGCGATGGTGGCGACGGCGACGCACGGGCCGTACGGCGACCTGCAGGACTACATGCGGCTCGGCTACGTGCCGAGCGACCGCGAGCCGGAGTCGGTGTCGAAGACGCTCGAGTACGCCTTCGACGACTGGACGATTGCGCGGATGGCCAAAGCCATGGGACGCACGGACGTGGCCGCGACCTTCGAGAAGCGGGCCGGGAACTGGCGCCACGTCTTCGATCCGCAGACCGGCTTCGCCCGCCCGCGGCTGGCTGACGGCCAGTTCCGCGTGCCGTTCAATCCGGCGGCGGCCGGCGAAGGAACCGGGTTCACGGAGGGGAACGCCTGGCAGTATTCGTGGTACGAGCCGCAGGACATCGGCGGACTGATAACGAAGCTGGGCGGCGATCGCGGACTGGTCGCGAAGCTCGACGCGGTGTTCGACACGAAGGTCGACCCGAAGGAGTTCGCCGACGTCGAGGACATCAGCGGGCTCATCGGCTACTACGCGCACGGCAACGAACCGAGTCACCACATCGCCTATCTGTACGACTACGCGGGCGAGCCGTGGAAGACGCAGCAGCGGCTGAAGCAGATCATGGACAGCCAGTA
Source organism: Vicinamibacterales bacterium (assembly GCA_035534615.1). Taxonomy (GTDB): domain Bacteria; phylum Acidobacteriota; class Vicinamibacteria; order Vicinamibacterales; family CAVVIG01; genus JAGWRA01. The sequence goes on from DATLRO010000119.1 coordinate 10,002, forward strand.
CGCGCCGACGCCGACCGGCCTGGTCGGCAACGACGACTGCGGCCAGATGTCGGCCTGGTACATCTTCACGGCGCTCGGGTTCTATCCGGTGGCGCCGGCGAGCAACGAGTACGTGATCGGCCGGCCGTTCGTGAAGCGGGCGACGCTGACACTGCCGAACGGCAAGCGGTTCACGGTGGAGGCCGACCATCTGGATGGCGATCATCCATACGTCGGGTCGGTGACCCTGGACGGCAAGCCGCTGACGCGCTGCTACCTGCGGCAGGACGAGATCATGGCGGGCGGCACGCTGCGCTTCGTCATGCAGGCCGAGCCGAACACCACATGGGCGACGACGCCCGCGGCGCGGCCGTATTCGATGACTGAATATTGAACCGGCCGGAGCGCATGAATGACTGACGGGAGACGAGCGTCGATGCGGATATCGAGCGCGATGGCCCTTGCGGTCCTGCTGGTGTGGATCGCGCCGGCCACGCACCTCGCTGCGCGGCGGCGCTCCGTGCCCGCGCCGGCGGCAGAGGGGCTGGTGCCCGATCCGGCCTCCTCCGTGAACCCGTTCATCGGCACGGCCAACGGCGGCAATACGTATCCCGGCGCGGTCGTGCCGTTCGGCATGCTGCAGTGGAGCCCGGAGAACACGCGTGGAGACCATACGCGCGTGGCGGCGCCTGGCGGCTACCAGTACGACACCACGCGGATCCGCGGCTTCAGCCTCACCCACCTGTCCGGCACCGGATGCCGCGGCGCCTCCGGCGACGTGCCGTTCATGCCCTACGCCGGGACGGTCTCCTCCTCACCGTCGGCCGACGCGGCCGATCGGGTCTACGCCTCGGGATTCGCGCATGCGAACGAACAGGCGTCCCCCGGCTTCTACCAGGTCCGGCTCGAATCGGGAGTGAACGTCGAGCTGACGGCCACCGCGCGGACGGGCGCCGGGCGATTCACGTACCCGGCCGGTCGGCCGGAGACGATGCTGGTTCGCGTGTCGGATTCGGAGGTCGGCAGCGGGGACGCGCAGGTGGCGATCGACCCGGCGGCGCGCACGGTCACCGGTTCGGTGACGAGCGGCAACTTCTGCGGCTACATCAATCCGATCGATCGGCGCAGCTACTACACCCTGTACTTCGTCGCGCGGTTCGACCGGCCGTTCGCCGGCTTCGGCACCTGGCGGGACGGCGACCTGCACGCCGGCGCGACCACGGCGCGCGGAGGAACGACGTACGGTGACGATGGATACCCCGCGGCCGGCAGAGGATCGGGCGCGTACGTCGGATTCGATCCGCACGCGGGGCCGACCCTGACCGTGCGGGTGGGCATCTCGTACGTCAGCCTCGCGAACGCCGAAGCCAACCTGCGCGCGGAGCAGCCGGCCGGCACCACGTTCGAGGCCATCGAGGCGGGCGCGCACGACGCCTGGAACCGGATGCTCGGGCGGATTCGGATCGCGGGAGGAACGCCGGACGAGCGGACGGTCTTCTACACGGCGCTGTACCACGTCCTGCTGCAGCCGGACCTGTTCAGCGACGTGAACGGCGAGTATCGCGGACTCGATCAGCAGGCGCATACGGTCTCCCGCGGCCAGCGGGCGCAATACGCGAATTTCTCCGGCTGGGACGTCTACCGCTCGCAGCTCCAGCTCGTCACGCTGCTCGATCCGGCCGTTGCCAGCGACATCGCGCAGTCGCTGCTGAACCAGGCCGACCAGAACCATGGCGACTGGGATCGGTGGACGCACGACTCGGGAGCGACGCACGTGATGGAAGGGGACCCGTCGCCCTCGGCGATCGCCGGCATCGCCGCCTTCGGCGGCACCGCATTCGACGTCAAGGCGGCGTTCGCCTCGCTCGTCCATGCCGCCACGGTGCCGACCGCGGCCGACCTGAGCGACGCGGGATGCCCGGTCGAGTGCGCCGGCCAGCGCCCGTCGCTCGACCGCTGGCTCACGATTCATTACATCCCCGCGAAGGCGAACGCGTGGGGCGGCGCGGGGGAGACGCTCGAGGACGCGACCGCCGATTTCAGCCTGGCGCAGCTCGCCTCGCGGCTCGGCGACGCGGAGCAGGCGCGCACCTTCCTGCGGCGGTCCGGAGACTGGAGGAACCTCGTCGGCCCGGCCGGCTACGTCCAGGACCGGAACGCCGACGGGACCTGGCCGGCGTTCGACCCGGCCTCGAGCAGGGGATTCGCGGAAGGCAGCAGCGCGCAATACACGTGGATGGTACCGTTCGACCCGGCCGGGCTGTTCGCCGCGATCGGCGGCACGGAGCCGGCGGTCGAGCGCCTCGACGCGTTCTTTCACAATCCCGACGGCACCTGGGCGCTGACCGGCCTCGGCGGGATGCATCCGGAGATGGCGAACGAGCCGTCGACCGGATCGCCCTGGCTGTACGACGATGCCGGCCGGCCCGCGCGGACGCAGGAGACGGTGCGCGCCGCGATGACGCGCCTCTGGAGCAACTCGCCGTACGGCATCCCCGGCAACGACGATCTCGGCGCGATGTCCGCGTGGTACGTCTGGTCGGCGATCGGCATGTATCCGGGCATTCCCGGGCGAGCCGAGCTGCTCCTGGCGAGTCCGCTGTTCCCGCGGATCGTCGTGCACCGGCCCGACGGCGTGACCATGACGATCCGCGCGCCGGGCGCGGCGGCGGACGTGCCGTACGTCACCGCGCTCCGGGTCGACGGCCGGCCGTCGACAAGACCCTGGCTGCCGGCGTCGTTCGTCGCCCGCGGTGGCACGCTCGATTACACGCTGTCAGCCGAGCTGGGCGCCACGTGGGGCCGGAACCCGGCCGACCGCCCGCCGTCGTTTCCGCCGGAGCCGTGAGCGTTCCACCGCGCTGACGCAGGCAGTGGCCCGCGCATCGCGTGAGCCGCGCGGAGCAGGGAGCCGGAGATGAGCATCCTGCCGGATCACGACCCGACCGCGATCGCCGACGCGGAATCGCCGTCCGTCGACACGGTCATCGTGCCGCGGACTCGCGACATCGGCGGCTTCGCCGTCAGCCGCGTGCTGCCGTCGGCCCGGCGGCGGATGGTCGGGCCGTTCGTCTTCTTCGATCGGTTCGGTCCCGTCGAGCTGATCGACGGGCGCTCGCTCGAGATTCCGGCCCACCCGCACATCGGCCTCGCGACGGTCACGTATCTGTTCGCCGGCGCCATCATGCACCGCGACAGCCTCGGCACCGCGCAGCCGATTCGTCCGGGCGCCGTCAACTGGATGACCGCCGGGCGGGGCATCGTCCATGCGGAGCGGACGTCGCAGGCCGGAAATCCACCGGGCGCCGGGCTGTCCGGTGTCCAGCTGTGGGTGGCGCTGCCGGGGGCGCGGGAGGAGATGTCGCCCGGATTTGCGCACCACGACTGCGCCGCCCTGCCCGTGATGGAAGGCGAGGGCGTTCAGGCCCGCGTCATTCTCGGGCGCGCATTCTCGCGGCGCTCGCCGGTTGCAACCGAAGGCGAGCCGGTCTGCGTCGACTGCCGGCTGGAGGCCGGGGCGCGGCTGGCCGTACCGGCCGCGGAGGTGGACGAGTGCGCGGCGTACATCGTGGCCGGCCGGCTGCGGGTCGACGGCCGGGACTTCGACGCGTCCCGTCTCGTCGTGTTCAAGCCGGGCGCCGCCATCGTGGTCTCGGCGGACGCGCCGGCGCGGCTGCTGCTGGTCGGCGGCGCGCGCGCCGACGGTCCGCGTCACATCTGGTGGAACTTCGTCTCCTCGTCCCGCGATCGGATCGAAGCCGCGAAGGCCGACTGGCGCGCCGGACGATTCCCGGCGGTGCCGGGAGAGGTGGAGTCGATCCCCCTGCCGGAGTGACCCGGGGCGGGGAGGAGCACGACCCTCACGGTGCACCATCCGCTCGACGGCGACTGACGAACGCCACGAGGAACAGCGTCGCCGAGACCAGCACAATCGTCGAGCCCGACGGCAGGTTCCAGGTCCAGGAGAGCCAGAGGCCGGCGATCACGGAGATCTCCGCGGCCATGACGGACACGACGAGCATGCTCTTCATCGACCTGGCCGCCAGCTGTCCCGTCGCGGCCGGGACGACGAGCAGCGCGGAGACGAGGACGACCCCGACCAGCTTGATCGATGCGACAATCGTCGCCGCCAGCACCGTGAGCAGGAGATAGCGGAGCGTCGTCACGGGCAGTCTGGCCGCGCTCGCCGCCTCCTCGTCCACGCTCATGAAGACCAGCTCCTTGAAGAACAGGGCCAGCAGCGAAAGGGTCGCCGCCGCCAGCACGATCAGGAGCTGGAGATCGGCGGTCCGGATCGCCAGGATGCTGCCGAACAGGTAGGCGATCAGGTCCTGGCGGTACGTCGCCGACAGGCTCATCAGCGCGATGCCGAACGCCATCGCCGTGGGGAACAGGACGCCGATCGCGGTGTCCTCGGTGAGGCGTCCCCGCCGGGTGAGCCAGCCGATGACCCAGGCGACCACGAGAGACACGGTCATGGCGCCCGCCAGCGGCGACGTGCCGGTGATCACGCCGAGCGCCACGCCGCCGAGCGCGGCATGAGAGAGGCCGACACCTACGAAGGCCATGCGCCGCAGCACCACGAAAAAGGCCAGCACGGCGCACATGAGCCCGACGATGACCCCGGCGGCCAGCGCTCGCTGCCCGAACTCGTAGGAGAGCAGTTCCATCATGACGGCGCCGTGCCCGGAGCGCGGTGGCCGTGTTCCTGGTCGTGGTGGCGCGCCGGGAAGCGGTAGGCCTCCTGAAGCACGGGCGCGTGGAGCACGTCGTGCGGCGAGCCGACCGCGAGCACGGTCCGGTTCAGCAGAATCACGCGGTCGGCATGATGGGCGACCGCGTCGATGTCGTGCGAGGCGGCGAGCAGCGTCAGGCCGGCCTCGCGCTGGAGCAGGCAGCACAGGTTGTAGAAGTCCGCACGGGCGGCCGGGTCGAGGCCGGCCGTCGGCTCGTCGAGCAGCAGCAGCTGCGGTTCGCCGGCGAGGGCGCGGGCGATGAGCGCGCGCTGCTGCTGGCCGCCCGACAGCGTCTCGAAGTACCGGCCGGCCAGATCGACGAGCCCGACGCGCTCCAGCGCGTGGACCGCCGCGTCCCGGTCGGGCCGCCGGGGGCGGCGCCCGAGGCCGAGCCGCCCGTAGCGTCCCATCAGTACCAGCTCGAACACCGTGAGCGGGAAGCCCCGCGGCACCGTGACCCGCTGCGGAATGTAGCCGACGGCTTCGCGCTGGCGTCCGGGCGGAGACCCGAACAGGAGCACGCGGCCGCGGGTGGGGCGCAGGCGGCCGAGCAGCAGCCGGAGCGCCGTGGTCTTGCCGGCGCCGTTGGGCCCGATCAGCGCGGCGAACCGTCCCCGTTCGACGTCGAACGAGACGCGCTCGAGCGTCCGCACCGTATCGTACGAGAACCAGACGTCGTCGAAGGTGATCGCGGCCGATTCGTTCACGGGACACCCCCGAGAGTCCGCGCGAACTGGCGGGCGTCGAATCGCAGCAGCGCGAGGTAGGAGTCGCGGCCGGTCAGGGAAGGGCCGCCGAGCGGGTCCAGCATGGCCACCCGGGCATGCAATTCGTCCGCGAGCGCCCTGGCGGACGCGTCTCCCAGCTGGGGCTCCGTGAAGACCGCCCGGACGCCCGCGGCCCTGGCCCGATCGACGAGCGCGGCGAATTCACGGGGACTCGCCTCGCGCCCCGGCGAGGGGAACAGCACGCCGACCTCGTGGAGGCCGTACCGGGCGGCAAAGTACGGCCATGCCGGGTGGGTGGCCACGAACGCCCGCGAGTCGAGATGGGCGAAGTCCGCCCGGATCCCGCGGTCGAGCGCGTCCAGCGACTGTCGATAGATGGCCGCGCGCGCCCGGATCTGCGGGGCAGCCGCCGGCGCCAGCTCCACGAGTGCGTCGGTGATGCGGGGCAGCAGCACGTCACGCACCAGGATCGGATCCAGCCAGACGTGCGGATTCCCGTGGTCGAGCGTCATGCCCGCGGCGAGGGTCACCAGGCGCGCGTCGGTCCCCTGCGCCAGTCCGACGGCCCACGTGTCCAGACCCGCGCCGACCGCCACCAGCAACCGCGCGGGCGACCCGGCGCACGAGGTCGGGAGTCGGCTCGAACGTCGCGGGGCTCGCGCCCGCCGGCAGCATGACGATGACGTCGGCAGCCGACCCGGCGATTGTGGCGGTGATGTCGCCGATCGGAAAAATCGTCACGGCCGCGACGGGACGCGCCACGGCTCCTGGAACGGATCTGTTCGCGTTTCTTCCGCACGCCGTGACGGAGAGGGTGCCCGCCAGCGCCAGCAGCAGCGACGCGCGCCGGAGCCCGATCACGACCGAATCACTTCGAGGACGCCGTGATCGTCGCAGTGATCGCCGTGATGACGGTGCAGGTGTCCTTCGTGAAGATAGTCGACGTGATCGCCGTGGGGAACGGCCGGGTGGTGGTGTGGCTCGCCTTCGTCACTGTGTGGCTGGCCTGGATGATGCGTGCACCGGCGTTCAGGGATGCAGCCGTCCGGATTCCGCCCCGTGACGGCGATGCGATGCATCTCCAGGCGGTCTCCCTCCTGATGCTCGAGGCGGCCGTCACAGAGGTAATCCACATGGTCGTCATGTCGAACGGCCGTGTGGCCACAGCCGGGACCGTGACGATGCGGAACGGCGGCGGGCGGATGCTGCTGCGGCATGGGCTCACCCTCCTTCAGGCCGGACGACCGCCATACCGGCGGCATTTGCCGGGTGGCCGCGCTCTCGCGGATCGGATCTGGCCTGTCTTCTGCGCCTGTGTGGTGCAACGTGCGTACCGGGGTATGTCCTGAGGATGACCCGCTGAAGCAGCCGGCACGCGGTCGGATCCGAGAAAAATCACGTTCTCGTGCGAAATATGGCGTCAGGCGCCCGCGTCGGGCCGGGCGTTCTGAAGTCCCTGGCGGCTCCCGGGCTACGGTGCCCGAGGGCCTTCGTGGCCGCGGCTCTGGAACTGGTCTTGCACGCGATCAGAACGCGATCAGTGGGATGGGAGAAAGAAGAGTGAGGCCCGTATGAGTGCATCAGCGCCGGCGATGAAGATCCTGCTCGCGACGGACGGTTCGCCGTACAGCGAGGCGGCCGTCCGGAGCGTCGCAGCCAGGCCCTGGCCGCCAGGCACGCAGGTGGAGGTGGTCACCGTCGTGCACACGAATGTGCCGTTCGTTCCGGAGCCGACATCCGTAGGCGCTGCCGCTTATATGGCGACGCTGGAAGGGGACCGCCGGCGTGCCCCCGGGCGGGTCGGGGCTGCGGAGCGGCTTCTGGGGGAGCACGGGGCCCTGACGGTGGCGACGAAGATCCTGGACGGCGATCCACACAAGGCGGTCATTGAAGAGGCCGAGCGCTGGCACGCCGACCTGGTCGTGGTGGGATCGCACGGGTACGGCGGGGTCAAGCGCCTGATGCTCGGCTCCGTGTCGGAGGCGGTCGCGCGTCACGCGCCCTGCTCGGTGGAGATCGTCCGCTCGCCCGCACGGGCCGCGTGAGACCGCTCCGTCGCCGTGGCGACGAGCCGGAAACGGAAAGGGCGGCCGCCGCCGGCAGGCGCGCGGCCGCCCGGTCGGAGTGGCCCGGCTACACGCCCGGCACGAGCGCCGGGGTCCGGTCCGAGGCCGGCGCGGCCGCCCGCGGCGCGTCCTGCGCGAACAGATCCTTCACGACCTGCCCGCCCTTGAGGACGACGGCGATGTTGGCCGTGTTCTCGAGCGATCGGATGTTGGCGATCGGGTCGGTCCGGCTGATCACGATGTCGGCGAGCTTGCCGGCCTCGACGGTGCCGATCTGATCCTGCCAGCCGAGGCACTCCGCCGCCGTCTTCGTCGTCGCCGTGATGGCCGCCATCGGCGACAGGCCGACGTCGCACATCAGCCCCAGCTCGCGGAGGTTGGTGCCGTGCGGAATGACGCCGGCATCGGTCCCCATCGCGATTTTGACGCCCGCCTTCCAGGCCTTCGCGATGCTCACGACGTGCGCCTCGTTCGCCTCGCGTGCCTTGCGGATCGCGTATTCGGGCAGGCCCATCCGCTCGGCGACCTCGAGCACACCGATCGGCGCGACGAGCGTCGGGACGAGGAACGTGCCGTGCTTCACCATCAGATCGACCGCTTCATCGTCCAGGAAGACGCCGTGCTCGATGGAGCGGACGCCGGCGCGGATCGCGTTCTTGATGCCCTCGGTCCCCTGCGCGTGCGCCATGACGGGGACGCCGCGGCGGTAGCGGCCCTCCTGCACGGCCACGGCGAGCTCCTCCGGCGTGAACTGCGTGAAGTCGGGATGGTCGGTCGGGCTGAGCACGCCGCCGGTCGAACAGAGCTTGATGACGTCGGCCCCCGCGCGCAGCACCTCGCGGACCTTCTTCCGGACCTCGTCCGGCCCGTCGCAGCAGGTATTGAAGGTACTGGCGGCCGGCACGAGGCTGACGCCGGAGCGCGTCGTGAAGTCGGCGTGGCCGCCGGTGATCGTCAGGATCGTGATGCTGATCTGCATCCGCGGGCCGGCGACCAGCCCCCGTTCGACCGCCATTTTCACGCCGAGGTCCGCGCCGCCGGCGTCGCGGACGGTCGTGATGCCGGCGTCGAGCGTGCGGCGCATCGACGGAATCGCCTGGTAGTAGGCGAGTGACGGCGGCAGGTTCAGCATCGCCTGAAAGTTGGGGTGTTCCACCATCAGGTGCACGTGCGTGTCGAGCAGACCCGGCAGGATGAAGCCGCCGTGCGCGTCGAGGTCGGTGACCTCCCCGCCGGGGCGCGCCACCTGGGCCGCGGGGCCGGCCGCGCGGATGCGATCGTCTTCGATGACGACGGCTGCGTCACGGATCGGGGACCCGCCGTGGCCGTCGAGAAGCGTGCCGTTGTGAATGTAGGTGCGAGCCATCGGGCGCCTCCGCTGTCTGGAACGGGGTGGAAGTGAAGCCCGATTGTCGTCCCGCGATCCGCGCCGGTCAAGCTCGACTTGCGCCCGCACGGCCGGATCGGGCCGTGCGCGAGCGGCCCCCCTTGCACCCCCGCCGCGGCGCGTAGTTTAATGAAGGCACGACGCCCGCGCGTCGCACCTGCAGCAACCCCGCGATTCTCAAGGACGGCCGCTCACGCCCCGCATCCGGTGCGCCCGGGAGGGCCCGTCTCTGTCGCATTACCGCGCGCACACGGGCGTCCCGCCCGCCGGGTGCGACGCAGTCGAAAGGAACACCGACTCCCCGATGGCCCGACCCGACCGCCTGCTCATCGTCTCCAATCGCCTGCCGATCGCCATCCGGCTGGAGGAGGGCCACGTCCGCCTGGTGAATGCCTCGGGCGGCCTGGCGACCGGCCTGCGGGGGTGCCACGAGCAGTCCGACGGAGCGTGGCTCGGCTGGCCGGGCGACATGTCGCGGCTGACGCCGCCGCAGGTCCGGGACCTCGGGCAGAGGCTGCAGGCGCAGCGAATCGTGCCGGTCGAGCTCTCGATGGCCGAAGTGCGGCGGTACTACGAGGAATTCTCGAACGGCGTGCTGTGGCCGCTGTTCCACTACCTGCTCGATCGGATTCCGGTCGGCGCGAACGGCTGGACGACGTACCAGCAGGTGAACGCGAAGTTCGCCGACGCGATCGTGCGGCACTACCAGCCGGGCACCATGATCTGGGTACACGACTACCAGCTGATGCTCGTCCCCCGCCTGGTCCGCGAGCGGCTGCCGGACGCCCGGATCGGCTTCTTCCTGCACATCCCGTTTCCGTCGCCCGACGTGTTCCGGATCCTGCCCTGGCGTGAAGACATCATGCGGGGTCTGCTCGGCGCCGACCTGATTGGCTTTCACACCTTCTCGTACCAGCGCCACTTCGCCGATGCGCTGCTCCAGCTGCTCGGGCTCGAGTGCAGCGTCGACCGGACCGTGGTCGACGGCCGCGAGGTCCGGCTCGGCGTGTTTCCCATGGGGGTCGACGTCGGCGCGTTCGAACGGCTCGCCGCCGACCCCGGCGCGCAGGCCGAAGCGGAGGCGATCCGCGCCGAGGCGGGCGGACGGCAGATCCTGCTGGGGGTGGATCGGCTCGACTACACGAAGGGGATTCCGCGCCGGCTGCTGGCGATCGAGCGGCTGCTGGAGGCCGGGCCGGCCTGGCGCGACCACCTCCGCTTCATCCAGCTCGCCGTCCCGTCGCGGACGAAGATCGAGATGTACAAGGGCTTCCGCCGCGAGGTCGAAGAGACGGTCGGCCGGATCAACGGCACGTACGGCACCGTCGGGTCGGTCCCGATCCACTACCTGTACCGGTCGGTCTCGCCGCGGCGCCTCGTCGCCATGTACCGGGCGGCCGACGTGATGGTGGTGACGCCGGTGCGCGACGGCATGAACCTGGTGGCGAAGGAATTCGTCGCGTCCCGCACGGACGGCGACGGCGTGCTGGTGCTGAGCGAGCTGGCCGGTGCGGCGGCGGAGCTCGGCGAGGCGCTGCTCGTCAACCCGTACGACGTGGATGGCATGGCCGCCACGCTCGAGCACGCGCTGACGATGGATGCCGCCGAGCGGAGCACGCGCATGCGCAACCTGCGCGGGCGCGTGGTGGCGCAGGACATCCACCGCTGGACCGCCAGCTTCCTCGAGGCGCTTCGCGAGATCGCGCCCGTGGCGCCGGCCCGCACCCTGCGGCCCACGAGTCCGGAAGGGGTGGAGGCGCTGGCCGAACGGCTCCGGCACGCCACGCATCTCGTCCTGCTGCTCGATTACGACGGCGCGCTCGTGCGCAGGCCGAACGCGCCCGGCCTCGCCCCGCCCGATCAGGCGCTCATGCAGCTGCTCGCCCGGCTCGCCGCCAGGCCGGCGACTGCCGTCCACCTGATGAGCGGCCGTCGCCGGGAGACGCTCGAGGGCTGGTTCGGCCGGCTGCCGGTGGGGTTGTGGGCCGAGCACGGGCTCTGGTTCCGGCCCGGCCTCGGCGGGCCCTGGCGGTGTCTGGAGGAGGTCTCGTCGGAATGGGTGGCGCGCGTCCGGCCGATGCTGGAACAGTACACGCGCAGCACGCCCGGCTCGCTCATCGAGGAGCGGAGCGCCTCGATCGCCTGGCACCACGGGATGGCCGATCCGGAATCCGGATCGATCCAGGCGCGGGGGCTCCGGGCGGCGCTGGGACAGGCGGTCGCGAACCTGCCGGTGGAAATCGTCGAGGACGGCCGGGCGATCGAGCTCCGTCCCTACGGCATCCACCGCGGACGGATCGTCGAGCGGATTCTCGCGGCGGCGCCGCCTCCGGCCACGATGGTGGCCGCCGGCAGCGCCCGGGTGGACGAAGAGGCGTTCTGCGTGCTCCCCGCGTCCGGCGTGGCGATTCACGTCGGCGCCGGGGCGAGCAAGGCGGCATACCGGCTCGCGGATCACGTCGCGATGCGGGCCCTCCTGCGCCGCCTGCTCGGGGACGCCGGGGAGCCGTGACCGACAGCCGCGGCGAGCCCCGCGGCTGTCAGCCCTGGTAGCGCTTCTCGCCGGCCGGCGTCATGGACAACCCGCCGGTGTGCACGAACAGGACCCGGCGTCCGCGGGGGATGCGGCCCTGCTCGACCATCTGCGTCAGGCCCCAGAACGCCTTGGCCGTGTAGATCGTGTCGACGAAGTAGCCTTCCACCGACGCCATCAGCCGGATGGCCGCGTCGCTGCCGGCGGTCGGGACGCCGTAGCCTTCCTCGGCGAAGCCGAAGACGACCTCGTGCGGCGGCACGTCGGCCGCGGTCAGGTCGAGGCCGAAATGGGCCGCCGATTCCAGGAAGAGCTCCGCCGGCGGCTTCGCGCGGGCGACGTCCTGCACCGCATGCCGCGACTGCACGGCGATCGGCTCCACCCGCCCCGGCGCGCCGCCGAGCGCCATCCCGAGCAGCAGGCCGGTCGTGGTCGATCCGGTGCCGTAGGCGACGACCACGTGATCGAAGTCGAATCGGCCGCCGCGCTGCCGCGCGATCTCGGCGACCGCGTTCATGTAGCCCGGTTCGGCCTGCGGCATCGTGCCGCCGGGCGGAATCCAGTAGCCGCCCGTCTCGGCGACCACCCGCTCCGCCAGCGCCTGCAGCCGCGCCATGTCCTCCGGATCGGGGTGGGCGAAATCGATCGGGGAGAAGTGAAGCGTGGCGCCGAGGTAGTCGAGCAGCAGCAGGTTGCCGCTCCAGGTCGACCGGGCCGGCTCGCGGCCGCCGACGATGCAGTGGATGGCGAAGCCGGCCCGCCGGGCGGCGACCGCCGTCATCATGGTGTGATTCGACGTGAGCGGCCCGATCGTGACGAGCGTCGTCAATCCGCGGGCGCGTGCGTCGGCCAGGATGAATTCCAGCTTGCGCGTCTTGTTGCCGCCGAGCGCCAGCCCTGAGCAGTCGTCGCGCTTCATCCAGAGGTCGACGCCGAGCCGGTCGCTCAGGCGGTCGAGGCGGACCAGCGGCGTCGGGAAGAGCCCGATCGAAAGACGGGGGAGCGCGGCGATGAACCGTTCGAGCGTGTCGAGCGTGCGTGCCATGAGCGGGATTCTACATGGAACCGCCGCGAAACCAGGAGTCCGGGCGACGCCCCTCCGTCAGTGCACGTCGGGCGGTTGCGCGGCCGGCTTCCGCCCGAGCCGCTGCGCCGAGTCGGCCATCAGACGGTTGACGGCTGCGTACTCGAGGCTGCCGTCCACGAACGCGTCGTAGCGCCCCTCGTCGCGCAGCATGACGGCGATCCGTTCGAGGAGGCCCAGCGTCGCCCGCATCGGTCCCGACCCGACGCTGACGCGGGCGACGCCCAGCCGCGCCAGCTCGGCGACCGGCGGCGCCCCGGCGCCCGCCAGGATGTTCACCGGGGCGCCGATCGCCCGGACCAGCCGCTCGATCGTGCCGGCGTCGCGGACGCCCGGGACGAACAGGCAGTCGGCCCCCGCGTCGCGGTAGGCGCGGGCGCGGCGCACGGACTCGTCGAACCGCCCGGCCGGATCGCCGACGGCGTCGAGAAAGACGTCCGTGCGCGCGTTGATGACCAGCGGGATCGCCCTGGCGACCGCCAGGTCGCGGATCGCCCGGATCTTTTCCGTCTGCAGACCGACCGCTTCGAGCCTGCCGCGCAGGCCCGGGACCGCGTCTTCCAGATTGAGCCCGACAGCGCCGGCGTCGAGGAGCGCCTCGACCGTCTGCACGACCTCGGCGACCGATCCGCCGTAGCCGTGCTCGATGTCGGCGGTGACCGGGACGTCGACGGCGGCGGCGATCCGGGCGATCACGGCGATCATGTCGTCCCGCGGGATGTACGCGCCGTCCGGGTAGCCGCGCGCGGCCGCGATGCCGGCGCTGGTGGTCGCCAGCGCGGGAAAACCGGCCGCTTCGAATACCCGGGCGCTCGCGGCGTCCCACGCGTTCGGCAGGACGAGGATGGGCGGTCCGGCGTGCCGCCGGAGCAGGTCGTGTGCTTTCTGAAGCTGGCTTGGAGGCATGAAGGGTATGCTTTCGCTGCCGGCCCGCGATCAGCGGGGCGACGGCCGGCCGAGGAACCGCAGCGCGCCGCCGAACGGGTCCGTGCCCACCTTCCAGCGCGCCGTCACCTTCATCGTCTTCAGGTCGATGACGGCGATGTCGCCCTGGCCGCGGTTCATGACGAACAGCGTCGTGCTGTCGGGTGAGAAGATCGGGAAGGCCGGCCCGTTGCCCGTTGGAACGGTCGCCAGCATCCGCCTGCCGCGCGCGTCGAGGATCGCGACGTTCCGGGAGCCGCTGTGGGTGGACGCGACGTACCGGCCGTCCGGGGACACCGCCACGCGGCCGATCCCCCGGCCGCCCGTCCGGAGGACGCGCTCGATCCGGTTGGTCATCGAGGAGGCCACGGCGACGCCGCCGTCGGCGTCCCCGTTGAACCAGACGTCGCCGTTCGGCGCGAAGCCGACGCCGGCCGGCCCGCCGTCGACCCGGATCGTGGCGATTCTCCGGTTGTCGCCCGTGTCGAGCACTACGACCCGGTTGTCCGCGCGGAACGGCGCGTAGAGCCAGTCGGTGCCCGGCTGGATCGCGAACGCGCCGGCCCCCTGGAGGCCGAGATCGACCGGCCGGCTCTGCTTCGTGCGCAGGTCGATGTCGACGAGCGCCGGTCGCGGCGCCAGCCGGAGGCCGACGTACAGCTTCGTGCCGTCGCTCGTCAGGGCGAGTCCGCTCGGAAGCGCGGAGGTCGTCGTGCGCCCGTCGGGCCCCTTGACCGGCGGCCGCCTGAACGAGGGGCTGTCGAGGCGGCCGGCGATGGTGAACGTGCGGGCGTCGATCACGTCGACGAGGCCGAGTGTCGGGATCGAGACGTAAATCGTGCGGCCGTCGGGCGAGACGGCGGCCGCGTGCGGATCGGCCGGCATCGCCAGCGCGTGCAGAATCCGTCCCGTATCCGGGGCGACTTCGTACACCGTGCGATCGGCATGGCTGAGCGCGATGATCGAGTAGCGAGGGGCGGCCGCGGCCGGCGCCGACAGCAGGGCTGCCGCGGCGAGGGCACAGACCACGGCGGCGAACGTGCGCATGAGAGTTCTCCTCGCTGGTGTGGCACGCCGCCACGCGCGACCCGCACGGACGGGCGGCCGCGCGCGAACGGCGATCGGAAGCATAGCAGACGCAACGCCGGCGTCGTAGCGCCGGGCGTCAGCCCGGCCTGGGCTCGGGGCGTCGGAGGGGCAACGTCTCCCATCGCCCTGCTCCCCGGGTCTGTAATAGGATGGAGCCTCCTATGACCGAGCGTGATCGCAGCGATATCCTGCTCGATGGCGACAGCCGGGCGCCGGCCCGGGCGATGCTGCGGGCCTGCGGCCTGACGGACGAGGACCTGCACCGCCCGCTGGTCGGCATCGCCAATACCTGGACCGAAATCGGTCCGTGCAACCTGCACCTGCGCCGGCTGGCCGAGCGCGTGAAGGAAGGCGTGCGCGCCGCCGGCGGCACGCCGCTCGAGTTCAACACGATCGCCATCTCCGACGGCATCTCGATGGGCACCGAGGGGATGCGCGCGTCGCTCGTCAGCCGCGAGGTCATCGCCGACTCCATCGAGCTCGTCGTCCGCGGTCACCTGCTGGACGGCCTCGTGGCGCTCGTCGGGTGCGACAAGACCATTCCAGGCGGCGCGATGGCGCTCCTCCGGCTCGACGTGCCGGGACTCGTGCTCTACGGCGGCTCGATCGCGCCGGGCCGCTTCGAGGAGCACGACGTGACCATCCAGGACGTCTTCGAAGCGGTCGGCGCCCGATCGGCCGGCCGGTTGAGCGCGATCGCACTCAGGGATCTCGAGGTGCACGCCTGCCCGGGCGCCGGCGCGTGCGGCGGCCAGTTCACCGCGAACACCATGGCGACCGTCTGCGAGTTCCTCGGCCTGTCGCCGATGGGGAGCGCCAGCGTGCCGGCAACCGATCCCAGGAAGGATCAGGTGGCGCGCGAGGCCGGCGCGCTCGTGATGGATCTGCTCCGGCGCGGGGTCCGCCCGCGCACGATCGTCACCGCCCGCGCCCTCGAGAATGCCATCGCAGCGGTGGCCGCCACGGGCGGCTCTACCAATGCCGTCCTGCATCTGCTCGCCATCGCGCACGAGGCGGGGGTGGCGCTGGAGATCGACGCCTTCGATGCGATCAGCCGCCGCACGCCGCTTGTGGCCGACCTCAAGCCGGCCGGCCGCTACGTGGCGACCGATCTGTACCGCGCGGGCGGGACCGCCGTGGTGGCGCGCCGGCTGCTCGACGCCGGCCTGCTGCATGCCGACGAGCGGACGGTGAGCGGCCGCACGATTGGCGACGAAGCGCGGCGTGCACCGGAAACCGCGGGCCAGCTCGTGGTGCGCCAGGTCGACGCGCCGCTGGCGCCGCACGGCGGGCTCGTGATTCTGCGGGGCAACCTGGCGCCGGCCGGCTGCGTGGTGAAGGTCGCCGGACAGAAGGTGCTGCAGCATCGCGGGCCGGCGCGCGTGTTCGAAGGGGAGGAGACGGCGTTCGCGGCCGTGAAGGCAGGCCGCATCGCGGCCGGAGACGTGGTCGTGATCAGGTACGAAGGCCCACGCGGAGGACCGGGGATGCGCGAGATGCTGGCGGTGACGGCGGCGCTCGTCGGCGCCGGGCTGGGCGAGTCGGTCGCGCTGGTGACCGATGGCCGGTTCTCCGGCGCCACCCATGGCCTGATGGCAGGGCACGTGGCGCCGGAGGCGGCGCTCGGCGGGCCGATCGCGGCGCTGCGCGACGGCGACCCGGTCGTGTTCGACGTGCCGGCGCGGACGCTGACCGTCGAACTGGACGACACGACGCTGCAGGAGCGGCGACGCAGCTGGCGCCCGCCGGAGCCCCGATTCCGAACCGGGGCGCTGGCGAAGTACGCACAACTGGTGTCCTCGGCATCAACCGGTGCCGTGACCAGCTGATCCCGAATCGAGGCGCACGCCGGCCTCGAAAAACGCTACTGCTGAGACGGCTGCGCCACCCGCTCCGCCGGGCTGATACCCAGCGAAGGTGTCTGCGGCTCGGCCGCGCGGGCCCTGCCCGTGGCCGACTCGGCCGGCTCGGCCGCATCGGCGAACACCAGCAGGTCCGACACGTGGCAGTGGCGCTCCATCTGATGGCGGAGCGGCAGGTCCATCCGGACCTCGTACCGGTTTCTCCGCCCTTCCCGGATCCGGCGCAGGTACGCGTGCTGTTCGAGTTCAGCGACGATGCGCTGGACCGCACGCTCCGTGATGCCGATCCGTTGAGCCACGTCCCTGATCCGCGCCTCGGGGTCGCGGGACAGGCACATGAGCACGTACGCGTGGTTGGTGAAGAACGTCCAGGCGGCGGTGGCGTGTGCGGGCTCTATCGCAATCATAGCTCAACAATAGCATTAGTTGAGCTTGAATGCGAATCGAAATATCCCCTGCGGCGACACATACTTAGCGCACGCAGACGAGGCAGGATCCCACCGGGCGAGCAAGGCCGCCCGGCTGAGGCGTGGCCTGACATCCAGTGACATACCGGTCTCGAAATCCGTGAGATAAATAATGAGGACCGGACCGCCGGCCGTTACGCATCGAACCGGGCCGGTGTTGCCGATGCGGCTTCAGTACTCCGAAGAAAGGCTCCTGAGCATCATGGACATCCCGAAGGACAGGAACGGTAAGGTCGGTCGTCGCGGCTTCCTGCGGGGATCGGGACTGGCGGCCGCTGCGCTCGGGGCAGGGCTGCTGACCTCGTCTTCCCGCTCGCAGGCCGGAGCGGCGACGCCGGGCGCGCCGAAGGACGCCCCGCCGGCCGATGCGAATCTGACGACGTACAAGGACGCGCAGGGGCGGGCGTACCGGATCTGCCCGATGTGCGGCGGCACCATGTACCGTCAGGGACGGGTCTGGACCTGTTCGAATTGCGGCTACAGCTATACCGAATAGCGAACCGCCAGCGCGCCTCGCGTCCCGTGACAATCAGAGACGTAACCCGTCCCCGATAACAGCCACATAGCGCCGGCCGGTGTCGAGCAGAAAGAGCAGCACCCCGAGGATGAGCACGGCAATGAACGCCACGCCGGTCCGCGCGTACCCGATGCCCCAGCGGAGTTCGTCCGGATAGACGGCGTAGCGGCGGGGGATCGAGTGGGCGCCGGCCCAGAAGAGCGTGAGCACGAAGCCATAGCCGCCGACGAGGAGCAGCGGCACGATGAGGAATCGCGCCAGGCGGCTGTCCGGGATGCCGCTCAGTTCCACCCCCAGGTGACTCGCGAACCCCAGCAGCATGAGGACGACGCCCATCACGTAGTAGGTGTGAAAGTGCGCGGGCACCCAGAGCGTGTTGTGGAGGACGGAGTTGACCGAGATCGTGGAATCGATGACCGCGCCCACCCCGCCGATCGCCCACCCCATCAGTCCCAGGAACATGAGCGCCGAGGCGACCGTCCAGCGCATCCGCGCCCCGTACACCAGCAGGAGCCCATCGAAGATCGAGACGACCGCCGCCGGGACGGCGCTGAAGTAGGACACCACCTGGCCGGTCACCTGCAGCGCCTGCGGCTGGGCATAGTCCATGTACAGATGGTTCAGGTAGGAGAAGAGCACCAGGACCAGCGCGGCGTTCCAGGCGAGGACGATCAGCCGGTTCATCTTCCACGGGCGGCCGGCGAATGCCGGCAGCAGCTCATAGACGATGCCCACGCCGAGATACATGGTGGCGTAGGCGGTCATCTGGATGAAGAAGAACGTCAGGTTCTTCATCAGCAGCGCATTGGCGACGAAGTCCTTCACCCGCCACTGGATCACGTAGAACGCGAACACGGCGAACGCATCGACGAAGCCGGCCACGGCCGGGATCAGGGCCACCAGGGCGATGAGCACGAGCGGAGGGACATCAGGCCCCTGCGAGCCGGCGCGGCCCGACAGGTGACGCCAGCCGAGCGCGACGCGCAGGGGATACCGCTTCAGAATGGCGGCAATCGTGGCGAGCGACCAGAGGAGCCAGACGCCGCAGAGGATCGCCATGGCGACGAAGAAGGCGGCGGTGGCCGCTGCCGACCAGGTGCCCTGCGACTCGAACGGCAACGGGTAGAGGAAGTACCAGCCGGCGCCGAACAGCCATTCCGTCGTCGTGACGACGAGCAGCGCCAGCGCGACCAGCGTGCCGGCGAGGGCCAGCCAGGATGCCCATACGGGGGGGCGGATGTACCTGGCGAGCAGATAGCTGGCGGCCGCCAGCGCGGTGTCGAGCCACAGCCCGACCATGCCGACGCCATGCAGCGTCAGCACGGCATAGAACAGCTCGGGGCGCATCGTGAAGAACAGCAGGCGGGACTGGTACAGGCGCAGGAACTCGCCGTCCAGGGCGAAGGCGAGGAACAGCAGGCCGGCGAGCGCCATCCAGACGAACGTGACGCGCCGAAGCCTCCGAACGTCCCCCGAGGTCTGCACACCGGCGTCGGCCATCGCGGAGCCCATCTCCCCGTGCCTGATCGATTTGGCGCCGCCACCGGCGCAGGTCACCCGCGTGCCGCGTGGAATCCCGGGCGGGGGCGCGAGTGCTGCGCCACTTTGGGGACCACGTTGAACTCACCGCGCATCAGATGGTGTCCCATGCCGCACAGCTCGAGGCAGAACACCCAGTACGTGCCCGGGGTCGTGAACCGCAGGCGCAGGCGGTTGACGTAGCCCGGCATCGCCTGGACCTCTCCCAGCAGCCGGCCCGACGGAGAGAACACCCCGAACCCGTGGTTCACGTCGAAGCTCGTCACCCGGAACTCGACGAGCGAGCCGGACGGCACCTCGATCGGATTCGCGTATGTCGAGTTCTGCCAGTCGTCCTGGGTCCTGATCGGCCGGGTCGACAGGCCCCACGAGTATTGCATGCCGACTGCATAGATGATGAGATTCGCCGGCTGCGTGTGCCTCGGATACGGAAGGCGCCCGACCGTCAGCACCAGGGCGACGAGCAGGCCGGCG
Source organism: Vicinamibacterales bacterium (assembly GCA_035534615.1). GTDB lineage: Bacteria > Acidobacteriota > Vicinamibacteria > Vicinamibacterales > CAVVIG01 > JAGWRA01. Next base: position 29,387 of record DATLRO010000119.1, read on the forward strand.
ATCAGCGTGCCGAGGAACCAGCCCCGCAGGCGGTTCACCGCGGCGGCGTCCGGCTCGTGCGGGCGGCGGGTGCTCAGGGCGACCCACACGAACACCGCCACCACCACGGTGCTGATCGCCGCGAACAGGAAGAAGGCCCTGATCTGCACGGCCTCTGATCAGCGGCTCACAGCGTCTTCAGGTACGCGATCAGATTGTCGATCTCGGTCTTCGAGAGCTTCGAGCCCAGGGCCGGCATGGCCATCGGCGTGGCGTCCGGGATCCCCTTTTCGATCACCTTGCGGACATTGTCGACGGTCGCCGGCGTCTCGCCGTCCGGCAGGAGCTTGTTCTTCAGGATGCCCTTCAGGCCCGGACCGATCTTGAGGTCCGTCGAGTCGGCCACGTGACAGAGCGTGCAGTTGGCCTGGAACACCTGCTTGCCGGCCTTCTCCTCGGGAGAGAGCGGCGGAAGGCTCTCGGCCCGGAGCATCACCGTGGCCGGCCCGGCCAGGCCGAGCATCAGCATGAACAGCCAGATCAGCGCAGTTGATGAACGTCCCCGCATTACGCCTCCTGAGACCTGCTCGACGAACGCCGTGAGAGCGGCCGTTCCGCGGCCGGCCGCATGCCGGCGGGCGCCTCGCGTCCCGCATGCCGAACGAAGCCGGTCGCCTCCCGCAGGAAGCGACCGGCTCATGAACTGTCCAGGTGCGGCCCGTGCGCCGCCGGTCCCGAATTGTACTCCGTGCCGGCGCTGCCGCCTGCCGCGGTCCCGTGTTACTGGTGCGTGAACGTGAAATCCTGGGTCGTCTTCCCGCCCGCCCGCACCGTCACCTTCTGTTCGTGCGCACCGAACGTCGCCGTCCAGGCTTCGATCGTGTACTCGCCGGGCGGCAGGTTCTTGATCGTGAACGTGCCGTTGGTGCCGGTCACGTCATAGAACGGGTTGCTGACGACGCCGATGTACGCCGACATCCAGGGGTGCTCGTTGCACTTGAGCGGAATCATGATTTCCGGATGCGCGAACGTCTTGTAGATCGGCGCGGCGCCGGGCGGCTGCGACTCGTTCCATTCGGCGTTGACCTTGGACATGACGTGGACGTTGTGGGTCGTGAAGTCGCTGTTCAGCACCTTCAGCGGCTGGCCGACCATGATGCCGAGGACGTGGGGCACGAAGACGCACCCCTGCTGATCCAGGACGACCGGCGTGCTCGGGGCCTTGAACTGACCCGTCGCGCCGGCCTTGACGTACACGAAGACGTTGGGCAGGGTCCGGTTCGTGTTGACCTCGCCGTCCTGGATGAAGACCTTGCGCCCCTGGTTCTCCCGGACGCACTCCGGGTCCTTGGCCATGTTGACGCGCTGGGACGGCGGCGGCGTCCCCTCGAACAGAATCCGGCCCGTGAGCGTGCCCGCGGCGCCGCCGGACGGCTGCGCGCGCCGGCCGGCCGCGGCCGCAACCGGCGCACCGGTGGCCTGCAGGCCCCAGGCGGCGACCAGCGCCGCAATCAGCGTGACGATCCAGATGCGTGGCTTGAGCTTCATGGTAGTCGTGCCCTCCGCAAAGATGTTCGACATGAATCTCCGTCGATGGCCTGCGCTCAGAAGATGAACCAGACCCTGGCGTAGACGGTGTTGTTGTTGGACGCGTTGCGGCCCGCGCCGTCATAGTTGATGCTGCGACCGTTGAAGTTGAAATAGCCCGTGTATTGTATCGTCAGGTCCACGTTCTGGACCGGCCACCAGGCGAACTGCGCGGTGTAGCCGTCGGTCTTGGGGCTGCCATTCGCGCTGCCATCCACCGGATCCGCCGCATAGAGCATCGGGTCGGCCGTGCCCCAGGTGTTGAAGTAGCCGAAGGTCGCGCCGTACTCGTTGCCCCAGTGGTACGTGCCGTCCAGCCGGTACGTATTCAGGGTGTGGTTCGGGAACGCCGCGCCTCCGAGCCCATAGGTGGCGTCGAGCTGCGAGCGCTCGTGAATGTAGGTGGTGTGGACGGAGATCGTGTTGTTCGCGAGCGTCGGCAGAATCCGTTCGTACTGGCCGTCGAAGGCGACGTCCGTATAGTGGTCCTCGGGCCCGGCGATGGACTCCGGTGTCGAATCGACGTGCAGGCCGTACGTGCCGACCTCGAGGTAGTTGTTGCCCATGGTCTGCTGCCAGGCCGCGCGCCAGTACGGTGCCACGCCGCGGACGTTGTAGGGGAAGCCGGCACCGTCCGTCGGCTGATCGGCGCCGAGGTGCGCCGTGCGGTACGCGGTGAAATCCCCGTAGAGATGGTCGTTCCACATGCCGTAGAAGCCGATGCCGCCCACGTCGTTGTCCAGCGTGTTGTCGACGAGCGTGGCCGCCATCTGCCCGGGCGCCGCGTCGGAGCCGATCCACGGGAACCCCCACATCGGCGTGTTGTTCCAGAGGTCCTCTCCCGTCGGCGCGGTCGAGAAGTCGACGCCGTACACCAGCGACTTGCCGCCGACCGTCGTCCGGTTCGCGTAGCGCGCGTCGAACATGTCCAGGCTGATGTGATCGGCGCGCGGATCGTAGGTGATCTGCGTGAAGGTGCCGACGTGGCTGGCAATCGCGCCGGAGAAGTACAGCCCGATCTCCTGGGGAATCGAGAAGCTGCCGTTCTGGGTCCCCGGAACCGCCGTGGCCGTCGACGTGAACGAGAGCGGAATGGCCACGGCCACCGGCAGCTCGCGGTTGATCGACAGGCCGACCTGCTGGTGCGAGGCCTTGGCCGTGACCTGCGGCAGCCCGGTCAGCGTATAGCCGTTGAGCTTGAACGCCCGTCCGAACGGGGTGAGCTCCGGCGGGATGGTATGGCACGAGCTGCAGGGCAGCCCGGTCTGCCTTGCGAAGCTGGTGATGGCGAAAGCGCTGCGGCTCGGCAGCATCGCAATCGCGGTCACCGCCGCAGCAAGGGCAACGATCCTGATCTTATGACAGCGTTCGGCCGACCTCATTGTGGGCACCTCCAGCACGGACATCCTCACCAGCGCGTGCAACCAGGCAGCGCAGCCGTCAGGCCAGGGGCGTCGTGGAGCCGAAGAGGCAGGATGAGAGCCAGCGTCCCGAGTGCCCCGTTGACCCGAAGGATTCCCGCGCAGCCGCGCATGCTCATGACTTCGATCTTTCCTGACTTATCAAGCCGGAACCTCATGTGCAAGAAGGGCGCCAGACCGCGTCCCGGCTGCCGGCCCCCGCTTCGGCGCGACGCGGGCGATCTGCCGCAAGTGCTGCAGCTGGAAGAATTCTCGGACAGTACGGTGGGAGCTACGCTGTGCGAGATATTCCTCACTGGCGACATGAATTTCTCGTTGTTCAGGCCGCTGCCAGCCGGCGGAAGCGCCGGGACGACCGGGAGGCGAGACGCCGTGCTGCGTGGCAGGAATCTGGCACCGCCTGCCGCTGAAGAGTGTGCGCCAGCCGCCCATTCCTGACAAGACATCGCGTGACAACTCAGCAGGGCCGGGGTGTCGCGGCTCGCCGATCCACGGCCGCGGCTGCGCCTGCGACACGCGGCTGCCGGGACCTCTCCCCCCGATTTGCTGCCGACATCGCCTCGTCCGCCCGGTTGCGCCGGCGTGGCGCGCTCGATCTCGCGGCGCGGCGAGAGACGCTGACACCTGAGCAATCCGCCCGGGGAATATGCCGCGACGCGTCGTGGAAGTACACGCAGCACGGCGCCGATCGCCTCGTCTCGCGACGCTGCAGGCGGCGTCCGGCGGTCGCGCTACGGCTGAGTGCACGGATGTTGCAGCCACCGGTCGCAACCGGGGTCGGCACCTCGATGATGTTGATCGACGTAATGCGACTCAAGGAGGAATCATCCATGTCTCTCTTCAGTCCGAAGCAGCAGGGCGTCTGGCTGGCCGGCGCGTTGACGGTCGCCGGGATCGTCGGCGCCGCCTCCAGCGCCTCGGCGATTCCGGCGTTCGCGCGGAAGTACCAGACCAGCTGCCAGACGTGCCACATCATGTTTCCGAAGCTGAACGCCTTCGGCGAGGCGTTCCGGCTGGCCGGCTACCGGATGCCCGGCGAGACGCCGGGGATGGTGAAGATCCCGCCGATCCCGCTCGGCGCCCCGGCCTACAAGCAGCTCTGGCCGAAGGCGGTCTGGCCCGGCGCGATCGACAGCGTGCCGCCGTTCGCCATGAACATCCAGTTCGCCGACCACAACGAGTCGGACCTCAACCCGAACGGCTCGGTCACGAACATCTTGAACGACTTCCAGTTCCCGACGGAAGCGAACATCTTCGCGGGCGGCACGCTCGGCGACCACGTGTCGTATCTGAGCGAGGTGACCTTCGGGCAGAACCCCGACGGCTCGGTGGACGTCGAGCTCGAACATGCGAGTCTCAACTTCGACTCGCCCTTCGGCCCCCACGACCTGTTTCACTTCCGGATCGGCAAGATCTCGCCGAACCTGACGGACGGCTTCAACGAGATGTGGATCTCGACCGACTCGCCGATCAATTCGGTCTTCGCCTACGACCCGATCGGCGCGCAGGGCGGCGTGGGGCTGGCGCCGGACAGCATCAGCCCGACGCCCATCTCGCTCCCGACGCTGGTGCGGGGCATCGAGGCGTACGGCATCATCGATCACCGGATCCTGTACGTGGCCGGCGTCGCCAGCGGCATTTCGCCCGGCGTGAACCGGTTCGACGGCAACAACGCCAAGGACGTCTACGCCCGGCTCGACTACAAGATCGGCGGCATGGGGCTCGACGGCTACGAGAAGGGGAATCCGCCGGTCGACTCCTGGCAGGACAACTCCCTGCGGCTCGGGGTCTTCGTCTACCGGGGCGACGGCGCCGGCATCGACTTCGCGTCGAGCGATCTGCTCGGCGCGCCGATCAACATCCAGGACACCAAGTACCTGCGGACCGGCCTCTATGGCAGCTGGTTCATCGGGAACCTGAACGTGTTCGGCGTCTACATGCACGGCACGGACACGCTGCGGCTGCTGCAGCCGGCCAACGATACGTTCATCTCCCAGCTCTCGCCCGGATACGACGCGTGGTTCACGCAGGGCGACTACATGATCCTGCCGTGGCTCCAGGGCACCTTCCGGTACGAGGACCTGAAGCCCGGCGACCCGACGGTGCCGAGCCTGAGGACCGCGGTGCTGAATGCCAGCATGCTGATCCGCGCCAACGTGAAGTTCATGCTCGAGTACGTGCGCGACCTGCGTCAGGGACAGAACCACTCCTTCGACGCCATCGTCCGATTCGCGTTCTAGCGGAGTGGTTCGACGCGGCAAGGGCCGCACGCGTGTTCACAGCCGGCACGTCCGGCGGAGGTCATCATGAAACGTCGTCTTACTCGTGTGACAGGATTCACGGCGGTCGCGGCCCTGGCGGCTGCGCTCGTCATCGGTTCGAGCCCCGCGGCCTCGGCGGCCGGCGGCGGGACCATCACCGGCAAGGTCATGGCCGATGGCCACGCGTCGGACGCGGACACGGTCGTCTATCTGGCGCATGTCGCCGGCACCTTCCCGGGCGGCAACGCGGAGATGGACCAGCACAAGCTGAAGTTCGAGCCGCACGTGCTGCCGATCGTCGAAGGGACGACCGTGAGGTTCAGGAACAGCGACCCGGTGCCGCACAACGTCTTCTCGCCGAACTTCGAGAAGTACAACCTCGGCACCTGGAAGCAGGGGCAGAGCAAGACCTACACCTTCAAACATCCGTGCAAGACGTTTCCCTGCGTCTACGACCAGCTCTGCCTCCTGCATCCGGAGATGAGCGCGTACATCGTCGTACTGCAGAATCCGTATTTCGCGGTGACCGATGAGGCGGGGATGTACACGATCAAGGACGTGCCGGCTGGCAGCTACCAGCTGGAAGTCTGGCACGACGGCAAGCTGAAGGCGGCGGGGAAGCCGGTGACCGTGGTCGACGGCAAGACGCTGACCGTCAACTTCACGATGCAAAGCTGAACGGACTCGCGACGTGGCCGGTGCCGGCACCGGCCACGTCGCCCATGCCTCCCGACCCCCGCCCGGCCACCATTCCAGCTCCCCGAATCGACATGACCGGAACGACAAACGGCCGCCCGAAGGCGGCCGCAAGGGGTGTCGATCCCCAGAAAAATTGGTCGGGGCGGCCGGATTCGAACCGGCGACCCCCTGCGCCCAAGGCAGGTGCGCTACCAGGCTGCGCTACGCCCCGACTCCACCCCATTTTCCCGTACTTCTCCCCCCGGGCGTCAGCCATCCCGTCCGGAGGCCCGATTCCAGCCCGGTCGCCCCTCGACCGCCGCCTTCTGACAGTATTCGTCCTACACGGACCGACCGGGTATGATACCGGCGATGCGAAACGCCACTGTGAATGCCAGCACGGCCATTTTCAAAGCCGTGGACGCCCAGCGCGCCGATCTCGTCGCATTTCTCCAGAGCCTGATCCAGGTGCCGAGCCTGCCCGGATGCGAGCGGCCGGCCCACGCGCTGGTGGCCGCGACGCTCACGACGATGGGGCTGAACGTCGACGTCGTGTCGATCGACTACCAGACGCTCAAGAACCATCCCGCCTTCTGCGACGACGGCATCCCCTTCGACGACCGGATCAACATCGTCGGCCGCTGGCGCGGGAGCGGTCCCTCCGGCCCGGCCCGGGAGACCTCCGGCGGCTCGCTCATCCTCAACGGCCACCTCGACGTCGTCTCCCCGGGCGACCTGTCGCGCTGGAACGGATCGCCATGGAGCGGCGCCGTCCGCAACGGCCGGATCTACGGCCGGGGGGCCTGCGACATGAAGGCCGGCGTGGCCGCCGTCATCTTCGCCGTGGCGGCGCTGCGCTCCGCCGGCGTCGTGCTGGAGCACGACGTCCTCATCGAGAGCGTGAGCGGAGAGGAGAGCGGGGGCGTCGGCACGCTGGCGACCATCGCGCGAGGCTACCGGGCGGCGGCCGCCATCATCATGGAGCCGACGTCGCTCAAGATGTGCCCCGTGCAGGCCGGTGCGCTGACGTTCCGGCTCAAGGTCATCGGGCGTTCGGTCCACGCCTGCATCAAAGACGAAGGGGTCAGCGCCATCGACAAGGCCTACGTGCTGATCGAGGCGCTGCGGGACCTGGAGCGGCAGCGGCACCGGTCGACCCGCAACCCCCTGTACGCCGACCCCACGCGCGTGGCGCCGATCAGCATCGGCACCATCCGGGGCGGCAACTGGCACTCGACCGTCCCCGAAGAGCTGGTGATGGAGGGGCGGTACGGCGTGATGCCGGGGGAGTCGATTGACGCCGCCAGGCAGATGATGAGCGAGGCGCTGGCCCGTGCCGCGGCGGCCGACCCCTGGCTGGCCGGACACCCGCCGACGCTCGAGTGGTTCGAAGGGCAGTTCGAGTCGGGACGGACACCGGTCGACGCGCCGATCATCGGGGTGCTCGGCGCCAGCCACCGGGAGGTCACCGGATCCGAGCCGGCGATCGAAGGTGTCACGTACGGCTCGGATCTGCGGCTCTTCACCAACCACGCCGGGATGCCCGCCGTCCTGTACGGCCCGGGCGACGTCCGTCAGGCGCACGCCATCAACGAATCGATCGACCTGGACGAGGTCATGACCGCGACGCGCGTGCTGGCCCTGACCATTTTTCGCTGGTGTGGCGGCCGGCTCGCCGCCTGACCGAATCGGGGACGGGTCTCGTGACATAACCCGTCCCCACGCTGCAGTCGATCTGTACACGCCCCGTCGCTGGCGCGAACAGCAACGGCGGGGCGACACGCCATGGTCGCCGCGCCGCGGCGGTTGTCGCAATCTTCCAACTCGTTCAAAATCAGTAATTTGACTGGCGTCAGTCGCGTCGGTCCGATCGCGAAGGGCTGACTGGTACGCAGGTTGCTTTTTTCGCTGACGGTATAAAGCGAAAGACCCCTACCAGCCGGGTGGCATCCTGTTCCCACCTTTGAGCCGTCGCCACCGGCAAAATTCCATTCCACCCGTCCCGGGCGGCAGACCTTCGGGTCTCCGCCCGCGGCCACGACTCACCGGGGCGACAGTCGCCCCGTGAGTCCTTTCAGTCTCCGGCCGAAATCCCGGAACGCCTGACCGCGATGGCTGACGGCCGTCTTCTCGGCCTCGGTGACCTCGGCGAGCGTCCGGCCGTACGGCGGGTAGAAGAAGATCGGGTCGTAGCCGAACCCATGCGCGCCGCTGGGCGCCGGCGCGATGCGTCCCTCGACGACGCCGCGTGTCTCGATCACCACGCGGTCGCCCTCGGCGCACACGACCGCACAGACGAACCGGGCGGTGCTGGTCGTCAGGCCGCGCTGCCGCAGGCCGTCGTAGAGGAGGGCGAACTTCTGCGGGTAGGTCGCGCCGGCTCCGCCGAACCGGGCCGACTCGACGCCGGGCCGGCCGTCGAGCGCGTCGATTTCGAGCCCCGAATCCTCGGCGACGGTCGGCAGGCCGGTCGCCCGCGCATAGTACGTCGCCTTCTGCCGCGCGTTCTCTTCGAAGCTCCGTCCGGTTTCTTCGGGGGGCTCGACCGGGGGGACATCGTTCAGCGTCAGGAGCTCGACCGGCGCGTCCGCCAGGATGCCCCGAATCTCCCGGAGCTTGTCCCGGTTGGTCGTCGCCACGAGCAGGCGGATTGGCGCGGCCGGCGGCCGGTCCGCCGGCGGACGGTCGGTCATGGCCGCCGCAGATCCCCGACAATGGCCCGCTGCTTGTCGATCAGCTGATGGATGCCGGCGTCGGCCAGGTCGAGCAGCGCCAGCAGCGCGTCGCGCCCGAACGGCAGCGCTTCGGCGGTCCCCTGCACTTCGACGAACCGCCCGTCGCCGGTCTTGACGATGTTCATGTCGACCTCGGCGACGGAGTCTTCCTCGTACGCGAGGTCCAGCATGGGCCGGCCGCTGACGATGCCGACGCTCGTCGCGGCGACGTAGTCTCGGACCGGCATGGTCTTCAGGACGCCCTGTTCCATCAGCCGTCGCAAGGCCAGGACGAGCGCGACGAACGCGCCGGTGATGGAGGCCGTCCGCGTGCCGCCGTCCGCCTGAATCACGTCGCAGTCGATCCAGATCGTGCGCTCACCCATCGCGTCGAGCGCGGTGACCGACCGGAGCGATCGTCCGATCAGGCGCTGGATCTCCTGCGTGCGGCCGCCGACCTTGCCGGTCGAGGCCTCGCGCGTGGTGCGCGTCGTCGTGGCGCGCGGCAGCATGCCGTACTCGGCGGTGACCCAGCCCTTGCCGGTGTTCCTGAGGAAGCCGGGGACGCGATCCTCGACGCTGGCGGCGCAGATCACGCGGGTCCGGCCGACCTCGATGAACACCGATCCTTCGGCGTGTTCCAGAAAGTGAGGCGTCAGTATCGTGGGACGAAGCTGTTCGGGCGCGCGGTTGTCAGATCTCATAACGGGAGCGGTCTCGCAGCGGCGGTGGTGGCTCGCGGCGGCTGTCCGGCCGCTCGCGCGTCTTCAGGGTTTCCCGGGCGCCGGCGGCGGTGCCGGCGCCTCGACGAACGTCAGGTTCTTCTGCAACGGACGGCGCAGGTCGACATGTCCGGCGAGGGTGTCGACCTCCTGGCCGTCCACGAGGATCTGCACGCCGGTGATGGCCGGCAGGTTCACGGTGACGGCGTCGACGATCGTGTAGACGGTGAGCAGCTCGGCCGTCGTGCCGCCCGGATGATTCTTCGCCACTTCCGGGCTGAGGTCGACGTACGCGTCCCCCTTGTCGGTGACGTAGAGCGCCTTCAGCGTCGTCCCGGCCGGGATGGCCGACACGAGCGGCGGCTGGACCGGCGCGAGCTGGGCGGTGATCAGCGCCCGGGCCTGTTCAGCGGTCGTCTCGCCGAACGGCACCTCGCGCCCGACCGGTACGAGCGACAGCCCGTCGTTCGCCACGTAGAACAGCCGCGCCATGATGCGCCGCCCGGTCGCGGCCGGGCTGCCGGCCGCGGCCGGGGCGAGAGCGGCCGGCGTCGCTGCGGCCGGCGGTGCGTGCGTGCCGGCGCGCCGCGGCAGCTCGACGAACAGCAGCCAGGCGAGCAGCACGGTCAGGGCGACGATGCCACCGGCCGCGAGCAGACGGCGCGACCTCATCGTCCCTGCCCTCCGCCCGGCTTGGGCTTCGGCGCGGCCGCCGCGGCCGCGGGCGCGCCGGGCTGCTGCGCCACGTAATTGCGGAACTGGACGATGGCGGCGTACAGCGCCTGCACGATGGTCTGCTGGAACGCGGCCGTGCCGAGCTGGTCTTCCTGTGTCGGGTTCGACAGGTAGCCCATCTCCACGAGCACCGCCGGCATGTTGGCGCCGACCAGCACGCGCAGGGGCGCCTGGGTCGGGCCGCGCCCGTCGAGCGGCACGTGTCCCTGGAACTGCCGCTCGATCATGGACGCGAACGTGGCCGACTCCTGGACGAAGCGCGCCTGCGCGACCTGCCACGGCAGGATTTCGAGAACGCGCGTGCCGCCGCCGAACACCGGCATCTTCGCCGCGCCCGCCTCGGCGGCCTGGGCGGCCTGAGCGGCCTCCTGATCGAGCCCGAGATAGAAGATTTCGGCCCCCTGCACGCTGCTGCGGAACGACGCGTTCGCGTGGAGGCTGAGAAACAGGTCGGCCTTGTTGTTGTTGGCGAGCGCCGCGCGGTCGTCCGCACTCAGCGTCTGATCGCCGTTGCGCGTCAGCAGGACCCGGAGCCCCAGCCGGCTCTCAATCATCGCCTTCAGCTGGCGCGCCACCGCCAGCGTGATGTTCTTTTCCAGCGTGCCGTGCGGCCCCTTCACCCCGGTGTCGGTGCCGCCGTGGCCCGGATCGATGACGATCGTGCGGACCGCCGGCGCGACCGCCGGAAACGGGAGCGGGCTGGCGGGCGCGGAAGGCACGGAGGGGACCGCCGGCGCAGGCGGCGTCGCGCGCGGGAACGGTGTCGGCACGGGCGGTGCCGGCGCGGGCGCGGGCGGCGTCCCCGTCGCCCCCTTCGCCAGCAGGTCGAGCGTGATCCGTCCCGCCGTCGCGCCGATCGCCTGCGTGGACGTGTGGAACGACGCGAATTGCGGTCCCAGGTCGAGGGCCAGCGTCGCCGGCTCGATAACGGTCAGGCCCTGCAGGAGTCCGGTCGGCGGCAGGGCCGCCCAGCTGGGATCGAGCGCGTCGGCCTCAAAGGTGATCAGCAGCTGCTCGCCTTCCTGCTTGATGGCCTCCGGCGTCCGCGGCCGGACGTCAATCGTCAGCCGGACCCCGCCGGCCGCCGGCTCTTCGCGCACGGCGACGCGCGGCACGCGCAGGTTGCCGATGATCAGCAGCCGGCTGTCGGTCCGCAGCTCGATCCGGGCGTCGTACACCGGCGCCAGCGCGCGGCTGACGAAATCGACCGGCACGAGCCAGCGGCGGCCTTCCCGGGTCGGCGGCGCCGACAGCGACAGCAGCCGCCCGTTCACGGAGACGAGCGTCTGGTTGGGCGTCAGGACGATCGTTCTGTTCTTGTACGAAACCGTGATGGCGCCCAGCGTGTCTTCGTGGACCGTCAGCTGGAAGAGGGGGGCGAGGTCGTCGAGCGCGAACATCTCCCGGCCCCGGACGACGGTGGAGAGGAGCGTCTGGCGTCCCGAGGCCGTGAGCACACTGTACGGCGATCCGGCCTGGCCGCCTTGTCGGGCAAGTCCCAGCCCCGGCCGGAGGAGCAGCAGGGCGACACAGGCGGCGTAGCCGAGGTGGCGTGATCTCAAGAGGACCGTGGCAACAGGGACCGCACGCGGCCGCTGCCGGACACCGGCAGGGCGGGGACCCGGGCTCGATTCGACTGCCTCTATTCTACCGGAACGGCACGCCGTCCGGTCGGACGGTCGTGGAGGACCGGTTGCGCGGGCCGCGGGCCCGCAGTACGCTCGGAGCGCGGCCGCCGGATCAGCCCATCACGCGGCCGGCCACGGCGGTGTCGAGGAAGAACCCGGTCACGGAGGCCCGCACGTGCGAGCCGGCGAGCGGGCTCACCTTGTTCACCTTGTGCATCAGGCCCCGCTTGATCACGATGAGGCGGTTGGGAATCGGCGCGATGAAGCGGCCCGCCGTACAGTCGGCCTGCGGATGGACCGGGGCCGGCACGGCCAGCGGATCGAAACGCCGGTTGCGCCAGTTGTCCGGCACGCGCGCCTTGACGGCGTCGTCGTAGATGAGGAACTCGCCTCCGAATTCGGCGTCCCACTCCGGATGGACGAAGAAGGAAAAGGCGCCCGTGTACAGCACCTCGTCCGCGTGCCACGACATCCCGACACCGGCCGGGTGCACGTACGGGGCGGCGGTGAAGGCGATCCAGTCGGCGCCGGGCCGGCCGACCCACGGCGTCAGCTCCTCCGCGGCGAGCCGCTTGAGCGGCGCCAGGAAGAGGTCCATGACCGTGCCGGACGGGTAGAACTTCGTGTCGCGTTCCTCGGCCCAGGTCCGGCCGATGGCCCGGATCTCGGGTGGCAGCTGCTCGTCGGGCAGCGCGAAGGCCGCGAACCCCGAGCCGGTCAGCGCGCCGCCCTCGTCCAGGCGCCACGCCCGTTTGTAGCCGCTCTGGAGCCGCTTGGGCATGTTCGCGCGGGTTTCGTGCACGAACTTGAAATCAATCGATCGGAAGTATTCGAAGAGCCGTTGCAGATCGTCCGGCGGCAGCACGTCGTCGAACACGGCACAGAAGGGACTGTCGAAGGTGCGTTCCATAGCGAGCTTGTTTAGCCCGGCGCTCTCGGGCGTGTCAAGCCCGTTCGGACAGCCGGGCGCGGGAGTCGCGCCGTGATCGGCCATCTGCTCGGGGATTTGTGGATCGTGCTGGTGCTGGGCGGCGTCCCGCTGCAGTCGCTGGCCACCCGGCGGACACTCGAACTCTACCGGCCCGGCCGGCTCCAGATCTACGTCAGCACGCTGATTACGCTGGCTGTCCTGGCCCTGGTGACGTGGGGTGTCGACGCCACCACCGGCCGGCAGGGGCTCTCCGTGCTGTACGCGCCCCTGGCGCGCCCGCGGCTGCTCGCGTGGACGGCCGCGACCCTGGGTGCCTGCGTCCTGCTGTGGTTCGGGTTCCTGTACGTCCAGAAGCTCCGCCACCAGCCGGCCGACATGACCATGGTGTCGGTCCTGCCGCGGACGACCGTCGACCACATCGTCTTCGTCGGCGTGTCGCTCGTGGCGGGCGGCGTCGAGGAGTATGTGTATCGCGGGTTCAGCCTGGCGTTCCTCGCCACCTCGACCGGTTCCCGGACGCTGGCGGTGCTGCTGGTGACGGTCGGATTCGGGCTGGCTCATGTCTACCAGGGCCGGGCGGCGACGCTGAAAACGGCCGCGCTCGGCGCCGTCCTGGCGGTGCCGGTGCTCGTCACCGGCTCGCTCGTCCCGTCCATCCTGGCGCACGCCGCGCTCGACATCCTGCTGGGATACACCATGCGCCCGCTGCTGAGACGCTGGAACCTGCTGCAATACGGTGAGTGGACCGGCGGAGAAGACGACGGCAAGGGCCTGTAGGGCAGGCCCGCCCGTGGCACGGCCGGCAGGCGAGGCGCGGGCCCCGGCGCATGCCGGAGCCCGCGGTGAAGTCGATCAGGCCCTGGCGCTGACACGGGTCCCGATGGGCTGGCCGCTGCCGTTGAGCGACGGCCCCTGAGTGCCGCCCTTGGCGGCCGACGCGCTGGACTGATCGTCGGCGTCGCCGTCGTGGTCGGGAGCGCCCTTGACTTCGCGGCTTTCCGACGACGAGGAGGCGGTGGACTGGTGATTCGATGAGACGAGCGAAACATTCATGAACGGGACTCCTTGTTCGGCGCCTGGGCACCAGTACGAGAGCGTGTTTCTCACCAATCGGCGGATCGACACCCCGGCGTGAATGCGGCCCCCGGATCGGCTCTGAGCCCGGTCGCGACCGTCTGAGGGACTTGTCGAGCTGGCGCCCTTCCCGTATGCTCCCGCTGAATCCAGCTGGACGGGGCCCGGCCCCGCGCCCGGCACCGGCACCGTCCCCCCGAAGTCGCCAAGGAGTCGTCCGGTGAGATCACCTCACACGTTCAGCCTGGTCGCCCTTTCGCGTCTGGCCGTCGCCCTCGTGCTGCTCATCGCCGGTGGCGGCACGGCGTTCGCGCAGGTGCCCTCCTGGTACTGGCAGCGTGGCCCGGCCGACCTCGTCCTGCGCAACGGTCACGTCGTCACCGTCGATCCGGCCCGCCCGGAAGCGCAGGCGGTCGCGGTGTCGGCGGGGAAGATTCTCGCCGTCGGCAGCGACCGGGCGATCCAGCGCTACATCGGCCCGCGCACCCGCGTCATCGATCTGAAGGGGCGGCTGCTGATCCCCGGCTTCATCGACGCGCACGCCCACTTCATGGGCATGGGCGAAGCGCTGAAGGAACTGGACCTCACGAAGGCGCACACCTGGGACGACATCGTCCGGATGGTGGCCGAGGCGGCGAAGCGGGCGAAGCCCGGGCAGTGGATTCAGGGGCGCGGCTGGCACCAGGCCAAGTGGGATCACCCGCCGCAGCCGAACGTCGACGGCCTGCCGTACAACGACAGCCTGAGCCGGGTGTCGCCCGACAACCCGGTCATCCTGACGCACGCGAGCGGCCACGCGATCTTCGTCAACCAGAAGGCGATGGAACTGGCCGGCATCGGGCCGTCGACGCCGAATCCGCCCGGCGGGGAGATCGTCCGTGACGCCCGCGGGCGCGCGATCGGGATGTTGCGCGACCGGGCCGCGAACCTCGTGCGGCGCGTGCTCGATGCGCAGCTCGACACGCGGACGCCCGCCCAGATCGAGGCAGACGAGGAGCAGACCGTGCAGCTCGCGGCGCACGACATGCTGTCGAAGGGTGTGACGATGGCATCCGATGAGGGGGAGACGTTTCAGACGATCGACTTTCTGAAGAGGCTAGTCGGCGAGGGCAAGGTGCCCGTGCGGCTGTGGGTGCTGGTGAGCGGGGAGTCGCCCGAGGCGCTCGCGGCGCGCCTGCCGGCGTACTGGCTGGACGGCTACGGCGACGATCATCTGAGCGTGCGCGGGATCGGCGAAATCACGGCCGACGGCGCGCTGGGGACGCAGACCGCCTGGTTCCTGAAGCCGTACGATGACCTGCCGACGAGCACCGGGCTGAACGTCACGCCGATGGCGACCATCCACCGCATGGCGGAGATCGCCCTGCGGGACCGTTTCCAGGTGTCGGTGCATGCGATCGGGGACCGCGCCAATCACGACGTGCTGGACGTCTTCCAGCAGATCTTCCGGGAACATCCCGAGGCGCGCGACCTGCGGTGGCGGATCGAGCATGCGCAGCACCTGGAGGCGAGCGACATTTCCCGCTTCGGCGCCATGCACGTCATCGCCTCGATGCAGTCGATTCACGCCTGCTCGGACGGTCCGTACGTGATCCAGCGGATCGGCGAGGCGCGCGCGGCGGAAGGGGCGTACGCCTGGCGCAAGCTGATGAACGCCGAGGCCATCATTGCGAACGGCACGGACGCCCCGGTCGAGGACATCAACCCGATCCCGAACTTCGCGTGTGCCGTGACGCGCCGGATGAACAACGGCCGGGCGTTCTTCCCCCGGGAGGACATGACGCGGATGGAGGCGTTGCGGTCGTACACGATCAACGCCGCCTACACGCTGTTCCAGGAGGACCGGCTCGGCTCCATCACCCCCGGCAAGCTGGCGGATCTGGTCGTCCTCTCGAAGGACATCATGACCATGCCGGCCGGCGGGATTGCCACGGCCAGGGTCGATTACACGCTGGTGGGCGGGCGCGTCGAGTACGAACGGAAGCCGTGAGTGGCGTTGCGCGTGGCCCTCTGGACGTTCGCCGGCTCGAACAGCCGGTGCAGCGACCGCTGCCAGTCTCCATCACAGCCGCTTCAGCGCGATCAGGTCTCCCGCGATCAGCGCTTCTTTTTTTGCGCGCGTCCAGCGCTTCAGTTGGCGTTCTCGAGCGAGGGCGAGCGCCGGGGTTGGGAGTGCCTCCGAATAGACCAGTCGTACAGGGCGTCGTCGAGCGGTGAATGCCGACGCCGTGCCCATATTGTGCCGAGCCAGCCTGGCCTCGAGATTCTCAGCCTGGCCGGTGTAGAGGGAGTTGTCGGCGCAGCGCAGGAGGTAGACGTAGGGCATTGCCAGACGACGATGGCATCGTCGGCGGGCGGCAGGCAATGGGAAACAGATTGGGCGAGGTGCCCCTTCGACTCGCTGGGCTCGCTTCCTTCGACTGCGCTCAGGAAGCCCCGAGCGAAGTCGAGGAACTCAGGGAATTGGACTCGGCCCGAGTCGGTGGCCTGCCATGAGCGAGGGCGCGAAGCGCCCGAGTCGAATGGTGGAGGCGGCGGGAGTCGAACAGGCTTGGATGTGTTTTCCTAACTAATTGAGAGCGCGCCTCTTCTCAGTCAAGCCATTGATTTCTCGCCGCTTCTGCACAATTCGCGAGTGCTCCCCACTGCTCCTGCGGCCTTCCGCGTGCTCCTGGTTCTTGGAGGGATTGTGGAGGCGGAGATCACCTGGTCCCGCCGCCGGATCCAGAGAGGATTCCCGCTTCCGTTAAGCGCGTCCGCGGCCTGGCCGTCACCGGATCGTGACATTCGGTTCAGGTCCCTTCTCTCGCGTGGCAGTAGTTATCAGTATCTGATATATTAGCCG
>DATLRO010000120.1:0-5880 GCA_035534615.1 Vicinamibacterales bacterium
CACGACAACATCTTCGTCATGTTCGAGACGAAGAACACCGACGAACTCGACGCGCCCGCGATCAACCAGACCGCAACCTACCTTGGCGATCGCGTCGGCCGACTGGGCGTCATTGTCACGCGCCAACCGCCGACAGAGGCCATGCAGCGCAAGATGTTTTCGGTGTGGAACGACTCATCGCCCAGGAAGACCATCCTGACCCTTGCCGATGCCGACTTGCGCCAGCTCCTTGAGCTGCGTGGCAAGAATGCCTCGCCGACGGCGTGGATGCAGAAGCACTATCGCGCCTTCCGGACGGCCGTGCAGTAGCGTCGAGACGGGTTCCACCGTTGCGGTCCGGACACATCGGAGCGACTCAAGGACCGATGTGATTTGGATTGCAGAGGATCGCGGCAAAAGGCGAAATAGTGGCGAAAGGCACCAAATTACGCTGCTTCTCGGATCAACCAGTTGCGGAAATCGTCCAGTACGGTGAACCCAACCTGCCAACTTGGCGGCCCGATCGTTCCGGCGTTTTGAACAATAGTAAACAATGCAGATGCGGCGCCGGCGTACGCGTCGACGAGTTCACCGCAGAGCAGGGCGCGTTTTTGCCCTATCCTGGTGCGAACGTGTTCAAGTGCGAGCTCCTCGACGACGGGCCGTCCGTCGGGAGGTGCGTCCCGCGCGGGAAGGCGGCGCCAGGGCCGTCTCCAAAATGTCTCCAAGACCCGGGTCGATTCGGGTAATCTGACGAGGACTGGAGAGCACTGCTGAACGGCTGCTAACCACCAGAAAATGAAAGAGTTTGGACCAAAACCGGCGCGCCATCAGCAAGTTATCGAAACTGGTTTCAGCGGGTTCGAGTCCCGTCGACCCCGCCAACTGCAAAAAGCCCGAGGAGCGATCCTCGGGCTTTTCCTTTTTCCGCCATGCCAGGCCGCGCTCGAAGAGCTCGAGCGGCCGACGACCGGCCGGTCGCCGAACCTCCGGTCGATCGTCGATCGCATCCGGCCGTCGGTCGAATCGCTGCCGGCGACCGAGCTCCGGCACAATCCCGAGGCGCTGGCGCGCGAGGCGGTCCGGCCGGCCGGGAATCGTCGCGCCCCGCGCGCCTCCGATGCGCCGTGACCCTCCATCATGAGGCTCTGGACCGTTCATCCCCGCTACCTCGACGCGCGCGGGCTGGTCGCGCTCTGGCGCGAAACGCTGCTCGCCAGGCGGGTGCTCCAGGGCCGCACGCGCGGCTACCGCTGCCACCCGCAGCTCGTGCGCTTCCGCGCCCATCCCGATCCGATCGCCGCGATCAATGCCTATCTGGCCGGCGTTCACGCCGAGGCCGAGCGCCGCGGCTACAGCTTCGACCGCCGGAAACTGCGCGCGCGCGGCCCGACGCGGCGGCTGGTCGAGACGCGCGGACAGCTCGAGTACGAATGGCGGCATCTGCTGGCGAAGCTGCGCGTGCGCGCGCCCGCCCGGTACCGGACGCTCGCGCGGGTTGCGGCGCCGGACGCGCATCCGCTCTTCCGGCTGGTGCGCGGCGGCGTGCGGGACTGGGAGCGCCCGGGGCCGGCCGCCGCTGAACGCGAGGGAGGATGCGCGTCGGGAAGGGGAGGCTCCCGTCGGAACGGAAGCCTTCCCTCCTCCTGCGGGCGGGCGCTTACCTGCGCGGCGTCAGGATCTCGCCCAGCCGGTCGGGGGTCCCCGGAATGCGCTCGAGGTGCGGGTAGCGCAGCCCGTTGTGATAGTCGACGTGCACGGTGAAGTACCGGTAGCCGTTCTGCACGGCGAGATCGATCGGCGCGGTGGTGCCCCTGGCGGCGGTGATCGCGTCCGCGAGGCGGCCGGCGGTGTACGCCGTCCCGTTCACGGCCAGAATCCGCGCGCCGTCGGTCAGGCCGGCCTTGAACGCCGGGCCGTCCCACAGCACGCCGACGAGCGTCCCGTTCTTCGCGACGGTCGCGCCGAGGGAAAACGTCAGGTCGCTGATGTGGCGCCTGGTCTCGTTCTCCTTGAAGAACGGCGACGGCGTGTCGGTGTAGACCAGCTTGTACCCGCCGCGGGCCAGGCCGTCGAGCGGCGCCCCCGGCCCGTGGCCGTTGAGCCGCGTCTTCAGGAACGTCGCCCAGTCGTACGGCTGCACCTGATTCAGGGCGTGGACGATGTCGTCGAAGGTGTAGGTGACGGTGACGTAGCTGCCGTTGTCGATGCCGAAGAAGTCGCGCGCGAAGGTGTCGAGCGACTTCGTGCCGTGTGACAGCTGCCGGATGAGCGTGTCGGCGTCCAGCCAGATCAGCTGCCCTTCCGAGTAGTAATCCTCGCTGCGCTGCCAGCTCATCCACGACAGCGGCCGGCGGTTGGCGATGATCGGATCGTTGGTCGTGTCCTCGAGCGGCCGCCACGTCCGGCCGATGCGCGCATCGTAGGTCGCCGCCACGTTGGCGAGCGCGTCGAGCGCCTGCTGCTTCGTCCACAATCCGGAGCGGGCGGCGAGCACGTAGCCCCAGTACTGCGTCTGCCCCTCGTAGACCCACAGCAGGCTGTCGCGCATCGGCACGTTGAAGTTCGGCGTCCACAGATCGGCCGGCCGGCGGAACTTGCCGTTCCACGAGTGCGTGTACTCGTGCGCCAGCAGGTCGCGCCCCGTGTAGGCGTGCGCCCAGTCGGTGAAGTAGTCCTCGCTCGTCCCGTCCTCGCTCGAACGGTGATGTTCGAGCCCGATGCCCCCCTCCCGGTCGCTCAGCGACAGCAGGAAGTCGTAGTGGTTGTAATGGTGCGAGCCGAAGAGCTTGTAGGCCTGCTGGACGAGCGCCCGATGGGCGGCAATCGCCTCGGGGCTGGCGTCGAGCTCCCGGGGATGATCGGCGACGACATCCAGCCAGACCGGCACCGGGCCGCCGGGATCGAGGTTGAAGCGCCGGAAGTAATGGCCGGCGTACAACGGCGAGTCGACGAGCGTGTTGAACGTCACCGGCTTGAAGGCGGTCGTGCTGCCGCTGGTCGACGCCGGCGTGAGCGCGGTGCCGATCCGCCAGCCGTCCCGCACCGTGATCGACGGCGCGAAGGTGATGTCGCGCGAGAAGTAGCCGGCCGGGTAGAGCGCGACGGTGTTCCACTCCAGGTCCAGCATCTCGTGCGTCATCGTGATCCGCCCGACCCGCGGCTCCACCGGCGCGAGCCGCTGGAAGTCGGCGTCGATCGTCCGGACCCCCTGCGGCACGTCGATGTGGAAGGCGAACACGTTGACCGGGTCGCGCACCCACGCCAGGCGCTTGCCGTTGGCGTGGAGGATCAGGCCGGCCAGCTCCGTCAGCGGACCGTTGGGCGAATGATTCCCGGGGACCCACTGCGGATACAGCAGGATCATCGGGCCGGACGCCTGCACCGGGATCGTCTCGTGCACGCGGAAGACGTGGTGCGCGGTGTCCGTGGCGTCGACCGTCAGGTGAATCACGCCCGGATAGGGACGGTCCTGAGGGGCGGGCACGGGCGCGGGCATTGGCGCCGGCGTGGGCCCGACGCTCCGGGCCAGGGCCGGGCCGCTGCCGAGGGCCAGCAGACAGAGAGCGAGAATTGTGGATTTCATGGGAGCGCATTGTGGCTTGGCCGTTCCGCGCCTGTCCAGCGCTTCCCGTAACTCATCAGTTCGAGGTCCCGATGGAGTTCCCCCCTCCTCGCTTTCCAGGAGCGACGCCTTGGCCGGGCCGTCTGCACGATCCGGTGTCGCATTCACGAATTTAAAGCAGCGTTTCCAACAGCAGCTATGTGACGCGGCCGGCGGGATTTCTCGGGCCTCGCGCGCAAGAGCCCGCGGATCGCGCCCGACGCCTGGTGTCATCGAGCAACGCTGATGAGGTTGTCTGCGTCGCGCGATCCAGCTCATCGGTACGTGGATTGCTGCTTCTCCCTGCATGTTGGTGTGACAAGACGCAGGAAAGGCAGCAGCTCCACGAGTCTGCGGCCGAAGGAGGTGTTGCGTGCGCGCAACCAGATTCGGCACACGGAGAGCCTGGATAGGCCTGGCGGCGGCCGTCGCCCTCACGGCATCCGGCATGGCGTACATCTACGCACAGGAACGCGGCCAGACGAGCTACGCTCCAGTCGACCAGACCGAGCCGTTCGCCAGCGTCATGGCGCGGATGACGGCGGCCAAGCCGGCGATCGAGAAGCGGCAGGCCGACCTGCTCGCCGAGCGCTACGACCTCAGCAACCGCCCGGCGCCCGGCGTGACGATGTCGCGCGGGAAGGCGGTGCAGGAAGGGGTGCGGGCGAAGCTGCCCGCGGGCGTGACGTGGGAGCAGCTGGCGGCGATGAGCCCGGAAGAGATCCGCGACAAGGGCCTTTTCCCGAAAGGCTTCTATCCGCTGCCGCACCCGAACCATGTCGAGGGCGGCATGGTGTTCCCGAAGTTCCAGATCGACGAGATCAAGAAGCAGGAAGCGCGCGACCTGACGCGCTTCGATCTCGACTTCGACCTCCCGGACCAGTTCCTGCCGGAGTTCCCGTCGGCCATCTACCTGACGACGCGTCCGGACCTGGGTGACGTGTCGCAGGGCAAACTGATTACGCTCGACAACTACTACGAAGTGTTCAACGGCATCCTCAATCCCAAGCAGCTCGAAGGGCTGCGCCTGCTCGTGACGCCGTTTCCGCAGCAGCAGTTCAACGCGACCGAGGACCGGCGCTCGGAGCGGCCGAGCCTCGGCGTGGCCTGTTTCGACTGCCACCAGAACGGGCACACCAACGGCGCGACGCATCTGGTGGGCGACATCCGCCCGCAGGAGTATCGCCACCGCCTCGACACGCCGTCGCTGCGGGGGGTGAACATCCAGCGGCTGTTCGGATCGCAGCGGGCGCTCAAGACGGTCGAGGATTTCACCGAGTTCGAGCAGCGGGCCGCCTACTTCGACGGCGATCCGGTGATCGCCACCAAGAAGGGGGTCAACATCCTCGAGCGCGGCAGCCAGGTGCACGGCATGGCGGAGTTCCAGGAGCTGCTGGACTTCCCGCCGGCGCCGAAGCTCGGGATTGACGGCCGGCTGGATCCGTCGAAGGCGACGCAGGCCGAGCTGCGCGGCCAGGCGGTCTTTTTCGGCAAGGGGCAGTGCGGTTCGTGTCATCCGGCGCCGTACTACACGGACAACTCGATGCACAACCTGCAGACGGAGCGGTTCTACAAGGCGATGCTGATCAACGGCATGATGGCGAGCGCCGACGGCCCGATCAAGACGTTCCCGCTGCGGGGCCTCAAGGACTCGCCGCCCTACCTGCACGACGGCCGGCTGCTGACGATCGACGACACGGTCGAGTTCTTCAACCTGGTTCTGAAGACGCAGGTGACGGCCCAGGAGAAGCAGGATCTCGTCGCGTTCATGCGCGCGTTGTAGATCTGCTCTAACCTCACTCCGCCCGGGGCGGCGTCGTCCAGCCGGCGCCCCCCGGGTGCCGCCACCCGGGCGCTCCCCGGCCGGCGGAAAGGCCGTAGCGCCGGGCTTCCGCCTCCGCGACAGCTTCGGCGGACTCGCCGTAGCCATGGCGAAGGCGGTCAGCTCGGCCTCTCCCGCTCTCCCGCGCCCAGAATTCCAACCGCCGTCGCGCGGGCCCTGTCGCCGGCCAGTCCCACCCGTCCTCGGCCCGAAGTGCGCCTGTCCCGGGTGTCGGGCCTGCGCGGCGGGCGGGGTGGCCCCGTCCGGCGCCACCCGCGAGAGCAGCCCCGAGCACCGAGCACTGAGCATTGATGCAACGGGAGACTGAGGCGATCTGAGGCGATCGACGCGATGAGCGGGCGGTGAGCCCGGCCGGACGCCGGGATGGGCACCGGTGGCCGCCCGCGCTATGATCAGTGCACGTGGGACGTTGGACGAAAGGACGTATTCCGATGGGCATCTTGAGATTGCCGAC
>DATLRO010000121.1:0-10439 GCA_035534615.1 Vicinamibacterales bacterium
GAGAATCAGCGTCGGCGCCCAGACGAGCGCCAGCGCCTCGAAGCCGATCCGCTCGAACAGGAACCCGCCGATCGCCGGTCCGGCCAGCAGCCCGCAGGCCCAGGCGACGTTGTAGACGCCGTAGGCGACGCCGTACGCCCGGACGCCGGCGGCCGACACGGCCTCGGCCATGTACGCGAGCGACGGCGTGATGATGAGCGCCGCCATCGCCCACTCCATGATGATGAAGCCGCCGGCCGAGGCGGTGCTCCAGCTGAGCGCGAGCAGCGGCAGGCCGCAGGCGGTCAGCACGAGGCCGGCGAACGTCAGCCGCCGGCCGCCCCACCGGTCCACCAGCCGTCCGTACACCGGCGGCATCGTCGTCGAGGCAACGGCCGCCAGGCCGAACAGCAGGCCGATCCGCGCCGGGTCGAGACCGAGCCGCAGCG
This sequence comes from Vicinamibacterales bacterium, assembly GCA_035534615.1. Classification (GTDB taxonomy): domain Bacteria; phylum Acidobacteriota; class Vicinamibacteria; order Vicinamibacterales; family CAVVIG01; genus JAGWRA01. The sequence continues at coordinate 429 of DATLRO010000121.1, forward strand.
CCAGGAACAGCGGCAGGACCGGCTCGAGCATCGCGAGCGTCGCCGCGCCCGCCACGACCGTGGCGGCGCAGGCGGCGACGGCCGGGGCGCGCAGCACGGCCCGCATCGGCACGCGCTCCGCGTCCGCGTGCCCGGCCGGCAGCTGCAGGAACAGGAAGGCGGCGGCGATCAGCGCGGCCGCCGCGGCGACGCCGAGGAACGGCAGCTCGATGCCGCCGAACTGATACAGCCAGCCGCCGATCGACGGGCCGATCATCACGCCGAAGCTGGTGCCGGACATCACCAGCCCCATGACGCGGCCGCGTTCGGCCGGCCCGTACAGGTCGGCCACCAGCGCGAAGCCGACGACCCAGGTGATGGCGTCGGCCGCCCCCTGGAGCAGGCGGGCGCCGAACAGCCAGGGCAGGCTGCGGGAGAAGGCGAAGAGCGCGGTCGCGATCGCCAGCGTGACGAGCCCGCCGATCAGCGGGACCCGGCGGCCGATCCGGTCGGAGACCGCCCCCATCGGCAGCGACACCGCGAGCAGCGTCACGCCGAAGGAGGCGAACAGCAGGCCGATGAGCGTCGGGCTGGCGCCGAGCCGCCGCGCGAAGTCGGGCAGCACGGGGAAGGCGACCGAGTAGGCGACCAGATCGATGAACGTCGCCGCCGTGACCAGGCCGACCGCGAAGCCGCGGGACCGGCGGAACCGCCCGACGCGTCCGCTCATGCCGGGCGCGCCGGCTTCAGGATGAGGCAGGAGAGCGGCGGCAGCATGAGGCGGAGCGACTGCGGCCAGCCGTGGGCGTGCACCGGCTCGGTGACGGCGCCCCCGAGGTTGCCCAGGTCGCCGCCGCCGTACGCGGCGCCGTCGCTGTTCAGCAGTTCCCGGTAGAAGCCCGGCTCCGGGACGCCGATCCGGTAGCCGTCGCGCGGCACGGGGGTGAAGTTGAACACGAGCACGGTGAAGTCGGTCGGGTCGACCGCCCGGCGGATGAACGACACGACGCTGTTCTCGTGGTCGTTGCAGTCGATCCACTGGAACCCGGCCGGATCGAAGTCGATCTGGTGCAGCGACGGCTCGCGCCGGTAGCAGGCGTTCAGGTCGCCCGTGAAGCGACGGATGCCGGCGTGCGGCGGCAGGCCGGCGGCGTCCCAGTCGAGGCTCGCCTCGGCGTTCCACTCGTGCCACTGGCCGAATTCGTTCCCCATGAACAGCAGCTTCTTGCCCGGGTGGCCGAACATGAAGCCGTAGAGCGCGCGCAGGTTGGCCGCCTTCTGCCACGAGTCGCCCGGCATCTTGTCGAGCATGGCCCGCTTCCCGTGCACGACCTCGTCGTGGGAGAACGGCAGGATGAAGTTCTCCGTGTAGGCGTACAGCATCGCGAACGTCAGGTGGTTGTGCCCCCACCGCCGGTAGATCGGATCCTGCTGCGCGTACTCGAGGATGTCGTGCATCCAGCCCATGTTCCACTTGTAGGTGAACCCGAGCCCGCCCAGATGGACGGGCCGGCTCACGCCCGGCCACGCGGTCGACTCCTCGGCCACGGTGATCGTCCCCGGGTACTCGGCGTGCGTGAGCGTGTTCATCTGCTGCAGGAAGCCGATCGCCGCCAGGTTCTCGCGGCCGCCGCGCTCGTTCGGGATCCAGGCGCCCTCGGGGCGCGAGTAATCCAGGTACAGCATCGACGCCACGGCGTCGACGCGCAGCCCGTCCACGTGGAACTCGCCCAGCCACGACAGCGCGCTCGACAGCAGGAAGTTGCGCACCTCGTTGCGCCCGAAGTTGAACACCAGCGTCCCCCACTCGCGGTGCTCGCCCTGGCGCGGATCGGCATGCTCGTACAGCGCGGTCCCGTCGAACTGCGCCAGCCCGTGCGCGTCCTTCGGAAAATGCCCCGGCACCCAGTCGAGGATGACGCCGAGCCCCGCCTGGTGGCAGGCATCGACGAACGCCTTGAAGTCGTCCGGCGTGCCGTGCCGGCTGGTCGGCGCGAAGAAGCCGATCACCTGGTAGCCCCACGACCCCGAGAAGGGGTGCTCCATCACCGGCAGCAGCTCGACGTGCGTGCACCCCAGATCCTTGACGTAGGGGATCAGCCGCTCGGCCAGCTCGCGGTAGGTCAGCTGCCGGTTGCCCTCCTCCGGCACGCGGGCCCAGGAGCCGAAGTGCACCTCGTAGATGGACATCGGGCGATCGAGCCAGTGGTTCGCCCCCGCCCGCGCCGTCATCCATCCCTCGTCGCCCCACTGGTAGGTGGCATCGCTCCAGACGATCGACGCCGAGCGCGGCGGCACCTCGAAGAAGCGCGCGTGCGGATCCACCTTCTGCTGCACGCGGCCGTCCCGCGTGCGGATCTCGAACTTGTACTTCTCGCCCACGCCCAGCGCGGGAATGAAGATCTCCCAGACGCCGTTCGGCACCAGCACCCGCATCGGGTGCACACGGCCGTCCCAGCCGTTGAAGTCGCCGACGACGGAGACACGCTCGGCGTTGGGCGCCCAGACGGCAAAGTGCACGCCGTCGACGCCGTCCAGCGCCAGCACGTGGGCGCCCAGCTTCCGGTACGACCGGTAGTGCGTCCCCTCGCCGAGCAGGTGCAGGTCGTAGTCGGTCAGCACGCGCCCGAACCGGTACGGATCGTCCAGCTCGCGCACCGTGCCGTCCTGGAAGGTCACGCGGAGCCGGTAGTCACGGACGCCGCCCGCCTCGGACGGGATCAGGGCCTCGAACAGGCCGTCCGATCCGCGGCGCGCCAGGGGAACGACCCCGGGCCGGCCGGCGGCGCCGGAGGCCGCGCCGTGGAGGTGCGCCTCGACCGCCCGGGCGGCCGGCTGGAGGACGCGGAGGATGGTTCCCCGGGGATCGGCCGCATGCGGACCCAGCAGGGCGAACGGATCGTGGCTCCGCCCGGCTGCCAGATCGCTGAGGGCGCGATCGAGCCTGTTGGCGCTGGTGTGGCTGCTCACTGATCCTGCAGTGTGACAAAGTTCCGGCGCGGAGTCGAGTCGGCCCGATCTGTGTTACGGTTGGCCCCGGGAGGAGCCGTCCATGAGCCACGAGTCCGAGTCCGATGCCCCCGCGCCGCACGACGCCGGCCGCCGCCGCTTCCTGAAGACCGTCCCCGCGGCGGTCGCCGCCGGTCTGGCGGCCGCCCCGGCGCTCGCCCGCCAGGCGCCGCCTGCCGCGGCCGGGGCGCCGGTGCTGACGGCCGCGGAACTGAAGAGCGCCGAGGCGCTCGACGGCGTGCAGTACACCGGCGCCGAGACCACGATGGCGCTGCGCGGCGCCACCGAGCATCTCGAGAACTACGAGACGCTGCGCCAGGTGTCCGTCCCGCTCGACACGGAGCCGGCCATCACGTTCCGGCCGTACCTGGCGGGCCGGCAGCCGACCGGGGCGTCGACGCGCAACGCGCCGCTGAAGGTCTCGCAGCCGGCGGTGCACGTCGGGGCGTCGCTCGAGGATCTGGCGTTCGAGCCGATCATCGCGCTCGCGCCGCTCCTCCGATCGAAGCAGATCTCGTCGACCGCGCTGACGAAGATGTACCTGGATCGGCTGAAGCGCTACGGCCCGGCGCTCGAATGCGTCATCACGCTCACCGAAGAGCTCGCGCTGCAGCAGGCGGCCGACGCCGACCGCGAGATCGCCGCGGGCCGCTACCGCGGGCCGCTGCACGGCATCCCCTGGGGCGCGAAGGACCTGCTCGCCACCAAGGGCATCCGCACGACCTGGGGCGCCACGCCGTACGAGCACCAGGTGCCGGACTACGACGCCACGGTGGTGGAGCGGCTGCGCGAGGCGGGCGCGGTGCTCGTCGCCAAGCTGTCGATGGGGGCGCTCGCGCAGGGGGACGTCTGGTTCGGCGGCACGACGCGCAACCCGTGGAACATCGAAAAGGGCTCCAGCGGGTCCTCGGCCGGCCCGGGCGCCGCGACCGGCGGCGGTCTGGTGGTCTTCGGCATCGGCACCGAGACGATGGGATCGATCATGTCGCCGTCGAGCACGTGCGGCGTGACCGGCCTGCGGCCGACGTACGGCCGGGTCAGCCGCCACGGCGCCATGGCCCTCAGCTGGACGATGGACAAGCTGGGGCCGATGTGCCGGCGGGTGGAGGACTGCGCGCTGGTGCTGAATGCGATTTACGGGTCGGACGGGCACGACTCGACCGTCGTCGACGCGCCGTTCACCTGGCATCCCGACCAGCCGCTGTCGTCGCTGCGCATCGGCTTCGTGGCGGAGGAGTTCGTGCGGCAGCCGCCGTCACGCTTCCGCCAGCCGCAGCAGACCGACACCTGGGACCAGCAGAAGGCCCTGCTGCACGATGCGCTCGACGTGTTCCGCAGCGCCGGGGCGCAGCTCGAGCCGATCGAGCTGCCCGACTTCCCGGCGCAGGCGCTCGGCTTCTGCCTGGACGCGGAGGCGGGCGCCGCGTTCGACGACCTCACGCGCAGCCACGGGATCGACGAGATGGTGCAGCAGGGGCCGAACGCCTGGCCGAACACGTTCCGGACGTCGCGGTTCATTCCGGCCGTCGAGTACCTGCGCGGCCAGCGCGCGCGGCGGCTGCTGATGCGGCAGATGGACGAGCTGATGTCGACCTACGACGTGTTCCTCACGCCGGGGCCGCGCAGCGCGAGCCTGACGATCACGAACTTCACCGGCCATCCCGCGCTGGCGCTCAAGTGCGGGTTCATCGACGGGATGCCGCAGGCGATCATGCTGACCGGCCGGCTGTACGGCGAGGCGACGCTCCTGCGAGTCGGCCTGGCGTACGAACAGGCCACGAAGTGGCATACGATGAATCCCGACCTGCAGAAGACGCTCAAGCTGTCGCGGGGAGCGAAGTGAACCCGAGCACTGAAGAAAGCCTCATCGCCAGAAAGGATCGCCCTTGACCTCTGCTCTCTTTGCCACCTCCGAAGGGACCTTCCGCGTGAAGCTGTTCGCGCAGGAAGCGCCGAAGACGGTTGCGAATTTCGTCGGGCTCGCGACCGGTTCGCAGGAATGGACCGATCCGGCGACCGGGAAGAAGGTGACGCGGCCGCTGTACGACCGGACGGTGTTTCACCGCGTCATCGACGGCTTCATGATCCAGGGAGGCGACCCGCTCGGCACGGGCGTCGGCGGCCCGGGGTACACGTTCGCGGACGAGTTCCAGCCGGCGCTCCGGCACGATCGGGCCGGCCTGCTGTCGATGGCGAACCGCGGGCCGAACACGAACGGCAGCCAGTTCTTCATCACGCTGGCGCCGACGCCCTGGCTGGACGACCGGCATACGATCTTCGGCGAGGTGGTGGAAGGGATGGAGATCGTCGAGCGGATCGGCCACGTGCCGACATCGAAGCCGGGCGACCGCCCGCGCAAGGAGGTCGTCGTGACCTCGGTCACGATCGAACAGGAGGGGTGAGCGCCGGCGCGCCGGCGCGCGTCAGGACAGGGCGCCCTGGCGCAGCAGGTACTCGGTGATCGCCTTGTGGTTCTTCTGTGTGGCGAGCGCGAGCGGCGTCTGGCCGGCGTCATTGACGGCGTTCACGTCCGCCCCCTGCGCGACGAGCGTCTTCACCTGATCGAGGTGGCCGGCCGCCACCGCCACATGGAGCGGCCGCCAGCCGCCGGCGCTCGTCGCGTTGACGTCGGCGCCGGCGCCGACCAGCAGCCCCGCCGCCAGGGCGTGCCCGCCCGCGAGCGCCGCGTGCAGCGGCGTGTTGCCGGTTGAATTGGCCGACACGCGCGCCGGGTCGGCGCCGTGTGCGAGCAGAGACTCGGCCGCCTTCGTCTGCCCGAAGAAGGCCGCGAGGTGCAGCGGCGTCCAGCCATCCGGGCTGACGCGCCCGGCCGCACCCGGATCGGCCTCGAGATGCCGGCGCAGCCGATCGAGGTCCCCGACGGCGGCCGCCGCGAACAGGTCCAGCGGCGCGCCACGCTCGACGAGGAGCCGGACGATCGACTGCTGGCGATGATAGGCGGCCGTCAGGACCGCGCTCTCCCCCTGCGCCCCGCGGGCGTCGACGAGCGCCGGATCCGCATCGAGCAGCGCCTGCACGGCCGGCAGATTCCCCTCCTTGATCGCCGAGAAGAACTCCGAGGCCGCTTCCATGGCAGGGCTCCTTGGGGACAGGGGGCCGGCACGATGCGCCAGCTCATCCACGATTTTACCATCGGCCGCCGGCGGCGGCACCCGGGCGTGCGTCGCCGGGACGAACTGCGCACCCCCTGCTACACTCCGCCCGGCCGCGGCGGTCCTTCGATGGACGGATCCGGACCGGGGAGGGCACATGAATGGGTTGTGGATCTATCAGCTGCCGCTGCTGGAGGAATTCAGCGTACGGCCCGAGGCGCTCCGGGAGGAGTGGGCGATGCTGGAGACCGTCATGCACACGCCACCGCCGCCGCACGTGGTCGGTGTGCCGCCGCTGCACTGACCCGCGACGCCTGGCGGCTCGCGGGAACGTCCAGCGGCCCGGGGGCGCGCCGCCTCCGGGCCGCTGCGTCCAGGTTCGCTTACGCGGCCCGGATCTTCTCGGCCCGCGGCCCCTTCGGCCCCTGCCCCTTCTCGAACGTCACCGCCTGCCCTTCCCGGAGCTCGTCGAACGGCGTGTCGACGCAGGAGGACCGGTGAAAGAAGTACTCGTTGCCGTCGGTGCCCGCAATGAAACCGAAACCCTTTTCGGTCACGTGCCGTTTGATCGTACCGTTCATCGTCGTCGCCATGTCGTATCCTTCGCGTGTGTCGCCGTCCGGAGGCCGCCGCGTCGGGCGGTCCGGAGCGGGAGGTCGGGAGCCGTGGCTCAGGCTGGTGCCACCGAGGTGTGGTGACAGCCGTCGCATCGCAGATAGAGAACGGGGAAGGAATCGGAGCGCCCGATGATCCGGGCGCTGGGACGGCCGCATTTCGGGCAGACTTCCCGATCCGCCGCCGCCAGCGCGTCAGCGCGCCGCGTGCGCGGCCGGGTCCGCGGCCGGGCTGCAGCGGGGGTCACCGGCTTCACGGGCGGGATTCCACCTTCGCGTTTCACGGGCATTGTTCAGTGTGCCTTGATGTGCGCCGCAGCCGCCACGGCACCACTTGGCGCCCCGGGGTCGCGTGCAGCGCACAGATTCGCCCGACAGCGAAGCGGGATGGACGCAGGGCCGGCAGTGCGGCGCGTTTCACGAGCGCTCCCACGCCAGCCCGGGATTGGGCCCGTCGGCGCGCGCCCGTCATCGATAAAGGGCATGTAGCGAAACGCTGGCTGACTCAGTTCCGGGATACCGAACCTTATTATACACGATTTCGGGCAGGAACCGGCCGGCGGCGCCGGATTCCCCCGCCCGGCTCCCTGGCGCGGGCGCGGCCTCCCGGGCCCCCGGGGGGCCAGGCGGCGCTGGACGTGCCGGCGGGTCAGGTGCCGCCCGAGGCCCGGCCGGACGCCGGTTCAGTGATTCACGGCCCTGACCTGCCAGACGGCCTCGGCGTATTCGGCAATGGTGCGATCGCTCGAGAATCTGCCCATGCCGGCGACGTTCAGAATCGCACGCCTCGCCCACTCGTCCGTGTCGCGGTAGAGCGCATCGACACCTTCCTGACACGCCAGGTACGACGCGAAGTCGGCCAGCACCATGAAGCGGTCTCCCTGCATCGTCAGCGCGTCGAAGATGGAGCGGAACCGGTCGGGGGCGCCGGGCGAGAAGTAGCCGCCGCCGATCATGTCGAGCGCCTGCCGCAGTTCCGGGTCGGCGTTGTAGAGGTCCCAGGCGTGATAGCCGGCGGCGCGGCGGGCGTTGACCTCCTCGGCGGTCATGCCGAAGATGAAGATGTTGTCGTCGCCCACCTCCGTCTTCATCTCGACGTTCGCGCCGTCGAGCGTCCCGATCGTCAGGGCGCCGTTCAGCGCCAGCTTCATGTTGCCCGTGCCGGACGCCTCGGTCCCCGCCAGGGACACCTGCTCGGACAGGTCGCAGGCCGGCACGATCCGCTCGGCGTTCGACACGCTGTAATCGGGAATGAAGGCGACGCGCAGCCGGCCGCCGATCGCGGGGTCGTGATTCACCACGTCCGCGACCGCGTGGATGAGGGCGATGGTCAGCTTGGCCAGGGCATAGCCGGGCGCGGCTTTCCCGCTGAAGATCACCGTCCGCGGCACCAGTCCGTCGCCCCGGCCGTCGCGGATGCGGTTGTAGCGGGTCACCACGTGGAGGAGGGTCAGCAGCTGGCGCTTGTACTCGTGGATGCGCTTGACCTGCACGTCGAACATCGACGCGGGATCGATGGTCAGATGCAGTTCCGCCCCGACGATCCCCGCCAGCCGCTCCTTGTTCGCCCGCTTCACCTGGCGGAACCGATCCCGGAACTCCTGGTAGTCGGCCAGCGGCCCGAGCTGCCTGAGCTCCCCGAGGTCCTTCACCCACGCGCTGCCGATGTGCTCGGTGATCAGGGCCGACAGCCCCGGGTTGGCCTGGTTCAGCCAGCGGCGCGGCGTGATGCCGTTGGTGATGTTGACGATCTTCTCCGGCCACAGCCGGTCGAAATCCGCGAAGATCGTCTGCTTCATCAGATCGGTGTGGATCCGGGAGACGCCGTTGACCCGATGGCTCCCGACGATCGCCAGGTGGGCCATGCGCAGCCGGCGGCCTCCGCCCTCGTCCACGATGGACATGCGGGCCAGCCGCTCCACATCGCCGGGACAGCGATGGCGCACCCGTTCGAGAAACCGGTGATTGATCTCGTACACGATCTGCAGGTGGCGGGGCAGGACCTGCTCGAAGAGGCTGACGGGCCAGGTCTCGAGCGCTTCCGGCATCAGCGTGTGGTTCGTGTAGGAGAAGGTGCGCCGCGTGATGTCCCAGGCGCGGTCCCAGTCGACGTGATGGACGTCGATCAGCACGCGCATGAGCTCGGGAATGGCGATCGAGGGATGGGTGTCGTTCAGCTGAATCGCCACCTTGTCCGGCAGCTCGTCCAGCTGCGCATGGCAGGTGAGGAAGCGGCGCAGGATGTCCTGCAGCGACGCGCACACGAAGAAATACTGCTGCTTCAGCCGCAGCTCCCGACCGTTCTGCGTCGTGTCGTCCGGGTAGAGGACCTTGGAGAGGTTCTCCGATTCGTTCTTCTCCTGGACGGCCTGGAGGTAGTTCCCCTCGTTGAACTGCGTCAGGTTGAAGTCCCGCGACGCCTTGGCCGACCACAGCCGCATGTTGTTCACGGTGCTCGTGTCGTACCCCGGCACCGGCGTATCGAACGCCATGGCCATCACGTCTTCGGTGTCGACCCAGTGCGCCCGCGACTCCCCCTGCTCGTCCCTGAACTCGACGACGCGGCCGCCGAACTTCACCGGGAAGAGCACTTCCGGCCTGGGAAACTCCCACGGATTGCCGTAGCGCAGCCAGTTGTCCGGGTGCTCCATCTGGCAGCCCTGCTCGATGCGCTGCTTGAACATGCCGTACTCGTACCGGATGCCGTACCCGTACCCGGGCAGGGAGAGCGTCGCCATCGAATCGAGGAAGCAGGCCGCGAGCCGCCCCAGCCCGCCGTTGCCCAGCGCCGCGTCCTGCTCCACGTCGCCGATCCGTTCGAGGTCGAGCCCGAGAGAGGCCAGCGCCTCGCGGCATTCCCCGAGGAACCCCATGTTCAGGAGGCTGTTCGAGAGCAGCCGGCCGGTCAGGAACTCCATGGACAGGTAGTACACGCGCTTGGCGTCGGAGCGGTAGTAGCTGCGCATGGTTTCCATCCAGCGGTCCATGAGCCGCTCGCGCACGGCATAGGCCGTGGCGTTGAACCAGTCGCGCGTGGTGGCGGTGATCGGATCCTTGCCCATGGAATACACCAGGCGGTTGGCGAGGGATCGCCTGAGGGATTCCCGGTCCAGCGCGGGCACGTCACACTCGAACGCATCGGTGAAGACGGTCGTCATGGCACTCCATACGCGGCGCGCACCGCACGATGAGCCGACGGACATCCGGGCCGCAGGTCGGCGCCCCGGGCGGGTCGACCGCCTCCGGGCACGGAGCCGAAGTGCGGTCCTCACGACATAATCGGCAGGGCCGGCGGT
>DATLRO010000122.1:0-26758 GCA_035534615.1 Vicinamibacterales bacterium
TCCTTCGGTCCGCACCGCCCGCAGGGTCTGCAGATCGAAACCTTCATGAAGCTCGGGACGAGTCAGCAGCTCCTCGTACCGCGCATTCTCGACGGTCGTCTCCGACAACCCGAGCTCGCGGACCGCCTCCCGAAGAAACGCACACTTCCGGACCTTGACCTCCACCATGCAGAGCCGGATCGACGGCAGCGCCAGCCGCATCGGAATCGCCGGCGACCCACCGCCCGATCCCATGTCGATCATCGCCCCGGCCGAGGGGGCCACCCGACCGGCCGCCACGAGCGGCTCGATCAGCAGCCGGTCCACCGCTTCCTCGCTCGGCTCGTTCAGGCTGAGTGACGTCAGGTTGATCTTCTGATTCCAACGCGCGAGCAGCCGGAAGTACACCTCGAGCGCCTCGGCCAGCGGCGGCTGCAGATCCACGTCCGCCTTCCGCGCCCGCCGCTCCAATCGGCTCTGAAATTCGCGTGATGTCAACGGCCGCCACTCCCGAGAGGGAAAGATCCGGGGCGCCCGATGAACGCGCCGATGACCGCGACCGCGGCCGGCGTCACCCCTGGGACCCGCAGCGCCTGCCCCAGTGTGTCGGGCCGGACCTCCGAGAGCCGCTGAACCACCTCCCGGGACAGACCTGGCACTTCGTCGAACGGAAAATCCTCAGGAATCCTCCGGCCTTCCTCCCGCCGCAAGCGCTCGACGGTCGCCGCCTGCCGCTTCAGATAACCCTCGTATTTGACGAGCGTTTCAAGACTCGCGACATCCAGCGCCTCCGAGCCCTGTTCGAGCTCCAGCACAACCAGACCACGGGCATGAAGATCGGCCAGCCGCACGTCTGGCTGCTTCAGCAGCCGGCGCGCCGGCGCAGCCGCTCCCCCCCTCGTCTGCACGACCGTCGCTTCCAGGCTCGCCTGATTCCGCTCGAATCGTCCCCGCCTGGCCTCGAACCTCTCCCACCGCGCCTCGTCTACGAGTCCGGCCACCCGCCCCTTCGGCGTCAGGCGCAGATCGGCGTTGTCAATCCTCAGCAGCAGGCGATGCTCCGCCCGCGACGTGAACATCCGGTACGGCTCGAGGCAGCCGGTCGTGATCAGATCGTCGATCAGGATTCCGATATACGCCTCGTCTCGACCCAGGACGACCGGCGCCTTCCCCTTCACCTTCAGCGCGGCATTCATCCCGGCGATCAGCCCCTGCGCCGCCGCTTCCTCGTAGCCGGACGTCCCGTTGATCTGCCCGGCGAGATACAGCCCGGCCACGCGCTTCGTCTCCAGCGACCGCCGCAGCTCGGTCGGCTGAATGAAGTCGTACTCCACCGCGTAGCCCGGCCTCAACATCACCGCCTGCTCCAGGCCAGGCAGCGCGTGAACGATCGATTCCTGAACCTCCCGCGGCAGACTCATCGAGCAGCCGTTGACGTAGATCTCCTCGCTGTCGATCCCCTCCGGCTCCAGGAAGACCTGATGCCGCTCGCGATCCGGGAACCGGACGATTTTGTCCTCGAGCGAGGGGCAGTAGCGCGGCCCGATGCCCCGAATCTGGCCGTTGAAGAGCGGCGACTGATCGATGTGGCCACGCACCAGGTCCCGCACCAGGCCGTTCGTATACAGCAGGTGGCAGGAGACGCGCGGCCGGTCGATCCGTCCGGTCAGGAAGGAGAACGGCACCGGCGGATCCTCGCCCCGCTCTTCCACGAAGAGGCCGGTCGCCACGCTCCGCTCGAAATCGATGCTGGCGCGAGCCAGCCGGGGCGGCGTGCCGGTCTTCAGCCGACCCCACTTGAATCCGAACGCCTTCAGCGATTCCGCCAGATCGACGGACGAAGGTTCCCCTGCCCGCCCGGCCGGACGCTGCTCCCGGCCGATGTGAATCAGGCCGTTCAGAAAGGTCCCGGTGGTCACCACCACCGCGAGCCCCTCGAGCCTCCGGCCGTCCTCCATCGCCACGCCGTCGATCTGCCCGCCGGCCGTGAGAAGCCGACCGACCTTCCCCTCGACCCACGTGATATTCGGTTCCGCCTCGAGCTGACGCCTCACCCAGCGCCCGTACACCTTCTTGTCGGCCTGCGCCCGCGGCGACCAGACCGCCGGCCCGCGACTGCGATTCAGCAGCTTGAACTGGATTCCGGTCGCATCGATCGCGAGCCCCATCAACCCGCCCAGGGCATCGATCTCACGGACCAGGTGGCCCTTCGCCGTGCCGCCGATCGCCGGATTGCACGGCATGTGCGCCACCGTCTCGCGCGACAGCGTGCAGATCGCCACATGGCAGCCGATCCGCGCCGCCGCCCACGCCGCCTCGCAGCCGGCATGCCCTGCCCCGATCACGATGACGTCGTATCGCTCCACGCCCATATCCTACTTGCCGATGCAGAACCGGCCGAAGATGTGCCGCAGCAGCTCGTCCGGCGCACGCCGGCCGCGGACTTCCTCCAGCGCCGCCCTCGCCTCGTGAAGATCATTGAGGACGAACTCCTCCGCCAATCCAGCGACACCGACCGCGTCACGCGCGGCCTTCAGCGAAGCTTCCGCGCGCCGCAGCGTCTCGATGTGCCGCGCGTTCGTCACCTGCACCCGATCCTCGTCCTGGTCGGAGGCATCAAGGGCTTCCGCGATCGCCGGCCTGAGACGATCCATTCCCTGTCCGGTCCGCAGCGACAGCGTCGTCTGTCTTTGCTCCCTCAGCGTCGCCACCGCCGCCGGATCCCAGCTTTTATTATTGTCTATCTTATTGATAATAAACAGCTTATTTGACTTCTGTCCAAGATTCGCCAGCACAAGGTCCTCGGCATCGAGAGGCCGCGAGACGTCCAGCACCACCAAGGTCAGGTCCGCGACGCCGGCCGCCTCCCGCGCACGCCTCACCCCTTCCGCTTCCACGTCATCTTCGGATTCGCGAATGCCGGCGGTATCCACGAGCCGCACCTTCAAACCCTCGATCTCCACCTGTTCCGTCACCAGGTCGCGCGTCGTTCCAGGCTGCTCCGCCACGATCGCGCGACCGGCCCCCACCAGGGCGTTGAAGAGCGTCGACTTGCCGACGTTCGGCTTCCCGAGAATCACCACCTGCAGTCCTTCGCGGATCAGCCGTCCCTGCCGCGCCGATTTCAGCAGCGCCGCGATCCGTCCTGCCAGCGTCTCGAGTTCACCGGCGAGCGCCTCCGGCTCGATGAAGTGATAGCCTTCGTCTGGAAAATCGAGCGACGCTTCCAGCCGCGCAATCAGATCGAACAGCCGCTCGTCAATCCCGCCAATCTCCCTCGTCAGGGTCCCGTCCAGCTGATCGAACGCCGCGCGCGCCTGGCGGGGCGTCACCGCCTCAATCAGATCGGCGACCGCCTCCGCCTGCACCAGATCGAGGCGGCCGTTGAGAAACGCGCGCAGCGTGAACTCGCCCGGCTCGGCCAGTCGTGCGCCGGCCGCCACGGCGGCTTCCACGATCTGTCGCAGGACGACCGGGCTGCCGTGCGCGCTGATCTCGACGACGTCTTCGCCGGTGTACGAGGCGGGATGAGGAAAAAACGTGGCGACGACCTGATCGATCGGGCGGCGGCGAGGTTCGCCGGCGGACCGATCGTCTGCGGCGACCGCCCGCGCGAATGTGGCGTGACGCGGCGCGAGCGGCGCCGGCCGATCGAGCAGCCGCTGCGCGATGCCGCCCGCCTCGGGACCGCTGAGCCTGACGATGCCGATCCCGCCGTGGCCGGCGGGCGTCGCAATCGCCACGATCGTGTCGGCGGTCGAGAACATGGCGGGAGCGTGCCGGGAGCGGTGTCCGGCCGAGCTGAAGCTCGGCGCTACGACGGGCGTTTCGTGGCGGAGATGATGACGGTCTTCAGGTGCGCGTCGCCGACGCTCTCGGTCGACACCCCCGGCTGCTCCGCCACCGCCATGTGCACGATGCGGCGCTCGTACGGATTGAGCGGGCCGATCTCCTGCTCGACGCCCGTCTGCCGCGCCCGCTCGGCGAGGAATCGCGCCATCTGGCGCAGCTCGACTTCCTTCCCCCGGCGGTAGCCCAGGCAGTCGACGTAGATGCGTTCTTCCTCGCCCAGGCGGCGGCCGAACGCCATGTCGACCACGTGCTGGAGCGCCTTGAGCGGCTCACCCCGGTGCCAGAGCAGGACGTCGGCCCCGTCGCCCTGGAGGTTGATCTCGGGGCCGGTCTCCGTCTGCTCCACCTGCGCGGTCAGCGACAGGCCCATCGCGCCGGTCACCTTCTGCAGGAATTCCACGATCTCGTCCGTCGCCTCGGTCTCCATAGCCCTCCGGCCGCGCGGATGCCGTCAGTTCTCGCGCGTCGCCGCCTCCGTCTTGCCGGTGCCGACCCGCTTCACGCGGCGCTCGGCCGGCGGCCGCACCGCCTTCACGACCGGCGGTCCGATCAGATAATTCGTGAGGGTCTGCTGGCCGATGCCCCACAGGTTGCTGACCAGCCAGTACAGCACCAGGCCGCTCGGCGCCCACAGGAACATGACGGTGAAGATGACCGGCATGAACATCATCATCTTCCGCTGCATCGGGTCGACCGTGCTGGGCTGCATCTTCTGCTGCCACACCATCGAGATCCCCATCAGGACCGGCGTGATGTACAGCGGATCGTGCACCGAGAGGTCGGTGATCCAGCCGATGAACGGCGCGCCGCGGATTTCGATCGCGACTTCCAGCAGCGAGTAGATCGCGTAGAGGATCGGCAGGGTCAGCAGCATCGGCAGGCAGCCGCTGGCGGGATTGACCCCCTTCTCCTTGTAGAGATTCATCATCTCCACGTTCATCTTCTGCCGGGCGGGGTCGGTCGCCTTCAGCTTCGCGTAGCGCGCCTGGATCGCCTTGATCTCCGGCTGGATCTGCGACATCTTCCGCATCGACACCACGCTCTTGTGCCGCAGCGGGAAGATGGCCAGGTTGATCAGGATCGTCAGGATGATGATCGACCAGCCGTAGTTGCCGACGTAGCTGTCGATCCACTGCAGCGCGCGCAGGAGCGGCACGACCAGGAACGAGAACCAGCCGAAATTGATCGCGCGCACCAGGTTGCGGTTGATCCCCGACAGCAGATCGAAATCCTTCGGGCCGACGAAGAACTGCAGCGGGGCGCCGCCGGTCGCCGGCTGCACCGCGTAGGCGACCAGGTTGGAGACCGCCGCCTTCGGCGCAGACGAGGTCGGGACCGACAGCGGCTCGTACGTGATCTGGACGCTGGTGGGCGGAAACAGCAGCGTCGACATGAAGTAGTTGTCGTCGACGCCGACGTAGCCGAAGTGCCCCTGGTACTGCGTCTGCTTCGAGATGTTCGACGGGGAGAGCCGCTCCACCTTGCCGGTGCTCGAGTGGAAGATCAGCCCTTCCGGCTGCTGGACGTACCGGCTCGTGACGGCGTTCCACGCGTCGCCCAGGCCGGGACCCCATTCGATGGTCGGATTGAGCGTGCGGCCGCCGCTGGCCGCCGACACCTTGAACGTCAGGACGTACGACTTCGGCTCGATGTGGAAGATCTTCTCGACGCGCAGCCCGGCGGCGTTCTGATACTCGAACGTCAGCGTCGCCGGCTTCGTCCGCGCGTCGACGATGTTGCCGGTCGCGCCGCGGACCGCGTAGAGCGCGTCGTTCAGCTCGCGCGTGACGGTCGGATCGTTCACCTTGAGCGAGAACGGCGCCGGATACCGCTTGAGGAGCTCCGTCACGACGAGCTGCACCGGCTTGCCGTCGGGGTTCTTGTAGCGCTTCAGACGCCAGCTCTGAAGCTCCCCGCCCCGGTTCGTGAACTCGGCGTCGACGTAGTCCGTTTCGACCCGGATCTCGCGCTCGGTCGAACCGGCGACGACCGGCGCGGCTCCGGCGGCCGCCTGGGCGGCCGCGGCCGGCTGCCCGGACGCCTGCGCCCCGACCGCGACGCTCGCCGCCGCGCCGGACGTGCCGGACCCGGTCATTTCACCGGCTGTCACCGCCGCCGCCGGCTTCGGCTTCGGGGTGACGAACAGCCCCTGGAAGATGTACAAGACCAGGAACGAGAGGAAGATAGCGAGAAGGACTCTCTTCTCCATTGAGCGCGATCAGAAGGGGCGGGAGGCCGCAGGCCCGGGCCGGTTCGAGTTGAGGTCTGGCACCGGGTCGTAACCCGATGAACCCAGGGGATGGCAGCGTCCAAGCCGCCTCAGCCCCAGCCATCCTCCCTTGACCACACCGTAGCGGCGAATCGCCTCCGCCGTGTAGTCCGAACAGGAGGGAAGGTAGCGGCAGGAACCTGTAAATAACGGAGAAATCAGCAGCTTGTAAAATCGCAGCCCGACCAGTGCCGCGCGCGAGGCCGGCCCCGACTCAGCCTGCCGAGGGAGATCGGCGGGCTCAGCGGGCGGCGCGCAACTGGCGCAGCCGGCGTTCGAGATGGGAGCGATAATCGGCTTCAAGGCTGGCAAAACTCGCCTTCAACAGATCGGGCTTCGGCACGACCACGATGTCGAACCCAGCCGTCACTGGATTGCGCCGGAACAGTTCTCGAATCAAGCGCTTGGCCCGATTCCGCTGAACGGCACCACCGAGCTTCTTCGTGGCGGCGATGCCGAGGCGCGCCATGCCGAGCGTATTCGCCAGGATGAAGACCGTGCTGAACGGCCCGTGGCTCCGAAGGCCACGATCGTACACCCGCTGAAATTCGGCGCGGCGACGGATGTGGGCCTGAGGCCTGAACTGCGGCATCAGCGGCGGTTTCCCTGTCGACGCCCGGCCTGGCGGTGAGGCAGCCGAACCGCCCTCGTCAGCCTTCGTCGCTGACGGTCAGCCGCTTGCGGCCCTTGGCCCGCCGCCGGCTCAGCACGAGCCGCCCGTTTTTCGTGTGCATCCGAACGCGGAAGCCGTGCGCCTTGTGGCGCCGGCGCGTATTCGGCTGAAAGGTGCGCTTTCCCTTCATCGGAGACCCTTCACTGCGGGCGCCTCAGGCGCCGTTGCGACTGCTTCGCGAGTCAAGAACCATTAATACTAGCCAACCGGTCGAAGCACTGTCAACGACTGCCATGGACCGTGAACGGTCGCGGGGCGGTCGCGGGCTGGCGGCCGCGGTCCGGTCTGTGGTACATTCGGCCCCCTGCGCGTCTCCCGCCACCCTGCATCATGAGCGGCTTGATTCGGTCTCTCCCCAAAGTTTTCCACACCTGTGGAAAAAATTGTGGAAAATCAGGGGCCTTCTCGATGGCAACCTGTAACGAGCCTGAAATCACCGGCATTCAGCAGAGGCGAAACGTCGGAAGGCAAGCCAGACGGGGCTTTGCAGGGGTTGCCTCTGCGACCACCCGCCCGTAAACGGATGGCGAGGGGCGAAAGTTTGCGGATACCTCATTTTCTCCAGGGATTCAGGCCAAATCTGCACTCGGCCGTGCAATCTGCGGCCGGCACTCGCGTATGACCGGGAACATCTGGGATGACGTGCTCGCGCGGATCGAAAGCAAGATCAACCGCCACAGCTTTCTCACCTGGTTCAAACCGACGAGCTTCGTGGACGACGACGGGCAGACGGTGACGGTGCGGGTCCCGAATCCGCTGTTCAAGGACTGGCTGACCAAGCACTACTCCGCCGTCATCAACGAAGCCCTGAACGACGTTCGCCGCGCCGGGGCGGTGGTGGCCTTCGTGACCGGGCCTGGGACGGTGGAGCCCGAAGTGCCCGCGGTCGTCTCGCCGGCCGTGATCCTGCCGGCACCGGACCCGCCCGACCCGCCGGCGGTCAGCCCGGGGTCGCCCGCGTCCGGGGTCGCCGGCCTGAACCCGCGCTACACCTTCGACACCTTCATTGTCGGGTCGTCCAATCAGTTCGCGCACGCCGCCTGCCGGGCGGTGGCCGAGGCGCCGTCGCGGTCGTACAACCCGCTGTTCATCTACGGCGGGGTGGGGCTCGGCAAGACGCATCTGATGCACGCCATCGGGCACTACGTGCTGCAGCACGACCGCGCCCTCAAGCTGACGTACATCTCGTCCGAGCGTTTCATGAACGAGATGATCAACGCGCTGCGGTACGATCACATCATCGACTTCCGGGAGCGGTACCGGACGGTCGACGTGCTGCTGGTGGACGACATCCAGTTCCTGGCCGGCAAGGAAGGGACGCAGACGGAGTTCTTCCACACCTTCAACGCGCTGCACGAGGCGCAGAAGCAGATCGTCATCAGCAGCGACTGCCCGCCGCACGAGATTCCGTCGCTCGAGGAACGCCTGCGATCGCGCTTCGAATGGGGCCTGATCGCGGACATCCAGCCGCCCGATCTCGAGACAAAAGTGGCGATTCTGAAGAAGAAGGCGGAAGCCGAAGCGGTGCCGCTGCCGGACAACGTGGCGATCTACATCGCCGGCAAGATCAAGTCGAACGTCCGGGAGCTCGAGGGATCGCTGATCCGGCTGGTCGCGTACGCGTCGCTGACCGGCCGCGAGATCTCGCTGCCGCTCGCCCAGGACGTGCTGAAGAACATCCTGGACCACGACGAGAAGGCGGTCACCATCGAGATCATCCAGAAGTTCGTGGCCGACTACTACCAGCTCAAGCTGCCCGATCTGAAGTCGCGCAACAACTCGAAGTCGGTCGCGATGCCCCGGCAGATCGCCATGTATCTCTGCAAGATGCTGACGCGCGCGTCGCTGCCGGAGATCGGCCGGAGCTTCGGCGGCAAACACCATTCGACGGTGATTCACTCGATCCGGAAGGTCAACGATCTGCGGAAGGCGGATGGAGATTTCAACATCCTCATCACCAACTTTCTGGAGTCTTTCCGGTGAAATCGGACGTTTTCCGCAGCGCCGCGGCCGGATGCCTGTGCGCGCCCTGTGGGGAACCGGCCGGGCGGCGGAATCCACAGCCGGGGGGACGGATTTCGATCGGGGCTGGCGGGGAAAATGCACAGTTTAAGCTGTTCAAAATCAAGGGGTAATCCTATTGGTGGCACTTTTCAACAGACCTTATTTCTTATATAATTTTCTTCTCTCGTAACTGCCCTCTCTATCGGGATCGCGGGACCCCGAGCGCCCGCTTTTCGAGGTCAGCACAGCCATGGAACTCGTCGTCCGGAAGAACGACCTTCTGCGAGAACTGCAACTTTTCCAGGGAATCGTCGAGCGCAAGAACACGATCCCGATTCTGGCGAACGTGCTGATGGAAGCGAAGGGCGGCGAGGTCCGCCTGCTGGCGACCGATCTGGAGGTCGCGCTCCAGAGCCGGTGCGCGGCGTCGGTGTCGAAGGAAGGCGCGCTGACGGTCCCGGCGAAGAAGCTGTACGAGATCGTCAAGGCGCTGCCGGAGACCGACGTCCGGATCGAGGAGGACAAGGGGGGCGTCAAGGTGGCGGCCGACCGGTTCGAATCGCGGATGCAGACGCTGCCGCGCGAGGACTTCCCGACGCTGCCGCAGGCATCCGGCAAGGGGAGCGCGATGCTGCCGCGGGCCGGGCTGCGGGAGATGGTGGCGAAGACGCAGTTTGCGATTACGGGCGAGGACACGCGCTACTTCCTGAACGGGGCGCTGCTGGTGCTGCGGCCCGACTCGATGATCCTGGTCGCGACGGACGGGCACCGGCTGGCGCTGGTGACCGCCAGGCGCGAGGGCCGGAGCGGCGAGGAGGAGGTCAAGGCGATCCTGCCGAAGAAGACGCTCGGCGAGCTCGCCCGGCTGCTGGCGGAAGGGGACGGCGAGGTCGGCTACGAGCGCGGGGAGAACCACCTGTTCTTCGAGGTGGGCGAGCGGATGCTGATTTCCCGGATGATCGACGGGCAGTTTCCGGCCTACGAGCGCGTCATCCCGAAGGGGAACGACAAGAAGATCGAATTCGACCGCGACCGGCTGACGAGCGCGGTGCGGCGCGTGGCGCTGCTGTCGAACGAGCGGTCGCGGGCGGTGAAGTTCCAGCTGACGCCCGGCACGGTGGAGGTGACCTCGAGCAGTCCGGAGTTCGGGGAAGCGCGCGAGGCGCTGCCGGTCGATTTCACCGGGCCTGGCGTCGAGATCTGCTTCAACGCGCAGTACGTGCTGGATTTTCTGAGCGCGGTCAACACCGACGCCGTGTCGCTCGAGCTCAAGGACGACGTGAGTCAGGCGCTGATGAAGCCGATCGGCACCGAAGGGTATGACTACACGTACGTGATCATGCCCATGCGCGTCTGACGCGCGCGGCCCTCAGGCGAAGGAACAGTCAGAACGTGTCCCAACTCGACAATAGCAAGGATCCGGAGACGCTCGACCCGTCGGCGCCGGCCGCGGACGATCGGGCGTCCGGCAACGGCCACGACCAGGCGTTCGGCGGTCGCGTCGACGATTACGGGGCCGACAAGATCCGCGTGCTGGAGGGGCTCGAGGCGGTCCGCAAGCGGCCGGCGATGTACATCGGGTCGACCGGGCCGGCCGGGCTCCACCATCTCGTGTACGAGGTGGTCGACAACTCGATCGACGAGGCGCTCGCCGGCTACTGCGATCAGATCAACGTCACGATCCACATCGACAACTCGATCACCGTGATCGACAACGGCCGGGGGATTCCGGTCGATCAGCACGCGAGCGGGAAGTCGGCCGCGGAAGTCGTGATGACCGTCCTGCACGCGGGCGGCAAGTTCGACAACGAGAGCTACAAGGTCTCCGGCGGCCTGCACGGCGTCGGCGTCTCGGTCGTCAATGCCCTGTCGGAGACGCTCGAGCTGGAGATCTGGCGCAACGGCGAGGTCTTCCACCAGAGCTACGCGCGCGGCAAGCCGGTGGCCGACCTGGCGGTGACCGGGACGACGAAGAAGCGCGGCACGAAGATCACGTTCACGCCCGACACGACGGTGTTCGAGACGGTCGAGTTCAGCTTCGACACGCTCGCGCAGCGGCTCCGGGAGCTGGCGTTTCTCAACGCCGGCATCCTCATCACGCTGGACGACGAGCGCGACGGGAAGGGGCACCGCTTCCAGTACGAGGGGGGCATCGTCTCGTTCGTCACGCACCTGAACCGGAACAAGGCGGCGGTCAACGACACGCCGATCTACATGAAGGGGGAGAAGGACGGGATCGACGCGGAGATCGCC
The DNA here is from genome assembly GCA_035534615.1 of Vicinamibacterales bacterium. Classification (GTDB taxonomy): domain Bacteria; phylum Acidobacteriota; class Vicinamibacteria; order Vicinamibacterales; family CAVVIG01; genus JAGWRA01. The sequence continues at coordinate 11,031 of DATLRO010000122.1, forward strand.
CTGCAGTGGAACGACGCCTACACGGAGACGGTGTACTCGTTCGCGAACAACATCAACACGCACGAGGGCGGCACGCACCTGTCGGGGTTCCGCTCCGCGCTGACGCGGACGATCAACGCGTACGCCGGCCGCAACAACCTCGCGAAGGATCTCAAGGAGAGCGTCAGCGGCGACGACATCCGCGAGGGGCTGACGGCGGTGATCAGCGTGAAGATCCCGCACCCGCAGTTCGAGGGGCAGACCAAGACGAAGCTCGGGAACACCGAGGTGAAGGGGATCGTCGAGGCGATCGTCAACGATCGGCTCGGCGCCTACCTCGAGGAGAACCCGGCCGTCGCCCGCCGGATCATCAGCAAGGCGGTCGACGCGGCGCGGGCGCGCGAGGCGGCCCGCAAGGCGCGCGACCTGGTCAGGCGGAAGGGGGCGCTCGACAGCAGCACCCTGCCGGGCAAGCTGGCCGACTGCCAGGAGCGCGATCCCGCCCAGAGCGAGCTCTACATCGTCGAGGGCGAGTCGGCCGGCGGCTCGGCGAAGCAGGGACGCGACCGGCGGTTCCAGGCGATCCTGCCGATCAAGGGGAAGATTCTCAACGTCGAGAAGGCGCGGTTCGACCGGATGCTGGGGAGCGACGAGATCAAGACGATGATCGCGGCGCTCGGGTGCGGCATCGGGCAGGAGGACTTCGACCTGTCGAAGCTCCGCTACCACCGCATCATCATCATGACCGACGCCGACGTCGACGGCTCCCATATCCGGACGCTGCTGCTGACGTTCTTCTACCGGCAGATGCCGGCGCTCATCGATCACGGGTACATCTACATCGCCCAGCCGCCGCTGTTCCGCGTGAAGCGGGGCAAAGGGGAGACCTACATCAAGGACGAGCGGGATCTGGACGCCTACCTCGTCAAGCGCGCGGTCGCCGGCCGCGTGCTGAAGCTGGTCGACCGCCGGACCGAGATCGCCGACGGCGACCTCGAGCAGCTGCTGCACCGCCTGATCGCGTTCCGCAAGCTGCTGCAGGCGGTCGGGCGGCGGGGGATGGACGCCGAGGTGATCGAGGCACTGCTCGACCAGCAGGCGGACCGGACGTTCTTCAGTGCCCGGGAGCGGCTCGCGCCGCTCGCCGCGCGGCTGACGACGCCGGTGCGCACGGTGACGGTGCGGGCCGACGAAGAGCACAACCTGTTCGCGCTCGAGATCGAAGATCGGTCGAACGGCTATCCCCGCCAGCAGACGATCGGCCTGGACTTCGTCACGTCCGCCGAGTACCGGCAGCTGCTGAGCATTTCGCGGGACCTGCGGGAGATCCGCGGATCGATGATCATCGCGACGGCCGCCGGCGCGCCGCCGGCGGAGGAGACGGACGAGACGCCGCCGGCCGAGGCGGAGACGGCCGCGGCGCCGGAGGCCGCGGCGGCTCGCGGCCGCGAACGGCCCAGGGGGCGCGACCAGGACGTGCCGGTGTCGTCGATCCACGAGCTGGTCGACTACTTCCTGGCGGCCGGCAAGAAGGGGATTGCCATCAACCGCTACAAGGGGCTGGGCGAGATGAACCCCGACCAGCTCTGGGCGACGACGATGAATCCGGAGGTCCGCACGCTGCTCCAGGTGCGTGCGGAGGACCACACCGAGGCCGACCAGATGTTCACGACGCTGATGGGCGACCAGGTGGAGCCGCGCCGGAAGTTCATCGAGGAAAACGCGCTCGACGTGAAGAACCTGGACGTCTGAGCGCCCGAGCGCCTGAACGCCCGAGCGCCTGAGCCCCGAACGTATGGATATCGCCGCCTCCAAGCTGCCGGTCAACATCGAAGACGAGATGAAGCGCTCGTACATGGATTACGCGATGAGCGTAATCATCGGGCGGGCGCTGCCTGACGTGCGCGACGGCCTCAAGCCGGCGCATCGCCGCGTGCTGTACGGCATGCGGCTGATGGGGCTCGGCTCGAGCCGGGCCTACCGCAAGTGCGCGAAGATCGTCGGCGAGGTGATGGGCAACTTCCATCCGCACGGGGACGCGTCGATCTACGACACGCTGGTGCGGCTGGCGCAGGAATTCAACATGCGGTACCCCCTGGTCGACGGCCAGGGGAACTTCGGATCGCTCGACGGCGATCCGCCGGCGGCCATGCGGTACACCGAGGCGCGGCTGCAGCCGATCGCCGAGGAGCTGATGGCCGACCTCGAGAAGGACACCGTCGACTTCGTCCCGAACTACGACGAGACGACCGAGGAGCCGACGGTGCTGCCGGCGCCGGTGCCGAACCTGCTCATCAACGGGTCGACCGGGATCGCCGTCGGCATGGCGACCAACATTCCGCCGCACAACCTGCGCGAGGTGGTCGACGGCGTGGTCTGGCTGATCGAGCACGACGTGCTCGCCGAGCCGGGCCGGCGCCCGGCGGCGCCGCAGAAGCTGCAGGCGCTGATGCGGCTGATTCCGGGGCCGGACTTTCCGACGGCCGGGTTCATCATCGGCCGGGCCGGCATCCGGCAGGCCTACGAGACCGGGCGGGGCTCGCTCGCGCTGCGCGCGCGGGCGGCGATCGAGACGCATCCCAAGACCGAGAAGGTGTCGATCGTCGTCACCGAGATCCCCTACCAGGTGAACAAGGCGAAGCTCGTCGAGAAGATCGCCGATCTGGTGCGGGACAAGATCATCGAGGGGATTGCCGACCTGCGCGACGAGTCGGATCGCGACGGGACGCGGATCGTCATCGAGCTGAAGCGGGGCGAGGTCGGGGAGGTCATCCTCAACAACCTCTACAAGCACACGCAGCTGCAGATCGGCTTCGGCGTGATCATGCTGGCGATCGTCGGCGGGCGGCCGCGCGTGCTGAACCTGCTCGAGCTGCTCGAGAGCTTCATCGAATTCCGCCGCGAGGTCGTGCGCCGGCGCACGGAGTTCGAGCTGCGCAAGGCGGAGGCGCGGCACCACATCCTGGAAGGGCTGCGGACGGCGCTCGACCGCCTGGATGCGGTCATCACCCTGATCCGCGGGTCGAAGACCGTGCCCGAGGCCCGGGCCGGCCTCGTGACGCAGTTCGGCCTCTCGGACCTCCAGGCGCAGGCCATCCTCGACATGCAGCTCCAGCGGCTGACCGGCCTGGAGCGCCAGAAGATTCTCGACGAAATTGCCGAGCTGCTGCAGGTGATCGAGCGGCTGCGCGCCGTCCTGGCGAACGAGCGGCTGCTGATGCAGACGGTCGTGGAGGAGCTGCGCGCCCTGCAGACCACCTACGGCGACGACCGGCGGACCGAGATCGTCGACGAGACGGGCGAGTTCCGGATCGAGGACCTGATCGCCGAGGAGGACATGGCGATCACGGTCAGCAACACCGGCTACATCAAGCGGACCGCCATCTCGACCTACCGGAACCAGCGGCGCGGCGGCAAGGGCCGGATCGGCATGCGGACGCGCGAGGAGGACTTCGTCAGCCACCTCTTCGTGGCCTCCACGCACGCCTACATCATGATTTTCTCCGACCACGGCCGAGCTTACTGGCTCCGCGTCCACGAGATTCCAGACGTCGGCCCGGGCGGGAAGGGCAAAGCGATCGCGAACCTCGTCTCGATGGAGCCGGGCGAGCGGATCGCCGCGCTGCTGGCGGCCAAGGAGTGGGAAGCCGATAAGTTCGTGGTGATGGGGACCCGCAAGGGCGTCATCAAGAAGACGGGGCTGCAGGCGTTCAGCAACCCGCGGGCCGGCGGCATCATCGCCATGGCGGTGGACGACGACGATGCCGTCATCGCCGTCCAGGTGACCGGCGGCCAGGAGGAGATCTGCCTCGGGACGCGGGACGGGATGGCCATCCGGTTCCGGGAAGCCGACGTCCGGCCGATGGGGCGGACGGCGCGGGGCGTCCGCGGCATCACCCTGCGCGAGGGGGACGCGGTCGTCGGGATGGAGGTCGTGCGGCCCGGCGGCACCATGCTGACCGTCACGGAGCACGGCTACGGGAAGCGGACCGAGCTCGAGGAATACCGCGTGCAGACCCGGGGCGGTGTGGGTATTATTAACATCGCCACAACGGACCGAAACGGTCATGTCGTGGGCATGGCGTACGTACAGGACGAAGACGAGCTCCTGCTGATTACCCAGCAGGGGAAAATCCTTCGGATGGTCACCCGCGACATTCGAACGATCGGCCGCGCCACACAAGGGGTCCGGTTGATTGAGATGGAGGGAGATGACCGTGTCGTTTCGATCGCACGGTTGGTCGAAAAGGATGAAGATGAATCCTAGAAGGAGGGCTGGTATGCATCGGCCGAAGCTCACGGTACTTGCTCTACTCGCCCCTGCTTTCATGGCGATCGGCCTGCTCGTCACGGCCTGTTCGAGTCACCCGGAACAGCCGATTCTTCAGCAGTTCTTCACCGCGTCGCGCCTGCGGGACTCGCAGACGCTCGCGAACTTCGCGACGGTGACCTTCGACCCGAAAACGCAGGGGTCGGTCAACTCGTTCTCGATCACGAGCGTCAGCCCCGTGCAGACCAAGCCGCTGACCCTCAAGGACCTCGCGGACACGCTCGCCAAGGCGAAGGTGACCGACGACGCGTTCACCAAGCAGAAGCTGGCGTACCAGAACGCGCACATGGATGCGATTCAGCGCGTCCTGAAGGCGGAAGCGGCCAACAAGAAGGTCGAACGCCGTGACGAAGACGTCCAGAAGGCGTGGGACAAGTGGCGGACCGACAGCGAGGCCTCCACGACGAAGGTGTCCGACGCGCAGCAGGCGCTCGGCGACGCGAGCGGCATCGCGGAGCTGAGCATCAACGCGGCGCGGCCCACCCCGGTCGACGTGTCGATGTACAACGGGACGGTGGCCTCCAAGGAGGTCACGCTGTCCGCCGACGTCCAGTTGCCGTCCGGTCAGAGCGCGACCAAGACCCTGGTCGTGACGATGGAGCGGGCGACCCTGAACGGCGCCGACAACGGCCAGCCGGTTGTCGGCCGCTGGGTGATCACCGCCGTCAAGCCGGCGTAGCCGCCGCTGCGGCCGGGAGCCCTTCAACCGCCGCGGGCCACCGGGCCCGGGCGCGCGCGACCCTGTCGCGTGTCGCCCGGGCCGGCGTCATACCGGCTCCAGCCTGGCGTACCGGGCCCGCAGCGTCTTCCGTCCCACCCCGTCGAACCGCACCACCAGCTTCGCGTCATCGTCCAGCGGCTCGATGCTGAGGACCGTGCCGACGCCGAACAGCGGATGCCGCACCAGCGCCCCGGGACGAAGCGCCGGCGCCGACTGATCCTCGTCCTCGTACGCGTACGACGGCGCGTGCACCGCCTCTTCGCGGCCGCTCCGGCTCCCGCGCGACGGACGTTCCGGACGCGCCGCGTACGGCGTCAGGCTGCTCTGGTAGGGACCCGCGTACGACGTCTCCGCGTACTCCAGCAGGTCGGCCGGCACCTCGCCGATGAACCGTGACGGCTCGGTCGACTGGTACTCGCCGAAGATCCGGCGCCGCGCCGCGCCGGTGAGCACGAGCCGCGAGCGCGCCCGCGTCATCCCCACGTAGCACAGCCGACGCTCCTCCTCGAGCTCCTCCTCGTCGTCCGACGCGCGGGCGTGCGGGAAGAGGCGCTCCTCGAGCCCCGCCATGACGACCGTCGGGAACTCGAGCCCCTTGGCACTGTGCAGCGTCATGAGCCAGACCCGGGCGTCCTTCGCGCCCGCCTCCTCGTCCGCCTCCGAGAGGAGCGACAGCCGGTCGACGAACCCGCCGATCGACGCGTCCGGCTCGCGCACTTCGTACTCGCGGGCCGCCGACACCAGCTCCATCAGGTTGCCGAGCCGTTCGTCGGCCTCCTCGGTCCGTTCGTCGCGGAGATCCTTGATGTAACCCGTCCGGTCGAGCGTGTGCTCGAGCGTCGCGGCCACCGGCTCGCGGGTCGCCAGCTCGGCGAGGCCGGCCAGCAGATCGCGGAAGACGGAGAGGGACGCCTGCGCCCGGCCCGTGAACGTCCGGCGCTCGAGACCGTGGACGAGGCGCGACCAGAGGGAGGCGGCGTTCGGGCTCGGCTGAAGACCGGCCGCGAGCAGCGGCGGGAGATCGGCCGGGGCGCCGCCGGCCGGCTCGGCCGCCTCGAGCGCCTCCATCACGCCCTTGCCGATGCCGCGGGTCGGCACGTTGATGACGCGCCGCAGGCTCACATCGTCGTGCGGGTTGATGATGAGCTTCAGATACGAGAGGGCGTCCTTGATCTCCTTGCGTTCGTAGAACCGGACGCCGCCGACCACCCGGTACGCCAGCCCCTCCCGCATGAGGGCGTCCTCGATCGTCCGCGACTGCGCGTTCGTGCGGTAGAGCACGGCGAGGCTGGTGTCGCGGTCCCCGGCGAGCGTCTGGCGCGCGGTCCGGGTGATGAAGTCGGCCTCCGCGAGCTCGTCGGTGCCGCGGAAATACGTGATCTTCGCCCCCCCCGTCCGGTCGGTCCAGAGCCGCTTCTCCTTGCGGTGGCGGTTCCGGCCGATCACGGCCGACGCCGCGTCCAGGATGATCTGGGTCGAGCGGTAATTCCGCTCGAGCCGGACCACCATCGTCTCCGGGAAGTCCTGCTCGAAGTCGAGGATGTTCCGGAGGTCGGCGCCGCGCCACTTGTAGATCGACTGGTCCGGGTCGCCGACGACGCAGACGTTGCGATGCACCTCGGCGAGGCGGCGGACCAGCAGGTACTGCGGCCGGTTGGTGTCCTGGTACTCGTCGACCATGATGAACCGGAACTGGCTGGAGTACCGCCGGCGGACCGGCTCGACCTGCTCGAACAGCTCGACGCAGGACAGCAGGAGGTCGTCGAAGTCGAGGGCGTTGCTGTCCCGGAGCGCCTGCCGGTAGAAGCGGTAGATGTTCGCGATCTGCTCGTCGCGGCGGTTCCAGCCGCTCGACACCATCGCCTCGGGCGCTTCCATGCGGTTCTTCGCCTGGCTGATCCGCGACAGCGCCGCGCGCGGCGGGATGAACGAGTCGTCGATGTTCAACTGGCGGAGCGCCTGCTTGACGACCGCGAGCTGGTCGGTCGAATCGTAGATGACGAAATCGCGCGACAGGCCGATGGCCGGGCCCTCGCGCCGGAGCAGACGGGCGCACAGGGCGTGGAACGTCGAGATCCACATCCGGCTGCAGTCGTGGCCCAGCAGCCCCTCGACCCGGCCCCGCATCTCACCGGCCGCCTTGTTGGTGAAGGTGACCGCCAGCACCTCGTCCGGCCCCGCGTGACCGCCGGCCACGAGGTACGCGATGCGGTGGGCGATGACGCGCGTCTTGCCCGACCCGGCGCCGGCCAGGATGAGCAGCGGGCCGTCGACGTGGAGAACGGCTTCGCGCTGTTCCTGATTGAGCGATTCGAGAAAATCCATGGGTGCTGTTCGACGTGCCCGCCGGGCGGGCGCATGACCTGCGGGCGGGAGACGCGGCCGGAGCGGATGCCCGGCTGCCTGCCGCCCCCATTCTACCGTGAGCGCGCGGGGCAGCCGACCGGGACGCGGTCCGGCGGGGAGGCGCGCGCTATTCGACCGTCACGCTCTTGGCGAGGTTGCGGGGCTGGTCGACGTCGCAGCCGCGGCGGACGGCGATGTAGTACGCGAGCAGCTGCAGCGGGACGACGAGGACGACCGGCTGGAGGAGCACCGGCGCGTGCGGCACGGTCAGGAGGACGTCGGCCGCCGGATCCAGCAGGCTGCGCACGTCCTCGTCTTCGCCGCTCGTGACGGCGATGACCGTGCCGCCGCGGGCTTTCGCTTCCTGGATGTTCCCGACCATCTTCTCGAAGACCGCGTCGTGCGGCGCCAGGGCGACGACCGGCATCTTCTCGTCGATGAGCGCGATCGGGCCGTGCTTCATCTCGCCGGCCGGGTAGCCCTCGGCGTGGATGTACGAGATCTCCTTCAGCTTGAGCGCTCCTTCGAGCGCGATCGGGTAGTTCAGGCCGCGGCCGAGATACAGGAAATCCTTGCGGGTGTGGAAGCGCCCCGCCACTTCTTCGATCGTCGGCGCCTGCTTGAGCGCCTGTTCCACCAGCGCCGGCAGGTGCAGCAGCGCGTCGATGTGCGGCCGGACGACGCCCGGCGCGAGCACGCCGCGCACCTGTCCGAGATACAGGGCGAGCAGGTAGAGGGCGACCAGCTGCGACGTGAACGCCTTCGTGGACGCGACGCCGATCTCGGGCCCCGCGTGGGTGTACAGCGTGCCGTGGCTCTCGCGCGTCGCCATGCTGCCGACGACGTTGCAGATCGCGAGGGTGCGGGCCCCCTTGCGATGCGCCTCGCGCAGGGCGGCGAGCGTGTCCGCCGTCTCCCCCGATTGCGTGATGGCGATCGCCAGCACCTCCGGACCGGCCATCGGGTCGCGGTAGCGGTACTCCGACGCGTAATCGACGTCGACCGGCAGGCGGGCCAGCGCCTCAATCAGGTACTTGCCGATGAGCCCGGCGTGCCACGAGGTGCCGCAGGCGAGAATCGCCACCCGCGCCACCTGCCGGAACTCCTGGTCCGAAATGCTGATCTCCTCGAGAAACACCCGGTCGGTGTCGACCGACACGCGCCCGAGGACGGTGTCGCGCAGGGCGGCCGGCTGCTCGAAGATCTCCTTGAGCATGAAGTGCTTGTAGCCGGCCTTCTCCGCCATGATCGGATCCCACGTCACGCGCTGCGGCTGCCGCTCGAGCGGGTGGCCGTCGAAATCGGTGAAGCGGACCCCCTGCCGCGTGAGGACCGCGATCTCGCGGTCGCCCAGAAAGACGATGTCGCGGGTGTGGTTCAGGATCGCCGGCGTATCGGAGGCGACGAAGTACTCGCCGTTGCCGAGCCCGACGACGAGCGGCGGGCCGTTGCGCGCGGCGACGATCTTCTCGGGATCGTCGGCCGACAGCAGCACGAGGGCGTACTGTCCGCGCAGCCGCCGCAACGCCCGCTGCACGGCCTGTTCGAGGCCGTCGGTCCCCATCTCGCGCTCCACCAGGTGCGCGACGATTTCCGTGTCGGTCTCGGTGACGAACTTGTGCCCCTGCGCCTTCAGCTCGCGCTTGAGATCCAGGTAGTTCTCGATGATGCCGTTGTGGATGACCACGATCCGGCCGGTGCAGTCGCGGTGGGGATGGGCGTTCTCCTCCGTCGGCCGGCCGTGCGTGGCCCAGCGCGTGTGCCCGATGCCGTAGGTGCCGTCGATCGGCGCGGCGGCGATCGCCTCCTCGAGCCGCGCGAGCTTGCCGGCGCTGCGCCGGATCGTCACGGTCCCGTCGCGCACGACGGCGACGCCGGCCGAGTCGTACCCGCGGTACTCGAGCCGGCGCAGGCCGTCGAGCAGGACGGGCAGGACCGGCTTGTCGCCGATGTAACCGATGATGCCGCACATGTTCAGACGGGGCTCCGCCCCGAACCCCGGCTCCCGTGGTTACGCTCGCGGCCCGGCTCGCTCCACTCCGGTCGCGGGCGCGCGGTGCGCGCCGCCCGGCTGCGCCCGGCGTCCGAGCCCCGGGTGGCTGAACGCCTGAGCGCCTGGCACCGAGTCCCGGGTCCCTATTCCCTGGGCGCCTTCTTGCGCTTCTTAACCCAGTCTTCGATGTTGCGCTGCCTGCCGGCGCTGACGGCCAGGGCGCCGGGCGGCACGTTCTCGCGCACGGTCGCGCCGCTCCCCACGTAGGCGCCTTTGCCGATCGTCACCGGGGCGACGAGCTGCGAGTCGCTGCCGATGAACGCCTCGTCTTCGATGACCGTCCGATGCTTCCGGACGCCGTCGTAGTTGCACGTAATCGTCCCGGCGCCGACGTTGACGCGCTCGCCGATGACGGCGTCGCCGAGATACGCGTGGTGCATGGCCTTCGAGCCGGCGCCGAGCGTGGTCTTCTTCAGCTCGACGAAGTTGCCGACGCGTGCCTGCTCCCCGACCGCGGCGTCGGCGCGCAGGTGCGCGAACGGGCCGATCACGGCGCCGGCGGCGACGGTCGCGTCGATGATGACGCAGTGATTGTTGATCGTCACGTCGTCGGCGATCGTCGAATTCACGATGCGGCTCCCGGCGTGAATCTCGCAGCGGGCGCCGATCCGCGTCCGCCCTTCGAGCATCACACACGGGTGGATGACGGTGTCGGCCCCCACCGCGACATCCTCGTCGATGTACGCCGTCGCCGGATCGTCGATCGTCACGCCGGCTGCCATCAGGGCGTCGTTCTTCTTGAGTGTCACGAGCCTGCCCACCTCTGCCAGTTCGCTCCGGCTGTTGATGCCCCGGATCTCGCCGGCGTCTGCGACCGTCACCGTCTCGACGCGCAGGCCCCGCCGCCGGAGCACGGTCACGATGTCCGGCAGGTAGTACTCGCCCTGCGCATTGCCCGCGTCGATCGACCGGATGGCGTCGAACACGGACGCCAGCGAGAACGCGTAGACGCCGCCGTTGATCTCCCGGATCGCCCGCTCGGCCGGCGAGGCGTCCCGCTCCTCGACGATCCGCGCCAGCTGGCCGTCGTGCCGCACGATCCGGCCGTAGCCGTGCGGGTCGTCCACGACCGCGGTCAGGACCGTGGCCGCCGCCCGCGTGTCGTCGTGATGCGCAATGAGCCGCGTCAGCGTGCGCGGCGTCAGCCGCGGCACGTCGCCCGAGAGCAGCACCAGTGTCCCGGTCGCGCCGGCCAGCAGCGGCTCCGCCTGGAGCAGCGCGTGCGCCGTCCCCAGCTGGGGCTCCTGAACAGCGTACTGGAGTCCGGGCCGGCCCGCCAGTGCCCGGCGCACCTCGTCCGCACCGTGGCCGACGACGAGGATGATCGAGTGCGGCGCGAGCGCTTCGGCGGCCCGCAGCACGTGCTCGATCAGGGGGTGGCCGCCCAGCCGGTGCAGAATCTTCGGACGCGCCGAGCGCATCCGGGTTCCCTTGCCGGCAGCGAGAATGACGACGTGCGTGTCCATGGCGGCAGCGCGGCGTCCGGGCCGCGGGTGCGCCCCCTTAATGGGCGGGGCGACTCCTGGGGAAGCGGCGGCGGTCCGGGCCGGCCGGAGTGTCCAGCAGGGCGCGGGCGTCCGGATGGAGGCGCAGCGCGTCCAGGTCCGGATCCTGTCGCGCCCGCGCCCGGTTTTCCGGGTTGAGGGCGATCGACTGCTGAAGATGGATCAGCGCCGCGGCCGGGTCGCTGCGCAGCGTGTGGACCACCGCGAGCATGTAGAGCGCGTGGTCGTTCTGCGGATCGGCCTCGAGCGCGGCCCGCAGGTGCGGCAGCGCCTGATGGGGCGCCCCGGCGTTCAGCGCCAGCGTCGCCGCGTAGATCCGTTCCTGGAGCGTCCGGGGGGTGGATTCGACCGGCGAGGCCTGCCGTTCGCAGATCTTGAGGTACAAGCGGGCGCGCTCCCGCAGATCGAGCTCCTCCGGATGCTGTTCGAGGACGGCGCTGAGCAGTTCGGCGGCGCGGCGATACTCGCGCTGCTGGAAAGCCTGCATGCCGCGGTCGTACAGCGCCACCGCTTCCTGGAAGGCGGCGCGGCGCCGGATCGCCGCTTCGTCCACGATTTCTGCCGGCCGGGGCGGGGCGACCGGAGGTCGACGCGCGACCGACTTCTTGCTCTGGGGCTTGGTGGGATCGGAGTGATCCCGCCGCTGCTTCGCCATGCAGCCTCCCGGCAGCGCGCAGGAACGTGAAGCCGTTCGGTGGCTCCGGTGAAAATGTAACGGCGAGCGCCGTAACACTAACAAAATAGAAGCCCAACGGTCAAGCGGTCGCGCCGGAGCGGCTGGTCAGGACCGGCATGGGCTATCTGCGGGAAGGCCATGAAGCCCGCGCGGGTGGCCGTCTCGATAGCGCCAAGATAGGGATGGAGTATCTATTGGTCGACAGACCTATGTTTCTGCTCCTCGACGAGCTTGTAAATCTCACGCGCCGGCTTTTCGTGCCGTTCCGCGAGCGCCGCGATGGCGGCGCGCCTGTTCATGCCCTCGTTTTCTGTCAATCGACAGAATTCTGCATAGACCTCGGCGGAATCAAAGGCCTGGCTTGCAGCCCGGGAGGGAGCCGGCGCGGGTGGAATCACGACCGTGAACTCTCCCCGTGGGTTCGCCAGGTGGGCCAGTACCTCTGAGACAGGCCCACGAAGCCACTCTTCATGAGCCTTGGTCATCTCGCGGCCGACCGTAATTGGTCTATCGCCAAATATTGTAAGCATCGCAGCCAGCGTCGCGCGAACACGGTGGGGAGCTTCGAACAGAACGACCGGCCTGGCTTCGCCAGCCAGGGCGCCAAGCCACTTAGTTAGGTCTTTTGACCTTGGCGGTGGAAACCCAACAAAGGTGAACTCCGTGAACGGCAGACCGGCACCGACCAGTGCGGTCAGGATGGCGCTCGGCCCCGGGACCGGCGTCACCGGAATCCCTTCCGCAATCGCTGCCTGAATCAGCCGCATCCCCGGATCGGACACTCCGGGCGTGCCGGCGTCCGACACGAGCGCGATTTGGTCACCTGCCAGAAGTCTGGCGATCAGCGCAGGCGTCTTGCGCCCTTCATTGTGCTCGTGGAGGCTGGTGGTGGGAGTGGTCAGGCCGTACCGGGCGAGCAGTCCGGCCGTTCGCCGCGTGTCTTCGGCAGCAATCACTGCCACCTCACGCAGAATCCGCACCCCTCGCATGGTCACATCCTCGAGGTTGCCGATCGGCGTCGAGACGACGTAGAGGATGCCGGGCATGCGGGCGCCGGATTATTGTACCATTCAGGGATCGCACCCGCGGGCTCAGCCGGTCAGAGCCGCTCCAGCCGCGCGGACACTCTAGGGACGCTCCACGGTCGCTCCATCGCGGGACACCGGTCGGGCCTCGGTCGGCCATGCATTCATCAGAACCCCTCTCGCACTTCGTAGACGACTATCTCGGCTATCTGCACGAGACCCAGCCGACCGGCGCGGCGCTGGACGGGGTCCACGCCCATGACGACCTGCTGGAGGATCTCGCCCGGCCGGCCATCGAAGCGCAGGTCCGCACGCTGGCCGGGTTCCGCCGGCGCCTGGACGAAATCGATTCCCGGGGGCTGACGGCCATCGAGCGGATCGAGCAGCCGATTCTCGCGGCCAACGTCCGGGCGCGCGCCTACGAGCTGGAAGAAGTCCGTGCCTGGGAACGCAACCCGCAGTACTACGCCGACCTCCTGGCGTCGAGCCTCGCCGGCCAGGCGCTGTTCGGGTACGCGCCGGTGTCGGAGCGGGCGCGGCGGACGCTGTCCAAGCTGCGGCAGGTGCCGCGGCTGATTCAGGCGGCGCGCGACAACATCAAGGACCCGCCCGGCATCTTCGTGAAGGTCGGGCTCGAGGCGTTCCGCGGCGCGCTGAAGTTCGTCGACGCGGATCTGCCCCGCGCCTTCGCGGACGTGGACGACCTCCACCTGCTGGGCGACCTGGCCGACGCGCAGGCCGAGGCGGTGCAGACGCTCGGCCAGTACGTCGCGTACCTCGAGGACGAGCAGGCGCCGCGCGCGCGGGCGTCGTTTCGCCTGGGCCGGGCCCGGTTCGAGCAGAAGCTGAAGCTGGACGAAGGGGTGGGGCTGGACGTCGATCGCCTGCTCGCCATCGCGACGCGCGAGTTGCGCGCCACGCAGGAAGAGTTCCGGACGGTGGCCGGCCGGCTCAACGGCGGCGACCCGATGGCGGCGTGGTGGCGCAGCAAGGCGCAGCATCCGAAGGCGGGGGGGCTGGTCGAGGCGGCCCGGCAGCAGCTGCAGGAGCTCGTCCGGTTCCTGGAGCGGCGGGGACTCGTCACGCTGCCGGAGGGCGAGCCGGTGCTGGTCGCGCCGACGCCGGAGTTCTATCGCTGGTCGTCCGCGAGCATGTGGACGCCCGGGCCGTTCGAGACGCGGCCGGGGCAGGCCTACTACTACCTGACCGACGTCGACCCGGCGTGGCCGGCCGACCGCCAGGAAGAGCACCTGCGCGACTTCAACGACGCGACGCTCTGGGCGATTTCCATTCACGAGGTCTACCCGGGGCACTTCCTGCACTACCAGCACCTGCGGCGCGTGCCGTCGAAGGTGCGCAAGTCGATCATGTTCGCCCCGACGTCGTTCGTCGAAGGGTGGGCGCACTACTGCGAGCAGATGATGGTCGAGGCGGGATTCGGCGACCGCGATCCGGCCATCCAGCTCGGCCAGCTCGCCGAGGCCCTCATCCGTCTCGCGCGCTTCATCGTCGGCATCCGGCTGCACGCCGAGGATCTGTCGGTGGAGCAGGGCGTCCGGTTCTTCCGGGACGAGGCGTTCATGGAGGAAGGAAACGCGCGGCGCGAGGCCGAGCGCGGCACGTTCGACCCGACGTACCTCGTGTACTCGCTCGGGAAGCTGATGCTGCTGAAGCTGCGGCGCGACTGCCGGCAGCAGCAGGGGAAGGCGTTTTCGCTGCGCGCGTTCCACGACACGCTGCTCGCCCAGGGGACCGCGCCGTTCTGGGCGCACCGGCGGCTGCTGCTCGGTCCGGACGAGGCGGGCGACCTCGTCGAGTGAGCGGCCGGCGGGGCGTCACGCGATTGACGGCTGGTCGGGAATGCGGTACGCTGATCGATGGTTTTGCGCCAATGCCCCTCTACGAATACCTCTGTGACGCGTGCGGGCACCGGTTCGAGATCATCCAGAAATATTCGGATCCCCCGGTCGGCACGTGCCCTCAGTGCGGTGGGACCGTCAGCAAGCAGATTTCGTCGCCGGCCATCCAGTTCCGGGGCACCGGCTTCTATGTGACCGACTACCCCAAGCACGACGCCTCCCGGCCAGCGCCCGGGAAGGACAAGAGCTCTCCCTCGGCTGATTCCTCATCTACGTCCGGCTCGCCGGCGCCCGCGCCGGCAGCCTCCTCGACCAAGGACTCCTAGCCTTATTCCTATTCTGCTGGCAGCCCTCTTCCGCCTCGTGCGGAAGAGGGTCCCTCAATCCCCAATCCCGACCCCTGGGCTGGTTACTTCCGCGGCGTCGGGAGCTGGTGCAGGTCGAGTGATTCGAGGTACTGCCGGAACGGCTCCGCGAGGTCGGGGCGGCGGAGCGCGAAATAGACCACCGCTTTGAGGAAGCCGAGCTTGTTGCCGGTGTCGTGCCGGACGCCGTCGATCTCGTACGCGTAGATCGGCCGATCGCGCAGCAGACGCCGCAGTCCGTTGGTCAGCTGGATCTCGCCGGTCTGATCGGAGGCGGTCTCCGCCAGGGCGGGGAAGATGTCGGGCGTGAGGATGTAGCGGCCGATGATCGCCAGATCGGACGGCGCTTCCTGGCGCGCCGGCTTCTCCACCAGGTCGAGCACCCGGTGAACGCGGGGTCCGTACTCCGCGGCGCCATCGACCGCGACGACGCCGTAGCTGGAGATCTGATCCATCGGGACGCGCTCGACCGCGAGGACCGGGCCGTCGACGCGGGCGAACAGGTCGATCATCTGGCGGATCGCCGGCGGGGTGGCGTCAATCACGTCGTCGCCGAGGATGACGGCGAACGGCTCGTCGCCGACCAGTTCGCGCGTGACCAGGACGGCGTGGCCGAGCCCGAGCGGCTCTCCCTGGCGGACGTACGCGAAGTTGATCATGTTCGAGATGCCGCGGACCAGCGCCAGCTGGTCCTTCCGGCCGCGCGACTCGAGGAACGCTTCGAGCTCGACCGAGACGTCGAAGTGGTCCTCGATGGCGTTCTTGCCCCGGCCGGTCACGAGGATGATGTTGTCGATGCCGGCGGCGACCGCTTCCTCGACGCCGTACTGGATGATCGGCTTGTCGACCAGCGGCAGCATTTCCTTCGG
>DATLRO010000123.1:0-6388 GCA_035534615.1 Vicinamibacterales bacterium
TTCTGGAGCAGCAGCGCCTTGAGCCATTTGGGATGCTGGTTGTGCAGCACAACCTGATACCAATGGTGCTCCACGAGCTCCGGAACAATCACGGCGATTTGTCTCTCCGGGTTCTTCCGCTCGAGCTCGAGCACGTAATCGACAATCGGGTTCACGATGAAGCGAAAGGGTGACTGGATGATCGTCAGCTTCGGAGGCGGCAGCCCTGTCCGCCGGACGGGCTCTTCGACCAGGCGGCTCCAGTCCTTGCGAACCTCGTCGGTCACGCCCTCGGCCTGCACGTGCACCACCTCGATGTCGGAGGAGAGCGTCAGCGCAAACCGCAACCCTTTTTCCGATATCTTGTTCCAGCCGAGCATGGGCACCACCACCAGAGGATTTTTCAAACCGGTGAGGTCCAGAGGGTCGGGCTCCGCCGTGTCAACGGTGACGCGGTCATAATGCCGCCGGATGGCGGTCATCAACACGATGATGGCGGGAATCAGCAGAACCGTGATCCAGGCGCCCTCGGCAAATTTCGATACGGTCACCACGCCGACGGTGGTCGCCGTGGCCGCGGCGCCAAGACCATTGATGAACATGTTGCGCCGGGCCTGCCGCCCGCGCTTCCTCCTCCAGTGGACGACCATGCCGGTCTGCGAGAGAGTGAAGGCCAGGAAGGCGCCGATGGCGTAAAGAGGAATCAGGCGGTCCGTGACTCCCTCGAACACAATCAGAAGAATGGCGCAAAGCACTGCCAGCGCATGGATACCCTGCGAGTAGACCAGTCTTCGGCCCCGCTTGACGAACGGATGCGGAAGATAGCCATCGTCCGCCACCATCCGGCACACCCTCGGAAAGTCCGCAAACGCGGTATTGGCGGACAGCACGAGGACCAGCAGGATGGACGCGATGGTCACGTAATAGAACACACCCCGTCCGACGACGGCGGCGACGAGCTGTGAGAGCACGCTCTGGTAGCCGGTGCCCGCAGGCGTCGCGCCCACATGGTAGGCGCGGGCCAGGAGAGCAATGCCGGCCAGCATGACCACCAGGATGGCGATGATGGCCGTCAGGGTCCGTTGCGCCGTCTTCGCCACAGGATCCCGGAACGCCTTCACTCCGTTGCTGACAGCCTCCACGCCCGTCATCGCCGTACATCCACTGGAGAACGCCGTGAGCCCGAGCCAGGCGCTGAATGCTTCCGCTGCCGGTTTCAGCGGAGGCGGCGCGGCCACAGGAACAGGATGGCCGCCCGCGATCAGCGCCTTGATCAGTCCGAGTCCCAGCGTCGCGAGCAGGGTTCCGATGAAAAGGTACGTGGGAATCAGGAACGCAATCCCGGTCTCCCGAGCGCCGCGGAGGTTGACGAGGGTCACGATCGCCAGGATGGCCAGGCACAGGCCCAAGGTGTGCGGCTGGAGGGAAGGGGCTGCGGAGACCAGGGCGCCCACACCGGCGGAGATGCCGACCGCGGCGGTGAGCACGTAATCAATCATCAAGGCGGCCGCGGCAAGTAATCCAGCGGACGCGCCCAGATTCTCACGGGCTACGGTGTACGAGCCGCCCCCGGAGGGGTACGCTTCGATGGTCTGGCGGTAGGAGAAGTACACGATCACCAGCAGACCGATGATGATGAGCGTGATGGGAAGGAGGTAGGTGACGCCGGCCACCCCCAGCGGAATCAGCAGGGTGAGTGCCGCCTCCGGGCCGTAGGCCGCCGAGCTGAGTGCGTCCAGCCCAAAGACCGAAATTCCGGGGCCCGAGCCCAGCTTCTCGCCCCGTTCTTCAGATGCGCTCAGGGGCTTTCCAAAGAGCAGATCAAGAAGCGACATGGACTCACTTTATCCCGACCGGCCGCCGGGGCGTGAGGAACGCGCCCGAGCATCGCGAAGCCGGGCACGTCAGCCACCATCGCCTGCATCCGGATGTTCACGGCTTTCTCCTGATCGCTCGACAGGATCGTCTCGGCGCTGATCGCGTTGTAACGGCATGCTCCATGACTGCGGGGAGAGCCAGATGGCTTTCCCATGGAACACCCGTGTGTGACAGGGCGTCCCAGGGGTGGGCACCGGCAACGGGCGACCCTCGGCCGGCGCGCGCGCCTGTGCTAGAGTCGAGGCTTCCATGGACGCAGCGGCCATCGCGACCGACGGCCTCACCCGCCGCTTCGGCGACTTCGTCGCCGTGGAGAACGTGAACCTGCGCGTGGCGCCGGGGCAGTTCTTCGGCTTCCTCGGGCCCAACGGGGCGGGGAAATCCACGACCATCAAGATGCTGACGGGGCTGCTCGCGGCCACTTCCGGACGGATCGAGATCCTCGGATGCGACCTGGCGACGCGCCCCGTGGACGTCAAGCGGCAGATCGGCGTCGTGCCCGAGGGCATGGCGCTCTTCGGCCGGCTGACGGGCGCCGAGTACCTCACCTTCGTGGGCCGCATGTACGGCCTGGACCGCGACACGGCCGCCCGGCGGACGGCGGAGCTGCTCGAATTCATGGAGCTGGCGTCCGAGCCCCGGAAGCTGGTCACCGACTACTCGCACGGCATGCAGAAGAAGCTCGCCCTCGCGGCGGCGGTCATCCACGGGCCGCGCGTGCTCTTCCTGGACGAGCCGTTCGAAGGGGTGGACGCCGTCGCCTCGAACACGCTGAAGGCGATGCTGCAGCGCATGATTGCCAACGGCGTGACGATCTTCCTGACCTCCCACGTCCTGGAAATCGTCGAGCGGCTGTGCAGCCACGTGGCCATCATCCATCAGGGCCGGCTGGTGGCGCAGGGATCGATCGAAGAGCTGCGCGCGGGCGTGCGGGGACAGCTCGCCCCGGCGGCGGCCGGACAGGCCGGCACGCTGACGCTGGAGCAGATCTTCCTGCAGATCGTCGGCGGCACGCGCACCACCGAGCAGGAGCTGTCGTGGCTCGGCTGACGCCGGCGCCGGAATCACGCGCACAATTCGGCGCCCTCGCCCGGCTTCAGTGGCAGGCCTTCTTCAACGCTCTCCGGACGACGCGGGGCCGCCTGGAGCTGGGCTCTCGGATCCTGACGGCCGCCTTCTTCGCCGCCTTCGGCGCGGGCGGCTGCGTGGCGCTGGGGGCTGCCGCCTGGTACTTCGTCCGTGGAGGCCGGCCGGACGACCTCGCCCTGCTCTTATGGCTGGTGTTCGCGTTCTGGCAGCTGTTTCCGCTGATCGCGACGACGTTCTCCGAGAGCTTCGACTGGTCGCACTTCCTGCGGTTCCCCCTCGACTTCCGGTCGTACCTGCTGGTCCGCGTGGCGTACGGACTGTTCGACCCGGTCGCCGCGGTCGGCGGCCTCTGGCTGCTCGGCATCGCGCTCGGGACCGGCATCGGCCGGCCGGCGCTCTTTCCCTGGGCGCTGCTCGTCCTCCTCCTGTTCGCCGCCTTCAACATCCTCCTGACGCGGATGATCTTCGCATGGACGGAGCGCTGGCTGGCCCAGCGGCGAACGCGGGAGATCCTCAGTGCGCTGCTGATTCTCTGTCTCCTCGGCTTTCAGTTCATCGGCCCGGTGGCCCGGCGCCTCGGGCACGCGTCGACGGCACCGTTCGGCCGGCTGGAAGCGACGGTCGCGCAGGGGCAGCGGTTCCTGCCGCCCGGACTCGCCGCCGAGGCGATGGCCCGCGCCGCGCTCGGCCACGCGCCGGCGGCCCTGGCGTACGCGGCCGGCGTGTGCGCCTGTCTCGCCGCCGTCGGCTGGCTGCTGGGCCTGCGCCTGCGCGCCGAGTATCGCGGCGAGAACCTGAGCGAGTCCGCGGCGAAGATCGCCCCGCAGGCGGCGCGCGCCGCCCCCCGGCCGCGCCGTCCTTCCTGGGGACTTCCCGGCCCGGTCGGGGCCGTCGTCGAAAAAGAGCTGCTCGGGCTCACGCGCAGTCCGGCGCTGCTCTTCATCCTGCTGATGCCGCTGGTCCTGCTGCTGCTGTTCCTCGTGGGGCCCGGACGCCAGGCGGACGACCACGCCCAGGCGTTCCTGGCGCACAGGCCGGACCTGGCCTTTCCCGTGGGGACCGCCTACGCGCTCCTGCTGCTGACCAGTCTCTCGCACAACTTCCTGGGAGGGGAAGGCAGCGGCGTGCAGCTCTTCTTCGCCTCGCCCGTCAGCTTCCGCCGGATCGCGCTGGGGAAGAACCTGGCGCACACGGCCGTCATCGGCCTTCAGATGATCGCCATCTGGATTGCCGTCTGCCTCATGTATCGGCCGCCCGCACCGGCGGTCACGGTCGCGACGGTCGCGGGACTGCTGTTTGCGCTGCCGCTGGAATTCTCGGCGGGGAACCTGCTGTCCGTGTATTTCCCGAAGCGGGTCGACTACGCGAAGTTCGGCAGGCAGCGGGCGT
This sequence comes from Vicinamibacterales bacterium, assembly GCA_035534615.1. Classification (GTDB taxonomy): domain Bacteria; phylum Acidobacteriota; class Vicinamibacteria; order Vicinamibacterales; family CAVVIG01; genus JAGWRA01. Next base: position 4,336 of record DATLRO010000123.1, read on the forward strand.
CACGCGTCACGGTCCTCGCGGGCCTCGCCTTCAACCTCGCCCTGTTCGGCATCGCGGCGCTCACCGCGTTTCTGGCGACCGTCTATGGCAACCTCTGGGCGGCGGTCCCCGTCTTCCTGTTCCTCGCGGCGCCCGCGCTGGCGGCCTACCTGTTCGTGCTGACCCGCATCGACGGCATCACGCTGGACCGGAGAGAAACGCTCATCTCCGAGCTGAGCCGGACGGGCGCGGCCTGATCCCGGGCGCTCGGGCGTTCAGGCGCTCAGCGACCGGGGCGATCGAGCGTTCGGGCGCTCAGGCGCTCGTACTCCTCCGGCGTGTCGATGTCGAGAAACGCCCCTTCATCCTCGACCGGGACGTCGAGCACCTGCGGGCCGTGCGCGCGGACGACCGCTTTGGCTCCGACCGAGCGATCGGCCTGACGCAGCTCGCCGAACACGCGCCGGTCGAACAGCACGGGATGCCCGTGCCGGCCGTCGCGCGCCGGCCTGACAATCGGGGCGTTCGTCCGTCGGTACGCGTCGAGCACGGCCCGCACGGTCGCCGCCGACACGAGCGGCACGTCCACCAGGGTGACGAGCACGCCGGTGACGCCCGGCCGGTCGACGACGCCGAGCGCCGCCACGAGCGACGACAGCTGTCCATCGGCGTACCGTGGATTCTCCACGACGCGCACCGGCAGCCGGGCGGCCTCGATCGCCGCGCGGACCGTTCCGGCCTCGCAGCCGAGCACCACGACGACCTCATCCGCTCCGCCTTCCCGCAGCACGCGAACCAGCCGGCTCAGGAACGTCTCGTGCCCCGCGAGCGGCAGCAGCGGCTTGGGCCGGCCCATTCGGGACGATCGGCCGGCGGCCAGAATGATTGCAGGTATCATCGCGGTGAGCGTTGCACGGTGCGTGACGCCGCCGGTCCGTGCGGGGTCGCGCGACCGTCAGATCGTAGATCCGGAAGTCTCGGGTGGGCTAGAATCGATACATCACTCAGGGTTTGCCACCCGCTCACGGCTCGAACGGCCGCCGCATGTGAGACGTCTGCCCCTGCCGGCATCAACCGGCGGCTGGACGTGCCCCTTGGAGGGGCCATGCCGTCTCACGATGTGGTCGCCTGGTTCTGGAGGTTAGCATGTCTCTGCGGCGTTCGGATTTCAGCCTCGCCTCATTCGCGCCCATCCGCACACTGGCCGATCGCGATTACAGGATCGTGCTCGGCGATGACGAAGACGATCTCGACGACGATGAGGATGACGACGACGAGGATGATGACGACGACGATGACGAAGACGAGGACGACCTGGACGACGACACGGAGGAGTGGCAGGTGGGCACCGAGGGCGATCGGCCCTAACTCGGCCGTTCGCTTGACTTTCGGGGTCGGAACTTCCTACACTGCACCCGTCTTCAAGCTCAGCATCATATGGTCTCCAGTCGGACCGGCGCCGAGACACGCCGGCCGCCAGACGACGGAGTCCATGCGGCGCCCGGATCCGGCGCCGCGGATGCGCGAGAATTTCGCGGCCGCCGGCGCCTCCGCCTGGCGGCCAGGAGCTCGAGGCCCTGCGCGCGTCGTGAGCTGGCAATCTTCGGCCAACGCCCGGTAGCGTCAGCCGCCTCGTTTGCCCTTGAGATGTTCTCAGGGGGTTTCGTCACGGAGGACACGGGTATGCCGACGGGCACGATTGCACGGCTCCTCATCGACAAAGGCTTCGGCTTCATCCGCGATGAAGGGGGCATCGAGCACTTCTTCCATCGCAGCGCCGTTCGCGGTGCGGTGTTCGAGCTGCTGCGCGAGGGGCAGCGGGTCGAATTCACGGTTGAAGAATCCGCCAAGGGGCCGCGCGCCGGCGAGGTTCGCCTCATCGAAGGCTAGAACCACCAGCGTCCGGAACTGCAACTCTGCTCCGGCCCCGCACATGGGGCCGGAGCTGCCGTTGTCGCCGCTCTGCCGGCCCCATCGGGCCGGCAGGCTCTCGCGTTTGTTCTCCGCGGTCGCGACATCTGAGTCTTCCTTCGCCTTCGGCGGGTCAGCCGATCGCAAGCTCGATGGGCCGGCG
>DATLRO010000124.1:0-16615 GCA_035534615.1 Vicinamibacterales bacterium
GACAGCGCGAGGGTCTTCTGAAAGACGGTCGGATTCGGCTCGAGCGAAATCGCCATGAGCGCGGTGTTCTGGTGGCGGAGGTAGTGGCGGCCGACCACGCCCGAACTGTTGCCGAGCCCGTTCGGATGCCTGTCGCCGGCCGAGCGCAGCAGCAGCACGGCGGAGTTGATCGCGCCGCAGGCGACGACGACGAGACCGGCGGAGTAGGACTCCGACTCACCGCCGCGCCGCACCTTCACCGCCGTCACTTCCCGTCCCGAGCCGCTGGTCTCCAGCCGCTCGACGTACGCCCCCGTCAGGAGCGTCACGTTCGGTCGCTCCGCGAGCAGCGGCTCGATGCAGATGATCTGCGCGTCGGCTTTGCCGTTGGTGAGGCAGGGGAAGCCGTCGAACGCCCGGCAGCGGATGCACGGGCTGTGGCGGGTCGCCCGGCCGTGCTCTTCCTCCAGCAGGATGCCGAGCGGGAGGGGAGAGGGATGGTACCCGAGCCGGGTCAGGTCTTCCGAGAGCGTCGCGATCCGCGGCTCGTGGCTCACCGCGGGCCAGGCGTAGGGAGCGCTGGCGGGCGGGTCGGTCGGATCGACGCCCCGCTCGCCGTGCACGTGATAGAGCCGCTCGGCCCGGGTGTAATACGGTTCGAACTCGTCGTAGCCGACCGGCCAGGCGGGCGAGATGCCGCCGGCGTGGCGCAGCTCGCCGAAATCCTCCTTCCGCAGCCGGAACAGCGCCGAGCCGTAGAACTTCGTATTGCCGCCCACGAAGTAGTGAATGCCCGGGAAGAACTCCCGGCCCTCCTTGTCGAGCCAGGGCTCCTTCGCCTGATACTTCGCGTCCACGAAGACGGCCCTGGAATCCCAGTTGTCCTGTTCGCGCGGCAGGAAATCGCCACGCTCGAGCAGCAGGATCCGCTTGCCCGAGGGCGCCAGGCTCCAGGCGAGCGTGGCGCCGCCCGCCCCCGTGCCGATGATGATGACGTCGTAGTGATGGTCGTCCGCCATGTGTTCCTTCCCCCCGGATCTCAGCCCGACAGTCTTTCCTTCAGTCCCCGCGACCGCGCTCCGCCGACTCCGTCCGTGGTCGCGCTTCCACCGTTCGGATCGCGTCGTACAGCTGTGTCGCCGTGAACGGCTTCTGAAGCAGGATGGCTTCCTGCCGCTCCATCAGCTCGCGGACCTGCGGCGAGTCGACCTGGCCGGTCATGAAGATGACGGGGGCGTCGGGACAAATCGCGCGCAGATTCGCCGCCAGTTCGAGCCCCGAGGCATGCGGCATCACCACGTCCGTAATCAGGAGATCGATCGCCGACTGACGCTGCGCCGCCAGCGCCAGCGCGCGAGCGGCCGTTCCCGCCTCGGCGATGTCCAGCCCGTGCGGCGCCAGCAGGCGCTTCAACAGCTTCCGCACCGGCTCGTCATCGTCGACGATCAGGACGCTTCGCACGGGCTGCCCGACGTCCCTGCCCTCCTGCGTCGCCGCATCCGTCTCCGCCGGTCCCGCCACGCCCGGGAAACAGATCTCGAACTCGGTGCCCCGGAGGGGCTGGCTGGATACGGCGATCCGACCGCCCGTGCGCTCGACGATGTCCCGGACGGTCGAGAGGCCCAGTCCGTTCCCCTCGCTGCCCTTCGTGGTGAAGAACGGATCGAAGATCCTGGCCACGTTCGCCGGTTCAATGCCGATGCCGCTGTCCCGCACGCGGATGCACACCGATCGCTCGAGCCCGGAGCCGCGCGCGGCCGTCTCGATTCTCAACGCCCCGCCGGCCGGCATGGCATCGCGCGCATTGATGACGAGGTTCATCAGGACCTGCTCGAACTGGCCGGGATCGATCCGGATGGAACCGGCCAGGGGATCGAGCGCGACGTGCAGTCCGATGTCCTGTCTCAACAGGCCGGTCAGGAGCCCCGCCAGCCGCGACACGGCCAGGTTGACGTCGAGAATCCGCGGCTGCCACGTCTGGCGCCGCCCGAAGGCCAGCAGCTGCCGCGTGAGCGCCACCGCCCGCTCCGAGGCCGCCTGGACCTCGAGCACGTCGGCTCTCATGGGTTCCCGATCGCCGACCTGCGACAGGATGACGTCGGTGTAGCCGATGATCGCGGAGAGCACGTTGCTGAAGTCGTGGGCAATCCCACTGGCAAACCGGCCGATCGCCTCGAGCTTCTGCGCCTGCTCGAGGCGCAGCTCCAGTTCCCTGCGCGCGGTCATGTCGGTGGCCACCCCGCGGACCACCCCCTGATCGAGCAGCCGGCCGACGACTTCGAGCCAGTGGATGGTGCGATCGGGCCAGACCACCCGGTACTCGTGATGGAACTGCTGGCCGGCCCCCGCACCAGCCAGCTCGATGGCGCCGGTGAAGACGGCCCGATCGTCGGCATGCACCAGAGACAGATAGGCGTCGATGCCGGCGGGGAATTCGGCGAGCGTCATGCCGTGGACGGCCGCCAGCGACTCGCTGGCCCTGAGCCGCCTTTGTCGAAGATCGACTTCCCAGACGCCGGCCCTGGCCGCCTCGAGCGCAAAGGCGACTCGAGACCGCTCCGCCTGCAGCGCCTCCTGGGCCAGCCTGAGCGCGCTGCAGTCCTCCATGACCGACAGCAGTGACTCCGGCGCGTCCCGACCATCCCGAATCACGATGGTCGTCGCACGCACGGGCACGACGCTGCCGTCTCTGCGGACGAGGCGCTTGTCGTACTGGACGCGATCCCGCCAGGCGTCCAGCAGCCGCCCACGCCACTCGACCTCCCTCGCGCGATCGTCCGGGTGCGTGAACTCGCGGGCCTCCCCGTTCAGGAGCTCTTCTTCCCGGTACTGAAGCAGGGCGCACAGGGCGTCGTTCACGCGCACCCAGCGGCCATCGAGGCTCTCGCAGGCCATGCCGACGGGCGATTGGTCGAAGGCCGGCTCACCGGGGGGAACCCGCTGAGGCGATGTCTCGGGGCGTGGTGAAGGCCCGTCCTCCGATCGCTCTCGATCTCTCACGCGCCCTTCTCGTTCTCTCCGTTCAGCAGCGGCTCGACCACACTCGCAAAACAGGCTGGACAGATGCAGTGGCTGAAGCTGGTATTGGTGTGCTTGGAGATGTAGGCCTCGACAGACTGCCAGTAGTTCTGATCATCGCAAATCCTCTTGCAGTACGAACAGATCGGAAGGAACCCCTGCAGGGTCTTGACCTCCGCGAACGCCGCCTGCAGCTCCTGCACGAGCCGTTCGCGCTCCTGTTCGGCCTGCCTGCGCACCGTCATGTCACGCGCGACGCCGTAGATGACCTGCCGGCTGAGGTCCGGCGTCGCATTCCACAGCAGCCACTTGTAGGACCCGTCCTTGCAGAGGTAACGGTTTTCGAAGCCCAGAGCCTGACCGCCGCTCCGGACCTGACGGTTCTGCAGCAAGGTGCGGTCGCGATCCTCAGGATGCACGAAGTCGATGAACGGCTTCGACGTCAGCTCGTCTGGAGTGAATCCGAGCGTCGTCTGCCAGGCCGGGTTCACCCGCTTGAAGCGGCCGCTGAAGTCGAGAAAGCACAGCATGTCGATCGAGAGGTCGAAGAAGCGCGCCTCGAGCTCGCGGACCTGCCTCGCAGTCGGGTCGCCGTCAACCGGCTCGTCAGTGGCCATGGCGGACCATCAGGAATCGTAAGTGCCGGACCGTTCTGCCGTGTGAACCCGATTGTCTCACGAAGGGAGCGTGATGATCGCCGGCGCTGACAGCGGCCGCCAGGGGGCCTGGCCGGGACCGCGATGCCGCGAACGAGGCGTGCCTGTACTGATGAGCTTCTCGACGGAGACCGTCCGGGCCGGACTCCGTCGAGAAACGAAGCGTCAGGGGCGTGGGGACGACGATCGGCCGTGCCGCTCGTGGAGGGTGTTCGACGCATCCGCCGCCGGCGCTACACCTTGTAGAGCGGGCGCACCTGGAACAGGATGTAGAGCCCGATCAGGGCGCCGATGATCCCGCCGATGATCGACCCGCTCAGCAGCGAGAACAGCAGGCTGACGATCTGCGCGTAGAACAGCAGCCGCCACCCCGACATCGCGCGCGCGAAGAGGCCCGGCAGCGCCGCAACCATCAGCACCAGTTGGACGATCAGGACGACCGTCAGATAGGTGAATCCGGCCGCGTAGCCGAGGCCGCCATACGGCATCAGGGCCGTGCCGAGCCCCAGCACGAAGAGCAGCGGAGGCACCGTGAGAATCATCAGCACCACGGTGATCCACGGGCCCCACTTGACGATCCATTCCTTCGCGTTGTCCGGGATTTGAAACGGAGCCTTCTGGACCAGGTAATAGTCGAGAAACCCGATCAGGTCCTTGGGTGGCCGCACATCGGTCGTCATCGCCTTCGCTCCTGTCCTGCGAGCCAGGGAATTGGCGGAATGATGAAATGCAAAACCAACTCCAGTTGAGCTTTCGCCCCGGCGGCGCCCACCCGCCGGCGCTCAGGGTGCCCGGGGCCGCCCTGAACGGACCGGCGGTACGGACCGCCGGGAGAGTCACGCCCCATGGTCGGGGAGTTTTGCGCGACGCCGAGTGATTTTCCCGCGTTTCCACCCCGGCTATTCGGGTCGAAGTTCTGCGCATCCGCGCACGATCCGCTTTTGACCGGGAGAGGCCGGCCGGATAGAATCCACGCGCACCGAGATTCAGTTTCATTTGCGAGGGACACCGCATGAAGAAAGCCCTGTGTATCATCGCGATTCTGGCGTTCTGCGCCCTCGGCTCCGTCCCGCGGGCGGCGGCGCAGGATCCCGAGCCGCACCGGAAGGCTGCCGAAGCGAAGGCGCCCGAACCGGCTCCCAAAGAAGTCACCGTCGTCACTGAGCACAGCATCCGGATCGACGGCCAGACGATTCCCTACAAGGCGACCGCCGGATCGATCCTGCTCAAGAACGACAAGGGCGAACCGACGGCGCTCATCTATTACTGGGCCTATACCCGCAGCGACGTGACCGATTTCGCCAAGCGCCCGATCGCGTTTCTCTACAACGGCGGGCCGGGCTCCTCGTCCATCTGGATCCAGATGGGCGCGTACGGTCCGCGCCGCGTCGTGACGGCGAACGCCGCGCCGACGGGCGGGGCGCCGTATCAGCTCGTCGACAACCAGTACAGCCTGCTCGCCAAGACCGACATGGTCTTCATCGACCCGGTCGGCACCGGCTTCAGCCATGCCGTGGGGAAGGCGAAGGATCGGAACTTCTGGGGCGTGGACGAGGACGTGCGGTCGCTCGCGCAGTTCGTCACGAAGTACGTCACGCGCAACGACCGCTGGAACTCGCCGAAGTTCCTGATCGGCGAGAGCTACGGGACGTTCCGCTCGGTGGCGCTCGGCAACTACCTCCAGGCGCACGACAACATGTACATGAACGGCATCGTGCTGATGTCGTCGGTGCTGGACCTGGGGACGATCTCGTTCCATCCGGGCAACGACCTGCCTTACGTCCTGTATCTGCCCAGCTACGCTGCCACGGCCTGGTACCACAAGGTGCTGAACCCGAGACCGGCCAATCTGCCGGCGTTCCTCCAGCAGGTGCGCCAGTACGCGGCCACGACGTACGCCAACGCGCTGATGCAGGGGGCCAACCTGAGCGCCACGGAGAAGGAGGCGGTCGCCAAGCAGCTCTCGCAGTACACCGGGCTGAGCGTCGACTACCTGATGAGCGCCGATCTCCGCGTCTCGCTCCCGCAGTTCATGGCCGAACTGCAGCGCAGCCGCGGGCTGGTGACCGGCCGGCTGGACTCCCGCTTCTCCGGAGCGACCTACGATCCGCTGTCGGAATACGGCGGCTACGACCCGCAGAGCACCGCGATCACCGGGGCGTTCACGGGCGCGTTCCACGCCTATATCACGCAGGAACTGAAGTTCAATCCGGATCGGCCCTACATGGTGGCGGCTGACGGCGCGGGCCGCTACTGGGACTGGAAGCATCAGGTGCGCGGCGAGGGCTACGGCTTCCCGGGGGCGCCGAACGTGGAGCCCGATCTGAAGGAAGCGCTGATCACCAATCCCCACCTGTACGTGCAGGTGGAAAACGGCTACTACGACATGGCGACGCCGTTCTTCGAGACCGAGTACACGATGTCCCATCTCGATCTGCCGGCGTCGCTGCAGAGCCACATCGGCCTCAAGTACTACGAGTCGGGTCACATGATGTACGTCCGGGTACCGACCCTGGCCGAGCTGTCGGCCAACGTCGGTGCCTTCATCACGGCCCACGAAGGACCGCAGCCGTAGGGCTTCTTCAGCCGGGGCGTTCGCAGCAGGCCGCCGGTGCACGGCGCACCGGCGGCCTTTTTCTTTGCCGGCCGCGGACCAATGTCCTTTGGCACCGCGACCGGCTAGACTGACCGGACCATGCGGCACTTCGTCGACGTGAACCTCGCCTCGGCCGGAATGCTCGTAGCCGGCCTCGCCGCCGGCGTCGCGCTCCTGTACTTCAAGCCGACCGCGGCCTGGGGCCGGCGGCTCCTGGCCCTCCTGGCGATCGGGTATCTCGGCCTCAGCGTGCCGGCCCTGACGCTGCCGGCCGCCCGGCTCCTGGCCTGGGGCTACCGGCCGCTCCAGTCGGCGGCGCAGGCGGACGAGGCGACCGGCATCGTCATTCTGGGCGGCGGCGCACGCCTCGTCCGGGGGCGCGCGGACCAGGTCGAGCTTCTCGATCCGGCCACGGCGGTGCGGGTCCTGGAGGCGGTCCGGGTCTACCGTCTCCTGGGACACCCGTGGGTCATCCCGTCGGGCGGCGTCGCCGATCCGAACGTGGAATCCGAACCGGAAGCGGTCACGATGCGCCGGCTGCTCCTGCGGCTCGGCGTGCCGGCCGGCCGCATCCTGCTCGAATCCAGGTCCCGCAACACGTACGACGAGGCGCTGGACGTGCCGCCGATCCTGCGGGCGCACGCCATCCGGACGTTCGTGCTCGTCACCTCGCCGACCCACATGCGCCGCTCGATGCTGACGTTCGCGGCGCAGGGGCTGCACGCGATTCCCTCAATCGCCACCGAGACGTTCGCCGGCCGGCCCGACGTGTCGTACTGGTGGCCGAGCGAAGAGGGGCTGCACTTCGGGCAGGCGACGCTCCACGAGTACCTGGGGCTGGTGTACTACTGGGCGCACGGCTGGCTCCGCTGAGACGGCGGCGGCGGGGCCGATGGCGGGCGCGGACGATGGGGACGCGGGCGTGGCCGATGTCTGCGGAGCGCCTGTGCCCGGCGAACGCCTCCCCCCGGCCGCGTCTGGTGGCTCATCCGGACGAGACGCCGGCTCGAGGCGGTAGATCTCGAAATTCGGCCCGGGCCGTTCGATGCCGTCGAACCCCTCCAGCGGCAGGAAGAACGCGTCCTGCTGATCGTACAGGCGGCCGGGCCGCGGCGGCGTTGCCGTGAAGACGGCCGCCAGCTCGTAGCGCTGCTGCACCAGCCGCTCGACTCCGGCCGGCACCTCGCTGTAGAGCGCGAGCGGCGACCGCTGCAGGATGATCCAGTCGGGCAGCGGCCCGCCCGGCGGCGTGAAATGGCCGTCCGCCCAGCCCCGCCGGTGGACGTCCAGCGTCCGGCCGTCCAGCGTGAACGGGATTCGGCCGTAGCTCGCGCCCGACTGATAGACGATGCTGCCGGGCGGAATGAGGCCGAACAGGGCGCGGGCGGCAATCACCCGGTTGTCGGTCCGCGCCAGCAGGCGATCGATCAGGACGAGGCGCCGCGCCGATGGCGCGATGGCCAGCACGGCCACCGCCGCCGTCACCCACCCGCGGACCACGGGGCGCGACGCGCGCATCGCGAAGCGGACGGCCGTCACGACGAACCAGGCGGCCGTGATGGCGAGGAACGGCAGGTCGGGAATGATGTACCGGGCGAAGACCGTGTGTCCGCTGCCGGCGACGATGTAATACGCGATCGGGAACGACAGCAGGACGGCCGACTGCCGCAGCCTGGTCACGAGGAGCCCGACGAGGCCTGCGAGACCGGCGAGGTACACCGGCCATCCGAAGGCGACCGGCAGCGTGACGGTTGCGTGATACCACCAGCCCAGCGGCATCGCGACCCCGTGTCCGTTCGCCAGCGTGGCAGCCACGCCCGAGGTATCGATCAGCACCTGCCGCCACTCCGTGACGGCGTACGGAAACGTCACGACGAATGCGACGATGAACAGCCCGCCGAACGCCACGACGGCCGGCGCGAGCCTCCGGAGCGCGTCGCGCCAGGTGCGGCGCGATTCGATCAGCTGCTGCCCCACCGCCACCGCGAACGGCACGCAGACGCCGAGCCCGTTGTACTTCGTCGCCATCGCGAGTCCGCCGACCAGGCCGGCGGCCGCCGCCTCCCGGAGCGCGCCGGTCTGCTGCCACCGGATGATCAGCAGCACCGCCAGGACGATGAGCGCGCTCATCGTGACGTCGGTGACGCCGAAGTGCGAATCGCGCGCGTGAAGAAAGCACAGGGCCAGGAACAGGGCGGCGACCAGGCCGACCGTCCCGTCGAACAGCCGGCGGGCGATCGCGAACACCCACCACACGGTGAGCGTCCCCATCAGCGCGGACAGGCCGCGGTCGATGTAGAAGAACGGCGCGAGGCTCTGCACCCGGCTCGCCGCGAACGCGGCCAGCGAGGCCCAGTGCATGAACGGGCGCGTGAGCCAGTAATAGCCGGCGTACAGCAGCGCCAGGACGTAGATGAACAGCGTCGGATAGTTGAAGTTCGGCGGACGGAACTGCCCGGTCAGCACCATCACGGCCGGTCCGGCGAGCGCCGTCTCGTCCGGCCGCCCCTGCGCGCCCGGCAGGCCGAGCCCGATTCCCCACAGTCTGACGGCCGCCGCCAGCAGCAGCACGAGCAGCAGCAGGCGGCGGGCTGAACGTTCGCTCACAGGCCGGCGTTTCCCGATCGGCCACGCGACAGTGGTGACACGCCGACACTATGATACGGTGACGGTGTCCGGCGCAACGCCCGCCGTCGATCTGTACAGTCATGACCCCGTTGCCTGCCGGGACCCCGTCCCGACCGTCCATCGTCCGCCGCCGGCTCCTGCTGTCTTCGCTCTGCGCCGCCGTCTTCGCGGCCACGTTCGCGATCCGTGTGCACGGCATCAGCCATCACTTCTGGCTGCTCGGGGATCAGATCCGCGACTGGGGGATCGCGCTCCGCCCGTTCCGCGATCTCCCGCTGGTCGGCCCCCCGACCCATGTCGGCGGCTACACCATCGGACCGGCGTTCTACTGGATTCTGTGGCTGCTCCGGGTCGTCTTCGGCCCGTGGTTTCACGACCTTCCGCACGCCGGCGGCATCGGTCAGGCGGCGCTGCAATCGGGAGCCGACGTGCTGCTGCTCGTCGCCATCCGGAAGCGGACCGGCTCGACGTGGCTGGCCCTGGCGGCCATCGTGATCCTGGCGACGGCGCCGTTCGCCCTGTCGCTGGCGGCCGTGATCTGGAACCCGATCGTCGGGTCGATCCTGGCGGAAACGGCGACCGCCCTGGTCCTGCTCGACTGGCCGCGTCGGTCGCTCGTCCGCTCCGGCATCGTCGCGGCGATCGCCTGGTGCGCGGTGCATGCGTACACCGGCGCGGTGTTCGTCGCTCTCGGCATCTTCGCCGCCCTGCTCGTCCAGCCGTTCGCCGACGGGGCGCGGCGCTCGCTGTGGAAACACGCGGCGGTGATTGGCGGCGTGGTCGTCCTGCTGCAGGTGCCGTACCTGGTGCACCAGGCGAGGGCGGGATCGACGCCGGGGGGCATGAGCGCCGTCACGGACAGCATGGCGCGCGTGCTGTCGGGGTCGGCGCAGACGCGCTTTCACGCGAGCGCCGACACGTACGCGGATGCGGTGAACGGCATCGAGGCCGCCCCCTGGTCCGTTCCGGCGTGCGGCTGGCTGCTGATCGTCTGCGGCCTGCTGGTCGCGGCGCGGTATCGCCGCGATCCGGCGCTGCTGGCGGTGATCCTGCTTCCGCAGGTGCTGGCGATCGCGGGCTTCGGATTCTGGCTGGCGGGGCTGGATTCCTACTACTACCTGTCGCTGATGCCGGCGGCCGTGCTGACGGTCCTGCTCGGCATCCGCGCGCTTCTGCCGCGTCGCGCGGCCGACGCGGTCGCGATCGTCCTGTGCGCCGCCGCCCTGGTCCTCGCGGTTCCCCGCGTGCGCGCCGGCCACATGTTCGACATGCCGCAGTACGCCGCGCTCGTCAAAGGCTCCAGCGCGATCGTTTCGATGGGCCAGCCGATGCGCAGCGTCCAGACGGCGTTCCCGCTGCCGCCGACCGCCGACCCGACGTTCATCTTCCGGATTCTCGGCGGGCGGTTCGATCAGAAGTCGCCATGGGCCGCCGTGATCCAGCCGGACGGCCGGGTCACCTACACGCGCGACGGCGCGCCGGTCCGCTGACCGGCCGCGGCGCTCACGCCACCAGCGGCTTCAGCGCCAGCGAGACCAGGAACAGCGCCCCTTCCATCAGCACGATGACCGGTCCGGGGAGCAGACCGGACAGGTGCGCCACGACGAGGCCGAGGACGACGCTCGCCACGGCAAAGAAGATGCTGAGGCCGGTCAGGACCTTCAGGCTCCGGGCGAGGTTCGCGCCCGAGGCGGCGGGAATGATGACGAGCGAGCCGACCAGCAGCGTCCCGACCACCTTCACGCCGAGGGCGACCGCCAGCGCGAGCAGGATGAAGAACAGCAGGCTGACGCGGTCGACGTTGACGCCGTTGGCGCGCGCCAGGTCGCTCGAGAAGCTGACCAGGGCGAGCTGCCGGTACAGGGCCAGCGTCGCCAGGCCGATGGCGAGCGACAGGCCGATCGTCAGCCAGACGTCCAGCGCGCTCAGGCTGGTCAGGTCGCCGAACAGCGCCGCCTCGAGCTCGCGCCCCTTGAGCAGCAGCACGCCGCCGGCGAGCGCCAGCGAGAACAGGATGCCGACGATCGCTTCCTCGTAGAGGCGCGTCGCCCGCGAGATGTAGAAGATGCCGACGGCGGCGGCGAGCAGCGCGGCGAGGGCGCCCCAGATCGGATCGACGCCCAGGGCGATCGCGACCGCGAGCCCCGGGAGCGCGACGTGCGACAGCGCGTCGCCGACGAGCGCCATGCGGCGGAAGAGGACGAAGACGCCGAGAAAGCCGACGGCGACGGCCGCGCACACGCCGGCGAGCAGGACGAGGGCGAACACCGTCAGGCGCCCGCCCGGAGGTCGGCGCCGTCCTCGTGGCGCTCCGCCGGTGAATGGGTGTGCTGATAGAACTGGACGTTCTGCCCGTAGAGATCCCGCAGCACCTCGGGCGTCAGGATGTCCCGCGGTGCGCCGTGGCAGCGGAAGTCGCGGTTCAGGCAGAGCACTTCGGTCGCGTACCGCAGCACGACGTTCAGGTCGTGCGAAATCATCAGGAGCGTGAGGGCGCGTTCGGCGGCGATCGTCTCGAGCCGCTGGTACACGGTCTCCTGGCCGCCGATGTCGATGTCGGACGTCGGCTCGTCGAACAGCAGCACGTCCGGCTTCTGCGCCAGCGCGAACGCGATGAGGACCCGCTGGAATTCGCCGGCCGACAGCGTGGCCAGCGACCGGTGCGCCAGCGCGGCCGCATTGACCAGCGTCAGCTCCTCGACGACGGCCGCGTCGGCCACGCGGACCTTGCCGAAGCGGAACAGCTCGGCGACGGTCACGGGAAACTTGCGGTTGACGTCGAGCCCCTGCGGCACGAAGCCGACGGTGACCGCCGGGTCCCACCAGATCCGGCCGCTGTACGGAATGAACCCCAGCAGCGCGCGGAACAGCGTCGTCTTGCCGGCGCCGTTCGGCCCCAGGATCATCACCCGGTCGCCGCGGTGCACGTCGAACGACAGGTCGCGAATCACCGGCTGTCGATCGTACTGCACCGTGAGGTGCTCGACCCGCAGAACCGCTTCGGCCTCCGCCATCTCGCCGCCCTTCCGCCCGCCGGCCGCAGCCGGCGGGCAGTCCCTATCCTACCGCGTCGGCGGCACGGGCATCGCCGCCCCCGGCCCGGTTGCGCCGCGCGCCGCGTGCAGACCGGCATCGGGCCGGCGGCTCGCTGGACCGGCTCAGCCGCGGATGATAGGCTTAGGGTCTATCGTCCGCACGGGTCCGGTCGGTGCGCCGGCCCGGCATCGCGCAGCACCTGTTCTCGCCAGCCCAGTTCACGCCATGAGCCGAGTATCGCCAGCCACGGGTGTGCCGCTGAACCGGACGGAGCGCCGCCAGATGGCCGGCCTCGGCGGGGCGGTGCTCCTCCTGCACCTGGTCGGCTGGGGCACGGTCTGGTTCCTGGTCGCGCCCCGCTATCCGTTCATGCTCGGCCTGGCCGGCCTGGCGTACGTATTCGGGCTGCGCCACGCGTTCGACGCCGACCACATCGCCGCCATCGACAACACCACGCGGAAGCTGATGAAGCAGGGCGAGCGGCCGCTCGGCGTCGGCTTCTTCTTCTCCCTCGGCCATTCGTCGGTCGTCCTGCTGCTCACGATCGCGGTGGCCGTGGCGACGCAGTCGGTCGGCGCCAGCCTGCCGCGGCTGCACGTGATCGGCCAGTACGTGGGCACGGTGGTGTCGGGCGCCTTCCTGTACCTGATCGGCTTCCTCAACCTGCTGGTGATGATCGACATCTACCGCGTCTTCCGCGACACGCAGCGCGGCCAGCAGGACGTCGAGGCGCTCGAGGCGCGCCTGCTGCAGCGCGGCTTCATGAGCCGCTGGTTCGGCGGGCTGTTCAACCTCGTCGCGCGGCCGTGGCACATGTACGTCGTCGGCTTCCTGTTCGGCCTCGGCTTCGACACGGCGACCGAAGTCGGCCTGCTGACCACCGCCGGCGTCGCCGCGTCGCAGGCGCTGCCGTTCATCGCCATCCTGAGCCTGCCGATCGTGTTCGCCGCCGGCATGTCGCTGATGGACAGCGCGGACGGCGTGCTGATGTGCGGTGCGTACGGCTGGGCCTTTTCGAACCCGTTGCGGAAGGTCTTCTACAACCTCACGGTCACCGGGCTGTCGGTCGTCGTCGCGCTGTTCGTCGGCACGGTCGAACTCGTGTCGATCGCCGCCGGCCTGCTGCACAGGGACTCGGGCGCCTGGGGCACCCTGCGGCACCTCGACCTGCAGACGATGGGCTACGCGGTCGTCGCGCTCTTCGTCTGTTCCTGGGCGCTGTCGGTCGTGGTCTGGCGCGTCTGCCGGTTCGAGGAGCGCTGGCTTCGACGCGGGGGGAGCGGCGCTCAGCTCTGATTCCGCGGGCAGGGGCGCCGACGCGCCTCCGGCGTCAGAACGCGATCTCGCCGCGCGCCCGGCGCTCGCTCGGCTGCAGCGCGTGATACAGGAAGCGGTGCAGCGGCGTGTGCACGCCCGCCTGCCCGCCGAGCCGCACGACCGCCCCGTTCTGCGAATCCAGTTCGGAGGGGCGGCCGTCCATGATGTCGCGCTGCATGGACGGGGTGCTCGCGGGCGCCAGGCCGTCCAGCCGGGCCATCGCGGCCGTGACCGCCTCCGGGTCGAGCGCAACCCCACGCGCCCGCGCCACCGCGGCGATCTCCTCCATCGCCTGCACGAGCATCTGCCGGGTGCCGGGCATCTGACGGACGACGCCGATCGGGGCGCGCGTGACGGCCCCCACGCCGCCGAACGCCGCAATGAACAGGAACTTGCTCCAGAGCGCCGCCTGGATGTCGGCCGGCACGATCGCCTTCACCCCGGCGCGCCCGAGCACCTCCCGCAGCCGATCGACCCGACCGCTCGGGCGGTTGTCGAGCTCGGCGAACGTGACCGTCGGCTGGAGTCCCGCCTGCACGCGGACGCCCGCGGGGCCGGCGGCGACCGCAATCACGTGGCAGAGGCCGCCGAGCACGTGGTCGCGGCCGACCTCGGCCGCCGCCTGGTCGGCCGCCTCCACGCCGTTCTGCAGCGGCAGCACGACCGTTCCGGGCCCCACCATCGGCCGGGCCGCCCGCGCGGCCTCCGGCACCTGCCAGGCCTTGACGCCCAGGATGATCGCGTCCACCGGGCCGACCGACGCCGCGTCATCGGTCGCCCGCACCGGCCCGACGTCGAACGCGCCCTCCGGCGTGTCGAGCCTCAGGCCGTCCGCCTGCAGCGCGCGCAGGGTCTCGCCGCGGGCGACGAACGTCACCTCTTCCCCTGATCTGGCCAGCTGGGCGCCGAAGAATCTGCCGATCGCCCCCGCCCCCACCACCGCAATCCGCATCCTGCCCCCCGATCGGCACCGCCCTGCGTCTCGCCATGCGGCGGCCGTTCCATTACTCTAATGCCAAGTGCGGCACAATCGAAGCGGCGCGGCCGTGGATCGCGCCGCGGTGTCCAGGCACGGGAGAGACGTCATGCGCATTGCATTCGTCGGACTGGGGCGGATGGGCAGGCCGATGGCGCAGAACCTGCTGCGCGCCGGCCATCACCTGGCGGTGTACAACCGGACGCGCGACAAGGCCGCAGGCCTGTCCGGGCAGGTCACGCTCGCCGACTCGCCGGCCGAGGCCGCGCGCGACGCCGAGGCGCTCGTGACGATGCTCGCCGACGACCGGGCCGTCGAGCAGGTCGCCTTCGGCGACGGTCCGGAGCCGGGTGCGCTGGCGGCCCTGCCGGAAGGGGCGGTGCACGTCTCCTGCAGCACGATTTCGGTCGCGCTCTCGCGGCGCCTCGCCGACGCGCACCACGCGGCCCGGCAGGGATACGTCGCCGCGCCGGTGTTCGGCCGCCCGGATGCGGCGCTGGCGCAGAAGCTGTCGGTGGTCGCCGCCGGGCCGGCCCACCTGCTCGATCGGTGCCAGCCGCTGTTCGACGCCGTCGGCCAGGCGACGTTCCGGGTCGGCGACGACCCGGCGATGGCGAACGCCGTCAAGGTGGCCGGCAACTTCACGATTGCGGCGATGCTCGAAACGCTCGGCGAGGCGTTCGCGTTCATCCGCAAGTCGGGGGTCGATCCGCACGTGCTGCTCGCGATTCTCAACGGCGCGATCTACCGGTCGCCGCTGTACGAGACCTACGGGCGGGTCATCGCCGACCGGCGCTTCGAGCCGGCCGGCTTCGCGCTGCGGCTCGGCCTGAAGGACGTGCGGCTGGTGCTCGAGGCGAGCGATGCGGTCGCCGCCCCGATGCCGCTGGCCAGCCTGCTGCACGATCACCTGCTCGCGCAGGTCGCGCAGGGCCGCGGCGACGCCGACTGGTCGGCGATCACGGAAGTCAGCGCACGCCACGCGGGGCTGGAGCGCTGATGTCTCATTCGATCTCCGGTCTCTGGTCTTCCGGCTCCAGTGCGCGGTCAATGGTCCCTTCTCACTTCCGGAGAGCCTGCCCATGTCGCTGACCCTCGGCTCGGATCGCCTGCTGTCCTCCCCCTGGCTGCGCGGACGCCGGGTCGGCCTGGTCTGCAACCCGGCGTCGGTCGACGCATCGCTCCGGCACGTCGCCGACCGCTTCGCCGCCAGCCGGCACGGCACGCTGGCCGCGCTGTTCGGGCCCCAGCACGGGTTCCGCGCCGACGTGCAGGACAACATGATTGAAACGGCCCACGCCCGGCATGCGCGCGGCATCCCGGTCTACTCGCTGTACAGCGAGACGCGCGAGCCGACGCCGGACATGCTCGCGGGCCTGGATGCGCTCGTCATCGATCTGCAGGAGATCGGCGCCCGCATCTACACGTTCATCGCCACCATGGCGGCCTGCCTGCGGGCCGGCCGCCGGCACGGACTGCCGGTCGTCGTCTGCGATCGGCCGAACCCGATCGGCGGCGTCGCCGTCGAGGGCCCGATGCTGGCGCCCGGATTCGAGTCGTTCGTCGGCCCGTTTCCGATGCCGATGCGCCACGGCATGACGATGGGCGAGCTGGCGCGGCTGTTCAACGACCACTTCGGGATCGGCGCGGATCTCACGGTGGCGCCGATGGAGGGGTGGTCGCGCGACATGTACTGGGCGGACACCGGTCTGCCGTGGGTCATGCCGTCCCCGAACGTCCCGGTCGCCGACACCGCCATCGTCTACCCGGGGACGGTGCTGCTGGAAGGGACGAACGCGTCGGAGGGGCGCGGCACGACGAAGCCGTTCGAAATCGTCGGCGCGCCGTGGGTGCACGCCGAAACGTTTGCCGGGCGCCTGAACCGGGCGGGGCTCGAGGGCGTCCGCTTCCGGCCGGTCGTCTTCGAACCGACGTTTCAGAAGCATGCCGGCCGGCCGTGCGGTGGATGCCAGATCCACGTGCTCGACCGCACGGCGTTCCGGCCGGTGCGGGCGGCGGTCGCCGTCATCGCGGAGCTGCGCCGCGCCGATCCGGCGCAGTTCGCCTGGCGCCAGCCGCCCTACGAGTACGAACAGGTCAGGCTGCCGATCGACATCCTCGCGGGCAGCGAGCGCCTGCGCCAGCAGATCGAGCAGGGGATGGATGCCAGCGACATCGCGGGCGGATGGGATCTGGACGTGCAGCCGTTCCTGAAGATCCGGGAGGAGGCGCGGCTCTACTGACGTGCGGGCGGAGCGCCCGAGGCGTCGAGGCTCCGGGCGCCCCGAACACCGGGCCCCGGGCCCTGAACGTTCATCCCCGCGTCTTCGCGATCCCGGGGGCCGATTCCTCCTGCGGCCAGGCGGACTTGAAGTGGCGTTCCATCAGCTGCGTGCGCAGCAGCTCGAA
>DATLRO010000125.1:0-2438 GCA_035534615.1 Vicinamibacterales bacterium
CGCGCCGAGTCGAAGCTCGGCGCGACGACGTACAGGCCGAGCTAAAGCTCGGCGCTACGACCATTCCCTCAGGGCGCGGACGCGTCTCGACCGGCGCAGGTAGACGTACCAGCCGAGGTAGTACGCGAGCGTGCCGGCGAGCACCGGAGCCTTCAGGTCGGGCGCGAGGTTGCTGGGAAAGTACGGCGTCAGGACGAGGAAGGCGGCCATCGCGGCCGACAGCACCAGCGTGGCCTTCGCCAGCGCCACGCCGAACGCCCGCTGGTGCCAGATCCCGAGCGCCGCGGCAATGCCGAGGGCGACGAGCAGCAGCCGGGCGGCGAGAATGGCGGCGAACAGCCCGCCGCGGAAGACCGTCTGGTCGACGAGACTCGACGCCGCCAGCGCGAGGCTCGTCGGCTCCCACCCCGCCAGCAGCAGGCAGAACACCAGCAGCCATCCGCCGACGCCGGCCGGTGCCTCGTCTTCCGGAGCGATGCGCCCGGCTGGCACGGTGGGTGAGGGAGGCACGGCACCACAGTCCGATGAGAATGCGGCCGGGGACGGGCCGGTCGGTCCGCCCCGCCGCGCCGCGGGAGCCCCTCAGGCGCGGGCGAACATCCGGTGCAGGTGCTCGACGTCGAAATCGGCCAGGGTGCCGCCGGATTCGAAGTGCCGGATGAAGATCATCCCGACGCCGTAGGACACTGCGGCCGAGAAGGCCGACATGGTCAGCAGCCCCGCGACAGGCGTCATGAACGGCAGCGCGTTGAGCGCGCGCCTGCCGAGGATCGATCCGACCGAACCCGGTACGAGTCCGGCCCCGATGGCAATCAGGATCGCCTTGGCGGCGTGGTCCGAGAACACGTCGCCATAGTGCTCCGTGATCGCCTTGATGAGGGCGATGTGCACGCCCGCCAGCGCCGTCACGTCGAGGAACGGGATGCTGATCAGCCCGGCGCCGGACGAGATCAGGACGTAGCGCCACACGATGCTCATCGCCCCGGCCCGCCGCTCGCGCAGGACCCCGGGCTCCATGCGGTCTGGCATGAACGATCCCCTCCGGAATGCGGGCGATCCCGATCGGCCCGGACGCGCCCGACAGCTCGTCGACCGCTCCATTGTAGATCCGGTCGCCGTTGACCGCCGCCCCGGCCGCCCGGGTGAGCCCGGCCTCGACTCCGAGCCGCCCGGTCCGGTCCGGTCCGCCGTCCGCCTGACGGCGCTCACCCGGTCACGGCGCGGTCGGTGATCGCCAGCCCGCGATCGATGATCGCGAAGCCGTCGCGCAGCTCCCGCTCCGTGATGCAGAGCGGCGGGTTGGTGAAGAACGTGTGCCAGCGGACGAACGTGTAGAGCCCTTCGTCGCGGAAGAAGCGCCCCAGCGCCGTCATCTCGGCCGACCGCCCGTTGAACGGCGCGAGCGGCTCGCGCGTCCGCTGGTTCCTCACCAGCTCGACGATGCCGAACAGGCCGAGATTGCGGGTCGCTCCGACCGACGGGTGCCGGACCTCGAGGTCGCCCATCAGGGAGGTCATGACCGCCCCCATCCGGCGCGCGTGGCCGATCAGGTCGTCCTCTTCGTAGGCGGCAATCGTCGCCAGCGCCGCCGCGCACGCCAGCGGGTGGCTGTTGTAGGTGAGGCCGCCGGCGAACACGTGGTCCTGGAAGTGCCGCGCGAGGGCGGGCCGCAGGCCGACGGCGCCGAGCGGCACGTAGGCGCTCGTCAGCCCCTTCGCCATCGTGATCAGATCGGGCACGACCTTCCAGTGGTCGATCGCGAACCACTCGCCCGTCCGGCCGAAGCCCGACATGACCTCGTCCGCGATCATCAGGATGCCGTACTTCGTGCACAGCTCGCGGACGCCCTGCAGGTAGCCGTCCGGCGGGATGAGCACGCCGTTCGTCCCGGTGACCGTCTCGAGGATGAAGGCGGCAATCGTCGCGGCCCCTTCGAGCTGGATGGTCTCCTCCAGCCGCGCGAGCGCGCGGTCGACCGGCTCCCAGCCCTGCTCGACGCCGTGGTACGGGTCCAGCACGTGGACGACGCCCGGGATGCCCGGCTCCGAAGCCCAGCGCCGCGGATCGCCGGTCAGCGTCAGGGCGCCGGCCGTGCCGCCGTGGTACGAGCGGTAGCGCGCCAGAATCTTCGCGCGGCCGGTCACCAGCCGCGCGATCCTGATCGCGTTCTCGTTGGCCTCCGCGCCGCCGTTGGTGAAGAAGAACGTGTCGATGTCGCCCGGGGTGATGGCCGCCAGCTTCGCCCCGAGCCGCGCCCGCGGCTCGGTCGCCATGTACGGATTGGCATAGGCCAGCTGCGCCGCCTGCTCCTGGATCGCCCGAATCACGCGCGCGTCGCCGTGGCCGACGTTCACGCACATCAGCTGGCTGTTGAAGTCCAGGTAGCGCGTGCCGTCCGGCGTCCAGAAGTACACCCCCTTCGCGCCAGCCACCGGAAT
>DATLRO010000126.1:0-53661 GCA_035534615.1 Vicinamibacterales bacterium
GCCGCCAGCACCTCCTGCGCCCGCTCGACGGACCGGATGCCGCCGCCGACCTGGCAGGGGAGCTGCCCGCAGATCCTGCGGACCACCTCCCAGTTGGTGCCGAGCCCCATCGCGGCATCGAGATCGATCAACTGCACCCGCGGGTATTTCGCGAAGCGCGCCACCCAGGCGTCGATGTCGCGGTCCTCGACCGCCAGCTTCTCGCCCTGCACGAGCTGGACGACGTGGCCGTTCTTCAGATCAATAGATGGAATCAGCATTCGCGTCCTGGTCCGTTACTTCCCGCCACCCTTCGCGCCGAGCGCGGGTGGCTGCGGCACCGCTTCGCCGTCCTTGCGGGGGTCGCTCGCGCCGTAGTTCACGCCGGTCGTCGAGTCGTGCATCACCGCCTGTCCGCCACCCATGTGGTCGGAATAGGCGTTGACGAGTCGCAGCTTGTCGCCCTTCGCCTCCAGCGCGTCCCTCACCGACTGCGGAATGCGATTCTCCACCTGGAAGGTGCAGCCGCCGAAGCTGAGATTGGTGAACCGCGGCGCTTCCATCGCCGCCTGGATGTCCATCCCATCGTCGGCGATGTCGCTCACGTACTGCGCGTGCGCCTGCGCCTGGTTCAACCCGCCCATGATCCCGAACCCGATGTGCTCGTCGCCCTTCTGCATGAAGGCCGGGATGAGCGTGTGGAACGGCCGCTTGTGCGGCGCCAGCACGTCGGGATGCCCGGGCGTCAGCACGAAGAGCGCCCCGCGGTTCTGCAGCGTGATGCCGTACTCGGGAACGACCACCCCGGATCCGAACTCCGAAAAGAGGCTCTGGATCAGGGAGACGATATTGCCGTCCGCATCCACGGCGGTCAGGTAGACGGTGTCGCTGTTGAAGCGGGCCGCGTCGCCTGGAGGCGTCGAGCAGTTCGCCCGGTCCAGGTCCATGTCGATCTGCACCGCGCGCGCCTCGCCGTAGGCCTTCGAGATGAGGCCGGTCACCGGGATCTGCGCCTGCCGCGGGTCGCCATCGTAGGCCCGCAGGTCGGCATACGCCAGTTTCTGGGCTTCGGTCTTGACGTAGAAGGTCCGCGGATCGGCAAAGCCCCACTGCGCCAGCGGGAAGTGCGCGAAGATGTTCAGCATCTCCAGCGCCCCGAACCCCTGCGTGTTCGGCGGCAGCTCGTACACGCTCCACCCGTGATACGTCGTCGAGATCGGCTGCACCCACTCCGGGCGGAAATCGGCCAGGTCCTCCGCGGTCATCACGCCACCCAGCCGCTTCTCCGTCGCCAGGATGGCGCGGGCGATGTCACCGTCATACACCGCTGCCGGCCCTTTCGCCGCGACCAGCTCGAGCGCCCGGGCGTAACTCGGGTTCCGGAACACCTCGCCGACCCGTGGCGTGTGTCCCTCCGGCATGAACTCCGCCTTCGCCGCCGGATCGCGCTCCAGCTTGCCCTGGGCTTCCTGCCACTCTTCGGCAATCCACTCGGTCACCGGATAGCCGTGCGTGGCGTAGTAGATCGCCGGCTGGAACAGCGCGGCCCACGGCAGCTTGCCGAACTTGGCGTGCAGCGCCTCCCAGCCCCGCACCGCCCCCGGCACGGTCACCGAGTAGATGCCCGCGCCCGGCATCCGGTCGTAGCCTTTGGCCTTCAGATAGGCGGGCGTCATCTGCTCTGGCGACCAACCGCTGGAGTTCAGTCCGCTGAGTTTGCCCGTCTTTGCGTCCCACTCGATGGCGAACAGGTCGCCGCCCATCCCGTTCATCATCGGTTCGACAACGCCCAGGGTGATGTTCGCCGCAATCGCCGCGTCGGCCGCCGAGCCCCCTTCCGCGAGGATCTGCGCGCCGGCCTGCGCCGCCAGCGTCTGGCTCGCCGCCACGATCCCGAGCTTGGTGATCACCATCGAACGCGCCTGCGTTCGACCCGGCAGTGCCGGGGCCTGGGTTCGTCCGGTCGATGCCGGTGCCTGCGCTCGTCCGCCCAGGACCACCTGTCCACCGGCCGCCGCCGCAATCGCCGCAGCAACGACGATCGAGATGTGCTTCATGGGTGGGCAGGGTAGCCCTGCAGGCGCGGGCCGTCAAGGCGTGAGAGCGGCCAAGGGCCGCCACACGGCCCTGATGCCTGGCCTGGGCGGCCCCTACGGGATTGGGTGAAGTCGGCCGCTACGGGATTGGGTGAAGTCGGCTGCTTCTACAACCGCACGGGGATGCCGTGGGCGCGGAGGTGAACCTTCAGGTCGTGCACGGCCGACTCCGCGTAGTGAAAGATGGACGCCGCGAGCGCCGCGTCGGCGGCCCCCTTGGTGAACACCTCCACGAAGTCGTCGAAGCCGCCGGCGCCGCCCGACGCAATCACCGGAATGGAGACGGCGTTGGATACGGCCGCCGTCATCTCGCAGTCGAATCCAGATTTGGTCCCGTCGCGATCGATGGACGTCAGCAGGATCTCGCCCGCGCCGCGACTCTCGGCCTCGCGCGCCCACTCGACGGCGTCGCGGCTGGCCGCCGCCTGCCCGCTGCGGGCGTAAACGGCGTATCCACCGTTCGCACGCTTCGCGTCGATCGCCACGATGACGGCCTGGCTGCCATAACGGTTCGCGAGCCGCGTCAGCAGCTCGGGCGTCTCGAGCGCGGCCGTGTTCAGGCTCACTTTGTCGGCCCCCGCCTCCACGGCAGCGTCCGCGTCGGCCTCGGATCGGATGCCGCCGCCCACGGTCAGCGGAATGAAGATCTCGCGAGCGACCGCGCCGATGGTGTCGGCGAGCGCGCGGCGCCCCTCGATGGTGGCGGTGACGTCGAGGATGACGAGCTCGTCGATCCCCTCCACGTTGTAGCGGCGTGCGAGCGCCGCCGGATCCCCGGCGCTCCGGAGCCCCTCGAACTGCACGCCCTTGACGACGACGCCGTTACGGACGTCGAGACAGGCGATGATCCGTTTCGACAGCATCGGATTGCGCGGGAACGCCCTCGAGGAAATTGCGGAGGAGGCGCAGGCCGGCGGTGCCAGACTTCTCCGGATGGAACTGCATGCCGGCCACCCGGCCGCGCGCGACCAGCGCCGCGAAGCGGATGCCGTACTCGGTGGCGGCAACGGTGTCTTCGGTGACCGGCGCGGCGTACGAATGCGTGAAATAGACCTGGGAGCCCGGTTCGATCCCGTCGAGCAACGGCGACGACCGGCGCGGCTCGAGCGCGTTCCAGCCGACGTGCGGCACCTTCAGCCGCGCGCCGGACGGGTCGCGATCGGGCAGCCGCTCGCAGCGGCCGCGCAGAAGGCCCAGGCCGGGCACGTCGGGCGCCTCGGTGCTCCCCTCGTACAGCCACTGCATGCCGACGCACACGCCGAGCAGCGTGCAGCCCGCGTCGACCCTGGCGAGGATGGCGGCTCGCCACGCCGCCTCCAGCCGCGCCGTGGCGGCGAAGTGACCCACTCCGGGAACGATGATGACGCGCGCGTCAGCCAGCTCGCCCGGCGCGGCCGGCGTGCGATGTTCGGCTCCGAGCGCCGCGAGCGCCTTGCGCACCGACGTGAGGTTGCCGGCGCCGTAATCGATGAGCGCGATCACAGCAGCCCCTTCGTGCTCGGCAGCATCTTCGCCAGGCGGCGGTCCTTCGCGCAGGCGACGCGCAGCGCGCGGGCGAACGCCTTGAAGACCGCCTCCACCCGGTGGTGGCTGGACCGGCCGTAGAGCACCTTCACGTGCACGTTGGCGCGCGCGCCGAGCGCAAAGCCGTCGAAGAAATCCTGCACGAGCTCGGTCTGCAGGTCGCCGACGAGTCGCACCTTCACCGGCAGGTCGACGACCGCGTGCGGCCGGCCGCTCAGGTCGATGGCCGCCACGGCGAGCGTCTCGTCCATCGGCATGACGAAATAGCCGGCGCGGTTGATCCCCTTGCGCGTTCCGAGCGCCTTCGACACCGCCTCGCCGAGCGCGATGCCGATGTCCTCGACGGTGTGATGCTGATCGACGTCGAGGTCGCCCTGGCAGGCGAGATCGAGATCGAACCCGCCGTGGCGCGCCACCAGCTCCAGCATGTGATCGAAGAAGCGGATGCCGGTCCTGACGGCGTACCGCCCCTTGCCGTCGAGCGCGAGCTTCAGCCGGATCTGCGTCTCGGTCGTCTTCCGCGTGATTACCGCACGGCGCACAGCACCTCCTCGAGGGCCGCGATGAGCTGCTGCGTATGGGCCACCTGGCCGGTGGCGATCCGCACGCAGCCGGCGCAGCCGGCGTCGGTCGACCGGTCGCGGACGAAGATCTTCCGCGCGGCGAGGGCGGCAATCACGTCCTTCGACTGATCGCCGATCCGGACGAGGACGAAGTTGCCGCCGCTCTTCCAGTACTTCAGCCCGAGCCTGTCGCAAGCGGCGTACAGGATCTGCTTCGATTCCTTCACCTGTCGCAGGTAGTCCTCGAGGTACGCACGGTCCCCGAGCGCGGCCGGCAGCACGGCGGCGGCCGCCACGTTCACGCTGTAGACCGGCACGGCCCGGACGATCGGCGCGAGCCGGGCGGGATCGCCGATCAGCGCGCCGACGCGGAGTCCCGCCAGTCCGAACGCCTTCGAGAACGTCCGTCCGACGATCACGTTGGGGTGCTGCGCGAGCTCGGGCAGGAACGTCTCGCCCGCGAACTCCGCGTACGCCTCGTCCAGGAAGACGACCGCCTCGGATGGCACGGCGCGCGCGACGGCACGGATCGCCTCCTTCGACATCATCTGGCCGGTCGGGTTGTTCGGGTTCGTGAGAAAGACGACCCGCGTGGCCGGCGTGATGGCGGCGAGCACCGCGTCGAGCGGGAATGCGAAGTCGGGTCCTGGCGGCACGGTGACCGTGCGGCCGCCGGCGACGTCGGTGTCGAGGTTGTAGATCTCGAACGTCGGCTCCGGGATCACCGCCTCGGGCACGGACCCGCCGGGCCGCGGCCGCAGCACAGCGACCGACAAGGCCATGATGCCCTCGTCCAGCCCGTTGGTCAGCGCCAGATGATCGGTGTGCACGCCGAAATAGCGCGCCGCGGCTTCGGCCATCGCCTGGTAGGCGGGATAGAAGCCGACGCGGTCGCGCGGCATGCGCGCCAGCGCTTCGATGACGCGCGGCGAGCAGCCGCCCGTATTCTCGTTCTGGTGGAGCCGGAGGCCGTCGAACAGTTCGGGCGGTCGGAGGTAGTTGGGGCTCATGAGAGTCGCACCTCGATGGAGCGCGCGTGTCCTTCGAGGCCTTCCGCGCGGGCAAGGGTGACGACCGTCGGGGCCAGCCGCGCGAGGCCCGATCGGGTCAGACGCTGAATCGACACGGCGCGGACGAAGTCGGCCGCGCTCAGGCCGCCGTGAAACCGGGCGGCGCCCGCCGTCGGCAGCACGTGATTGGATCCGATGGCGTAGTCGCCGGTCACCTGCGCCGTGTACTCGCCGACGAAGACGGCGCCGGCGCGCACCGGGCCGCGCAGCCGCGCCTCGCGGTCGACGACGAGATGCTCCGGGGCGATCCGGTTGGCGATCGCCATCGCCTCGTCCGCGTCGCGCGCCACGATGATGGCGCCGTTCCGGCGCAGCGATTCGCGCGCCGGCCCGTCGGCCGGCATCCGCGCCGCGACCGCCCGCGCCACCCGGTCGGCGAGCCGCCGGCTCGGCGTGATGAAGATCGCGCGCGCGTCCGGGTCATGCTCCGCCTGCGCGATCAGATCGGCCGCGATCCACGCCGGCCGGCCGGCGGCGGCGACGATCACGATTTCCGTCGGCCCGGCCTGAAAATCGATCGGGCAGTCGGCCGACACCAGCCGCTTGGCGGCCGCCACGTAGCGGTTGCCCGGCCCCACGATCTTGTCGACCGCCGGCACGGTCGCCGTGCCGTACGCCAATGCGGCGATCGCCTGAGCGCCGCCGATCTGGAAGAACCGATCGACGCCGGCGACCAGCGCGGCGGCGAAGACGGCGGGATCCGGCTTCGGACAGACCGCCACCACCTCGCGCACGCCGGCCACGCGCGCCGGAATCGCGGTCATCAGCAAAGACGAGGGGAGCGGGTACCGGCCGCCCGGGACGTAGCAGCCGACGCGGTCGAGCGGCTCGATCCGCTGTTCGACCGACACGCCCGGCGCCACCCGCAGGCGCCATCCGCGCGGCCGCTGGTGCCGCGCCACGTCGCGGATGTGCGCGGCGGCATCCTTGAGCGCCCGTCGCACGACCGGGCTGCTCTGCCGGGCGCCCGCCTCGAGCGCGGCGCGCGGCACTTCGATCGGCCCGGCCAGCCGGTCGAACCGGCGCGCATACGCGGCCAGCGCCTGGTCGCCGCCGTCGCGCACGCGCCGGACGATGGTCGCCACACGGCGATCGAGCGCGGCATCGCGCCGGTGCCCCGGTTCGAGCAGCCGCTGGAGCTGCCGGCAGTCGGTGGAGGACAGAACACGCACGGTGATCCCTTCGATTCCAGAGCGGGCGCCCGAACGCCGGAGCGCCCGGGCGCCTGAGATTCTCTCACACGACGATCTTGTTCAGCGGGTACTCGACAATCCCCTGGCCCTGGGCGGCCTTCAGCCGGGGGATCAGATCGCGGGCGGTCCGCTCTTCGATGATGGTGTTCACCGCCACCCATTCGCCGCCGGCAAGCGGCGACACGGTCGGCCGCTGCAGCGCCGGCAGGAGCGACAGGATCGCATCGAGATGGGACGTCTGGACGTTCAGCATCAGCCCGACGCGCCCCTGCGCCTCGATCGCGGCCCGCAGCAGCAGCGCCAGGTTCTCGATTTTCGTCCGCTTCCAGCCGTCGGCGAGCGCCGACCGGTTCGCGATGAGCTGCGGATTGGACTCCATGACGGTGTCGAGGATCCGCAGGCGGTTCGCGCGCAGCGTCGAGCCGGTCTCGGTCGCTTCGACGATGGCGTCGGCCAGGACCGGCGGCTTCACCTCCGTCGCCCCCCACGAGAACTCGACGTCGACCGGCACCTGCAGCCGCTCGAAGTAGGCGCGCGTGACGCGGACCAGCTCGGTCGCAATCGTCCGGCCCTTCAGATCCTGCGGCGTCCGGAACGGCGAGTCCTCGGGCGCGGCCAGCACCCAGCGGACCTTGCCGAAGCTCTGTTTCGCGTAGATCAGGTCGGCGATGCTCTCGAGCACGCCGGTCGTGCCGTTGCCGTTCTCGTGTTCGGCGATCCAGTCCTGGCCGGTGAGCCCGGCGTCGAGGACGCCGTCCGACACGTAGCGGGCCATCTCCTGCGCCCGGATCAGCATGCACTCGATCTCCGGGTCGTCGATGGTGGGGAAGTACGAGCGCGAGCCGACGACGATCTGAAATCCGGCGCGGGCGAACAGCTGGACCGTCGCGTCCTGCAGCGAGCCCTTCGGGATGCCGAGCTTGAGCTTCATCGGATTCATGCCTCCGTCCGTCCGGCCACCGTCCGCGTCAGGGGCGGCGCGGCGCCGCCCGGCCGATCGAGCGACGCGAGGTCGCGGAAGAAACAGGATCGCTCGCCGGTGTGGCAGACGTTGCCGTCGCCGAGCCGATCGACCTTGAGCAGCACCGTGTCCTCGTCGCAATCGACCAGCATCGTCTTCACGGCGAGCCGGTTGCCGGAGGTTTCGCCCTTCATCCAGAGCTTGCCGCGCGTGCGGCTGAAGAACGTCGCGAACCCCGTCTCCCGCGTCAGCGCCAGCGCCTCTTCGTTCATGAAGCCGACCATCAGCACCTCGCCGCTGGTCGCGTCCTGGATGACCGCCGGGATCAGTCCGTCGAGTTTCGAAAAATCCATATTCACCTCGGGGCTCCCCCCCGAACCCCGGCTCACTCCGTGACGCTCGCGATCCGGCTCGCTCCCACTCCGTTCGCGGGCGCGCGGTGCGCGCCGCCGGGCTGCGCCCGGTCACCGTCTTGTGTCCCCAAAAACAAAAAGCCCCGCCGGGGTCCGGCGGGGCTTTTTCGTGAATCTTCGTCGTCGAAAACCGGCCTGACGGCCTAGCCCATCCGCACAAACCCCTCCCACCCGCCGCAGCGGTGGTGGTGGTGGTGATGATGCGCGTGGCGGTGCCGATTCAGCGACATGACTGCCGAAAGCGTAACGCAGCGGCAGGCGGGCTGTCAACGACGGCCCGGCGGCGCCGGCCGGGCGGCCGGCTTTCTGCGCGCCGTCGCGTCGCCCTCGCGTGCGATCATCACCTCGGTGGCCTTGATGATGGCCAGCGCCTCGTCGCCGCGGCGGAGCCGCAGCTCCTCGATGGCGTCCCGCGTGATGACCGACGTGAGCCGCTGATCCCCGATCCGGAGCCGGACCTGCGCGAGCACCCCGCTCGTCCGGATCTCCTCCACGATGCCGCGCAGCTGATTGCGGCCGCTGATCGAGACGATGATCGGCGCCGCCCGCCGCTTCGGGCGCCGGCCGGACGGTGGCCGGTTCTGGCCGCCCAGCAGGCGCTCCACCTCCGACTCGGCCACCCGGTGATGGCCGCCGGCCGTGCGGGTCGTCCGGAGCATCCCCTTGTAGATCCACTGCTTCAGCGTCGAGTAGCTGACGCCGAGGCGATCGGCCGCTTCGCTGACGGTCAACAGCATGGCACGCTCCCTCGCGGACGTCCGCGCCGGCCCGGACTGGACCGACGTCCCCCCGGGCGGGCGCAGGGGATCAGAACACCACCTGCATCTGCGCGAGCACCTTCTGGTGCTGCCCCGGGTCGTTCGGCGCATCCACCCACAGGTAGTCCACCATCAACTTGGCCGTCCGGCCGCGGACGTAGTAATTCACGCCGGCCAGCCACTCCCGCGTCTCGTTGCCGGCCGCGATCTCGGTCGGTCGGAAGCGCTCGTACCGCCCCACGACCTGGACCAGACGCCGGTAGACGAACGCGCCCGGCGCCACGAACCAGCCGTGGCTGAGGACGTCCGGCTGCGGCACGCCGTTCTGCGGCGTGAAGCGGAGATGCAGATACTCGGCGTCGAGCCGCCAGACGCCGTCTTCGAAATGCGAATCGACCCCCACGCCGGTCCGGCGGCCGGTGAACAGGTTGTTCGCGGCCGGCGTGGCGGGAGTCGGATCGAGCCCGAAGTCGCCCGACAGCGACAGATTCGTGTCGGTCGACCAGTAGGCGTCGGCGCCGAGGCGCCAGAGCGCACCGCCAGCCGATCGCCAGGCGACCGCCGTTCCGCGGAGGACGTACATGAAGCGGTTGTTGTCGTTGACGTTGGTGTTGAAGCCGTTGCCGTCGAACAGCGCCGCGGCATAGCCGAGCCGCCCGCGAACGCCCGTCCCGCTGACCTGCACGCCCACCTGGCGGTTGAGCGACAGCCGGTCGCTCATCAGCGTCCGCTCGACCGTCACCAGCCGCGTGCTCGGCACCAGCCATTCGGCGCCGAACGGCGCCTTGAACTGGCCGACGCGGATGTGCGCGAACGCGTACTTCGTCCATTCGATGTAGCCGTCGGTCAGCGCAGCCCGGATGGCCTGGCTGGCGCCCAGGCCGCCGGCGAAGTCGGTCTGAATGCGATAGCGCAGCGAGGGCAGGATCGTCCCGCTCACCGTGACGCGCGCGCGCCGCAGGAAGATCCGGTCGTTGACCGGAAACCGGGTGTCGCCCTGGGCGCCCGCATTCAGCTCGGCCTGGACGTAGCCGCCGAGGTCGATCGTCGGGCCGGTGGCCGGCGCGGCGGCTGGCGGAGGATCGGCCGGCGTCGTGGCCGACTGGGCGGCCGCCAGCGCCGGGGTGACGAACAGCAGGGCCACAACGGGCCAGACGTGGCGCATGAGCCTCCGGAGAAGTGACGGGGCGGACGCCGGATCGGCCCGCCGCGGGCGCCGGCCAGGCCGTCTCGAGATCGGCGTGAACCGGCTTGGCGAATCATACTAAACGAGACTAAACTGTCATGCAAATGAATGGACGCCCCCGCCTGCCGGCCATCCTGCTCGGCGTGCTGCTGGCGGCCGGTCCGGCCCGGACGGGCGCGGCGGCGGTCGCGCCCGCACACATCCTGGTGTCGGCGGCCGCGAGCCTGACCGACGCGGTCACGACGATCGCGCACGAGTACGAACGGACGACCGGCACCCGCGTTTCCCTGAACTTCGGCCCGTCGAGCGGCCTCGCCCGGCAGATCGTCAACGGCGCGCCGGTCGATCTGTTCCTGAGCGCGGACGAGGCGCAGATGGATTACGTCGCGCGCGCGCACCTCGTCCGGCCCGGCACGCGCGTCGACCTGCTCTCGAATCAGCTCGTCGTCGTCATGCCGGACGCCGAGGCGCGGCCGCTGAAATCGCTCCGCGACCTGCTGGGACCCGGCTTCAAGCGGATCGCCGTGGGCGATCCGGCGGCGGTGCCGGTCGGCGTCTACACCCGGAAATATCTGACGTCGCTCGGGCTGTGGAGCCGCATCCAGCCGAAGATCGTCCCGACGCTCGACGTCCGGGCCGCGCTCGCCGCGGTCGACGGCGGCAACGTCGACGCCGCCTTCGTGTACCGGACCGACGCGGCCATCGCCCGGCACTCCAGGATGGTCTACGCCGTGCCGCTCGACCAGGGGCCGCGCATCGTCTATCCGCTGGCGCTGATCGCCGGGGCACCCGACGCGGCGGCCGCGACGCGCTTCTACACGTACCTGCGGGGCCCGCAGGCCCGCGCGGTCTTCGAGTGGTACGGGTTTCTGGCGGCCGGCCATGTCCGCTGAGATCTGGCAGATCACCTGGTTCACGCTGATCGTCGCGCTCGGCGCGACGATCGTGATGCTGCCGCCCGGCATCGCGCTGGCATGGCTGCTCGCGCGGCGGCGGTTTCCCGGCAAGACGCTGCTCGACACGGTGACGTCGCTGCCGCTGGTGATGCCGCCGGTCGCGACCGGCCTCATCCTGCTCTACCTGTTCAGTCGTCTCGGGCCGATCGGGAGCCTGCTGGCGCTGGGCGGCGTCGGCATCGTGTTCACGTGGAAGGCGGTCGTTTTGGCGATGGCGACCATGGGCTTTCCGCTGCTGGTGCGGACGGCGCGCACCGGCTTCGAGCAGGTGCAGGTCCGGTACGAGCAGATGGCGGCGACGCTCGGCGCCGGCCCGTGGCGCGTGTTCTTCACCGTGACACTGCCGCTGGCGGCGCGCACGGTGCTGGCCGGGGCGCTGCTGGCCTTCTCCCGCGCCATCGGCGAATTCGGCGCGACGATCATGGTGGCCGGCAGCATCCCGGGGCGCACGCGGACGCTCGCCCTGGCCATCTTCAGCGAGACCGAGATCGGCCACAACCGGCAGGCGGCGCTCCTGCTGGGCGTGTCGGTCGTCATCGCGTTCGTGGCGGTCGCCATCTCCAACGCGCTGATTCACCGCCGGCCGGACGAGGCCGCCGGCTGAGCCTGCTGCCGTGGCGCTCGCCATCACGCTCGACTTCACGCTGAGACAGGGAGGCTTCCTGCTCGAGATCCGCGAACGGATCGAGACCGACGCCCTCGCGCTCGTCGGACCGTCCGGAGCCGGCAAGACGTCGGTGCTCGAGACGGTGGCCGGTCTGCGGAGACCGGAGTCGGGAGAGATCCGGCTCGGCGACCGCGTCCTGTTCTCGTCGGCCCGTGGCATCGACCTGCCGCCCCGGGAGCGCGCGGTCGGCTACGTGCCGCAGGACGCGCTGCTGTTCCCGCACATGGACGTCCGCCGCAATATCCTGTACGGCGCCCGACACGGGGGGGCCCTCCCGCTCGACCGCGTCCTGGCGATGCTCGAGATCGCGCCGCTCATCGACCGCCGGATCGCCCGGCTGTCGGGCGGCGAGCGCCAGCGGGTCGCGCTCGCGCGCGCGCTGATGGCCTCACCGTCCCTGCTGCTGCTGGACGAGCCGCTGTCCGCCCTCGATCCGTCGCTGCGCTGGCGGATCGTGCCGTACCTGCAGCGGATCCGCGACGAGCTGCGGATGCCGATGATCTGCGCCAGTCACGATCCGGCGTTCGTGCGGGCGGTCGCCTCCGTGGCGCTTCAGCTCGATCACGGCCGGGTGGTCGGCTTCGGTGCGCCCGCGCTGCTCGACATGGCGCCCTGAGCCCCCGCACGTCCGGCGGCCCACATTGTGACCTCTTTCACATTGGGGACAGTCCCCGATGGCGCTTTTTCACATGGGGGACTGTCCCCGATGGCACTTTCTGCCACCAGGCCTCAGCCACACCCTAGTCCGGCAGGGACTGCCCACGGGTTTCCTCGCCCCAGGGCAGCAGCAGGATGCCCAGGAGGAACGCGACGGAGGTGAGAGCGACCGGCGTCCCGATCGTGTGAAAGTAGGCGACGCCCGCACCGACGAGGAACGTCGCGCCGGCACCGACGAAGCGGCCGACGGAGGTGGTGAAGGCGAACGCGCTGGCGCGGCAGCTCGTCCCGTACTGCTCGGGCAGCCACAACGTGTACATGGCGAAGTTCGCGCCGCCGATGCCGAGCACGAACAGGCAGACCATGAACCACGTCAGCGCCCCGGCCGGCAGATAGAACAGATAGCCGAAGCCGAGCGCGATCGACGCGAACATGAGCAGGAAGAACAGGCCGAGCGTCAGCCGCCGGCCGAGCCGCTCGGCGAGCGGCGGCAGGGCCAAACAGCCGAGGATCGTCCCGACCGACAGCAGCATCGTCGCGTCCGAGGCGAGACGCGCGGCGCCGGCGGTGTGATAGCCGGCCTCGGCGGCCAGGTGGATCACCGACGCGGGCACGTAGACCGAGCCGGCCCACAGCCCGACGACCGAGACGAGCAG
The DNA here is from genome assembly GCA_035534615.1 of Vicinamibacterales bacterium. Classification (GTDB taxonomy): domain Bacteria; phylum Acidobacteriota; class Vicinamibacteria; order Vicinamibacterales; family CAVVIG01; genus JAGWRA01. Next base: position 12,680 of record DATLRO010000126.1, read on the forward strand.
GTAGACGGAATTCAGCACCGTCCGCCGGCGGTAGCGCGGCGAAAACAGCTCCCCGAACGACTGCCTCATCGTCGGGCGCGCGCCGGACTGATGTCGCGCTGCCTGCCAGCGCGCGGGCTCCCGAACGCCGTACCGGATGAACGCGACGAGCAGGGCCGGCGTGCCGCCGACGACGAACATCATGCGCCAGCCGTAACGCGCGCCGATCACGTAGTTGGCCAGACCGGCGAGGAAAATCCCGACGTAATAGCCGGTGTGCAGGTAGCCGGCCCCCATCGCCCGCTTCGACTCGGGCCATTCCTCGGCGACGAACGTGCCGCCCATCGACCACTCGCCGCCGATGCCGATGCCGCTCAGCAGCCGCAGCGCCGCCAGCTGCCAGATGGTCGTCGCCAGCGCGCCGAGAAACGTGAAGAGCGAATAGCAGAGGATCGTCAGCGTGAGGATGCGGACCCGCCCGAAGCGGTCGGCCAGCGGCCCCCACAGCATCGACAGGCCCCAGCCGACCAGGAACAGCGCGAACAGCAGGCCGCCGTAGAAGCCGATGTTGCCGGGCGTCGCCGGAATGCCCGTCCGCGGCAGCAGCTCGGTCAGCGCCGGCGTGAGCACCAGCGCATAGATGAACGAGTCCATCCCGTCGAGCGTCCAGCCTGCCCAGGAGGCCCAGAACCCGCGCACCTGGTTCCGGGTCAGCCGGACCGGCGCCGCCGTGTCGGTCGCCGACGCCATGCCCTGGTCTCAGGCCTCTTCGCCCGCCAGGTAGGCGTCCGCTTCGATTTCGACGAGCATCTCGGGCGCGATGAGCCGGCTCACTTCCACCATGCTGGTCGCCGGACGGATGTCGCGAAAGAATTCGCCGTGAGCCCGTCCGATGGCTTCCCACTGCGTAATGTCGGTCACGTACATCCGCGTCCGGACAACATCGCGGCGGCTGGCGCCCGCACGCACGAGCGCCGCCTCGATGTTGCGGAGCGCCTGGACGGCCTGTGCGTACGGATCACCGGCACCGACGATGGCGCCGGAGTCGTCCGTGGCGGTGGTACCGGAGACGTGCACGTGCGGGCCGATCCGCACGGCGCGCGAGTAGGCGACGAACGGCTCCCACTTCGTACCGGTCGCAATATTGGTTCGTGTCTGCATGAGTGACATCCGGCGTCCGTCAGTGCGCTCCGGCCGGGCCGACGCCCGCCACGGCCCTGCCGTCCTTGAACACCTGCACGACCTTCGTCAGGTTGCGGATATCGGCGGTCGGGTCGGCCGACAGCACGACGAGGTCGGCCGCCTTGCCGGGCCCGATCGTCCCGCGCTGGGCGCCCTGGCCGACGGCGAACGCGTTGACCTGGGTGGCGGCGTGAATCGCCTCGAGCGGTGTGAAGCCGCCGTGCGCGACCAGCAGCGCCAGTTCGTCGATCACCGCCGGCGCCGCCTGCAGATCCGGTCCGTGCCTGCCGGCCGGCAGCCCCTGGCTGTCGGTCCCCGCATCGACGAGCACGCCGCGCTCGTGCGCTTCGCGGGTGACGGCGTAGCTCCACGGCATGATGCCGGCCCCCATGCTGCCAGGATCGCGCGTCGACTCCTGCGCGAAGACCCGCAGGGTCGCGTCCAGAATCGTCCCGTGCTCCTTCATCTGATCGAGCAGCGCGAGGATCTTCGGATCGTCCGGCCGGATGTGGGTGAAGTCGCCGTACGCCCGCGACCGGTAGTCGAGCGGCACACGCGGGGCCGCCTGCCAGACGAGGTACGGCGTGTGCGAGATGCTGTCGGCGCCGGCCGCCACGGCGTCGCTCGGCTTCGCGGGAAACACGGTCGCGTGCGTCCACACCATCAGCCCCTGGCGGTGCGCCTCGGCCGCAATCGCCGTGACGATCCGCGCCGGCAGGTTGGCGTACAGCTTCACGCCGGTGGCGCCGGTCCCCTTCGCCTCGGCGACCGCCATCGGGATGTCGGTCGTGGCATCGACGGCGCGCATCCACGGGGCCGCGCCGAGCAGGATCCCCTGCGACGTGCCGGGGACGCGCCCGTCCTCGGCAAAGAACGTCGGCCCGGCCATCAGGGCGCTGTAGTAGATGTCCGGCGACGGAATCTCGTCGAGCTGCGCCTCGCGCGCGAGATAACCGAGGATGCGGGCGTCGCCCGCCATGTCGCGCAGGCCGGTGACCCCCTTGCGCAGCAGGGCCTGCAGCAGCGCCGCATACTGCCCGTACGTCGTCGGTCGGCCCGTGAGGTGGACGTGCGCGTCGATCAGCCCGGGGATCAGGTAGCGCCCGCGCAGGTCCTCCACCGACGCGCCGTCGGGCAGCGGCCGGCTGCCGCTGGCGAACACCGCCTGGATGCGGCCGTCGCGGATCACCACCGTGCGGTCCGTTTCGGGCGGTGCGCCCGTCCCGTCGATGACCGTCGCGTGCTCCAGGGCGATCGCCGCCGGCGGGTGCGACGCCCGGGCGGCGACCGGCACGACCGCCTGCCGCGCGAAGACGAGCACGCAGAGCACGACCACCGCTGCGAGGCCCCGGCGCGACGGAAGCCTGACGCGTCGGATCGATCGGGTGCCGTCCGTCATCAGCTGCTCCTCGATTCCAGGTTGTGTTCCGCCGCAGCGGCCGCCCACGAACCGGGCAATTCTAGCGTGTTCCCGGATGCGCGGGGCGATTCCGGGCTTTTCAGAGACGCGTCCCGGCCGGCCCAGGGCGGTCTGCACGGAGCTGCACGAAAAATGGACGGCGTCGTGTAAAAAGCACGCGCCGTGTAGGAAAGAGAAACTCGACCGCGTCAACCTCCGTGCTCGTCCGCAGGCTCTTCGGTCCGCGGACCAGATCCGCAGGCCCGGACGAAGGTGCGACTATCACTACCAGCGCTTGGGGGTGAGCGGGACGCTGCCCCCGCGCAGGCGGCCGGCACTGTCTATCATGACAATTGGTGACATCTGAACCGGAGCCCATGCCTCGAAGCAGCCACCAGAAATGTTCGGCAGGTGCGAATCTTGCAGTTCGATGCACGCGTCATAGGTTCAACGAGATCGCCCGGTCAGCGTCCGCGCCTCCTGCTCATTCTTGACAGGGGGGTGAGGCGCGAGTATAAGCAGAACTCATTTCTCGGGCGGTTTCCCAGAGGAGGACTGAAGTATGCGAAAGATTCTGTCAGCGTTGGCGGCCGCGTCGTTCGTGGCGGTGCTCGCCGCTCCGGCGTTTGCGGCAACCAGCGTCAAGGGCGAAGTGATCGACACCGTCTGCTACGGCAAGATGGGTGCGAAGGCGACCGGCGCGAAGCACGCGGCCTGCGCGCTGAAGTGCGCGAAGGCCGGCCACGTGATGGCCATTCTGACGTCGGACGGCACGGTGTACGACATCACGGGCAAGTACGCGGCGCACAAGAACAAGGCGCTGCTCCGCTACGTGGCGAAGAAGGTCTCGGCCGAGGGGACGGTGTCGGAGGCAAACGGCAAGAAGTCGATCGACGTCGCCAAGATGATGGTCGAAAAAGGCATGTAAGCGGTGCGAGGCCGACGTTCGGTCCGGGCAACGGGCCCGGGATGCCTCGGCACTCAAAGGGCCTCGCCGTCCGGGCGGGGCCTTTTCTTTGTACGAGCGGATCGGGCAGCCTCAGGTCTCGATTCTCAGCTCCTTCCCCTTCTCCTTGATCAGCTCCCACGCCCGCCGCACGTGCCGCTCCGTCGTCCGCAGGTTGCCGACCGCGAGCCGCAGGGCATATCGGCCGTCGAGCTTCGTGTGGGAGATGAAGATCTCGCCCGAGCGGTTCACTGCGTCCAGGACGCGGCTGTTCAACTGCTCGAGCGTCGCTTCCGGCAGCCGCCGCCCGGCGGGATTGAGCCGGAAGCAGACGACGCTGAACGGCACCGGGGCGAGGCGCTCGACGTCGGGATCGGCGTCGACCCAGCCGGCGAACAGCCGCGCGAGCCGCATGTGCTCCGCGAGCCGGGCGCGCAGGCCGTCGGCGCCGAAATAGCGCAGGACCATCCAGAGCTTGAGCGCGCGGAACCGGCGGCCCAGCTGGACGCCGGTGTCCATGAGGTTCTTCACCGCCGCCGCCTCGCCCGTCCGCAGGTATTCCGGCGTCAGCGCGAACGCGGCGCGGACCACGTCCATCCGCCGGCTGTAGAACGCGCTCAGATCGAACGGCGTGAACAGCCATTTGTGCGGGTTCACGACGAACGAGTCGGCGCGGTCGCAGCCGGCGAACTGCGGCCGGCATTCCGGCAGCATCGCCGTCACGCCGGCGTACGCCGCGTCGACATGCAGCCACAGGCCTTCCGCCTCGCAGATGTCCGCGATCGCCGGCACCGGGTCCACGCTCGTGGTCGACGTCGTGCCGATCGTGGCCACCACGGCGATCGGCTGCCACCCCTGCGCGCGGTCGGCGGCGATCGCCGCCCGCAGCGCGTCGGGCTGCATGCGGAACTCGCCGTCGGTCTGGACCTTGCGCAGCGCGCCGTGGCCGAGGCCGATCGCCATCGCCGCCTTGTCGGCCGACGAGTGCGTCTGCTCCGAGCCGTAGACCCGCAGCCGGGGGACCTCCGGCCGGCCGGCCAGCCCCAGCTCGCGCACCTGCGGCACCGCCGCTTCGCGCGCCGCGATGAGCGCATGCATCGTGGCAATCGACGCCGTGTCGTAGATCACGCCTTCGAAGTCGGGCGGCAGTCCCAGGAGCCGGCGCAGCCAGTCGAGCGCCACCTCCTCCAGCTCCGTGGCCGCGGGCGACGTCCGCCACAGCATCGCCTGCTGGTTCAGCGCCGCCGACAGCAGTTCCGCCAGCACGCCCGGTCCGCTGCCGGTGATCGCGAAATAGGCGAAGAAGCCGGGATGGTTCCAGTGCGTGACGCCGGGCACGAGCACCCGCTCGAAGTCGGCGAGGATCGCGTCGAACGACTCGCCCTGCTCGGGTGCGTGCGACGGCAGCGCGTGCCGGAGCGCCCCGGGCTGCACCGGTGACATCACCGGGTACTGGTCGACCTGTTCGAGGTAGTTGGCCACCCAGTCGACGAGACGATGGCCCTGGCGGCGGAACTCGCCGGGATCCATGTCGCCGAGCGGCAGGGCAGGAGGCGGATCGCTGGCCATACGTCCTGGGGTGGAGGCGGGGGCGGCCGGGCAGGCGGCGCCCGCCCGGACGGGCGCAGGCCGCGGGCTAATCGCCCGAGGGTCCGCCGTGCGCCTTGATGTAGTCGAGCGCGAACCGCTTGAGGCCCTCGCCCTTCATGCCGATCAGCTCGGCTTCCTGTTCGGCCTTCGCGATGCTCCAGTGGTCGACGAGCACCCGCTTGATCATCCACATCGCGCCGACCCGGCCGGCCGTGGCGCAGTGGATGTAGACCGGCTGGTTGGCCCGGTCCGTCACGATCTTCAGGAACTCGGTCGCCACCGCCGGCTCCGGCGCGGATCCGTTGAACGGCAGATGGAAGTACTTGAGGCCGACCTTCTTCGCCGCCGCTTCCTCTTCCGCGACGTAGGCCCCGCGCTCGCTCGAGAGCCGGAAGTTGATGACCGAGACGAAGCCGTGCTTCTTCAGCGCCGCCATCACCGTCGGCTTCGTCGCGCCGCCGCACGCAATCGACGCGTCGACCTGGGTGTAGTTGTAGACGCCGGCGACATGTTCCTTCTTGTCCTGCTGCGCCCGCGCGACACCGGCACCGGCGCCGGCGAGCAGGGTCACCGCCACGATCAGTCGGACGAAGGCGAATCGGGAGATCTGCATGGGCTGATTGTATACCGGAGTCGATCGAGGACCGGAGCCCCAGGAAGCGGTCCGCACCGCCTGCCCTGGCTACTCGGGCGGACGGCCGACCCCGCTGGATCCCCAGGCCCGAACGACCCGCCGCCGCGTCCAGGCCAGCAGCCGCCGCGCGCAACGATGCGTCAGCACCAGTACGGCCAGTCCTGCCAGAAGCGCCACCGGGATGATCCCGTAGCCGCCCTGCACCTCGGCGCCGGGCGGCAGCGGGAACTGCATCCCGAGTGCGTGCGGGATGCCGTTGACGGTGATGAGGCCGACGTTGTCCGGAAAGACCGGCTTCAGCAGGGCCACGATCAGCAGGCCGGTTCCGGTCGCATAGCCGGCCAGCAGTGCCAGCACGCCGAAGAATCCCGCCGCCGTCGTCGTGGCGATGTGCGAGAGGCCGCGCAGGACAGGGACGAAGCGCCCGGTCACCACCGCCTCGTCCAGGATCAGCTCGGCTGAGTAGGCGCGCGCGACCTGCAGCGGCGGCCCGACTTCGGCCAGCACCCGTTCCAGCGCCTGGCGTTCGTCCGGCACCGGATCGGTTTCAGCGATCCGCTCGGCCAGGTGGCTGCCGATCTCCTGCAGCGCATCGGCCACGGCCTCGCGCGGCAGCGCGCCCCTGAGCGAGCGTCCGAGGACGTAGAGGTATCCCTGCACCCGGGTCTGGCCCGTCTGGCTCAGTTTCATCGGCGGTGCTCCGCGGCGTCGATCAGGCGCCTGATTTTCGCGGTGAACGTCGTCCAGTGGGCGGTCATCGTCTCGAGCCGGGACCGGCCGGCCGGCGTCAGGCGGTAGTACTTGCGCGGGTGCGGCCCCTCGTCTGCCACCCATTCCGCCTCCAGCAGCCCGTCGCGCGTCAGCCGGCTGAGAATCGGGTAGACGGTCCCTTCGGTCACGACCAGATCGGTGAAGGTCTCGAGATGGCGGATGATTTCGAGACCGTAGCGCCGGCCCGGCGCCAGCGTCAGCAGAATCGCCAGGTCGAGCCCGCCGCGACGGAGCTGTTCGTGCCAGCCGTTCAGATCGGTCATCGCGTCCTGCTCCGGCCTGCCTCGCAAGGCCACATACATTGCGTCACAAGGTATGTGACGGACTCCGTTCAGGAAAAGTTCTGGGCCGAATCAGGGTTCCGGTGGGGTCGGAACTCGGCGGCGGCGCACGGTTGGGGGAGACGGCCGCTCCGCGAGGCGGCTCGGCGCAAAAAAATGGCGTTCAGCCGTGTGTGAGCGGCTGAACGCCGAAGGAGGATCCGGGAGAGACGACTCGCGTTGGTGCGCCGCAGCTATTTCTCGCTGGTGACGATGACCGGTGCTCGCAGCTGCACGGTCACAGGGGTGCCGGGCGGGAAGGTCGCCGGCTGGCGGCCGCCGGCCTCGACCATGGCCGTGCCGCCGGCCGCGCCGGTCGCCCCGCCGATCAAGGCCCCCCTGGCGCCACCGAAAATCGCGCCGAGAATCGTGCCGGCGACGGTGCTCGCGCTGATCTTCGCGGAGCTCGCCTCGCCGGGCGACGGCCCGTCGCGGTAGATCGTGTTCGTCCGGATCGACAACTCCGATCCATCGGCCATCAGAATCGTGTTGAACTCGATGCCCAGGCGGGCGCGCGCACGGAATTTGCCGCCCTGCTCCACTTCCACGACCGTGCCGCGCACGCGCGTGCCGGCTGGAATGGCAATCTTGTCGCCCACCTTCACGTCGCGCGTGACGTGCGCCTCCACCGGATCCTCGACCTGGGCCGTCTCGCTCGACAGCGGCGTATCAATCTCCAGACCGATCACCGAGTCGGCCGAGATGACGTACTGCTCGATTGGCGCCAGATCGGCCGGCGCGGGTGCCGGCGGAGGAGGTGGCGCGCCGGGGTTCCCCGACGGGAGGGTCCGTTCGAGCAGCGCCCATTGATCGGCGGTGACCGGACGCGCATCGGCCACCGGTCCGTAGACCGGCTTCGGGGCCGCGGCGCGCGGCAGCGGTTCCGGCGCCATGACGACGCGACCCCGCTCAGGCGCCGCCCGCACGTCCCGCCGCGCCGGTGCGCGCTCCGGCACGCGCAACGCCCGCTCCTCGACCGGCGGCCGCCCAAGCGGCTGAGCCGGCGGCTCGGCAGCGGCTGGCGGAGGAACCGGCACTTGGGCTGGCGCCGGTGGCGTAGAGCCGGTCGAAGGCGTCCCCGCGGTGTTTGCCGGCCCGCTCGTGGCCGCCACCGACGGGACCGCCGCCCGCGTCACGCCATCCCGGACCGCCAGGTAGCCGCCACCCGCCGCGGCCGCCAGGCAGCCGGCAGCCAGGAGCACGAATGTCCAGCGGTGGGGCAGCATTGAAACCGTTCTCCCGACGTCGTGTCGACGTCATCCTTCGGACCCTTGCGGGTCGCCCATCGTCAGAGCAAGCGCCATGCCCGGTTCATTGCGTCCTGCAACCGGGAAATCGGCCGCATTTCGTGGCCGCCTCATCCGGCCGCCGTCCGCGGCTGTCCCCTTCGAATGACCCTGTCCTGCCGGGAGATCAGCGGCCGCTCGCCCGGCCAGGCTCCGGTGCTGATTCCGGCCCGAAAGGTCCCGACGGAATACGGGGCTGCGTGGCCCTTGGGTTGCAGCGTATCTAGAATAGAGATCGGTCTGAGCGGCGTGGTCATTCAGTGGGGAATTTTTCAATGGCATCTCGAGCCGGACGCGCGATTGTGCTGGTGGTGGCCGCCATGCTGATGGTGACCGGCTTGCCGCGCTCCGCGCGCGCGGTCTCGCTGCACGACCTGATCGCGCTGTCGCAGGCCGGGCTGTCGGACAGCGTGCTGATCGCGTTGATCCAGACCGACCAGACGATCTACGGCGTCGACGCGGCGCAGGTTCTGGCGCTCAAGAAAGCGGGCGTGAGCGATCCGGTCATCGTCGCGCTTCTGCGCAACGGGCGGCGGCCGGCGGCGCCGGCGGTCTCGTCGCCGCAGCCGGCTGCGGCGCCGGCCACGCCAGCCAGCTCATCCTCATCATCGGCCGCGCCGGCATCTGCCGGCGGGGCAACCGGCGGCACCTCGTCCCTGCCGGGTCTGGTCATCATCGGCGACCACAGCAATCAGCCGGCTCCGCCGACTTCGGTCACGGAGGTGGTCGTCGTCCCGTCGCCGGTGGTCTATCCCGGGGGGCCGGTGACGATCATCGGCCGCGGCCGCGGCGGCCGTTCGCAGGGGCGCGGCTTTTCCTCGCCGGGATTCGGCCAGCTCGTCCCTGGTACGTTCCCGCCGACGACCGGATTCCGGACCGGCGCCTTGTCGGACGGCTTCGTGGGCGCCGGCTGCGTCAACGGCCGCCCCGTGCGCGGCATCCGGATTGGCGGCACGTTCGTGGACGGCCTGCGGATTCAGAATCCGGCGATTGTCGGCGTGCGGGTGCGGGGACAATCGACCGGGCACTGGTAACCGGCGCCGCCTCCCCCTGACGCCGGGCGCGTGGCAGAATGGTCCCCATGGACAACCGCCACGCACCGTTCGCGCTGGTGACCGGCACGAGCGCCGGCATCGGCCATGCCGTCGCCCAAGCGCTGCTCGCGCGCGGATGGAACGTGGTCGGCCTGTCGCGCCGCCCCGCGCCGATCGATCATGCACGGTACGAACATCTGTCCGTGGATCTCGCCGATACCGGCGCGCTGAACGGCCTCCTCGGCCGCTTCGTGTTCGAAGGCCGTCGGCTCGCCGAGCGGCCGCGCCTCGGGCTCGTCAACAACGCGGCCGATCCCGGTGAGCTCATCCAATTCGACGAACTGGACCCGGCGCGCTTCGCTGCCAGCATCGCCGTGAACGTGACGGCGCCGGTGCTGCTCATGCGCGCGTTCCTGCGGGCCCGGCCCGCCGGCGTCCCGCTGCGGATCGTCAACGTCTCGACCGGCGCCGCGGTCCGGGCATTTCCCGGACTTGCGGCGTACTGCACCGGCAAGGCGGCGCTGCGCATGGCCGGCCAGGTGGTCGGCGCCGAGCTCGACGCGCCGCCCTCCCCGCCTGCGGCCTCCGAGGACGTGGCGATCCTGAGCTACGAGCCGGGCGTGGTCGACACCGACATCCAGACACGGGCCCGGTCGACGCCGCGCGCGCAGTTCCCGTGGGTCGACGTGTTCATCGACTTCGCCCGGAAGGGACTGTTGAAGCCGCCGGCCGCGCCGGCCGCCGACATCGCCGACTTCCTCGACGCCGACGGCGCCCCGCATTTCTCGGAGCGACGGTTCGGTGGCTGAGGCCAGCGAGGGGAGATGCGCGATGACCGGCGGCGGTTCATGACGAACGCGCGGACGTCCGCCGTCGTGCTGGCGGGGCTGCTGGCGCTCCTCTGCTGGGCCGGGAACCTGCTTCGCGCCGATCCGACGACGGTGTCGGTGTTCCCCGGTGCGATGCCGCTCGTGGCGTTTCCTCTCGTGCTGTATCCGGCGCTGCGGCGCGAGCGCCGCCGGATGGAGCATCCGGATCCGCTGAGCCTCAGGCGAGCCGGCCGCCGGATCGTGCAGCCGGCCGCGCTGCTGTTCGCCCTGTTCTTTGCCGCGCTGGCGGCGTGGCGGTGGTCGTACGCGACCGATCCCTGGCTGCCGGTCGTGGCGTTCGCGGAATCGCTGGTAACGGCGGTGGTGGCCGGCCTGGCGTGCGTCTGGATGTGCGCGTGGCTTCTCGTGCGGCGCACCCCGGCCGGCAGTGACATAACCCGTCCCCAACCATGAATGACACGCTCGCGCCGGCGTTCAGTCCGGCGACGCTCTCCGGCGCTCTCGTCTACGCCCTGCTGTTTGCCGGGGCCGGCGTCGTCGTGTCACGCATCGCCCGCGCCCTGGTGCGGCGCGCCGAGAAGCACTTCCCCGACCCGACCGCCACGACGTTCTTCAGCCAGCTGCTCCAGGTCGGCATCGTGCTGGCGCTGTTCATCCTGTACGCGGATCTGGTTCCCGGCCTGCGCACGCTGGGGACCGCGGTGCTGGCCGGCGCCAGCGTCGTGTCGATCGTGCTCGGGCTGGCCGCGCAGAGCACGCTGGGCAACCTCATCGCCGGAATCTCACTGCTGCTCTACCATCCGTTCCGCGTCGGCGACGAACTGCAGATCAGCACGCCGAGAGGGATGATGACCGGCGCCATCACCTCGGTCACCCTCGGGTACACGCTCCTCGTCACCACGTCGGGCGAGGAGATCATCGTGCCCAACAGCGTGATGGCGTCGGCCGTGATCGTCCGGGGCGCGCCGCGCTCAGGCGGGGCGTAGCCGCCGGCCCGCGCGGAGTCCCCCGGACGTGCCGTCCCCGATCCCCGCCGCCCTCAATTCCGCTCCTTCGGCGGCGTCAGCAGGTATTCGTGCGGCGGCTTCGCGCCCATCAGGTACCGGACGAAATAGTCCCACCGCCGGCGCACCATGTACGGCTCGTTGCCGAAGCCGTGGTTGCGATTCGGCAGAACGATCAGGTCGAAATCCCTGTTGGCGGCGATGAGCGCGTTCACGACCAGGAACGTGTTGTACGGCGGCACGTTCGTGTCCATCGTGCCGACGGCCAGCAGCAGCTTGCCCTCGAGATTCTTCGCCTTCAGCTCGTTCGCCTGATTGTCGTAGTTCGTCGTGCCGTCAGGGTGCGTCACGAGCAGCCCCTGATACCGCTCGCCCCAGTCGTCCTCATAGTCCCGATTGTCGTGATTGCCGGCTTCCGAGACGCCGACCTTGAAGAAATCGGGGTACGTGAACATCGCGTCGGCCGTCGCGTACCCGCCGCCCGAGTGGCCGTAGATGCCGGCGCGGCTGAGATCGATCCAGGGGTACTTCTGCGCCAGCTCCTTCATGGCGGCGACCTGGTCGGGCAGCGTGTTGTCCCCCATGTCGCCGTAGTACGCGTCCTGGAAGGTCCGCGACCGCCACGGCGTCCCCATTCCGTCGACCTCGACGACGATGAAGCCGAGCTCGGCGAGCGCCTGCGTGTCGGCGCGCGAGGCCTCGAAGCTGCGGGTGCCGACGCTGCCGGTCTGCGGACCGGGATAGATGTGGTTGATGATCGGATACTTTTTCGACGGGTCGAAGTTCGTCGGCCGGAACATCAGGCCGTAGAGGTCCGTCCTGCCGTCGCGCGCCTTCACCGCGATCGGAATCGGTGGCTTCCAGCCGATCGCCAGCAGGCGCGAAATGTCGGCCTTTTCGAGCGGCATCACCTCATGGCCGTCCGGGCCGCCGACGAACGCGACGGGCGGCACCTCGGGCGTGGAGTAGCTGTCCACGAAGAAGCGGCCGTCGGACGCCATGGAGACGCTGTGGTTGGCGTCGGGCACCGGCGTCAGCATCTGCTGATGCGTGCCGTCGAAATCGATCCGGTAGAAGTGCTGAAAGTACGGATCGATGCCCGGCTGCTTGTCGTTGCCGACGAAGTAGATCGCCCGGTTCCGGGAATCGACCCGGAGGATCTGGTCGACGTTCCCCCGGCCGTGGGTGATCTGAGTCTTCAGCGTGCCGGTCTTCAGGTCGTACAGGTAGAGCTGGCCCCAGTTGTCGCGCTCCGAGTACCAGATGACGTCGTTCAGCTCCGGCAGATAGGCCCAGTTGGCCCTGCCGGACATGCCCTGTCCCGACTGGTAGAACGTCTTGACGTCCTCGTGCATGACGACGCGAACGGCGCCCGTGGCGGCGTCGGCCACGCGCACGATCTCGTGCTTGTGATCGCGCGACGTCGAGATGAAGGCCAGCGTCTTCGAGTCAGGCCCCCACTGCACGTCGCTCCAGATTCCGCCGCACGCCACGTCGTCGCAGAGCGTGGAGCGGTGATAGTCCGGTGGCATCTGCAGCCGCACGACCTTCCGTGAGTCCACGTCGATGATCACGCGATGGATCATCGTCACGACCTTGTCGCCCGGCAGCGGATACTTCCAGGCATCGAGGTGGGGATGGCCGACGCGCGTGTCGACGAGGTACATGTCGCCGTCGCCGCGCTGATCCTGCTGAAACGTGGCGACCTTCGTCGAGTCGGGCGACCAGAGCACGATCGGCCGGTCGCTGCGCTCCCAGCCGGCGTTGTCCGTCGCGTAGCCGTAGTTCCTGACGCCGTCGGTGGTGAGCGGCGTCTCCTTCCCGGTCGCGACGTCGCGCACCCAGAGGTTCCAGTCGCGGATGAACACCGCCTTCGTGTGGTCCGGCGACAGCACCTCGAGCTTGAGCGGCCGGTTGTCGACCGACGTGCAGGCGTAGGACTGCAGGCGGCAGGTCCAGCGCCGGTCTCCCAGGTCGAACCAGATCGACTGCTCGCTGTCCGTGAAGGTGAACTGGCGGAACGGGAGATCGAACGGCTCGTACTTCCTTCCCGCCGCGGTCGAGAGCGCGGCCGCCAGCTTCGTCTGATCGAACGCCGGTCCGCGGGTCCGCTTCGCCGGATCGACCAGGATGAACTCGTCGCCGCGCGTCGTCCTGGTCTCGTACCAGAAGCGGTCGTCCGGGTCGTGCCAGAGCCAGCTCGGCCGCACGCCGGCGTGCAGGACCAGGGGCGCGGTCCTGTAGGGCATGAACTGCTCCGCGCGGTGATAGTCGGCGGCGGTCAGGACGCGGCGGGCCGGCGCGGCCGGCGGCTGGGCCAGCGACGGCGCCGCGACGGCCAGCAGGGCGGCGGCCAGCGTCAGCGCGAGCGTGCGAACGGGGCGGACGGCCAGAAGCAATCGCATTCGAAACCTCCCGGGTTGCGAGAGTATCGCACGGAGGTCGGCTGCCGCGGCAAGTCGGAGGCGCCGTACGGCCGGGCTTCGCCTCGCGCCTTGCCGCGGCAGTTCACCCGTGGCACAGTCTGCGTGAGCGCCCGAGCGCCCGAGTTCCCATGCCCCTCCATCCCCTCGTCCTGGCGTATCGCGATCGTCTCGAGGCTGCCGGTGAGCGGCCCGTCAGCGAGCTGACCGTGGACGAAGCGCGCGCGCAGGCACGACGCCTGGCGGCGGCGCAGGCCGGACCGGGTGAGCCGGTCGCGCGTGTCGAGGCGCTCACGATCGCGGCGCCCGGCCGGGAGATCCCCGCGCGCCTTTATGCACCCGCCCAGACGGGCCCGCTTCCGGTCTACGTCTTCTTCCATGGCGGCGGGTGGGTGCGCGGCGACCTCGAGACGGCCGATTTCGTCTGCCGGGCGGTCGCGAACGCCGCCGCGTGCCTGGTGGTGTCGGTCAACTACCGCCACGCACCGGAGCACAAGTTTCCCTCGGCCGTGGAGGATGCCTACGAGGCGACCGCGTGGGTCGCGGCGCACGCGGAGGCGCTCGGCGGGGATGCCTCACGCCTGGCGGTCGGCGGGTACAGCTCCGGCGGCAATCTCGCGGCCGTCGTCGCGCAGCTCGCCCGCGATCGCCAGGGGCCGCGCCTCGTCTTTCAGCTGCTGCAGGCGCCCGTGACGAATCATGCGTTCGATACCGATTCGTACCGGGAGAACGCGGAAGGGTGCGTGCTGACGAAGCGCAGCATGCAATGGTTCTGGAACCACTACCTGCGGTCCGAGGCGGATGGGGAAAGCGCGATGGCGTCGCCGCTGCGCGCGCCGGACCTTCGCGGCCTGCCGCCGGCCTTCGTGCTGACGGCCGAGTACGATCCGCTGCGCGACGAGGGGGAAGCGTACGCGCGACGGCTGCGCGACGCCGGCGTGCCGGTCGTCAGCAAACGGTACGAAGGCATGATCCACAGCTTCTTCGGTCCCGAGCTGATCCCCGACATCACCCGAGCGCTGCGCGACGCGTTCTGAGGCCTGAGGAAGGCCGAGCTGAAGCTCGGCGCTGCGAAGAAACCACCGCGCACGCCGCGAAGGGCAGCCCCGAGCGTCAGCTCGGTCCGGCCGTCGTCGCGCCCGTCGTAGCACCGAGCTTTAGCTCGGTCCAGCCTTCGTAGCACCGAGCTTCAGCTCGGTCGCGACGACACTGCTGATCGTTCGTGCGCGAAAGGAACGTCGCACCGCGACTCTGCACGCAGAAAGAAATGCCCCGCCGGGCAGCGCCCATGTCGCGTGCTAGGATGTCTCCCTCCAACCTCAGATCAAAGCGACACGCGACCGGCCACCGGCCACCGCGCCTTCGACGCGCTGACCGCCGCACGGGTCGCGCGTCAATGGAGGATCCATGCCGACCAGAAGGCCGAAGCTCGCGGCGTTCAACCAGGGCGGCGTGCCGTCGATCGCCTGCTTCAACCAGGCGACCACGGCGCTCGGTGTCGATTTCGACAGGCTGATCGCCGCGATGCAGGCGTACGTCGACCGGCACGTCATGCCGGTCTGGGGGACCCCGGCGAGGCTCGCTCGCTCGAAGGACTTCGTGAAGAACGCGTGGGCGATGGTCTTCCTGGACGATGCGGATGCGGAGGGCGCACTGGCGTATCACGACCTCACGCCGGACGGACTGCCGCTGGCGAAGGTGTTCGTCCGGACGACGGTGAAGAACGGCGAGCTCGTCAGCGTCTCGGCGTCACACGAGCTGGTGGAAATGCTGGTCGATCCGGCGATCAACATGATGACGACCGGCCCGGACCCGAAGACGATCTATGCGTACGAGAGCGCGGATCCGGTCGAGGCGCTGACCTTCGCGGTGAACGGCATACCGCTCAGCGACTTCGTGTACCCCTCGTACTTCGAGACCTTCCGCAAGGTCCGATCGGTGAAGTTCGACCACGTCGGCCGGGTGGACAGGCCGTTCCAGATCCTGGCGGGCGGCTATCAGATCGTGTTCCGCAACGGGAAGTGGAGCCAGATCTTCGGGTCGGACGCCAGGAAGAAGCGGTTCCTGAAGGAAGACCGGCGGGGCCATCGCAGCGAGACGCGCGCCGCCGGGCGTCTGGTGCGCACGTCGCGGATCGAGCGCCCGCGTTCTATTCGTATCTCAGTGCGCGCATCGGATCGATCTGCGACGCGCGCAGCGCGGGGATGAGGCCGGCGCAGAAGGCGACGAGCGTCAGGGCGACGGCCGAACCGACCAACACGACGGGATCGGTCCCCTGGAGCTGGTAGAGGAGCGACTGGGCGAGCCGGCCGAGGCCGACGGCCGCGAGCAGGCCGATGACGCCGCCGATGAGCGTCATCGTTCCGACCTGGCGCAGCACCATCCGGCGGACGCGCGCCGCGTCGGCGCCGAGCGCCATCCGCAGGCCGATCTCCTTCGTGCGCTGCGAGACGGTGTACGCCAGCACGCCGTAGAGACCGACGGCCGCGAGCAGCGTCGCCAGCAGGGCGAACGCCGCCGACAGCACGCTGATGAACCGGTCGAGGAAGACGTTCTCCCGGATCTGCTGGGGCATCGTCCGCAGCTCCTCGACCGGCAGATTCGGATCGAGGCCGGCGACGACCTTCCGGATGTTCGGAAGGAAGGCCTGCGGGTCGAGCGACGTCCGCACGAAGAAGAACATCGCGCCGACATGTTCGTCCTGCCGGTAGGGGTGGAAGAACACCGGCGGCACCTTGTCCTTCACGTCGCTGTACTTGGCGTTCGCCACCAGGCCGACAATCAGCGTGTCGGGCGTCTTGTTCCGGCTGCCGATATGCTTACCGACGGCGTCGCGGCCGAGGTTGAACTTCTTCGCGAACGCCTCGTTGACGATCGCCACCTTCTGGCTGCCTTCGGCGTCGGCCCGCGTGAAGTCGCGGCCGGCGAGGATTGGAATGCCGAGGGTGTGGAAATAGCCGACGCCGATCTCGTTGTAGCGGGAGTTCATGTCGGTGTCGGGGCCGGCCTGGTAGCCTTCCACCGAGACGTCGCTTCCCCAGTTGTCTCCCGCGAGCAGCGGCACGAGCGCGTCGCTCACCGACGTCACACCCGGCAGCGCCTGCAGCCGGTCCTCGAGGCTGGCGAACAGCGCCTGCGAGCGCTGCGGCGTGTAGCCGTTCAGTTCCGGCGCGATGCCGAACGTGACGACGTGGTCGACCTTCAGCCCGAGGTCGACGCGGCTGACATTCAGCAGGCTCCTCGTGAAGAGTCCGGCCGTGACGAGCAGCGCCATCGACAGCGCGATCTGCGCCGTGGCGAGCGACGTGCGGAAGCGGGCCGCCGCGCGCGCGCCGGCCGGCTGGCCCGCCTGTCCCTTGAGCGTCGAGACCAGATCCGGACGCGTGCTGTGCAGCGCCGGGAAGAGGCCGAACAGGAGCCCCGTGCCGACCGTCAGCGCCGCCGCGAACCACAGCACGCTCGGATCGAGACTGAAGTTGATGGTGCCGGCCACTTCCGACGGGAGCAGCGTCGCCATCAGATTCAGGGTCCAGTGCGCGACGAGCAGGCCGGCGGCACCGCCGAACAGGGCGAGGAGGCACGATTCGACCAGCAGCTGGCCGATGAGCTGCAGCCGGCCGGCGCCGATCGACAGCCGGACCGCCATCTCGCCGGCACGGGCCGCCGAGCGCGCGAGCAGGAGGTTCGCGATGTTCGCGCAGGCGATGAGCAGCACGAAGATGGTGACGCCGAAGAGCAGCGTGAGCGGCGCGCGCGCGGTGTGCATCATCGAGCTCTGCCCGCGCGCCCCCGCCTCGACCCCGATCGTCTTCGCCCGGAACCGCGCCATGGTCTGATCGCTCATCCCGGTCTGGAGCGGCGCTTCGACGGTGTTGACGATGGCGTGGTACGGCACGTTGATCGCCGCGCGCGCCTGCGCGATCGACACCCCCGGCTTCAGCCGGGCGAACAGGTACAGCCAGTAGCTGCGGCGGTTGGTGAAGCCGGCGCTCGGGAACTCCGGCTCCATCAGCCCGCGCATCGTGACCGGCACGTACACCTCCGGCTGCACGCCGAGCGTCGTCCCCGTGAAGCCCCGCGGCGCGACGCCGACGACCGTCATCGGCTGGCCGTTGATGACGAGCGGCTCGTTGATGACGTGCGGGTCGCCGCCGAAGCGCGTCTGCCACCAGGCGTAGCTGAGCACCGCCACATGCGACCCGCCGACGGCCCGGTCGTCTTCCGGACCGAGCAGCCGGCCGAGCGCCGGCTGAAGCCCGAGCACCGGAAAGTAGCTGCCCGAGACAAGCATCCCCGCCCCGCTGAGCGTCTGGCCGCGTGCGGCCAGATTCGCGGCGAAGGTCCGGTGCGCGGCAATCCCCGTGAAGACCTGCTGCTCGCGCTCGAGGTCGCGGAACATCGGGTAGCTGAACACCACGTCGCAATCGCCCGCCTGGTTGCACGACTGCGAGCCCGGCTTCGGGCCCGGCGCCGTCAGATTCACCAGCCGATCCGGCTGCGTCACGGGCAGGGGCCTGAGCAGTATCTCGTTGAATAGAGAGAAGATAGCCGCGTTCGCCCCGATGCCGAGCGCCAGCGAAATGACCGCCACGCTGGTGACGAACGGCGTCTTGAAAAGCGTCCGCAGGGCGAATCGGAGGTTCAGCATGTGACCGTATGACGGATCTCGGAGGGAAATAGTTTAGTCATGGTCCACCGTGGGACAATGAGGGCCAGGGTACTGTCGTGTCATTCTCACCCGGAGACCTGGACGACCTGCGGCTGGCGAAGCGCCTGCTCGAGCACCCGAGCCTCGCGGCGAAGCTGACGAGCCTGCTCGGCGAGCCGATCGAGCGCGGGTTCGCGCTGCTTCCGGCCCGGTGGACCGGCCTGGTCACCGGCGCGACGCACCGCGCGCTGCAGCGGGCGCTCCGGATGGCGATCGGCACGCTGGACGAGGGCGGGTCGCGGCCGGCGGCCAACCGCTGGCACAAGGTCGCGGTGGCGGCGACCGGCGCCGGCGGCGGCGCGTTCGGTCTCGCCGCCCTGCCGGTCGAGCTGCCGATCTCGACGACGGTCATGCTGCGATCGATTGCGGACGTGGCCCGCAGCGAAGGCGAGCGGATCCGGACGGTCGACGCCCAGCTGGCGTGCCTCGAGGTCTTCGCACTCGGCGGCCGGCCGCGAACGGACGACAGCGCCGAGACGGGGTATTTCGCCGTCCGCGTGGCGCTGGCGCGCGCGGTCAGCGAGGCGGCCGAGTTCATCGCGGAGCGCGGGCTCGTCCAGGACGGCGCGCCGGCCATCGTCCGGCTGATTGCCCAGATCTCGTCGCGGTTCGGCGTGGACGTGTCCGAGAAGGCGGCGGCCCAGGCCATTCCGGTCATCGGCGCGGCCGGCGGCGCGGCCATCAATCTCCTGTTCGTCGATCACTTCCAGGCCATGGCGCGGGGACATTTCATCGTGCGGCGCCTGGAACGGACGTACGGCGCCGCGCCGGTCCGTGCGGCGTACGAGGCGCGCGCGATCCTGCCGTCGGCCGGCGCGCGGCCGGCACTCGCGCCCCGCAGGCCGCCGATGCTCCTGCCGCGGAAGTTTCTCTAGCGCACGACCCGCTCCCGCGTCACGCGCGACTCGATGCGCCGGTCGGGAATGAGCCACATCAGCGCGACGCCGACGTAGATCGCGTCGGCGATCCACTGGTTCACGAACGCCAGGCCGATCGCGGCGACGTACAGCAGCGGCGAGAGGCGTCCCTTGACATCGCGCCCGATCGCGGCGGCCAGCAGCGAGTCCGGCCCCAGCAGCACGAGAATCTGGTGCTGCAGGATCCAGTAGGCGACCGCCGCCAGCAGCAGCACGGCGCCGTACACGGCGGTCGGGACCGCCGCGAAATGGTTCCGGCCCATCCAGCCGGTGACGAACGGCACGAGCGACAGCCAGAACAGCAGGTGCAGATTCGCCCACATGATCCGGCCGTTGACCTGCTCGGTGACGGCGAACATGTGGTGATGGTTGTTCCAGTAGATGCCGAGGAAGACGAAGCTGAGGACGTAGGTCAGGAAGACCGGCAGCACCGGCCGCAGCGCTCCGATCGTGTCGCCCGCCGGCACCTTCAGGTCCAGCACCATGATGGTGATCAGGATGGCGATGACACCGTCGCTGAACGCCTCGACGCGCTCGGTCTTCACGACCCACAATTAACCACGAAGCCTGGAGGACGCGAAAGCCCTTTGTCCGGGCCACCCGCCTCGCGCCCCGGTCGGGAACGCCGTAGAATGCGGCGTGCGACGGGGTTCCGGCGCCACGCGGTGAATCTCGGGCACCACTGGTGGTTCTGTCAGCGCCGGCGCGAGGGGCCGAGCTGAAGCTCGGCGCTACGAAGGCCGCCCGAGCGTCCGAGGTGTATCATCGGCCCCCAAGCAGCGGAGAGGCTCAGACCATGACGAAGACACCCGGCCGGAAGTTCGATCTCCACACGCACTACTACCCCGACGCGTTCTTCCGGGCGATCCGCGAGGTCGGCGGCCAGTTCGCGTTCACCCGCTCGCCGACCGGCCAGACGATCATCACTTACGGCGGCGCCCGGTTCTTCGGCATCACGCCGCCCATGACCGACGCGTCGAAGCGGATCGAGGACATGGATCGGGCCGGCGTCGACGTGGAAGTGGTGTCGCTGTCGACGCCGAACGTCTTCTTCGCCGACGCCGCGCACCAGCCGGACGTGGCGCGGATGGTGAACGACGCGTACGCGGAGCTCATGGCGGCGCATCCGGCCCGCTTCAAGGGCTTCGCGTCGATCCCGATGGACGCGCCGGACGCGGCGCTGCGCGAGCTGCACCGTGCCATCGACGAGCTGAAGATGAACGGCGTCATCCTGCTGAGCAACATCCGCGGCCGCGCCCTCACCGAGCCGGCGTACCGGCCGTTCTTCGAGGAAGCGAACCGGATGAAGCTCTGCATCTTCCTGCACCCGATGCTGCCGCTCGACGCCGCGCCGTACCGCGACTACGTGCTCGGGCCGATCGTCGGCTTCCCGGTCGACACCACGATCGCCGTCGCCCGCATGTGCTACGACGGCCTGTTCCACGACTTCCCCGACATCCAATGGGTGATCGCGCACGCCGGCGGCGCGATCCCGTTCCTCATGGAGCGGATCGACAAGGGCTATGACGATTTCGCCGAGTGCCAGGTGAAGATTCACGAGAAGCCGAGTACGTACCTGAAGCGGCTCTGCTACGACACGGTCACGTTCAGCCATCACAACCTGCGGATGGTGCGCGACCTGATCGGAACCGACCACATGGTGATGGCGAGCGACTATCCCCACCTGCTCGGCTCGATCGACCGCGCGGTCAGCTCGATCGAAACCTTCGAGATCCCCGCGGACGAAAAGCGCCGGATCTTCGAGGGGACGGCGCTGCGGATCCTGAACCACGTGTGAGGGCGACACCCATGATCGAAGAGCAGATCGACATCGCCACGGCCGACGGGACGGCCGACAGCGTCTTCTACCGGCCGGACGAGGGCCGTCTGCCGGGCGTGATCCACCTGACCGACATCGGCGGCATCCGCCAGGCCCACCGCAACATGGCGCGGCGCCTGGCGGATCAGGGCTATGCGGTCCTGATACCGAACGTCTTCTACCGCAGTGGTCGTCCCCCCGTGCTCGACTACCCGATGACGATCGGCGATGAACGGACGATGAAGCGGCTCGCGGAACTGCGGGACCCGCTGACACCCGAGGCGATGGCACGCGACCTGTCACGCTGCATCGACGTCCTGACGGTCCAGCCGGGCGTGGCCGACGGTCCCGTGGCGATCGTCGGCTACTGCTTCACGGGCGCCATGGCGCTGCGCGGCGCCGCGGAGCGTCCGGATCGGGTGGCGGCCGCGGCGTCGTTCCATGGCGGCGGACTCTTCACCAACACGCCGGCAAGTCCGCATCTGCTGCTGCCGTGCGTCACGGCACGGCTGTATTTCGGGCACGCGGTCGAGGACCGGGGCATGCCGGCCGACGCGATCGCCCAGTTCGATCGAGCGCTGGCCGCCTGGGGTGGACGATACGCCAGCGAAGTCTACGACGGCGCGCATCACAGCTGGACCGTGACGGACAGCCCGGCCTACAACCGGCCGCAGGCCGAGCGCGCATTCGAACGGCTGACGGCGCTGCTCGCGGACACCCTCCACTGAACGCCGGGCGGCCGCGACTCGGGCGCCCGGAGGCGCGGGACGGGTGACGCGGCCGGCCGCGTTCGCGGTTCCCGTCCGCTCAGGCGCCCGCCGCCTGCCGCCTGCGCAGCATTTCCTCGATCACCGCCTGAAACCGCCCCGCCGTCCAAGCCTGCCGCAGCTCCGGTGTATCGAGCGGCTTCGAAGAATTCAGCATGAACAGGTGGAACATGGGCACACCCCACTTGTCCAGGAAGCGCCGCATGAAGGTCTCGTTGCGGACGCGTGTCTCCTCGCTGGACTCCCCGCCGCGCCAGGTCGACTTTCCGTAGAAGTGCAGCACATACGACCCGAGCGCGAACCGGATCGCGAAGCCGGCCCGCAGCGCGCGGACGCAGTAGTCCTTGTCCTCCGCGCCCCCCTTGCCGTACTCCTCGTCCAGCCAGCCGATCCTGTCGATGACCGCGAACGGGATCTTCACGCAGAAAAAGGCGACGGCGTAGCTGTCCAGATAGCCGCTGCGCTCCCTCCGGTTCCTGTCGGCGATCACCTCGAGATCGCGCTCGTGGCCGATGTAGTCGGCGAGCTCCATGTCGGGCACGCAGTGGAGCCCGCCCACCGCCGGTATCTCGATCATCGTGTTCGAAACCGGCGAGACGATGGCGTCCCGGTCGGCCGCCAGCGGGGCGAACCAGTCGGTCGTGAACACGAGGTCGTTGTTGAGCAGGACGGCATCCGCGCGACGCTCATGCGCGCGGCGGAGCACCAGGTTCATGTTGGCGGCAAAGCCCCGCGGCGACTCGTTCGTGATGAGCGTCACCCCGGCCGGATGCCCGGCCAGCGATCCGTCGTTGTCGATGAGGAGGAACTCGCTGCCGGCGTCCGGCGGCGTGAGCCGGAAGAACGACTCGAGCGCGACCGGCGTGAAATCGCGCGACTGCCGTGTCGAGACCATGCCGAAGACGATCGACATCAGCGCTCTCCGCCAATCATGACCTTGCCCGTGGTTTCCGCCTCCTTCGCGATCAGCGCCTTCTTGCGTGCGGCGCCCCAGCGATAACCGCCGGTGCCGCCGGCGGACGGGACGACGCGATGGCAGGGGATGGCGAGCGCCACCGGATTGGCGGCGCAGGCGCGGGCGACGGCGCGCGCGGCCCGGGGCCGGCCGACCGCCTCCGCAATCTCCCCGTACGATCGCGTCGATCCGTAGGGAATGGCGGCCAGCGCCTGCCAGACCTGCCGCTGGAACGCCGTGGCCCGGACGTCGAGCGGCAGATCGAGCGTCTGGCGCCGGCCTTCCAAATGCGCCACGACCGCCTGCATCGTGCGCAGCAGCGACCCCGTGTCGCGCACGACGGTCGCCTCAGGAAATTCGCGCCGGAGGTCGTGCTCGAGAGCGGCCGCGTCGCTGCCCATCCTGATGGCGCAGACGCCGCGCGGGGTGGCGGCGACGAGCAGGCGGCCGAGCGGACAGGAGGCCACGGCGAACTGAATCACCATCCCCGCGCCGCCGCGCGAATACGTCGCCGGCGTCATGCCCATCTGCGACGCCGCCCGTTCGTACAGACGGCTGCTCGATCCATAGCCGGCTTCGTACAACGCGGTCGTCACCGCCGCACCGCCCTTCAGCTCCCGCTTGACGCGCTCGAGCCGGCACGCGTCGGCGTACTCGCGGGGCGACACGCCGGCGATCCGCTTGAAGTTGCGCTGCAGATGGCCGGGACTGCCGCCGATGCGCGCGCTCAGGGCCCGCAGGGTCATCCGGCCCTCCAGATCGCCGGCGAGCAGGCGACACGCGTCCCGGACCCGCTCCACCCACGGATCGGCCGCGCCGGGCTCGGACGGCCGGCAGCGGCGGCAGGCCCGGAAGCCTGCGTGCTCGGCCGCCGCCGCGTCGGCGAAGAAGGCGGTCCGCTCCCGGCGCGGCCGCCGGCTCGCGCACGACGGCCGGCAATAGATGCCGGTCGACCGCACGGCGTACACGAAGGAGCCGTCCGCCCGGGCATCCCGGGCCATCACCGCCTGCCAGCGCCGGTCGTCTGTGTTCATCATGACGTCCACGATAGCGCCCGGTCGTCTTCTCCGGCTATCCGGCGATGGCGGTCGAATCCTCTCCGCCGGCCGGCGCCGGCTCACCGGCGGTCGAACCGGCCGACGCGCAGCAGGGCGGCAGCGGCCAGCGCCGGCACGGCCGCGCCGAAGCTCAGCAACGCGCCCATCTTCGTCTCGTCCAGCATCGGGCCGCGCGGAAACGCCGCGGTCGTGAAGAACAGCGCCACCGTGAACCCGATGCCGGCGGTACAGCCGACGACGAACAGATCGCGCCAGGCGAGGCCTGGCGCGCGGTGCAGCCGGACGGCCGACGCCGCGATCGCGCTGGCGAGGATCCCGATCGGCTTGCCGAGCAGGATCGACGCCAGGACGATCCACGTGCCGACGCCGACGCTCGAGGCCGGCACGCCGGCGTTCACGAGGCCGAAGAAGAACAGGATCACCTGCACCGGATTCTTCCACCAATGCTCGAATTGCGTCAGCGGATCACGATGTGCCGTCTCCACCATCGGCTCGTGTCCCCGCGACCCGTGGGGGATGAACGGCACGATCGGCACCAGCGCCAGCGCCGGATGGAACCCGCCGCGCTCGAAGGCCAGCCAGGACAGCGTGCCGGCGCCGAGTACGTACGGCCAGAAGCTGTCGGCGCGGCGCCACCGCAGCACCGCGGCGCACACGAGGGCGGCGGCCAGCCACAGCGCGAATTCGAAGATCCGGATCGATCCGGCCGGATAGAACAGTGCCAGCACGATCAGCCCCAGCGCATCGTCCGCGATGGCGAGGAGCAGCAGAAAGGGAACAGCCGGATGACGTGGACCGAAGATCGCCCGCGCGACCAGGTAGCTGAAGGCGATGTCGGTGGCGCACGGGATCGCCCAGCCGCGTGCGAGCGCCGGCCGGCCCAGACCGTGGGCGAGTCCCAGGTAGATGAGCGCCGGCGCCAGCATGCCGCCCGCCGCCGCCAGCAGCGGCACCGCCGCGCGGCGCGGCGTGGCCAGCGGCCCGCCCGGCAGCGTCGCCTGGAACACTTCCAGGGCGGCGAGCGCGAAGAAGAACACCATGCCGACATCGTTGACGAGGAAGCGCAGCGGCTCGGCGACGCGGATGTAGCTGGCGCGGGCGACGTTGGCCCAGACCACGGCCGCCACGGCGCCGGCCACCAGCAGGAGCGAGTGGTCGAGGACGAACGCCACCATGTGGCGCACCCGGGACGACAGGGACATCGCGACAGCCTTTCGGATGCGATCCGCGAGGGCGCGGGGCGGGGCGACGGGGCCCCCGCGAGCGCCCGAGCCGGGGTGTGGGGCGGAGCCCCACCTGAATCAGGTCAGCGCGCGGCGGGCGGCCAGCACGCGGTCGACGGCGGCCGGTCCGGTCCGGTCCAGCGCCGTGAGATGGCCCATCTTGCGGCCCGGCCTGGGCTCGGTCTTGCCGTACAGGTGCAGCCGCACCTCCGGCACGGCGCACGCGGCCGCCCAGTCGGGCTCGCCCTGCGCCCAGAGATCGCCGAGGAGGTTCGCCATCGCCGCCGGCATCAGATAGTCCGTCGACCCGAGCGGCAGCCCGCAGACCGCCCGCAGCTGCTGCTCGAACTGGCTGGTGCGGCAGGCGTCGATCGTCAGGTGCCCCGAGTTGTGCGGCCGCGGCGCCAGCTCGTTGACGAGCAGACGGCCGTCGCGGCTCACGAAGTACTCGACCCCCATTACGCCGACGTAGTCGAGCGCCTCGAGGATGTCGCGCGCGATCCGCACGGCGCGGTCCGCGACCGCCGGCCCGATCGGCGCCGGCGCCACCGAGATGTCGAGGATGTGATGCCGGTGCGTGTTCTGAATCGCGCCGAAATGGGCGAACGCGCGGTCGAGCCCCCGGACCGCGATCACCGAAATCTCGCATTCGAGGTCGACGAACGCTTCCAGGACCGCCTCGTGGCGTCCGATCGTGTCCCACGCCGGCAGAGCGTCCTCGGGGCGGTCCACGCGGACCTGGCCCTTGCCGTCGTAACCGAAGGCCGCCGTCTTGAGCACCGCCGGACAGCCGAGCCGCGCGACGGCGGCAGCGAGATCTTCGGGCGAGCGGACCGCGGCGAAGGCGGTCACCGGAAAGCCCCGGGCGGCGAGGAATTCCTTTTCGCGCAGCCGCTGCTGGGCGACGTGCAGGGCGCTCCCGTCCGGCCGCACCGGCACGATCTCGGCCGCCGCCCGCGCGGCCTCGACCGACACGTTCTCGAACTCGAACGTGATCACGTCGACGCGCCGCGCGAACGCCCGGATGGCGTCGAGGTCGTCGTATCGCGCGTTGACCGCCAGGTCGGCAATCTGTCCGGTCGGCGTGTCGTCTTCGGGCGACAGCGTGTGCACGCGGTAGCCCATGCGCCGCGCCACGAGCGCGAGCATCCGCCCGAGCTGGCCGCCGCCGAGGATGCCGATCGTCGATCCCGGGCTGAAGACGCGCGTCACGGAAGGATTTCGCGGCGGACCTCTTCGGCCCGGGCCCGGCGGTAAACGTCGAGCCGCTCGCGCAGCGCTGGACGGGAGATCCCCAGGATGGCCACGGCGAGCAGCCCGGCGTTCGTCGCGCCGGCCGCGCCGATTGCGACGGTGGCCACGGGCACGCCGCGCGGCATCTGGACGATGGAGAGAAGGGAATCGAGGCCGTGGAGGGCGGCGCTCTCGACCGGCACGCCGATGACCGGCAGCAGTGTCTGCGCCGCGACCATCCCCGGCAGGTGCGCCGCGCCACCGGCGCCGGCCACGATCACCTCGAGGCCACGGGCCGCCGCGCCGACGGCGTATTCCGCCATCCACTGGGGCGTCCGGTGGGCGGACACCACGCGGCACTCGTGCGGCACCTCGAAGCCGGCCAGGATCTCGTGCGCCGCGCGCATGGTCTCCCAGTCCGACCTGCTGCCCATGATGACGCCGACCAGCGGCCCCGGCTCGGTCATGTCGTCGACTCCCCCGGTAGGATAACCCCAACCGGAGCCGGCTGGAAATTCCGGGTGACGCCGGCGGCCGGGCCGGACACCGCCACGGCCGGCGTCCGGCGTCGTCGCCCTCGCGGTGCTGCACGCCCCGGCCGCCGCTGAGCTGGCGCCGATGCGGCCGGCAGTGTACCCTCTCCCCTTCAGTTCCGCGTGCCGTGGCAGCACGGCCGTCCGACGGCCCGCGTTCCTCCGGTGGAGTCTCCCATGCGCTCACTCATCGCCGCCTTCGCGCTCACGCTCTTCGCCATTCCGGCGGCGGCCCGGCCGCTGCCGACGATCGCCGAGAAGACCGCCGGCCTGCAGGAAATCGCCGGGTTCATCCCGCTGTTCGAAGACAACCAGACCGGCCACGTGTACATGGAGATCAGCCGGTTCCACGATCAGTTCCTCTGCCAGATCTCGCTGCCGTGGGGCGTCGGCTCCAATCCGATCGGGCTCGATCGCAATCAGCTCGGCAGCACCAGCGTCGTCTACTTCGATCGTGAAGGGCCGAAGGTGCTGCTCGTGCAGCCGAACCTCCGGTACCGGGCGCTGGCGGGCGACGCGGCCGAGCGGCGGGGCGTCCGCCACTCCTTCGCGCAATCGGTGCTGTGGGGCTTCCCCGTCGTCGCGGCGGACGGCGACCGCGTGCTGGTGGACGCGACGTCGTTCTTCCTGCGCGACGCGCACGGCGTGGCGCGCCGGCTCCGGGAGACCCATCAGGGCGACTACAAGCTCGATCTGTCGCGCAGCGCGTTCTATCAGCCGCGCACGAAGGGCTTTCCGAAAAACACCGAGGTCGAGGTGACGCTGACGTTCACCACCGACGGACAGCCGGGCCGGGACATCAGCCAGGTGACGCCGACGCCCGAGGCGGTGACGGTGCGCGAGCACTACTCCCTCGTGGAGCTGCCGCCGCTCGGCAGCTACACGCCGCGGCCGTTCGATCCGCGGGTCGGCCTGTTCAACATCCGCTTCTACGATTTCTCGGCGCCGCTCGGCAAGCCGCTGGTCCAGCGGTGGATCGAGCGGCACAAGCTCGTGAAGAAGGACCCGGACGCCGCCATCTCCGATCCGGTCAAGCCGATCGTCTACTACGTCGACAACACGGCGCCGAAGATGATCCAGGACGCGATCATCCAGGGCGCGTCCTGGTGGAACGCGGCGTTCGAGGCGGCCGGCTTCAGCCACGCGTTCCAGGTCAAGGTGCTGCCGAAGGGGGCCGATCCGATGGACCTCCGCTACAACATGATCGACTGGGTCGACCGGTCGACCCGTGGCTGGTCGTACGGCGGCGCCGTCGTCGATCCGCGGACCGGCCAGATCCTCAAGGGGAACGTCACCCTCGGCTCGCTGCGCCTGCGCCAGGACTACCTGATCGGCAGCGGCCTGGTGGGCGTGCCGGCCGCCGACCAGGTGGCCGCCCTCTTCCCGCCGTTCGCCTGGGGCTTCACCGGCGGCACGTGCGACGCCGGCGCCATGCCCGACGAGTCCTTCCTCGCGGCCGACGATCCCTCGACGACGCCCGAGGAGATGGCGCTGGCGCGGCTGCGCCAGCTCGCCGCGCACGAAGTCGGACACTCGCTCGGCATGGCCCACAACTTCGCCTCCAGCACGTATGGCCGGGCGTCGGTCATGGACTACCCGGCACCGCTCGTGGAGATTCACAACGGCAAGCTGGACCTGTCGCACGCCTATGCCGTCGGCGTCGGCCCCTACGACAAGTTCGCCATCAAGTACGCCTACTCCCAGTTCCCGAAGGGGACGAACGTGAAGCAGGCGCTGGCGAAGATCGTCGCCGACGGCGAGAAGGCCGGCATGCTCTACCTGAGCGACGCCGACGCCCGGCCGCCCGGCGCCGCCGACCCGCTCGACAATCTCTGGGACAACGGCTCGGATCCGGTCGCCGAGCTGCGGCACGACCTGCGCGTGCGGGAGATCGCGCTGTCGCAGTTCGGGCTGCGGAACATCGCCAACGGCACGCCGCTGTCGCTGCTGCAGGCGAAGCTGCTGCCGCTGTACCTCTACTACCGCTACCAGCTGCAGGCGGCGGTGAAGACGCTGGGCGGGCTGTACTACACCTACTCGGTGAAGACGGACGGCGCGCCCAGCCCGGCGCAGGTCGTGCAGATCATACCGGCGGCACGGCAGCGCGACGCCCTCCAGGCGGTGCTGTCGACGCTGGATCTGAGCGTGCTGACCCTGCCGTCGCGGATCCTCGACCTGATCCCGCCGCAGGCGGACGACTACGGCTCGCCGACCGACGAGCTGTTCGCCGGCCACATGAGCCCGGCGTTCGATCCGATTGCCGCGGCGACGATCGCCGCCGACCTGACGGTCTCCGGGCTGCTGCAGCCGCAGCGCGCCGCGCGCATGATCGATTTTCACGGGCGGGAGGCGGCCAATCCCGGCTTCATGGACGTGGTCAACGCGCTCATCGCCAGGACCTGGGTGCACGCGGCGCCCGCGAACGGCTCGCAGGCGGTGGTCGCCAGGGCCGTCCAGCACGTCGTCGTGCAGCAGTTGATGGAGCTGGCGGCGAATCGTGAGGCCTCGTCGCAGGTGCGGGCCGTCGCCGCCCAGGGGCTGCGCCAGCTGGCCAATCGGCTGAAGACCGCCCCGGCCGGCGCCGGCCCGATGACGATCGCGTTCCGCAGCGCGACGCGCGACGACATCGAGCGATTCCTCCACCGGCCGGCGGCCGTCTATCAGCCGACCGCGCCGCTGCCGACGCCGCCCGGCGACCCGATCGGCGCCTCGAGCGGAGGCGGCACGGTGCCGCGGCGGTAGGGGCTTGGGGCTCGGGGCTCGGAGACCCGCGGGGTCGTCGTAGCGCCGGGCTTCAGCCCGGCCACTCGGGGCTCGGGCCCTCGCGGCTCGGGAACGCCTGAGCACCCGAGACCCGGATCCTACTTGCCGGGTGCGATGACCTGGGTGAACCCGAGG
Source organism: Vicinamibacterales bacterium (assembly GCA_035534615.1). Classification (GTDB taxonomy): domain Bacteria; phylum Acidobacteriota; class Vicinamibacteria; order Vicinamibacterales; family CAVVIG01; genus JAGWRA01. Next base: position 42,189 of record DATLRO010000126.1, read on the forward strand.
ACGTTGACGTCGCGGAAGACCGGCGTCCGCGGCGGCAGCAGCGAGGGCGTCAGGAAGTCGGTGTCGAAGTTGTAGGCGCGGGTCGGCGGACTGTAGACGTTGTTGCAGCACTTGTAGGTGCCGACCGCCTGCTGGCTGTAGAAGAAGCTCGCCATGGCGCCGCGATAGTTCAGCGTCTGTCCCGACCAGCTCTCGATGTAGCGCAGGAAGTTGTGCACGCCGCCGTCGGTGCCGAAGTCCTGCGCGGCGCCCCACGTCGGCTGCGGGAACGACATTCCCTTGCCGGCGATCACCGCCAGGCGGTACCAGGTCGTCGACGCCTGGCGCCCGGACGGATTCTGCGGCGACGCGAACGATTTCTCGTCGTTCCAGGCGTTCGACAGCAGCGTCAGCGCGTCGGCGATGATCGACGTCGCGACGTGCGGATTGCCGAACGACCCGGCCGCGTTCCAGTCGCCCTGCAGGTACACCGGGTTCTCGGCGGCGATCGTCAGGCCGGGCGCGATGATGTTGCCGAGCGCGCCGTCGGTCACTTTCAGCGCGCGCCGGAAGAAGATCGGGCTGTTCACCTCCGCGATCTGCGGCGTGACGGCCGTCCACGGCGTCGCCGTCGCGTCGAGCGGTGACATCCCGCCGGGCGGCACGGTCGGCACCTCGCCGTACGTGTCCAGCACCCCGTTGCCGTTCACGTCTTCGCCCGGGTCCAGGATGCCGTTCGGCGTGCCGGACGGCGACGCGGGGTTGACGAAATCCTCGAAGCCGTACTCGCCGGTCTCGTTCCCCGAGGCGTCATGGTTGTTGCGCCGATCGGAAAAGTAGACGACGTAGCCGGTCTGGTTCATCGCGTTGGTGCCTTCCGTCCCGATCTGGCCCTCGAACCAGCGCGACAGGTTCCGCACGTCGAGCTCCACGTAGCCCATCACGCCGCCGAGGTACACGTTCTTGCTGCTCGTCGAATTGCTGTCGCGGAGGTCGCCCTCGCGCGGGTCGAACAGCAGGTCGGGCCAGTAGTCGGTCGCCACCGTGCTGCCGTTGCCGCACGCGTTGCCGGGGGCGGTCGACGGCACGTCCCGCAGGCGCTCGAACCGGAGCACCGCGTCGGGATTCGGATCCGTGCACGCGCCGTTCGACAGGTTCTTGCCGGCGATCCCGAGACTGAGGATGTCCGCGGTGACGTCGCTCCAGACGCCGTTGACGTCCTGCTTCTCGATCTTCAGGTACCCGCCCAGCAGCGGCGTGCCGGCCGGCGACCGATAGCCGTCCGTCGTCACGCCCGACGAGATCGCCAGCGGCGGATGGTTGGCATCCACCGTGTACCCGCTGATCGGATTCAGCGCCAGGTTCCCCAGGGAGACCGGCGGCGTCTGGGTCACGGTCGGCAGCGACGTGATGTCGTTCGGGTTGTCCGACAGCAGGATCCGCAGGCTGGCCATGCTGAAGTAGCGCTGCTGGAACAGCGTCGGGTTCGTCACGTTCTCCGTCGAGGAGGCCGGCCGGCGGATGAGGTCGGTCGTCTGGCCGCCGACCGTGATGAGCGGCAGGTTGAGCGTGGTCGCCCCCGTCCGGCCGTTCCGGATGTTGCCGTTGTAGGTCCCCAGGGAGAGGTTCGTCCAGGTCGGCTCGTTGAGCGCCGACCCGAGGGTGCCGACGAGGCTCCCCTCCGTCGTCTTCAGCGCGCGGTACGCGCCGGGCGACGTGAGGACGTTCACCGTGCCGGTGTAGTTGCTGCTGGTCGGCCAGCCGTTCGACAGGTTCGTCCGGATCACCTCGCCGACCGCCGTGACGTTGTCCGACAGCGTCAGCGTGTTGCCGTTGCCCTCGGCCAGGAACAGGTTGCCGTTGGTGTGCACGCGGCCCCCGAAGTTGAAGCTGGGGCCGGCGAAGAAGCTGAGGTCGGTGTCCGAGAACGTGCCGAACTGGAAGACCGGGATGGCGACCGTCTGCAGGGTCCGCGTGAGGTGGACTTCGCTGCCGCGCACCGTCCGGGCCGTCACGTCCATCTGGTAGGGCGTGATGAGGCCGATGAGCCCCTGGTACGGCCCCGAGAGGATCGTCCGGTTCTGCGAAACCGGATTGCCATTCGCGTCGGCGGTGTAGGTGATGGTGTAGCCCGACCCGCCGCCGGCCGCCTGGTAGGTGACGCCCGGGAGGACCGGCGGGTTGTTCATCACGCCGTCGATCTGCGCCTGGCTGGGCGCCACGTCGGTCGAGAACAGGTTGCCGAGGTCGGCGGTCAGCTTCTCCAGCCCGCCCTGGGCGGCATAGAACGCCTGCGTCCGGTCCTCGTCGATCCCCCGGTTCTGCTGGTCGCTCACCACGACCGCCGTGAACCCGACGAGCAGCGACGACACCAGCATCAGCACGAGCAGCGTCGTGATGAGCGCCACCCCGCGTTCCGACGAAGACCCCTGTGGTGCCATGATCGTTCTCTGCGCTCCCTACTGGTACCGATCGACGTACGCCAGGTTGCGGACGGTGATCTGGGTGTTCAGGTACGCCCGCAGGTAGTCGTTCAGCGGCGCGACCTTGTCCTCCGACCTGACGCCGATCTGGAGGTTGATCGATCGGATCTGGTTCGGCGTGTTGGGCGCCACCGGGCTCTTCACGTCGGTCGGGTTCGTGACGCCGTCGACCAGGTTGTACGAGATCTGCAGGTCCTCGACCACGCCCGCCAGGGCCAGCGGCGGGCCGAAGTCCACCTGGCGCACGAGCCGCGGCTCGCCCGGAGTCGTCGTCTGATCCACGTAGAACGTGATCATGTCGATGCGCGTCGCCGTCGTCGGGGGAAACACCCCGGGACTGCTCTGGAGCTGCATGATCGTTCCCTGCGCCGCGCCGCGCTGGTTCAGGTTCATCGGATCGCCGGCGTCGAAGTACACCGTCTGGCCGCCGCTCACGCGGGTCACCATCTGAATGGCGTTGCCGATCGCATTGCTGAACATGATGAGATCGCCGACCTTGATGCCGCTGTCCGCATCGGTGATCGGCGTCCCCGGATCGACCGTCATGCTCGATCCGTCCGACGCAATCGCCGTCAACGGCGTCTGGTCGAGCGGCAGCGAGCTGTCGGCGTACAGCAGGGTCACCTCGTCCGTCGCCTGGCCGTTGACCGTCGAGCCCAGGCCCATGCCGGGCGTGATGGCCGGCAGGACGTCGAGCGCCGGGTTGAACTTGGGCGCCGTGCCCGGCACGCCGGGCCGGTCGAGCGGCGTCGCGCCGGCACCCGACGGAATCGGAATGCCGCCGGTCGGAATGCCCGCGCCGGTCTGCAGCAGATCGCGCACCATCAGGTCGGTGCCGGCCCGCAGGTTCTGGCTGGCGTCGCCGAGCTCCGTGCCGGCGGCGTTCACCTTCAGCGCGCTGGTGAACGTCGTCAGCGACGCGCCGAGCACGAGCAGCACGATGGTCATGCTGATCAGCAGCTCGATGAGCGTGAAGCCGCGTTCGCGGTCCGGGGTCTCAGCCACCATGGCCTCAGGAGTAGTTCGAGATGTACGACGTCAGCACGTACTGCCGCTGCCCCGTGCCGTCCTGGTACGTGACGATGACCGTGATCTGGCGCAGGTCGGGCTCGACGTCGCGGATCTGGATCTCGCGCGTGTAGCTGGTGAGCGGAATCTGCTGATCGTCCGCCGTGCCGAAACGCCCGTCCGGCCCAGGATTCGTCACCGTCTCGATCGGCCCGTCGTCCGCCGTGTTCACCAGCCCGTCCGGGCCGGGCGTGCGCAGCGGCTGCGGGCCGTCCAGAAAGACGCCGCCGTCGGCCCCCGACGCCCCCTTCACGTTCCGGATCTGCGCCCAGGTCAGCACGTGCGAGTCGCGCGCCGCGAACACGCTCTCGATCGCCTCCGCCGCCTTCTGCGTCGCAATCACCTGCGCCGGCGAGCCCGCGAGCCGCTTCATGCCGGCCGTGAGCACGCCGGCCGCGCCGAGCAGGCCGACGGCCAGAATGCCCATCGCGATCATCGTTTCGATGAGCGAGAAGCCGCGATCCGTCCGCACCGCCGGCGTCATCATTGCCCCCACTGGACGCCGTTCCACTTGTACCCGCTGACCCGGCCGGTCGAACCGAGCACCGTCACGGCACGCACCGAGCCCGCCGCGTGCGGAATCCCCAGGAAGACCGTGCCGTTCAGCGGCGTTCCCGTCTGATCGATGAAGGTGCCGTCGCTCGTGAACATCATCGACGTGGCGTTGCCGAAATCGACCGCCGACGCGTCGCCGAAGGCGTCCGGCGTGTCAGGCACCCCGGGAAACTGCATGAACTGCACGCCACTCTCGAGCGGCACCAGGCTCAGCACCGTCGTGCCGGCCGGCACCTCCTGCCGCACCAGCTGAATCTCGTTCGGCGCGATGAAGTTCACCTCGATGTTCCGTCGCTGGCTGATCGCCAGCGCGCGCGCGCTGTTGAGCTGGGCCATGACGACCTGCATGCCCCCGTCCGCGTGGATCGCCGGCAGCGACACCTGCGCCTGGAACACGGCCATGGCCGTGGTGATCCCCATGATGGCAATCACCACCATCAGCTCGGTGAGGGTGAACCCGGCGGCGTTGGATCGGTGAGGTCGGGGCATGTGCACAGCCTTGGCACCCGCCGGGCCGGACGGCAGACTGGTTCCGTGGGCTGATGCCGAGCAAGGCGTGTTCCCGGAGCCGGGTCAGCGCCAACCGCTTGATCTTGAGGAGGATAATCTATCTCAGACAGCCGGGATGTGGAAGCGGGGCATGACCGGTCCGTGCGAAAGATTACGAAATTGGTGGGTGGCGACGGCGGGCCGGGGCGGAGACGGCCGCCCGGCCCGGACCCGTTCCTCGAGCGTCAGCAGTCGAGACAGCGCACTTCGGCGAAGATATCGTCCAGCTTGTCGGGGTTCTCCCGCGCGTAGTTCACCAGGCACCGGACCGCCTTGCCGATGTCGGCCAGGTCGTATTTCCTGGTCATCTCCTGCAGGAACTTCACTTTCTCGCGTTCGAGCTCGATGCTGTGCGCAGCCAGATCCTTCATGTAATCGCCCCCCGTTGAACGATGCGTCCAGTCTTCCGGCGCGCCGTGGCTCACCGCGCCGGCTGCGCCTGCCGGCCGTGCGCGAGCCGCCGCCAGCCTTCCGCATACAGGTCCGCGCGCACCGGCAGATAGCCCGGATACGCGCGCCGCGCCCGCGCCGCCCGCGCCCGTTCGAGGGTGACGAGGGCGACCGGCTCGGTCGTCTCCACCAGCACGTCGCCGTCCGGCGCCACCGCGATCGACGGCCCGCCGAGCAGCACGTCCTGCTCGGGCGCCGGGCGGTTCACCGACAGCACGTAGGCGGCGCTGGTCAGCGCGTTGGCCACGAAGACGACCCGCCACCGATCGTAGGTGGCCCGCTCGGTCGCGCGGGGCGCCAGAATCGCCTCGGCCCCCAGGCCGCCCAGCAGGTGCGACCCTTCCGGGCGGTTGATGTCGGAGCAGATCTGCACGCCGACCGGCACCCCGAACGCGTCGATCATCGACGGCATCTCCGTGCCGCCCTCGTAGTGCGACGTTTCCCAGAATCCCGGCTCTTCGGGGATGTGCAGCTTGCGACAGGCGGCGCGCAGCGTGCCGGACGCGTCGAACACCAGCGCCGTGTTGTACCGCCGGCCGGTTCCGGGGTCCCGCACGATCGCCCCTCCGACCAGGCCGATGCCGGCCGCCCGCGCCGCCTCCGCCAGCCGCTGGTGGCGCGGCCCGCCGGGCGCCTCCGCATCCTCGTCGCGCGCGGTCGCCGTGGCGGGCGCCCAGGGGTTCAGCGGCAGCTCCGGCAGCACCGCCAGCGCGGCGCCTCGCGCCGCGGCCTCCGCGAGCCGCGCCCGGAGGCGCTCCGCGGCGTCCGCCTCGTGGAAGACGTCGCTGATCAGCGCCACGCTGAGGGTTCCGGTCGCCACGCGTTCTCCATCCTCGCTGAATGTCGTGCCGGACGCGACAGACGGAATTATAGCGCGCGGCCAGTGCCGGTCGGCCGCCGTGTCACGTTGCCGCAGTCGGCGCCGGCGCGCGGTCGGTATAGCTCAGGACCATCCCGACGACCGTGACGACCACGACGCCGACAACGTTGTACCAGAGGTAGGAGACGTCGGTGCCGAATCCGACCGCGCCGACCGCCAGCATGCCCATGATCAGGCCCCAGAACGCGCCGCGGCCGGTCGCCCGCTTCGTGCCGATCGCCAGTACGAACACGCCGAGCAGCGAGCCGTAGAAGTACGACCCGAACTTGTTGACCACCTCGATGAGCGACCCGAGATTGACCGCGTACACGGCGACGACACAGGCGAACAGGCCCCACACGCCGGTGGCCAGTTTCGACACGAGGAGGTAGTGGCGATCCGAGGCCGACGTGTTCACGTGCCGCCGGTAGATGTCGATGACGCTCGTCGTCGCCAGCGAGTTCAGCTCGCCGGCGCTCGCCGACATGGCGGCGGCGAAGATCGCGGCGATCATCAGGCCCACGAGGCCGATCGGCATGCTCGTCACCACGAACGTCGGGAAGACGTAGTTCACGTCGGTGTATTCCTGGTCGCCGGTCGCCTGCTTGAGGATGCCCACCGCCTGCTGCCGGGCCGTCCGCACCCGCGCGTCGGCCGCGAGGAAGGCCTGCTCGGCGTCGTGCGCGCGCGCGGCATCGCCCCGATCCCGCGCCGCGGCCGCCGCGAGGGCCGCCGTCCGCCGGGCGCTGACGTTCCGGGCGAACTCGGTCTCGAGGTCGTGATAGGCGCCGGCCTGCGCGCTCCGGCGGATCTGATCCTCGTGCACGGGGTTGAAGAGCAGCGGCGGCGTCTGGAACAGGTAGAACACGAAGACGAGCACGCCCGTGAGCAGGACCAGGGCCTGGAGCGGGATCTTCGCGAAGGCGCTCACCATGAGCGACTCGCGCCCTTCCTGCACCGACTTCGCCGTGAGGTACCGCTGCACCTGGCTCTGGTCGCAGCCGAAGTACGACAGCATCAGGAACAGCCCGCCGATGGTGCCGGACCAGAACGTGTAGGTGTCGCGCAGGTTGAAGTGGAAATCGAGCGACTGCATCCGGCCGGTGGCGCCCGCCAGGTGCAGCGCCTCGCTCACGCCGACGTGGTGGCTGATGCCGACGACCAGCACGACGACCGCCGCCAGCATCCCCGCAATCACGACCGCAATCTGCTTCACGTCGGTCCAGGTCACCGCCTGGACGCCGCCGAACATCGTGTACAGCACGGTCGGCAGGCCGATCGCGGCGACGGTCGCCGTCAGATTCCAGCCGAGCACGATCGACAGAATGATGGCCGGGGCCGAAATGATCGTGCCGCACGACAGCGCGCGCAGCACCAGGAACAGGGAGGCCGCCAGCGCCCGCGTCTTCGCGTCGAACCGCTTCTCCAGGTACTCGTACGCGGTGTAGACCTTGGCGCGATGGAAGAACGGCACGACGGTCAGCGACAGGATGATCATCGCGATCGGCAGGCCGAAGTAGAACTGGACGAAGCTCATCCCGTCCGCGTACCCCTGCCCGGTCGTCCCGACGATCGTGATGGCGCTGAGCTGCGTCGCCATCACCGACAGCCCGACCGCCCACCACGGCAGCGACCGGTTGGCCAGGAAATACCCTTCGATCCGATCGCTGCCCTTGGTCCGCTTGAGGCCGTCGTAGATGATCCAGACGAGATACAGGCCGACGATGGCCCAGTCGACGATGTGCATCGGCCCCCCTCAGATCCCGAAATAGCGGCCGGCGAGCCACAGGCCCAGCAGGACGAGGATCTCCAGAAGGACGACCAGCACGTACGTACGCGTCATCGACGCGTCGCCGTCGCGCGTCGCCCGCCCGTCACTCATGCCGCACCTCGCCCTCCTCGCGCCCCACGGGATCCGCCCGCCCCGGCGCCGCCCGCGGACGCCCGGCCGCGCGCTACAGCGCGTCGCTGCGCTGCCGCAGCCGGCCTTCCGCCGCCGCGAGGCGATCGCGCGCCCCGGTCCACCAGCGGTCGTCGGCCTCCAGCCTGTCGCGCGACGCGCCGGCCGCGCGCCTCGTCTCCGACGGCGCCGGCCCGCCGTGCGTCGCCCGCACCTCGACGAACCGGCGCGGGCTGAGCAGGCCGGCCAGCGCCGCGGGCGGATACTCGACCGGCCGGCCCAGCAGCTCCAGGGACGCCAGGGCGAGCGCGGCCGCCACCTCGTCCGGCGACGCCGGCCCGGCGCTGCGGGCGACGCGCGCGGCGATGGCGTGCGCCGTCCGGAACGGCACTCCGTGCTCGCGCGTGAGCGTGTCGGCCAGTTCGGTCAGCGTCGTCCAGCCCTCGCCGGCGCGCGCTTCGAGGCGGGCGGCGTCGAAGTCGGCCGTGCGCATGGCCGCGGCCACCAGCTTCACGGTGCGCGTCGCGTCGCGGAACATCGAGAAGACGAGCGGCTGCAGGTCGTCCTCGGTGTCGACGATGTCGCCGAACGGGGTGTTGTGCACCGCCAGGACGATGGCCGACGCCTGGCCGAGCGCCTTGCTGCCGATCGCGCGGGCGTGCTCGATCGCGACCGGGTTCCGCTTCTGCGGCATGATACTGCTCGTCTGGACGAACCCGTCGCCGAACCGGACGTAGTCGAACTCCGACGTTCCCCACAGCAGGAGGTCCTGGACGAACCGGCCGAGGCCGGTCAGCAGGACCGCCGACGCCGACGTGCTCTCGAGCAGGTAGTCGACGGTGGCGATGCTGCCGTAGGTGTTGCCGGTGGGACCGGCGAAGCCGAGGAGATCGCTCGTCAGGTCGCGGTCGATCGGAAAGCCGGTGCCGGTGATGGCGCACGCGCCGAGCGGCGACCGGTTCGTCGTCTCGTACGCCGCGCGCAGCCGGACCGCGTCGCGCTCGAGCTGTTCGACGACCGCGAGCAGGTAATGGGCGACCGTGGTCGGCTGCGCCCGCTGCGTATGCGTGTGCACGGCGAAGACCGTGCCGTGGTGCCGGGCGGCCGTGTCGAGCAGCACGCGGCGCAGATCGCGGGCGGCGCCGAACAGGCCGAGCACGAACTCCCGCTGCCGCATCCGGTACATCGTCATGTCGATGTCGTTGCGGCTGCGGGCCGTGTGCAGGCGCCCGGCCACCTCCTCGCCGCACGTCGCGACGAGCAGGCCGTCGATGTAGAAGAAGAGATCCTCGCAGGTGCCGTCGTAGGCGGCACGGCGCACGTCGGCGGGCGACACGGCGTCGATCGCGGCGCGAATCGCGGCGGCGTCGGCGGGCGACACGATCCCCTGCGCGGCCAGCATCACCAGGTGCGCGTGGTGAATCGCCAGCAGCGGCGCCAGAAACAGCTCCTTGGCGTCCTCGAAATGCTCGTTGAGGACGTACGTCACGTATTCCGGAGCAAATTTCACGTGCCGAGTATAGCATCCGGTCCGGAGCGCCCGGCCGGCCGGAACCGGTCGTCGCGGCGGACGCGTGAGCGTTTACCATAGGCGCACGGGCCGCGCCGGCCGGCGGCGCCGTCCGACTCAACCAATGCCGACCTGGCACACCACCACGCGCGCGCCCCGCGGCGTCGTCACCACGTCCGTCCGCACCGACCCCGACATCGTCCGCGGGCTGCTGGAGGACGCCGCGCATTATCCCGGAGGCCACGCCGCCGGCGTCGCCTTCGTGACGACCGAGGCGGACGTCGCCGCCGCCCTGGCGTCGGCGGCGGCCGTGCTGCCGATCGGCGAGCAATCGTCGCTGACGGGCGCCGCCACGCCGATGGGCGAACTGCTGCTGGCCACCTCGCACGCCACGGCCATTCTGGGAACCGGTCCCGGCACCGTCCGCGTCCAGGCCGGCGTGCCGCTGGCCGCGCTCAACCGCGTGCTGGCGGCCTCCAACCGCTGTTATCCCCCGGTGCCGACCTACGACGGCGCACGGGTCGGCGGCACCGTGGCGACCAACGCCGCCGGCGCCGCCACCTTCAAGTACGGCAGCACGCGTCACTGGGTGCAGGCCCTGACCGTCGTGCTGGCGTGCGGCGAAGTGCTCGACCTCGTCCGCGGCGAGGTGACGGCGCACCCCGACGGCTTCTTCACGATCGAGACCGGCTGCCGCGGCGTCGTGCGCGTCCCCGTGCCGACGTACCGGATGCCGGACGTGCCGAAGTGCTCGGCCGGCTACTTCGCGGCGCCGGGGATGGACCTGATCGATCTGTTCATCGGCGCGGAAGGCACGCTCGGCGTCATCACCGAGGTGACACTGCGCGTGCTGCCGCGGCGGCCGGCCGTCTGCGTGGCGCTCGTCCCCTTCCGCGACGAGCGGCTCGGCATCGCGACGGTTCGCCGGCTGCGCGCCGCCTCGCTGCAGACGCGCGAGACCGGCGATCCGCACGGCCTGGACGTCTCCGCCATCGAGCATCTCGACCGCCGCAGCATTCAGCTCGTGCACGAGGACGGGGCCGACCGCCGGCTCGGCGTCGCGCTGCCGGCCGACGCGGCGCTGGCGCTGCTCGTGCAGCTCGAGCTGCCGGCCGGCGTCGACGCGGCGACCGCGTTCGACCAGATCGGCCTCGCGCGCGCGCCCGACGCCCCCGACACGCCGCTCATCCGGTTCTGCCGCCTGCTGGACGAGGCAGCGGTGCTGGACGAGACCGAAGTGGCCGTGCCGGGCGACGAGGCGCGCGCGGCCCAGCTGTTCGCGCTGCGCGAGGCGGTGCCGGCCGCCGTCAACGCCCGCGTCGGCCGCGCGAAACAGACGATCGACGGCCGGATCGAAAAGACGGCGGCCGACATGATCGTGCCGTTCGATCGATTCGAGGAAATGATGGCCGTGTACCGCGACGGCTTCGCCCGCCGCGGCCTCGATTACGCCATCTGGGGCCACATCTCGGACGGCAACGTGCACCCCAACGTCATCCCGCACAGCTACGCCGACGTCGAGGCGGGCAAGGCGGCCATCCTCGACTTCGGGCGCGAGGTCGCCCGGCTGGGCGGCTGTCCGCTCGCCGAACACGGCGTGGGCCGCAATCCGGTGAAACAGGCGCTCCTGCGCGAGTTCTACGGGCCGCAGGGGCTCGCGGAGATGCGCGCCGTCAAGCAGGCGCTCGACCCCGAGTGGAAGCTGGCGCCGGGCGTGCTGTTTCAGAGAGAGTGAATGGCTCGGGGCTCGGGGCTCAGTGCTCAGTGCTCGGGGCTCGGCCGCTCGCGGGGTCTTCGTAGCGCCGAGCTTCAGCTCGGCCTCGCTCGAGCGGTCGGGCGCTCAGCGCATCTCACGGTGTACGTCGCCCGTCATACCCGGCCTGGATTCCATGCTATAAGTGCTGGATGCGCCGGGCGCTCTGTCTGATTGCTGCGCTCGTGGTCGTGATCGCGCTGCTGCCGGTCACCTCCTCGTTCTGCCTGCTCAACTGCGAGCGGGCGGCCGGGATGACGGTCTGCCAGGAGGCCGGCACACACGGTCTGCCGATGGGCAGGATGCCGGCCGGTCGCATGCCGGCCGGTCACATGCCGATGCGGTGCGGACACCCCCACCGCCCGCT
>DATLRO010000127.1:0-43669 GCA_035534615.1 Vicinamibacterales bacterium
GGGCGCCGATCAGCATGTAGAGCGTCCCGGCGTTCGGCCGCGGCATGTTCTTCGGCGGCATCGCCCCGCCCTTCAACTTGCCGACCATCATCGCCACGACCGTCGGGTTCGGATGCGCCGCGTCAAAATGCTCGAGCGACAACCCGCCCGTCATCTGCAGATCGTCGTGGCAGCCGACGCAGTACTGCTGGACCAGGGCATTCTGCTGGGCGACCGGCATCGCCCCGCCCGCCGGCGCCGCCGCCGGCGCGGCCGGTGCCACAGCCGCCTGGCCAGCCGGCCCACTCTGGGCGGCGAGACTCAGGCTCAGGCCGAGTGCCAGAACGGCGGTCCCAAAAATCCTGAACGTGAATTTCGTCATTCCGTATCCCCCGTCACCCCTCTGACGATCTTTATGAGTGGCCAGTATAAGGAAAATCGTCAGAAATGACGGCCATTTCTTGCACTTTGTCGTAATCGATTGTCTTCAGTTGTATCAGCATAAGTGCCTATGAGACATGTACTTATATGCATGGGCTGCCTTTCTTGTGACGAAGCCGCCTGTTTCGCGCCGAAATTGTCTAACATCTTCACGCTCAGGGACTAACGGACGAGCTTGGGCGTGATGGCGATCGAGCGGTGTCCGGAGAGGAATCTGGCAGGGGCCGACAACCGAGAACGGTCTATATCAGACAGAATATAAATGACTTAGTCATAGTCACGGCCATCGCATTGGGCCTTTCTGCGCCAAATGCGTGAAGTCAAGCACAATCGCTCAGCGACCGCCATTTTTCCCCGGCGGCGCCGGCGTCGGCGTCCGATCGCCCGTATGATCGAAGGTCTTTTTGACGCTCGCGCGAATCGCCTGAATCGAACTGCCCGCGTCGGACATCCGCATCGCCCGCTCCGCAATCGCCAGACACATCGGACACATCATCGCGTGGTCGGTCCACGCCGTGACATCCCCGTCCTTCGCCCGCGACTTCACGAAGCAGTCTTCATTCGAGTGGTGGCCGTCCCGCTGGCACCCGCAGTAGCAGGGGACGTAGTTCAGGACCTCAGGATGTTCCGCGGCAAACTTATACAGCTCCCGCACTTCCGCCTTGCTGCGCGTCAACTGGAACTTCGGCAGCACCAGCGGCGGCAGATTCTTCTGCGGATGCGGCTTCAGCCAGGGATGCCAGGGCTGCTTCGAGGCAGGCGACGGCGCGGCCAGCGTCGTCAGGGACGAAGCAGACTTGGTCTGCTGCCGGGGCCCCGCGGCCAGATCGTCCGCGTGCCCGGAGCGGACCATCAGTCCGCTCACGGCCGCAGCAACCAGCCAGATCGTCACGCGCGCGGGTGTCAGCGTCGGAATCTTCATGGTCCAGTCTCCCCGGGGCGCAGGCGGCGGATGCCGCTGCGCGCGCACCGGCCGGACGTCACCGCGCCGGCCCCGGTCCATGATACCGCCGAAGCGTGCCGGAACCGAGCGGGCGGGTCGGTCGCCCCTGCACTCCGGCCCCCCGGCCGGGGTACCATGGAGTGTCGGACGATCCAAGGAGGAGCCATGGCAGCCGTCTGCGCCCACATCCAGGCGATCGACACGATCAAGCATCCCCGCCGCCAGGAGTGCGAGGAGTGCGTGAAGCTCGGCGCGCAGTGGGTCCATCTGCGCACGTGCCAGCGCTGCGGCGTCACGCTCTGCTGCGATTCCTCGCCGAACCGCCACGCCAGCAAGCATGCGCACGCGTCCGGCCACCCGGTCATCGCGTCCGCCGAGTCCGGGGAACGCTGGCTCTACTGCTATCCGGATGACGCGTTCGCGGAGTACTAGGAGTAATAGAGGAAGGCATCATGTCGATACGACCGATTCGGCGGATCATCCAGGCCAAGCCGACGCTCGAGGGAGCGGGCGTGAAGCTGCGCCGGGCCTTCGGGTTCGGGCAGACCGGGGAGTTCGATCCCTTCCTCCTCCTCGATGATTTCCGCAACGAGCACCCGGCCGATTATCTCGCCGGCTTCCCCTGGCACCCGCACCGGGGGATCGAAACGATCACCTACGTCCTCGCCGGGTCGGTCGAGCATGGCGACAGCCTCGGCAACCGTGGCGTCATGGGGGCGGGCGACGTGCAGTGGATGACGGCCGGCCGCGGCATCCTGCATCAGGAGATGCCGAAGGGCGACCCGCACGGGCGGATGCACGGCTTCCAGCTCTGGGCGAACCTGCCGGCCGCGCTCAAGATGACCGCTCCCCGCTACCAGGATGTCCCCGCGCGCGACGTCCCCGAGGTGATCGACGATGACGGGACGCGGGTGCGCATCGTGTGCGGATCGTTCTGGGGAAAGACCGGGCCGGTCGAGGGCGTGGCGGCCGACCCGCGCTACCTCGATGTCTTCATCCCGGCCGGCCGGCGTCGGACCTTGCCGGTGGAATCGTCGCGACACGCCTTCGCGTACGTGTTCGACGGCACGGGGACGTTCCGCGACGCCGCACCGCCCAGGCCCGTTCAGACCGAAGCGGTCGGACAGGGCGAGGACGCGGGACCGGAGGAGCCGGACCAGGCCGGCAACCGCTCGCTCGTCCTGTTCGACAGCGGCGACGAAATCACGGTGCAGGCCGGGGACGCCGGCCTCCGCTTCCTGCTGGTCTCGGGCCGGCCGATCGAGGAACCGGTCGCCTGGTACGGCCCGATCGTGATGAACACACAGGCCGAACTGGAGCAGGCCTACGCCGAGCTTCAGGACGGCACGTTCATCCGACGGTCCTGACGCGGAGCTCGTTCCACGCCGGCGACGCCGCACGTCCGGCGTGGCCTCGCCGCCGACCGGAGGGGCGGACGGGGATGTATCCGGAGCGGATTCGCTGTTATCATCGGCCCATCCCTGCCTCGTGCGGGGTTCATGGAGGTCGCGATGTCCAAAGGCACGTCGATGAAGAAAGAGAAGAAGAAGGCGAAGAAGAAAGCGTAGTCGGGATTCGGCACCGCGGGCGGGCGGGACGTGGGCGTGATGCGCAGCCCCGACGTCCCGCCGCACGCGTCGTCGCACCAGCCGTCGCGCCGCTCACTCATCCCCGCGACCGTCTGCAGCACCTCCGCCGGCGCGATTCATCGCGGCCACAATCTGCCTCAGTTCGTCGCGCGGGAGCGGCCGGACAGCGACGGTGCGCACGAAGAGCGCCGACCGAATGGCTGGGCTTCCGTGCGTGATCGGCCGTTGTCTCCCGGGTCGGTGGTGAAGTACATTCACGCTGCGCAACGAGTTCGAGACGAGACACCAAGCTCTGCAACGGAGTGTGGAGGCGAATCCACCTGCCGCTCCGCACTCAGGCCACCGCGCCGCCTCGCCGGCTGGGACCCGCTGCCGGCGTGTGACCCCGCGGCGATCGACCCGGTCCTCCACGTGGAGGGCGCCCTGTCCCGCCGGGGCGGGCGAAGCCGGCGGCCGGAAACGCGGCCTGTCGTGCACGCGCTCAGCCGGGATTCGTTCTCGACGTGCCGGGTGGCGGTTCTCAGGAGACACAGTTATGAGTTCAGACAATCCCTCGTCGCCTTCCGAAAGGCGTTCGTTCCTGTTTCGCGTCCGCGCTGCGGCGCGGACGCTGTGGCCCGCGCTCGCGCTGGTGATGCTGGGGCTGGTCGCGGCCGCGCCGGCGCGCGCGCAGGCCGCCGGCGCCTCGCCTGCCGACGGACTCGGCGCGTTGAAGTTCCGGAATCTGGGCCCGGCGATCGCGGGCGGACGCGTCGCCGCCGTCGTGGGGGTGCCCGGCAATCCTTCGATCTATTACGTCGGCGCCGCCGGCGGCGGCGTCTGGAAGAGCACGGACGGCGGTTATTCCTGGAAGGCGATCTTCGCGAAGGAGCCGGTCACCTCGATCGGCGCCATCGCCCTGGCCCCGTCGAATCCCAACCTGGTGTGGGTCGGGACGGGTGAGGCCAACATCCGCAGCGACGTAATTACCGGCCACGGCGTGTACTTCTCGCCCGACGGCGGCGCGACCTGGAGGTTCATGGGCCTGGCCGACGCCGGCCAGATCTCCAGCATCGTGATCAACCCGCAGGACGCCAACGAGGTATGGGTCGGCGTCTTCGGGCACGCGTGGGGCCCGAACGCGACGCGCGGCGTCTACCGGACGATGGACGGCGGCAAGACCTGGCAGCAGGTGCTGCACGTCAACGATCAGACCGGCGTGGCCGATCTGGAGATGGAGCCGGGCAATCCGATGGTGCTGTTCGCCGCCATGTGGCAGGCGGTGCGCCACCCGTGGGGCTTCGACGACGGCGGGCCGGGCAGCGGGATTTACCGCTCGACCGACGGCGGCACGACGTGGACCCGGCTCGAGCAGGGGCTGCCGAAGGGACCACTGGGGCGGATCGGCCTCGCGGTCGCGCCGAGCGACCCGCAGCGCGTGTACGCGCTGATCGAGGCGCACAAGGGCCGCCTGTGGGTGACGAACGACCTGGGCACCCACTGGCACATGCTCAACAACAATCACTCCATCGACGATCGGCCCTGGTATTTCTCCCGGATGGTCGTGTCGCCCGACGACGCCAACCGCGTCTATTTCCTCGACTCCGGCCTGTGGGAGACGCGCGACGGCGGACGCACGATCACGCGCATCGGCCAGGGGGTGCATCCCGACAACCACACGATGTGGATCGATCCGCGCAACCCGGACCGCATCATCGAGGGCAACGACGGCGGTGTCGTGATGTCGCTGGACGCCGGACGGCACTGGCGCTTCCTGGCCGACCTGCCGATCGAGCAGTTCTATCAGGTGGCGGCGGACAACAAGGTCGCCTTCGACGTCTGCGGCGGTCTGCAGGACAACAACGCCTGGTGCGGCCCGAGCCGCAGCGGCTTTGCCATCACCGGAAACGACTGGTTCACGGTCGCCGGTGGCGACGGCCAGTACGCGGTGCCCGCCCCGAGCGATCCCGACATCATCTATGCGGATTCGCAGAACGGCTCCATCCGCCGGCTCGATCTCAAGACGCACACCGCCCGCTCGGTGAGGCCGTACCTGCCGGGCGTGGAAGAGGAAGCGCCGGCCGATCTGAAGTACCGTTTCAACTGGACCTCGCCCATCGAGGTGTCGGCCACCGATCCCAACACCGTCTACATCGCCGGCGACGCGCTGTTCAAGAGCACGGACGGCGGGCTGCACTGGACGGCGATCAGCCCCGACCTGACGCGCAACGACAAGGCCAAGCAGGCCACCAGCGGCGGTGACATCGAGTACGACATCAGCGGGGCCGAGACCTACGACACCATCCTCTCGTTCGGCGTCTCCCGCACCGATCCCAAGACCATCTGGGTGGGGACCGACGATGGCCTCGTGCAGGTGACGCGTGACGGCGGGGCCCACTGGACCAACGTGACCGCCAACATGCACGGCCTGCCGGCCTGGGGGCGCATCCAGCAGATCGAGGTCTCACCGTTCGACCCTGGCACCTGCTACGTGGCGGTCGATTTCCACGAGACCGACAACAACCACCCGTACGTCTACAAGACGCACGACTACGGGCGCACGTGGACGTCGATCAGCGCCGGCCTCCCGTCCGACGAACCGGCGCGCGTGGTGCGCGAGGATCCCGCCCGCAAGGGATTCCTGGTCGTCGGCACCGACACCGGCCTGTTCTACTCGCGCGACGACGGCGCCGACTGGCAGCCGCTCGAGGGCAACCTGCCGACCGTGACCGTGTACGACGTGCAGTTCGTCCCGCGCGCGCACTCGCTGCTGGTGGCCACCCACGGCCGCGGCCTGTTCGTGCTGGACAACATCACGCCGCTCGAGGACGAGACGCCGGCGATTCTCGCCAGCGACTTCCACCTCTTCCCCTCGCTGCCGGCGTACATGCTCAACCTGCAGCCGCAGCGCCTCCCGAGCCTGAGCAACTTCACGACCCCGAACCCGCCGACCGGCGTGATGATCGACTACTCCCTGAAGAGCAGCCTCCAGCCGACGCCAGCGGAGCGGCGCCAGCATCAGACGCCGGTGAAGATCACCGTCACCGACGCGCACGGCCACGTGGTCGACGTGCTCTACGGGTCCGCGCACGCGGGCATCAACCGCGTGAACTGGGGCATGACCTACGCGCAGGCGACGCCGCTGGACTTCGTGAAGGCGCCCCCGCGATCGTTCTTCTTCCGCCCGTCCGGCCCCCCCGTCGTCCCGGGGACGTACACGGTGACCGTGGACGCCGCAGGCCGGACCGCGACCACGACCGCGGTGGTCAAGCCCGATCCGGACTTCCCGGCGAACATGGCCAACTTCGCCGCCACCACGCATGCCGGACTCGAAGTGCGCGACGAGGTGTCGGCGCTCAACGTCATGCTGAACCGGCTGACCAGCCTGCAGGCGCAGCTGCGGTCGGTCATCAGGATGCTGCAGCCGACCCAGCCGGCCGCGGCGGTGCCGGCGTCCACCGAGGCGGTGCTGGCCCTGGCCCGCGCGCTGGATCGGAAGATCGAGGCGATGAGGGCGTCGGTCTACAACGTGAAGGTGCAGCCGGGCAGCGAGGACAGCCTGCACTACCTGTCCGCGTTCCATGACGTCCTGGCGCGGGACATGTTCTCGCTCTCGCCCGGATACGATCTGGCGCCGCGCGCGGACGCCCTGGCGGCGATCGCGGCGCAGCGTCAGCAGCTGGATCGGTACCTGGCGCAGTTCAACGGCCTCCTGAAGACCGACGTGGCGGCCTTCAACCACCTGGCGCAGCAGCACGGCATCGACGCGCTCTACGGCGGGGGGACCATCGCGGTGCAGGCCGGCAGCGGGATGTGAGCCGCGCCGGCGGCACGCGTCGGATGTGGCAGGAAGCCGGGTCGTCGGCCGCGGATCGGCCGGCGACCCGGCGCACGCTCGCCGGGCGGCGAGTGTACCCGCGGCGTTCAGAAGGGCGGCCTCCGAAGCAACGCGCCGCCCGCCGCCGTTCCCGTCGACAGGCGTTCCTGCGTCGACGTTCACCCGCGGAACGACGATGCTCCTGAACATCGCGGCCGCCATGACCGGGCCCCGCGCCGGCGTCGCTCGCCGGCCGTCGCCCGTGCGCGCGCATCCGCGGCCGTCACCGGACGTTCATGCGCGGCTGTCCATGATGGAGTCCGGCCGCCGGTGGGCGGAGGCCGGCGAACCGGATCCGGCACCGCGCACGGCGGCGAGGCGCCGGGCGGCTCGACCAGCTCGACCGTCGTCGAAGAATCGTTCGCAAGCGCAGGCCGCGGCGCCACTTGGGCGCGCCACCGTGCGGAGCACCGAGCCAGCGCGACCGTGCGGGCGCGCGAGACGGTGGTGGATTGCCGGACCGTTTCGGTTTAGCCTTATGTGACTTGTGCAGGGGTCACAGAGCTGATTGGCCGCCATCCCCATGCCGATGCGTATCTGCCTCGTCACACCGTACGACCTGTCCCACGACGGCGGGGTCAACCGGCACGTGATCACGCTCGCCCGCGCCCTGAGGCACCTCGGACACGAGACGCAGGTGCTCGGGCCGGCCAGCGGGGCGACGCCGCCCTGGTGCGACAGTCTGCCGGGTGTCGTCCCACTCCGCGCGAACGGGTCGCGCGCCCGGGTGGGCCTGCTCGTCTCCAGGCGGGCCGTGCAGCGCTATCTCGAGGAGGGCGACTTCGACCTCGTGCACGTGCATGAACCGTGGGTGCCCGGGCCGGCGCGCTACGCGGTGCAGTACTCGGACGCCCCGCTCGTCGCCACGTTCCATACCTACGCCGAGTCGGAATCCTGCGTCACCCGGATGGCCCGCCGCGTGCTGGCCCGTCCGCTCCGGCGGATCAACTGCGCCATCGCGGTCTCCGGCCTCGCGGCCGATTTCGCCCGCGGCGTCTTCTGCGGGCCGATCCACGTCGTGCCCAACGGCATCGACTCGGCGACCTTCGCGAACCTGCACAGCCCGCGCGACCCCGACATGCTGGCCGCACCCCGGGAACCCGGGCCGCTGCGCCTGCTGTTCGTCGGCCGGTTCGACGAGCCGCGTAAGGGCCTCCGCCACTTCCTTGCGGCGGCGGCGCTCATCCGGAGGCGCGGGCGCCACATCCAGGTCCGGATCGTCGGCCACGGCGACCCGCGGCCGTTTCAGGCGCTCGCCGATCGGGCCGGCGCCCGGTTCTTCGGGCGGCTCGATGATGAGTCGCTGGCCCAGATGTACCGCTGGTGCGACGTGTTCTGCGCCCCCTCCACGCACGGCGAGAGCTTCGGCGTGGTCCTGATCGAAGCGATGGCGAGCGGTCGGCCGGTCGTGGCGAGCAACATTCCGGGATACCGCGACGCGACGGTCGGCGCGGCCATCCTCGTGCCGCCCGGTGACGACCGATCGCTGGCCGACGCGATTCTGCGCATGGCGGACGATGAACGGCTGCGCGTGCACATCGTGAAGCAGGGATGGCAGCGCGCGCATCAGCTCGCCTGGAGCCGCGTCGTGCTCCACATCAACTCGCTCTACGAGGATGCGGCCGCCGGGCGGTCGGCCCGGCGCGATGCCGTCGGCGTCTCGGCATGACGACGCCGGACGGCGCGAGCGAGCCGTTCGCGCGGACCTGGCCGATGGCGCGCGTCATCATGCCGGCCGCGCGCCTGATGTCGTACTACTTCCGGGCGCGCGTGTCCGGCATCGAGCACCTTCCGCACGACCGGCCCGTGATCTACGTGGGCAAGCACCCCCGCACGTTCCTGTATCTGGAAACGATTCTCCTCGGGCTCTACACGTTCTGGGACAGCGGCCGGCCGCCGGTCCGCGTGCTCGAACAGACCGGCACGTCGCTGCACCGGGCGCCGGTGCTCGGGTGGGTGCGGCGGCACGTCAATGCCATTCCGGCCTCCGCGGCACACGCGCTCGCCGCCCTCGGGCGCGGCGAATCGGTGCTCATCTTTCCCGGCGGCACGCGCGAGCTCTACGGGCCGCCCGACGAGCTGCAATGGAAAGGCCGCCGCGGCTTCGCCCGGATCGCGATCCGCAGCGGCGCGCCGGTCGTCCCCTTCGCCATCCTGGGCGCCGACCGCCAGCATCTCGCACGCGTGTCCCTGCGCGGCGTGAGCCTCTGGCTGCCGCCGTTCCCGCTGCCGGTCCGGCTCGATTTCCGGTTCGGCCGCCCGATCATCCCACCGGACGCGTCGGCGGCCGGCGGGGAGTCGGCCGAGCAGTTCGCCGCCCGCGTCGAAACGGCGACGCGCGCGCTGCTGGCCGCGAAGCGTCCGCAACCGCCGGCCACGCGGCCGGCATCGCCGCAGCCGGCGGCCGCACGCGCGGCGCGGCGTGACGAGGCGGAGACGTCCGCCGCCGTGACGGATCCCGCGGCGGCGAGGCCGGCCGCACATGAACTGGATCCGCGGCGGTGGCGCTACCGGTTCGGCTATCTCCGTCTGGCGAGCTGGCTGTCCCGCTACCACCGGGTGAGATTCGAGGGGGCGCCCTGGGACGGCCCGTGCATTTACGTGGCGCACCATGGCGCCGGCTACCTCAGCGCCGATCTGGCGATTGCGGTGTACCAGCTGGCCTGGCGCGCGTGGTTCGAGGAGCGCGGGCGGCTGCTGACGCTGCGCATCGCCGCGTCCAAGGGCAACCCGCTGGAGCGGGCGATCCCCGGCCTCGCGGCGCTGAAGCGGAACGCCGGCCTCATCGATCCGTCGGAACAGTCGTGCCTGGCCGTGCTGGAGCGGGGCGATCAGCTGCTCATCACGCCCGGGGGACATCGCGAGTCCAGCCCGCGGGCCCGCGGCTACCGCCTCCGCTGGAACGAACGCTACGGCTTCGTGCGCCTGGCGCTGCGCACGGGCGTGCCGATCGTGCCACTCGCGGTCGTCGGCGGCTACGCCGCATATCCCGGCTTCGCGGTCGGGAAGCTCTCGTTCTGGTCCCCGCTGCCGCTGCCGGCGCGTCTGGACATTGCCGTCGGTCAGCCGATCGAGATCCCGCGGCAGCCGGCCCGCGCGCGGGATCTCGCCATCGTCAAACCCCTTCACCAGGAAATCCGCGAGGCCACGCAGGCGCTGTACGACCGGCTCCTTGCGCGGCGCGCGGGGACCGCCCGCTGAGAACGACGTCGTGCGCACGCTGATCGCCGGTGACTGGCATCTCGGAACCTACAGCGCCGCGACGCACGCCTCGCTCGCCGGCGGCTTTCTCGAGCGCGCGCGGCAGGAGGGCGACCTCGTCGTGCTGAACGGCGATATCTTCGAGGGACTGTTCGAACCGGTGGCGCGGGCGGAGGCGGCGCATCCCGGGCTGGCGGCCCTCATCGCCACAATGGCGGGGGCCGGCCGGATCGCGCGGACCGAGGGCAATCACGATCCGGGCGCCGGCGTGCACCAGCTGATCCTCGAGCACGACGCCGTGGGCCGGATTCTCGTCGCGCACGGCCACCGCGTGGATCCGATGCACGGTTCGTCGGCGGGACACCTGGGCGACCGCATCTCGCGCCGATTCGGCCACCGCGCCGTCGTGCGCGGCGCCGCGCGCGCGGTGGAAACGGTGGTGACCGGGGTGGCGGCCACGCACGTCGACCGCTTCTTCCGCCGGAAGTGCCGGGCGCTCGTCGAAGGCCACCGGTGCGACCTGGGCGTGTTCGGACACAACCATCGACAGTACCTCGTGCCGGGCGATCGCTACGCGAACGCCGGCTGCCTGAAGGACGCCTCGCTGGAATACCTCCTGCTGGATGAGGCGGGCCCCCGCCTGTGCCGCTTCGGCCTCGACGACCTCGGTGCAGACGCGCCGGCGATCCCGTAAGATCACCAGATGAGCTGGCTGGGGTTCCTGACGCAGTGGCGGTACCTGGGGGCGTTCATCGGGATCTTCATCGAAGAGGCCGGTGTGCCGCTGCCGGTGCCGGGAGACGTGTTCATCGCTGCGCTCGGCGCCGCCGGCAGCCGCGGGCGCGCCAGCTTCTTCATGACGACGCTGGTGGTCTTCGCGGCGACCGTCTCGGGAAGCGCGCTCCTCTTCGAAGTGTCGCGCCGCCTGGGCCATCCGCTCCTCCAGCGCGTCGGCCACCGGTTCGGCTACGACGGCGACCGCGCCGATCGCGTCGAACGATGGCTGAACAACCACGGGGCGGTGACCATCGCCCTCGGCCGCCTCGTACCCGGCTTCCGGATCGTGCTGACGGTGGCCGCCGGCTCGCTCCGGATGGACCGCGCCACTTTCCTGGGCGGCGTGGCGGCCGCCTCCATCCTCTGGTCGGCGGTGTATTACTGGCTCGGGTACCTGCTGGGGGCGAGCGTCACGTCGGCGATCGAGCGGGTGACCGGCCGGATGCTCCGGGAATCCTCCGGCACCGCCGAGTGGGTGACGGTGGCCGGCGTGGCAATCGCCGCCGCCGTCGTCATGATCCTCTGGCGCCGCGCCCGGGCGCGGCGTGGACGCCTGGAAGACGAGGAGGCGGCGGCTGACAGATACGACGCATGATTCCTGTGTTCAGGCGCGTGACTTCACCGGCGCCACACGGCCTTCCTGCGAGGCGGCCTTCCGCCTGAACCATGCCGCCACCCATTCCCTCCTTCTGCGGTTCGGGCTACACTGGCTCTTGCGGCCCGGACCCGGCTGGCGGCGTCCCGGCCTGCACGCGTGAGGAGGGTAATGCGACACTGGCTGCTCGTGGGGCTGCTGACGACATTTCTGGCGGGCACCGCACTGTCGGCGCTGCCGGCGGGAGCCTCCACGCTGGCGGGCGTGACCTTTCCCAACAAGGTCGATGTCGACGGCCACGCGCTCGTCCTGAACGGCCTCGGGCTGCGCACCAAGCTGTGGTTCAAGATTTACGTGGGCGGCCTCTACCTGCCGCAGAAGAGCCACTCACCCGCTGAAATCCTGAAGGCCGACGAGCCACGGGAGATGATCTCGCACTTCCTGTGGGACGTCAGCAAAGGCCAGGTCTGCACCGCGTTCCTGGACGGGCTGAAGGACAACGTCCCGAACGCCCCGCCGGACGTCCACAAGAACTTCACGCAGCTGTGCAACTGGATGGAGCCGCTCTCGAGCGGGAGCTCGATGCGGCTGATCTACGTGCCCGGCGAGGGGACCCGCGTCGAAGTGAATGGACAGGTGAAGGGGACGCTTCCCGGCAAGGCGACGGCCGACGCCATGCTGGCGGCCTGGATCGGTCCCGACCCCGGCCCCGGCTCCGCGAAGTTCAAGACCGGCCTGCTCGGCGGGGACTGACGCCCGGGTCGGCGCTGTTCGCGGCGTCCTGCGGGACAGGCACTCGGACCAGCCCGACCATCGAGGTTCCCCGGCTGCCACGCGCGGCTCTCTGAAGCCCCGCCTGTCCGAATCGCCGCCTCAGAACTTGAGGCTGGCTGAAAGCTGCAGTTCTCGCGGAGCCTGGGCGGTCACCGGCTGTCCGAAGAGCGGCGACGTCACGGTGCCGACGTAGAGTGCGTAGTTCGCCCGGTTGAGCAGGTTGAAGCCGTCGAGCCCGACCGTCAGCACCCGCCCGGCGCCCCAGGCGAAGTCGCGTGAGATCCGCAGATCGAGATCGGCATAGGCGGCCCCCTGCAGGCTGTTGCGCGTGACGCCGGGAGGCCGGGCGTTCCCGCGGCCGTTGTTGTACGGATCGCCCCCGACGGTTTCGCTGTACGGCAGCCCGCTCTCCAGCGTCAGGGCCATTCCCACGTCGAACCGGCGGCCCGGCCTCATGCTCCCCAGGAGGAGCAGCCGGTGGCGCCGGTCGAAGTCGGCGCGCGCCCACTCCCCTGACAGGTTGTAGTCGTTGGCGGGAAACCAGTTGAGCCCGCCGGAATTGTTGAAGGTACGGCTGAACGTGTACTGCACCTGCCCGTTGAACCATCGGCCCATGCGGCCGCGAAGCGTGACCTGCAGCGCGTTGCCCAGCTGCCGCGCGGAGGAGTCGATCTGCGCGATGACGCCGAACGCGGGATTCGGACGCACGGTGTAGAGCGGCGGCAGCGGTGCGTTGATGTCGCGGGAGCGGAACAGCGTCGCGTCCGACCCGTAGTACATCACCGAGAGCGTCGTCGTCTTCAGCAGCTGGTGCTCCACGCCGGCGCTGTACTGCAGGTTCCAGGGGACCTGGATGCCCGGCGCGAACTCGGTGATGCTGAGCGGCGCCGCGGCCGATGCCGCGCCCGGCGCGAACGGATTCGGATACGCCGGGCTGGTGATGACGATCTGCTGGATCCCGCCGGGCCGGAAGTCCAGCACGTCGATCACCGGGAACGGACCGACCTTGTCGTAGAAGAGCCCCGCACCGCCGCGGATCACCGTCGCTTTCGACCCGCCCGGCCTGATCGCGAACGAGAACCGCGGCGCGAGGTTGTCGTGGTCGGCAAAATAGTTGGACCAGTCGTAGCGAAGCCCGAACGACAGCGTGGCGCCAGGTCGCACGCGCCAGTCGTCGTTGACATAGGCGCCCAGAACCTTCTCCAGCCAGACGACATGACCGTTGCCGGTCCGCTGCACGTAGGCATAGGGCTGGCCCGCGGCGTACGCGCTGAGATCGGAAAAATAGTACGTTCCGCCGAACTGGCTGTGATCGTCGAACCGGCGGCGGCTCCAGTCGGGGATCTGGAACCCGATCTGCAGCAGGTGCCGGCCCCTGGTGAGCGTCAGGCTGTCGGACAGCTGGAAATGAAGCTCCGTGCGCCGCACGTCGACCTGGGCGCCGCCGCCGGTGAACGCGCCGGCGACGACGACGCCGGGCAACGTCGTGGCGCTCGTCAGCGGCTCGAGCTCCTGCCCGACCAGAATCTGGAACTGATTCAGCAGCGTCGGGCGGAAGATGGTCTGCTGGCTGTAGGTGAGATCGGTCTCCCGATGGTAGTAGACCGTGCCGGCCGACCCGAGCGTTGTTCCGCCCACGCCGCGGTCGTCGGTCTCCTGTTCGTAGGACGGACGGATGGAAATGGTCGACCTGCCGTGCTGGCGGGTCACCCCGAGCGAGGCGAGCAGATGCCGGTAGGGCTGCGACACCTCGCCCTGAATCGGGCCGTCCGGGCCGAGCGCGTACACGATCGCCTGGCGGCGCTCGCTGTCATCCTTGACCGACAGCATGAACGACGTGTCGCCGCCATGGCCGACCGGCCCGCCGAGGTCGCCGTCGCCGATGCGCCGCTGCTCGGGCGGCCGCACGGCGGCGAACGGATTGCGGGCGTTCAACGCGGAATCGCGGAAGATCACGCTTCCGTCGCCGTGATAGGCCTGCGATCCCGGCTTGGTGAGAATCTCGATCCGGCCGCGGCCGGGCCGCGAGTACGCCGCCGAGTACGGGTCCTGGTTGATCTTGATCTGCTGGATTGCCGACGTGCTGACGTCGAGGCTGTTGACCTCCATCCCGTTGACGACGAGCGTGACGCCACTCGTCCCGATCGCCCCGCTGTCGAGAAACCTGGACAGCGTGGCCACCGCATCGTCATCGAAGATGGGGAGGCTTTCCAGATCGTGCTGATTGACGGTCACCGCGTCCGCATTGGCGGCCGCGCCGGTGGCGACGTGCGGCGTCCGGCTGGTCACCGTGATCTCCTGGTGAACGCCGGCCAGCGCCAGCATGATCCGCACCCGCCTGGCGCCCCGCGCGCCGACGCGCACGGGAACGGTTCGGGCCTCGAAGCCGTTCAGGGCCGCTCGAACGCGGTACCGACCGGGTCGGAGCCCGCTGAAGGCGAACGTCCCGTCCGCGCCGGTCGTGGTCGACGCGAGGATCGGCGCGCCGGGCGCCCCGGTCAG
Organism: Vicinamibacterales bacterium; assembly: GCA_035534615.1. Lineage (GTDB taxonomy): Bacteria > Acidobacteriota > Vicinamibacteria > Vicinamibacterales > CAVVIG01 > JAGWRA01. Next base: position 14,658 of record DATLRO010000127.1, read on the forward strand.
ACGCACGTCGGCCCCAGGCAGCACGGCGCCGGTCGAATCGACCACGACGCCGGCGATCGCCGCGGTTGCCCCCGGTGACGCCGCGGCCGTCCGCCCTGCCGCCACGATCAGCAGCATGAGGAGCGATGCCAGACGGAGTGGACTGTGGACGCTCAACGCAACACTCTGTGGACGGCCGCCGGCCGGGTCCCCGCCTGCGTGCGAAGGCGGCTGACGATCGGGTGTGGTGGATCGGCGAAGCGCAGGCTCAGTCTAGAGCGGACATGATGAATTGACGATGACACGAGGCCGGGAGGCGGTGGCGGAGGGGCGGGTCGGGTGGCGGGCGCGGTCGATGGAGGGCGGGAGCGGCCGGTCGCCGCGACCGGGCCCGCCGGAGCGCGGTCCGGGCCCGGTCACGCGACGGCGATCCCTGGCAGCCTTACCGCTTGTCGGTCGACATCACGACCGGCTTCGGCGGATAGTTCCCGAGGATGCGTGCGACCGCCTGCTCGATGTTCTTGCCGTGATCGGCGGTCGTCACCGCCGGACTCACCTCGTTGAGGGCGAGTCCGCGCCAGATCAGACTCTTGCTGTGCGCGTCGATCACGTCGATCACGAGCGTCCCGACGGCGATGTGGTTCATGCGGACGTCGGTCGAACCCCAGCCCGCACCCCACTGGTACGGATAGGGACCGTAGTCGCCGATGGAGCTGCTGAAGGCGCTGATGTTCTGCGCCTTGTCGAACGCGACGTGGTACACGATGACCAGATCCGGCGCCGTGTCGGACTGCTTCAGCCCCTTGGCCTGAAGCTGCGCCTCGATGTCCGCCATGATCTCGCTGTCGACGGCCGGATTGCCCGCCCCGGTTCCGATCTTCAGCGTGTAGGTCTTGGCGTTCGAGAACGTGGCCATTCTGTCGAAGTCATACCTTGTGCTCTGGGTGCTCTGGGCAAAGGACGTTGCCGGGAGCAGCAGGGTCACGAGGGCGACGGCACTGAGCAGTTTCACACCCATGACATCATCCTCCTGCTCCTGACCGAGCAAGAGTCGCGCCGTCGGCAGTCCGCCCCGGTGAGCGCGCGCAAGCCCTTTTCACGGAACCAGTTGCCAGCGGGGTGCCCCGCCGTCTCCGATCGGCATCCGGCGCGCATCGCCGTGGCGCGGGGAAACGCCCGCGCACGGTCGGGGGTTCCCCCGCGGAGGCCGACGCGCCGCACCGGCCCCGCCGAAGCTCGACCGGCGTTCATCCTTGACACCTCTGCCGCCGCGGCGATAATCCACGCGGGGTCTGACGCGCCGAATCCATCATGAACAAACTCATCTTTATCACCGTCCTCGCGGCCGCGGTCGCGACATCCGCTCCCCGGCAGGCGCAGGCGGGCCAGCAGGCCGGCGCGTCAGAGGTCGCGCGATGGGAGCGGGAGGCCGCGAACGTCACCATCGTCCGCGACGACTGGGGCATCGCGCACGTCTACGGCAAGACGGACGCCGACGCCGTCTTCGGCATGGAGTACGCGCAGGCCGAAGACGACTTCAATCGCGTCGAGACGAACTACATCAACGCGATGGGACGCCTGTCGGAGGCCGAGGGCGAGTCGCAGATCTGGCGGGACCTGCGCATGAAGCTGTTCATCGATCCGGCCGTGATGAAGGCCAAGTACGCGGCGAGTCCGGCCTGGCTCAAGCAGCTGATGAACGCCTTCGCCGACGGCCTGAACTTCTATCTCTACAAGCACCCGGCGGTGCACCCGCGGGTGATCACGCACTTCGAGCCGTGGATGGCGCTGGCCTTCACCGAGGGGAGCATCGGCGGCGACATCGAATCGGGCGTGAACCTCGATCAGCTCGCGGCGTTCTACGGCGGCGTCCCGCCGCCGCCCGCACGCGCGCGTGGCGACGGACCGCCGCCCGAGCCGACGGGCTCGAACGGCATCGCGATCGCCCCGGCGATCACGCTCGATCACCACGCCCTGCTGTGGATCAATCCGCACACGTCGTTCTACTTCCGGTCGGAGCTGCAGATGGCCAGCGACCAGGGGCTCGACGCCTACGGCGCCGTCACCTGGGGCCAGTTCTTCATCTACCAGGGATTCAACCGGACCGCGGGCTGGATGCACACGTCGAGCGGCGTGGACAACATCGACGAGTTCCTCGAGACGGTGACCAAACAGGACGGGCGGTACTACTACAAGTACGGGGACAAGGAACTGCCGGTGAAGGTCCGCACGATCACCGTGCCGTACAGGACCGCCACCGGCATGGCGCACCGGACGTTCACGGCGTACTACACGCAGCACGGGCCGATCATCGGGAAGATCGGCGACAAGTGGGTGAGCATCAGCCTGATGCAGCGGCCGGTCCGGGCGCTGATCCAGGATTTCACGCGCACCAAGGCGAAGGACTACGCCGCGTTCCGCCGGATCATGCACCTGCACACGAACTCGTCCAACAACACGATCTTCGCGGACGCCGAGGGCAACATCGCGTATTTCCACTCCAACTACATCCCCCGGCGCGACCCGGCGTTCGACTGGACCAAGCCGGTGGACGGCAGCAATCCCGCCACGGCGTACCACGGCCTGCTGACCATCGACGAGACGCCTCACCTGCTGAATCCGCCGAACGGCTGGCTCTACAACTCGAACAACTGGCCGTGGTCGGCGGCCGGTCCGTACAGCCCGAAGCGGCAGGACTTCCCGAAGTACGTGGAGCGGGGCACCGAGGAGAGCCCGCGCGGCTACCACGCGCTGCGGATCCTGCCGGGCCACACGCACTGGACGATGAGCTCGCTCACCGCGGCCGCGTTCGACAGCTACCTGCCGGCGTTCTCGACGCTGATTCCGCCGCTCCTCAGGGCGTACGACGGCATCCCGGCCTCCAATCCGCTCAAGGCGAAGCTGGCCCGGCAGATCGTCGTGCTGCGCCGGTGGAATTTCCGGTGGGGGATCGACTCGGTGGCGACGTCGCTCGCGGTGTTCTGGGGAACGGACATCTATCACCGCGTGGGTCCCGACGCCCGGGCGGCCGGCATGTCCCCCGAGGACTACGTCGAGAAGCGGGCCACACCCGCCGAGCTGCTGCAGTCGCTGGCGGCAGCCTCGGACAGGCTGGCCGCCGATTTCGGGACCTGGCAGACGCCGTGGGGCGACATCAACCGGTTCCAGCGGCTCAACGACGACATCGAGCCGAACTTCGACGATGCGAAGCCGAGCATCCCGGTCCCCTTCACCTCGTCGTTGTGGGGCTCGCTGGCGTCGTTCGGCGCGCGCGCCTATCCGAACACGAAGAAGTGGTACGGCACGAGCGGGAACAGCTTCGTGGCGGTGGTCGAGTTCGGTCCCCGCGTGCGGGCGCGGGCCGTCACCGCCGGCGGCGAGAGCGGCCACCCGGGCTCGCCGCACTTCGACGATGAGGCCGAGCGGTACGCCACCGGCAACCTGCGGGTCGTGTACTTCTACCGCTCGCAGCTCGAGGGCCACACCGAGCGGACCTACCATCCGGGCAGCTGACGGGGACCGCCGCCCGGCGTCACGCGTGGGTCGTGGCGCTCATCTCCTTGAGCCGCGCCAGGCCGGCTTTGATGGCGGCCTTCTGCGCGTCGGTGACATCCAGGAACGGCGGCCGCTGGTACGTCTGCGGCGTCCCCATCTGCAGGCTCAGGGCGTACTTCATCGGACCGTACCCGTAGATCCCGCCCGGCCGCAGGATCTCCACCGCCTGCCGGAACGCAGCCAGCGCGTCGCGGTCGTCCCGGCCGGCGCGCTTCGCCGCGAAGACCCGCGCAATCTGCCCGGGGAACAGATTGCCTTCCATCAGCATGGCGCCCATGTCGCGGTCGAGGGCGTTCTCCAGGTTGTTCACGGTTCCGGTCCTGATGTTGAGATGCGGGAACTCGTCGGCGAAGGTCTCGTATTCCTCCGGAATGCCGTTCGAGTCCTTGATGCCCGCGAGGTTCGGATAGTGCGCCAGACTGCGCAGCAGCTGGATGCTGATCGGCACGCCGCTCGTGCCGGGAATGTGGTAGAGGTTGATCGGGATCTTCACCGCGTCGAAGATCATCGAGTAGTAGCGGGCGATCCCCTCGGTGGGCGGCGCCTTGTAGTAGAACGGCGGAACGATCAGCAGGCCGTTCGCGCCGTGGTCCGCGGCGTGCCGCGACAGCTCGAGGGTCTCCGGGAAGTCGGGCGTCCCGGTCTGCACGATCATGTCCAGGCCGTTGGCGTGCTTCAGCGCGACTTCGGCGATCGTCCGGCGCTCCGCGACCGAAAACGACGGGAACTCCCCCGTCGTCCCGAGCACGAGGACGCCGTCGGCCCCCTGCTCCTTGAACCACGCCATCATGTCCCGGTAGACCGCGCCGTCGAACGCCAGGTTCCTGTCGCAGGGGGTGCACGCCGCCACCCAGAACTTCACCTTGGACAGATCGCCGGAAGCGCTTCCTGCGGCCGCGTCGAGTCCGCGGGGCACGGCCGCCGCCATTGCCGCGGCCCCCATCGCACCCAGAAAGGTTCGTCGCGGAATCTCCATCCTTCTCCCTCCGGGCCGCGATTGTAGCAGGAACCTGGTCGGGCGCCTTCCGCGAACGTGCGGCAGGGGTGGCCAGGCGGGACGCTCACCGGAGCCCGACGACGAGCACCAGCGCCGTCATGGCGGTGGCCGCGACCAGGCTCCACCCGATCGCGCGGAGGTGGCGCGGCGACGGCGCGGCGAGCGCCAGCACCAGGCCGGCGCCGCACACGGGAAGCGCGCCCCATGGCCCCGCGGCGGCCGCGATGCCGGCGCGGGCGAGCAGGGCGAGCGCCGCCACGCCGCCCGCCGCCATCAGCGCGGCGACGGCGCGGGTGCCGGCGCCCGCGAGACGCCGCGCGCAGAGAATCACCGCGCGCACGCTGACGGTCGCCACGACGAACGAAAGGGCGAAGACCAGCGTGCAGGTGAGCGCCGCCGGCCGGGACGCGCCGGCTGCCAGCGCGATCGGCAGCGCCAGGGACGACAGGGTGAGGGCCGACAGGATCTCACCGCTCGTGGTACGCTCGCGGCGGCGGACGATCCAGGCACCGAGCAGGGCGGCGCACACCAGCGGCACGAGGAGCGCGAGACGCGCCGGCGGCGGGGCCAGTCTCACGCCGGCCGCCCCAAGGAGCGCGGCGGCGCCGGCCAGCGCCGCGAACCAGCGGCGGCCCGCGGCGCCCCGCTCGCGGGCGGCGCGCGGGCCCCGCTGGCCGAGCAGCACCAGCAGCGCCTCGTGCGACAGGAAGGCGGCCACGGCGGCGGCCGCGAGCGCGAATGCCGCCGCGCCTGGTCTCGCGATGAGCAGCGCCGTCACGAGTGGAAACAGGAGCTGGCCGTAGGCGCCGTGTTCTCTGGGCAGCATGACGTCCGGCAGGCTTCGGCATTCCGTCCGGCGGAACCGCCCGCCCGCTCGATCGGAAGCGTATCGACCTCCCGGCTGCGAACGCAAGAAAACGTTTGGCGCTCGCCTGGGGCAGGGATCGGGGCGAGGCCGGAGAGCACCTGACGGTGCCCGGTGGTCCGGTGATTGGCGGGCTCGGCGACGCGCCCTGGCCGTCGTCGCTGTTCGCGACGCCGCTCCGTATGCGCCGCAGCCCGGGCCTGCAGCGCCCGGCCGCCGCGCCGTTCAGGCCCGCCGGGCGTCCACGACCGTTCCCATGTCCAGTGTGATGACCTGGTCGGCCGCATCGAAGTACTGCGCGTCGTGCGTGGCCGCGATGATCGTCCGCCCTTCGGCCCGGAGCGACGGCAGAATCGACCGGTAGAAGAACTCCCGGAACGTCGGGTCCTGCTCGGCCGCCCACTCGTCGAAGACGAGGATCGGCCGGTCCTCGAGCACGCCCACGGCCAGCGCCAGCCGCTTGCGCTGCCCGCTCGACAGCTCGAGGGTGCTGAACCGCCCGTTCTCGAAGCGGACCTTCTTCAGCAGCTGCATCCGTTCGAGCTCGGCGGTGACCCGCGCCGGATCGACATCGTCCATGCCGTAGAGACGATCGAAGAGGTGGTAGTCGGAGAACACGGCGGTGAAGTGGCTCCGGTACCACTGGGCGGTCTCCGGCGCGAAGGGGACCGACCCGATCAGCATGGTGCCCTGCTGCGGCGCGTACAGGCCGGTGAGCACCTTGAGGAGCGTCGACTTGCCGCTGCCGTTCCCGCCGACGAGGAACACGATGGTTCCCGGGTCGACCGTGAACGAGATCGGCCCGATCGAGAACCGTCCCTCGTCGCCGTGCGCCTCGTAGGCGAACCCGATGCGGCTGAGCACCAGCGGCGCCGGCGGCGTCGGCTGCTGGCTCGTGGCGAGACGGTCCGGCGTCTCGGCGCGCGCGAGGGCGGTCTGCAGGTCGACGACGTTCTTGGCCGCGACGTTGGCGCGCGAGAACACCGGGATCGCGCCCACCAGGCTCGACAGCGGCCCGATGATGAACAGCATCGTGGCGGTCGCCTGCGTGACGATGGTCGGAAACGTGGGACTGATGGCCGGCAGCAGGAAGACGACCCCGCCGATCATGAGATAGAAGGCGACCTGCGCATAGGCGTTCTGCGACGCGAAGCTCCGTTCCGACGAGACCCGCACGGCCGTCAGGTCGGAGGAAATCCGGCGCAGCCGCGTCACGATCTCCTCTCCCCGCCGCGCGTGCAGCCGCGCCTCCTTGAAGCCGTCGATCAGGTGCGTGAGGCAGTCGAAGAACTCGTTCTGGATGTCCGTCGCCGCCTCGAGCTGGCGGGTCGACTCGCCGCGCTTCACGAGATAGACGCGGACGCCGGCGTAGCTCAGCACCACCGTCAGCACGAAGGCCGTGAGCGACAGCCGCTCCAGGTAGATCGCGCTGAAGAGGACCATCAGTGCGGATTGCAGGGCCAGCGTGACCGTCGCCGCCGCCTGCGAGATGATGGTCGTTTCGCGGCTGACGCAGTCGAAGATCTCGGCGCGGCCGATCCGCTCCAGGCTCTCGAGCTTCGCCCGGGCGATGTGCTCGGAAATGTCCGTCCGGACGCGATCGAGCGTCCGCTCGACCTCGGTGGACGACTTCGTCATGACCTGGAACTGCGTCAGCAGGTACACGCTGACCACGAGGGCGAACAGCGCGAGATACCGGGTGCTCGCCTCGCTGGCCGCGGCGTTCACGATCGCGAGCACGAGCGCGTTTCCCAGGCCCGACACGACGCTGAGGGCGACGAACTCGCCGTTGAATCTGGCTTCTCCCCGGGCGAGGAGCGCCACGAGCGGATAGCGGTCGCGCAGACGTCTTGTCACGGCCTGTCCATTCTAATTCGCCTTTCGCCGGCGACGGTCAGGCCCCGGGCCGGTCCGTGCGGCGCCCGATCCGCCCCCGCGCCATGGCTCGCGGGCCTCCTCCGGGGATCGAAGGCTCCGGCGCCAGGCCGTCCAGATGGCCGGCGAGGTCGCGGAGCACGGGATATTCGAACAGCACGGTCAGCGACACCGTCCGGCCGAGCGCCTCCCGGATGCCCTGGATCACCCGGATGGCGGAAACCGAATGGCCGCCCAGCGCGAAGAAATCATCGTGCGCGCCGACCCGCTCGACGTTGAGCGCCTCCGTCCACAGCCCCGCCAGCGTGCGCTCCACCGGCGTCTCCGGCGCCACGAAGTCGACCGACGCGCGGAGCCCGCGCTCGCCGGCCGCGGGCAGCGCCTTCACATCGATCTTGCCGTTCGGCGTCAGCGGCCACCGATCGAGCCGCACGAAGTGCGCGGGGACCATGTGGCCGGGCAGCCGCCGCTCCAGATGCGCCCGGATCGATTCGACCGACAGCCCCTCGTCGCGCGACACGAGATAGCCCGCGAGCGTCGCGCCGTCCGGCGCCTCCCGCACCACGACGAGCGCATCCGACACGGCCGGATGGGCGCGGAGCTGCGCCTCGATCTCCCCGAGCTCGATCCGGAAGCCGCGGATCTTGCACTGCCGGTCGTTCCGCCCCAGATACTCGAGCGTGCCGTCCTCGCGCCGGCGGCCGGTGTCGCCCGTCCGGTACATCCGCCCGCCCGGCTCTGCCCCCAGGGGATCTGGCAGAAAGCGCGCCGCCGTGCGCGCGGGATCCGCCAGGTAGCCCCGCGCCACGCCGGCCCCGGCCACGTACAGTTCGCCGGGGATGCCGGCCGGCACCCGGTTCATTGCCTCGTCCAGCACGTACACCTGAAGGTCGCCGAGCGGGACGCCGATCGGCGAGCTGCCGGCCGCGGCGGCCTCTTCCGGCCGCATCTCGCGCTGCGTCGTGTGGACGGTCGTCTCGGTGATGCCGTACATGTTGACGACCCGCGCCGTCCGGGCAGCATCGAGTGTCCACCAGGTGTCGAGCATCCGGGGCCGCAGCGCCTCTCCGCCGAAGACGATCCACCGGAGGCCCGGCGCCAGGTCGGGACGGCGGGCCAGCGCGTCGCTCAGACCGCGAAACGCCGTCGGCGTCTGGTTGAGCACGGTCACCCGCTCGCGGACCAGCAGGTCGACGAGCCGATCGGGCGAGCGACTCGTCTCGTGATCGACCACCACGAGACACCCGCCGTGAACCAGGGCGCCCCAGATCTCCCAGACGGAGAAATCGAAGGCCAGCGAATGGCACAGCGCCCAGACGTCGTCGGCACCGAAATGAAAGACCGCCTCGGTCGCGCTGAACAGCCGGGCCAGGTTCGCGTGGGTCACCGCGACCCCCTTCGGCTCGCCCGTCGACCCGGAGGTGTAGATGACGTACGCGAGGTTCTGCGGATCCACGCGCGCGGCGGGACGCGGCGCGCGCCGCGCCGCGGGGGGCGGCTCGTTTCCGTCGAGACGCACGAGACGGACGCGTCCGGCCTCAGGCACCGGGGGCGGGCCTCCGCCGTACAGCAGCACGCCGGCGCCGCTCCGTTCGATCAGCCGTGCGGTCCGCTCCGCGGGATCGTGAGGATCGAGCGGCAGGTACGCGCCGCCGGCCTTGAGGATGCCGAGGAGGCCGACGATCGCCGCCTCGCTCCGCGGCGCGAGGAGCGCGACCAGCGTCTCGGGGCCGACGCCGGACTCCCGGGCCAGCCGGGCGGCCAGGCGATCGGCCCGCGCATCGAGCTCCGCGTACGTCAGGCGGCGTCCCTGACCGACCACGGCCACCGCGTGCGGCCGGCGCATGGCGTGCGCCTCGAAGCGCTGGATCAGCGTCTCCCGGGCCGGACGGGCGCCGGCCGCGGCGCCTCGCAGGCGTCGGGAGCCGGCGTCCGCACCGGGCCCATCGATCGGCAGCTCGGAGACGGCCCGATGCGGCGTGCGCCCGGCCGACGCCAGCAGCGCCTGCAGATGGCCGACCATCCTCGCCGCCGTCGCCGGCTCGAACCACGAGGTGTTGTACTCGAGGACGCCGTCGAGCCCCTGCGCCGTCTCGGCGAACTCGAAGGTCAGCCCGAACTTGGCCAGACCGGTTTCGACCGGCCACTCGCGCACGGTCGCCCCGTCCAGATCGAGCGCCGGCGCCTCGTGATTCTGCATGACCACCACGACGTCGAAGAGCGGCGATCGGCTGGTGTCGCGCGGCAGCTGCAGTTCGTCCACCAGGTGATCGAAGGGCCACGCCTGATGTTCCAGCGCGGACGTCACCCGGCGCGTCACCGCGTCGAGCAGATCCGCGAAGCTCATCGCCGGCTGCAGCGCCAGCCGGACCGGCAGCAGGTTCACATAGAAACCGATCTGCGCCTCGAGCCCCGGGGCGTCGCGGCCGGCCACCGGCATGCCGAGCACCATCTCGCGCTGGCTGGTGTAGCGGTACAACAGCAGCTGCACGGCGGACGTCAGCGCCATGAACAGGCTGCTGTCGTGCGACCGCGCGAGCGCCCGGATCCCGTCCGCCACGTCCGTGTCGATGCGGAAACGCAGGTGGCGCCCTTCCTGGGGCCGGACGCGCGGCGGCGGGAAATCGAGCGGCAGCCTCAGGGGCTCGACCGGATCGGCGAACGTCTCCAGCCAGTAGCGCCGGTGCGCCGCCCACCCGCCCGACTCGAGCTGCCCGCGCTGCCAGGCGGCGTACTCCTTGTACTGGAGCGGCAGCGGCGGCAGCGACCAGCTGCGGCCTGCCCGCCGCGCGGCGTAGCACGCCAGGATCTCCCGCACCATCACACCGATCGACCATCCGTCGCTGATGATGTGGTGCTGGCAGAAGAGGAGGATCGATCTCGCCGGCCCGATCGTCACCACCGCCACTCGAAGCAGGAGGTCCCGGGCCAGATCGAACGGCTGCTGGAAGAACGCGGCCGCATCGGTCTCGAGCCTGGCCTGCCAGTCGATCTCCCGGCTCAGGTCCGTCCGGCCGAGCGTGAAGTCGGCGTCGGGCGCGATCGCCTGCCGCGGCTCGCCATTCACCTCGATGATGCGGGTGCGCAGGCTCTCGTGGCGCGTGATGACGGCGCGAAACGCCTCTTCGAGCGCCGCCACGTCGAGATCGCCCCGGATCTCGAGCGCCCCGGACATGTGATAAGGGCTGGCCTCCCCGAAATGCTCCAGCACCCAGAGCCGGCGCTGTCCGTACGACACGGCGTGGTGCCCGCCCGGCGCCGCCGACCGCGCAGCCGGCAGCAGCGGCGCCGCCCCTCCCCCGGCCCCGGCCGGAGCCGGCTCCGAGAACTGACGATCGATGACGGCGTTCGCGAGCGCCGCCGGCGAGGCATGTTGAAAGAGGTCGGTCAGGGAGAGCGCGATGCCGCGGGCCTGCGCCAGCGCGACCGCCCTGGTCGCTTTGAGGCTGTGCCCCCCGAGCTCGAAGAAGCCGTCATGGATGCCGACGCGCTCCACGCCCAGCACGGCGGCGAAGATGTCGGCGAGCGATTCTTCGAGGGCATTCCGCGGCGCCACATACCCGCCCCGGCGGGCCTCCTCCCGCGCGTCCGGCTCGGGCAGCGCGTCCCAGTCGAGCTTGCCGTTGGCCAGGGTCGGCCAGGCCGGGACCGGCATCACGTGCCCCGGGATCATGAATGACGGCAGGGCGCCCGCCAGCGCCGCGCGGATCGATGCCGGGTCGACGGTCGGGCGGCCCGCGACGTACGCGACCAGCTCCGGCTCGCCGTGGACGGATCGCACCTGGACCCGCACATCGTCCAGGCCCGCGTGGAGACGCAGCGCCGCTTCGACCTCGCCGACTTCGATCCGGCATCCGCGGATCTTCACCTGCCGGTCGCGGCGTCCGAGGAACTCGAGGTTCCCGTCGGTCCGGACGCGCGCCCGGTCTCCCGTTCTGTACAGGCGGGCGCCGGGCCGCTCGCCGAACGGATCGGGCACGAATCGCCCGGCGGTCGCCTCCGGCAGCGAGAGATAGCCGCGCGCGAGGCCGGCCCCGCCGACGTACAGCTCCCCCTCCACGCCGCGCGGAACCAGCTCGAGCCGCTCATCCAGCACGTACGCCTGCGTGCGGCGGATCGGCCTGCCGATCGGCACGGTCCCCCGCTGGCGGGCATCGTCGATCCAGAAGGTGACGTCGATGCACGCCTCGGTCGGCCCGTAGAGGTTGACGACCTCGACCGGCAGCAGGGCCTTCACGCGCTGCACGAGCGCCGCGTCGAGCGCCTCGCCGCCGGCAAAGATCCGCCGCAGCGACGACGCGCCGGCGAACGCCGGCTCGTCGACGAGGGACGAGAGGAGCGAAGGGACCATCTGGAGAATCGTGACGCCCTGTGCGCGAATCGTGCCGGCCAGCGGCCCCGGATCGAGCCGGCTTCGGGCGTCGGCCACCACGAGCTGCGCCCCCTGCATGAGCGGCGCCAGGAACTCCCATCCCGACGCGTCGAAACTGAATGGCGTCCGCTGGAGCACCCGGTCGTCGGGCTCCAGCGGAAAGGCCTCGCGCATCCAGACCATGTGATTCGCGAGGGCCCGGTGAGAGATGGCCACACCCCGGGGCTGCCCCGTGCTTCCCGACGTGTAGATCGTGTACGCGAGCTGTTCCGGCGCGATCGCGAGGTCGAGGTCCTCCCCGCTCTGCCGCAGCAGGTCCGGATCCTCGAGATCGAGCACGAGCGACGGGACCGACGTGTCCGGCAGCCTGCCGCGCAGCGTCTCCTGCATCAAGACCAGGGACGGGCGGGCATCGGCGATCATGAAGGCCAGGCGGCGCGGCGGATAGGCGGGATCGAGCGGCAGATAGAAGCCGCCGGCCTTCAGGACCGCCAACAGGCCCACGACCTGGAGCGGCGAGGGCTCGAGAAAGAGCCCCACGCCGACTTCGGCCCCCACGCCGTGCGCGCGCAGCAGGCGGGCCAGCTGATTCGCCCGGTGATTCAGCTCGCCGTAGGTCCACGGCTGATCGCCGGCGAGCAGCGCGGGCCGGCCTGGCGTGAGGCGCACGCATCGCTCGAAGTACTCGTGCACGCAGGGATCGTCCGGGCCGGCCTGGCTCGTCTCGTGGCTGTCCAGCAGCCGCCGCCGCTCCGACTCGGACAGCACCGGCAGCGCCGAGAGACGCGTGGCGGAATTGTCGACGGCCGCCGCGAGGATCACCAGGAAGCTCTCGCCGAGCCGTTCCACCGTCCCGCGATCGAAGATGTCCGTGTTGAACTCGATCAGGCCGCGCAGCCGGCCGTCCCGCTCTTCGAAGGTCCAGGTCAGGTCGAACTTGGCCGACGCCGTGGACAGGTGGACCGGGGTGACGCGCAGGGTCGACATCTCGAGCGGACCGGCCGGCACGCTCTGCAGCACGAGCATCACCTGGAAGAGGGGCGCCCGGCCGAGATCCCGCTCCGGAACCGCCGCCTCGACGATGACCTCGAACGGGACCTCGCTGTGGTCGTAGGCCTCGAGGCAGGTGCGGCGTACGCGCGCCACCAGCTCCGCGAATGACGGATCGCCGGACAGGTCGACTCGAAGGGGCAGCGTGTTGACGAAGAGCCCCACCAGATCCTGCAGCTCGGGCGCCGTCCGGTCCGCGATGGCCGTGCCCAAAACCACGTCGGTCTGGTGCGTGCAGCGGGCGAGCAACGCGCACAGGCAGGCCGAGAGGCTCATGAACAGCGTCCCGCCGCAGGCCCGCGCCAGCTCCTTCGCGGCCGCGCCGAGGGCGTCCGGCACCTCGAGGGTCACTTCCGCGCCGCGGCCGCTCTGCAGGAGGGGGCGGGGCCGGTCGGCCGGCAGCTCGAGCGCCTGCGGACAGCCTCGCAGCCGTTCCGTCCAGTACGCGACCGACGCGTCGAGCGCCCCGTCCCGCAGCCGCCCGCGCTGCCAGGCGGCGTAGTCCGAGTACTGCAGCGGCAGCACGGCCGGTGCGACAGTCCGGCCGGCCACGAACGATTCGTAGAACCCGGACGTCTCGCGCAGCATGAGGGCCAGCGACCAGTAGCCGTCCGACACGATGTGGTGCATCGCCAGCAGCAGGCCGTGAAGATCCGGCGCGAGCCGATAGAGCCGCGCGCGGACGACCGGCCCGTGCGCCAGGTCGAACGGACGTCGCGCTTCCAGCTCCGCCAGCCGTCGCATCGCCGACTCGGGATCCGGATCGGCGCTGACGTCGATCACGGGCAGGTCGAGCGTCTGCTCCCTGTCGGCGAGGTCGACGACCAGGGCCGGCTCACCGGCCGCCGACGGGTACCGGCTTCGGAGCACCTCGTGCCGCCGCACGACGTCGCCCAGGCTCTTCCGAAGCGCCTCCACGTCGAGCGGCCCGCTCAGCAGCAGGCAGGCCGGGACGATGTAGGTGCTGCGTCCCGGCGTGAGCTGCTCGAGAAACCAGAGACGCTGCTGGGCGAAGGAAAGCGCGCGTTCCCCGGTCCGCTGGTCGGCCGGAATGCGGGACGCCGCCGCCCGCCCGGGTGTCCGGACCAGCCGGATATACGCGGCCAGCCCGCCGAGGCTCGGCTCGTCGAAGAGCCGGCGCAGAGAGACGTCCACGCCGAAGAGGGCCCGCACGCGCTGGGCCAGCAGCATGGCGAGCAGCGAGTGCCCGCCGGACTCGAAGAAATTGTCGCGGGGCCCCGCCGGGCGCCGCCCCAGCAGCTCGCTCCACAGCTCGGCCAGCATCTCCTCTTCGGGCCCGGTGGCCGGCGACGCGTGTGGCGGCGTCGCCGCCGGCAACTCGATCGTCGCGCGCTCGAGCGCCCGGCGATCGACCTTGCCATTGGGCGTGAGCGGCAGCGTCTCCTGGATCACGCAGTCCGACGGCACGAAGGCGGCCGGCAGGCGCCCCTCGGCGAAGCGCCGGAGTTCGGCAGGTCCCGGCCGCTGTCCGGCCCGCGGTACCAGGTACGCGACCAGGCGGCGCTGTCCGTCGCGCTCCGGCCCGGCGACCACCACCGCGTGCGCGATCGCGGGATGCTCCCGCAGCACCGCCTCGACCTCGCCCGGCTCGACACGGTGGCCCCGGATCTTGAGCTGGTCGTCGACCCGGCCGACGAACTCGAAGCTGCCATCCGGGCGCAGCAACGCCAGATCGCCCGTCCGGTACAGCCGCCCGCCAGGGTCGCCGCCGAACGGATCGGGCACGAACCGCTCGGCCGTGCGCGCGGGCTGCCCCAGGTAGCCGCGGGACACGCCTCGCCCGCCGATGTACAGCTCGCCGGCGACGCCGACAGGCGCCGGGTTCAAGCGGGCATCGAGCAGGTAGATCTGCGTATTGGCGACGGGCCGGCCGATCGGCACGACCGCCGGTCCCCGCTCGATCGGCTGACAGGTCGACCAGACGGTCGTCTCCGTCGGCCCGTACATGTTGTACAGGCGTGCCGGCAGCGTCTCCTGCAGCGACTGCGCGAGGGAGACGGTGAGCTCCTCGCCGCCCAGGACCAGGCACTCGAGCGACGACAACGCCGCCTCTGCGGCCGGTTGCGCCGCCAGCAGCCTGGCCGTGGACGGCGTGCACTGCAGATGCGTGACCCCGTGCCGGCGCACGAGATCGGCAAAAGAGTCTCCGCCGGTCCCGCGGTCGGCCACCAGCGCCGCGAGCTGCTCCAGGCTGTCCATCGCCGCGTCGTGGGACACGCCGAAGTCGATGAGCAGGGCTGCCTCGTCCACCCCGATCGCCGCGAGCCGGTCGAGTGTCTCCCGGCACGTCTCCGGCGTCCCGAACAGCGCGCTCGTGTCGAAATAGCGCTCGAAGGCGTGATCGAGCAGCGCCTCCATGTCCTCGTCCCGGAAGCGCTCCGACTCCATGTCGACGCCCAGGCTCCTGGCGACGTTCGCCATCAGGCCGACCGAACTCTTCAGGTAGCGCCGGAACGGCTCGCGCACCGTCTCCAGGACCGCGGCGCGCGACCGCCCGGCGAACGCGTGGAGCATCAGCGTGACGTGCCCTTCACGCCCGCCCGACCGGCGGCGATACGCGTCCCGGTAGATCTCGATCTTGCGGGCGAGTTCTTCCACGCTCTGCCCGAGCAGATGGGTCAGCACGCCGGCGCCGAGCTCTCCAGCCAGGCGGAACGTCGCCGGGTCGCCGGCCGCGGTCACCCAGACCGGCAGCTCGGGCTGCACGGGGCGCGGCAGCGTCCGGACGTCGACGGCGCGCCCGTCGGGTCCGGGCAGCGACACGGTCTCCCCGCGCCACAGGCGCCGGACGAGATCGATGTCCCGCGCCATCGTCTGCTTTCGTTCTCTGTAGCGGTCGGGCGCCAGGACGAAATCCCGTTCCTGCCAGCCCGACGCGAAGGACAGGCCGACCCGGCCGCCCGACAGGTTGTCGACGACGGCCCATTCCTCGGCGACGCGAATCGGGTGGTGCAGCGGCAGGACGACGCTGCCGGCGCGCACCTGCACGCGGCGTGTCACGGCGGCCACGGCGGCGCCGGTCACCGACGGATTCGGATAGAGCCCGCCGAACGCATGGAAGTGGCGCTCGGGGGTCCAGACGGCGGCAAATCCCTTCTCGTCGGCGAAGCGGGCGCCGTCGAGGAGGAGCCGGTACTTGTCCGCCGGCTCGCCGCTCTCGTCGCTCGCGAAATAGAACAGGCTGAGGTCGGGCGACCGCGCGCTCCGGCTGCGCGCCGGTTCCCGCGACACGAGGTCGAGGGGATCGCCCCCGAGCACGACGGTCGACCCGCGGCTCAGCGTCCAGAGCAGTTCCAGCACCGAGATGTCGAAGGCGACGCTGGTGAGCGCGAGCCAGGTGGCGGGATGCGTGCCCAGACAGTCGTCCATCGCGGCAAACAGGTTCACCACGTTGCCGTGGCTCACCATGACGCCCTTGGGCCGGCCGGTGGACCCCGAGGTGTAGTTCACGTAGGCGAGCGCCTCGGACGGGATGGAGAGGCCGAGGTTGCGCCCGTCCTGCGCGGCGATCTCCGGCGCGTCCAGGTCGAGCGCCAGCGTGGGGACGCGCCCGGTCTCGTCGGACCAGAGCCCGCGGGCGGTGATCACCAGCGCAGGTCGGGCGTCGGCGACGGTCATGGCGCGGCGCGCCGCCGGGTACGCGGGATCCAGCGGCACGAAGGCGCCGCCCGCCTTCAGGACGGCGAGCATCGCGATGACGAGATCCTCGGATCGCTCGAGACACAGGCCCACGAGGCACTCGTGCCCGATACCCCGGGCGCGCAGGTGTCGCGCCAGGCGATTCGCGCGGCGGTTGAGCTCCTCGTAGTCGAGGGCGACGCGGCCGGCCTTCAGCGCCACGCGCCCGGCCGACTGTTCGACGCGGCGCTCGAGGACGCCCACGATCGTGTCGTCCCGCGGGACGTGGCGGCGCGATCCGTTGACGCCGCGCAGGACGAGGTCCCGTTCCGCCGGCGGCAGCAGGTCCAGGTCCCGGACGCGGCGGCCGGCGTCCTCGAACATCTGCTCGAGCACGAAGAGGAAGCGCGCCTTGAACCGCTCGATCTCCCACGCCTCGAACGCCGCGAGGCTGTAGTGGAGATCGAGGTGGACGTCGCCGTCCGCGTGCAGCTCGCGGACGAACAGCGCCAGTGCGTTCTGCTCGTAGCCGTTCGACAGGCCGATCGTCCTTGCCGGCCGGTCCTCGAACGCGGTGTCGTGCGAGTGTTTCTCGTACGAGAATGTCAGGTCGAAGAGCTGGTGCCGGCCGATCTGCGCCAGGCCGGCGCGCCGGTTGATCTCGCCGATCGGATAGCGCTGATGGCGATAGTCCCGGCGCAGTTCGTCGGCAATCGCCTTCACGAGCTCCCGCACGGAGAGGTCCGTGCCGAATTGAAAGCGGGCCGGGATCATCTTCGTGAACATGCCGACGGTCCGCTTGCACGCGGCCGTCCGGCGGTTCAGGCTCAGCATCCCGACCACGAGCTCGTCCTGTCCGCTCGTACGCGTGAAGCAGGCATACAGCGCCGCGAGCAGCACGTGCACCAGCGACGCCCCGCAGGCGTCGGCGAACCGGCCGATCCGGGCGTAGTCATCCCGCGTGAAGACGAGCCGCGAGACGCCGGACGGCGCCGTCCGTCCGTGACCGGCCGGCGCCCGCCTGCGCGGAATCAGCACCGCCGGCAGGTCACGGAACTTCTCCTGCCAGTACTCGCCGTGGCGGCGGCAGGCGTCCGACTCGAGGTATTCCTGATCGTCCCGCACGAAGTCCAGATAGGAGGGCGCGGGCTCCCAGTCGGGCATCCCTCCGCCCGCCAGGCTCCGGTACGCCCGCGCCACGTCCTGGACGATGAGCGCAATCGACCAGCCGTCGACGATGACATGCTGATGCTTGAGGAGCCAGCGCCATCGGTCCGCGGCGAGCTTCACCAGGGCGTAGCGAAAGAGCGGCTGGTCGTGCAGCGGAAAGGGAGTCCGGAACGCCTGCGTCATCCACGCGAGCGCCGCCCGGTCGGGGTCCTCCTCGCCGGAGACGTCCACGCGCTCCAGCGGCACCTCGATCCGCGGCAGGTAATCGGCGCGCGGCAGCGGGTGCCCCTCGCGCAGGACCATGCGCAGCGCATCGTGCCGCTGGACGGTCAGCCCGATCGCCCGCTCGAAGAGACCGGGGTCAATCGGCCCTTCGAGGCAGACGTAGCCGCCGATCACGTAGAGGGGCGCGTCCGCGTCGATCAGCTGACCGAACCAGACTTCGCGCTGCGGCGATGAGAGTCCAGGAGACTGCGGAGAGACGCGAGGCGACATGAAAACCATCGAATTCGCCATGCTACCATAGGCGTTCAGCGACGCACCCGAGCGGACGCCCCATCTGCACGGCCCGCGGCCGGCCGCATCGACCGGGACGCGCCGACAACGCGGAGGCTGAACGTTGACGGTTCTTGGGCTTGCCGGCGGGTTCGACCTCGTGTACACCGACGAGTTTCAATTTCCCTATTCATTTGCACACGACTCCGCCGCCGTCCTCCTGCAGAACGGCCGGGTCGTCGCGGCCGTCGAGGAAGAGCGCCTCAACCGGATCAAGCACACGAACAAGCTCTGGACGCAGGCCGTCGCCTGCTGTCTGCGTGAAGGGCGGGTGCGCCTGGCCGACGTCGAGTGCATCGCCTTCTACTGCAGCGAGTCCTGGCTCGACGCCGTGCTGCACGAAGGCTTTCTCTTCACCGGCAACCGCCTCGGGCTGCTGGGCGCCCGGCGCCTGCTCCAGTTCCTCTTCGAGCGCGAGTTCGGCGAGCGCCTGCCGCCCGACCGGTTCCGGTTCGTGCCGCACCACCGGGCGCACGCGGTCAGCGCGCACTGGCTGTCCGGGGCCCCGGACAGCCTCGTGCTCACGCTCGACGGCTTCGGAGACGACGTGTCCGGCTCGGTCAATACGGTCCGGAACGACGTCCTCGAGCGGCTGCGGACGTTCAGCGTCGCACAATCCCTCGGACACTACTATCTCGCGGCCATTTCGGTGCTGGGCTACCGGCTCTTCGACGAGTACAAGGTCATGGGGCTGGCCCCGTACGGCAACCCCGCCACGTTCCGCGCCCTCTTCCGGCGCTTCTACACGCTCGGCGACGGGGGGGACTACACGATCCACGCCGACGCGATGAAGGCGATCTTCGACGTCTGCCCCGTCCGGACGCGCGGCGAGGACTTCCAGCAGCCGCACAAGGACGTGGCCGCGGCGCTCCAGGAATCGCTCGAGACGATCGTCCTGCACGTGCTGCGGCACTACCGGAGCGCCACGGGCCTCACCCGGCTGTGTCTGGCCGGCGGCGTCGCGCAGAACAGCAGCCTCAACGGCCGGATTCTGGCGTCCGGCCTGTTCGACGATGTGTTCGTGCAGCCGGCGGCGTACGATGCCGGCTGCGCGCTCGGCGCCGCCATGGATGCCTGTCTGGAGCGGGGCGTGCTGCCGAACGTCCGGCTCGAGCACGTGTACTGGGGCACGGCGATCGCGGGAGGCGCCGATCTGGAACGGGAGCTGCGCGCCTGGCATCCGCTCGTGACGTTCCGGCGCCTGGACGACCCGGCCGCCGAGACCGCCCGCCTGCTCGCCGACGGCGCCGTCGTCGGCTGGGCGCAGGGGCGCGCCGAATTCGGCGCGCGCGCGCTCGGCCACCGGAGCATTCTGGCGGATCCGCGGCCGGCGTCGAACAAGGACGTGATCAACGCGATGGTCAAGAAGCGGGAGTCGTACCGGCCGTTCGCGCCGGCGGTCCTCGAGGAGCACGTCCACGAGTACTTCGACCTCCCGGCGCACGTCGAGCGGCTGCCGTTCATGACCTTCGTCGTTCCGGTGAAGGAGCACTGGCGCCCGCGACTCGGCGCCATCACCCATGAAGACGGGACGGCACGGGTCCAGACGGTCGGCCGATCGGCGGCGCCGGCATTCCGGGCGCTGCTCGACCGCTTCCGGGCCCTGACCGGCCTGCCCATGCTCCTGAACACGTCGTTCAACAACAACGTCGAGCCGATCGTGAACGACGCGCGGGACGCCGTCACCTGCTTTCTGACGTCAGGACTGCACTATCTCGTGATCGGCGACTGCCTCGTCCAGAAGCGGCCGCTCGCCGCAGGCAGCCTCGCGGAGTTCGCGATCGAGCTCCCGGCCCACGTCCTGCTCCGGGACGAGAGCCGGATGACCTCCGCGGCCGGGCGCCGGACGGCGCTGACGATCTCGAGCACCTGCGAAGGCGGCCCCTCGGCCGACCTGTCGCCCGCCACCCACGGCCTGCTGAGGCGCTGCGACGGCCGCCGCACCATCGCGCATCTGGTGGACGCCGGCCCCGGCGAGCCGGCGGTCCCCGAGCCGCTGCAGACGGAACTGATGGCGCTGCTCGGGCTGCGCCTCATCCGGCTGATTCCTCCCGCACGCGAGGTCGACTCATGAGCGATCGACACGGCCCGCACACCCTGGACGCGCTCCTCGACGACGTGGTCGCGCCGGCGCTCGCCCGGCTGCGGCAGACCTACCGCTTCGAAGGCGAACCGGGGACGACACTGCAGTTCGTGTTCCGCGATCGGGAGGCGTTCGACCATTACTTCGTGCTTCGCGACGACGACCTCGACGTCGTCCCGGGCCGCAGCGCGGCGCGCGATGCGATCGACACCACGCTCGAGGCGTACCTCGACTTCTTCGAGAACCGGATCACGTTTCCCAACCTCGTCATGCTCGGCCGCTGGCGGGCCCATGGGCGTCCGGCGGACGATCTGTATGCGTTCCTGCCGCTTCATCCCGCGCTGACCACGCTGACCCGCGCGCTCCCCCCGTTTCCGCTGCCCGACGATCCCGCGGTGCTGACGGCGGCGCTGGAGGCACGGGCGCGCGCGCTGCCGCGGCTGGCGTCGGTCGATCGGGTGCGCGGACTCGACCGCGAGACGTTCTTCGGCCGCTACGCGGACCGGGGAACACCGGTGGTCATTACCGGCGTGACCGCAGAGTGGGCGCCGTTCGACTGGAGCTGGGCGGGATTCCGATCGCTCTACGAAGGCCTGCCGTACTACGTCGAAGGCCTGGGGGGCCTCATCCTGCCGTCGGCCGCCGATCTCATCCGGCAGATCGAGGAGAACCGGGCCGGCGGCGCCGCGAAGATCGGCCTGCCGGTCTCCGACGCCCTGGAGCGCTACTACCGGCTGCCGCCCTATTTTCCGCCCGAGCGCTACTTCCGGAAGTCCCAGGCGGTGCTCGTGTCCGCCCCGTCGCTTCGCACGCCGACGGTCTGGCACCGGGACATCGCCGACAACTTTCTGCTCCAGCTGATCGGCCGGAAGCGCGTGGAGATCTGCTCACCGGATGAGTCGGGCTGCTTCTATCTCCACTCGCTCCCGCCGACCGACGCCAACGTGCCGTTCGACGCGTCGGCGATGGATCCGCTCCGCCCCGATCTCGAGGTCCATCCCAGGTTTCGCGACGCGCACGTCGTGGACTGCCTGCTCGAGCCGGGGGACGTGCTGTTCCTGCCGTGCGGCTGGCTGCACACGGTCCACCAGGTCACGCCGTCGGTGTCGATCAACGCCTGGCTGCACCATCCACCCGCGGCGCTCGCGCGGCGCGACGGCTCCGCCTGAGGGTTCAGCGCCGCCCGGTGTCGAGGTACGCGCGGATCAGCCGTCCCGCCTCGGCCGCGTACGGTTCCTGCAGCAGGGCCTCGTGCGGCGCGTCGACCGCGGCCAGGACGGTGACGTCCGCGCCGGTCGCGGCCCGCCAGCCGAGATCGCCGGCCGATCCCGCCGGCGCGATCGATCCGAGGCTGGGCAGCACCACGAGCGGCATGGTCGATCGGCCCGGGCGGTAGCGTGCGGCGGCCCGCAGGCTCGCCGCCCCCACCCGGAAGAATCCGGACAGTTGCCGCCGGCCGCCGAACCCGCTCAGCAGGCCCTGCCGTTCCAGCGCGGCCGTGACCATCTCGAGCTGCTCGCCCTCGCTCAGGGCATCGACCGCTTCACCGAAGGCGATCGATGCCCCGCCGAGCTCGCGCACCCGCGCGTTGATCGCCTCGAGCAGCGGACCGGTGCCGGGCGCCGGCGCCTGCGGAGCGGCAGCCGCCGCCAGCGTGTCGATCAGCAGGCAGCCTCTAACGCCGGTGCCGCGTGCCGCGAGGCGATGCGCCAGCTCGTACGCGACGTACCCGCCGAACGAGTAGCCGAGCAGCGTCACGTCACGCGCCGGGAATTCCCTGACGATCTCCCGTTCCAGACGATCGGCGATCGCCTCGACCGTCTCGCACGCCGGCTCCTCGCCGTCGAGGCCGGGCGCCTGCAGCCCGTACACCGGCCGGTCCTCGCCGAGATGCTTCGCCAGCGTGAAGAAGGGCACGGCGCTGCCCGTGAGGGGAGGCAGGCACAGCAGCGGCGGCCGGTCGCCCGCCTGGCGGATCGGCACCACGCCCGTCCAGCGCCGGCGCACGGGGGCCGACTCGCGCAGATGGGCCGCGAGCCGCTCGATGGTCGGAAACCGGAACAGCGTGGGGAGCGAGAGGTCGACGCCAAAGCGTTCCTGCAGCCGTCCGGCCAGCTGCAGCGCGAGCAGCGAATGGCCGCCGAGCTCGAAGAAATCGTCGCGGACGCCGATCGGCCCGGTTCCGAGGGCGCGCTCCCATTCCTCGACCAGGCCGGCTTCGAGGCTGTCGAGCGGGCCGACCGCCTGCCCGCGGACCGGCTCGGCGGCAACCTGCCGGGCCAGCGCCTCCAGGTCGACCTTGCCGTGCGGCGTGAGCGGCAGTCGGCTCACGGGAATCACCCGGGCGGGCAGCATGTAGGACGGCAGCGCGCGGCGCAGATGCGCCTTGAGCTCCTCGTCCGGCGTCGGCGCGCTGATCCACGCCACGGCCACCAGCTGCCGCGACTCGGCGGAGCCGGTGGCGAACACGACGGCGCGGCGCACGTGCGGGTGCGTCTCCAGCACCGCCTCGACTTCTCCCGGCTCGACGCGCGCACCGCGCACCTGCACCTGGCGATCCTGCCGCCCGAGGAATTCGAGCAGGCCCTCGGGCGTCCAGCGCCCCAGGTCGCCGGTCCGATACAGCCGCCCGCCCGCCTGTCCCCCGAACGGGTCCGGCACGAACCGGGCCGCGGTCTCCGCGGGTCGCCCCAGATACCCGCGCGCCACGCCGACGCCGCCGATGCAGATCTCCCCGGGGATCCCGACGGGCACGATCTCCATGCGCGCGTCGACGACGTACAGCTGCACGTTCGCGAGAGGGCGGCCGATCGGCACCGCGCCGGCGTGAAGACCGCCGGCCGGCACCTGATGCCAGCTCGCGCAGACGGTGTTCTCCGTCGGACCGTAGGCGTTGATGTACCGCAGGTGCCGCGCCCGCGCCAGCGCCTCTTCGCGATCGGCCTCCTCTCCCGCCGTGACGAGGGTCTTCAGGCCCGGCAGCCGGCTCCCGTCCAGCGCTCGCAGGTAGGCCGGCGGCAGCGTGACGACCCCGATCGCCGACTCCTCGATCCAGCGTGGAAACACCGACGGATTCTGTTTGACCGCCTCCGGCACGATCACGAGGGCCGCGCCCGCGACGAGCGCCATGAAGATCTCGGACACCGACGCATCGAAGCCCAGCGACGCAAACTGCGCGACGCGGGAGTCCTCGCGCACCTCGAAGGCGCGCAGCTGCGCCGCCGCCAGGTTCGCCAGCCCCTCGTGATGGAGCGCGACCCCCTTCGGGAGTCCCGTGGATCCCGACGTGTAGATCACGTACGCGAGGCGCGAACCGTCCGGCCCGGGTGTCCCGCCGCCGGGCGCCGGCGGTTCGGCGATCGCGTCGGCCGGCAGCACCGTGCCGCCGAACTCCAGTTCGCGCACCGCCTCCACATCGTCCGTCGCCAGGAACCGCGCCCCGCTGTCCCGCAGGATGTGCAGATCGCGCGCCATCGGATAGCTCGTGTCGATCGGCAGGAACGCGCCGCCGGCTTTCAGAATCCCGAGCACCCAGACGACGAAGGCGCGCGAACGCGGCATCCGGAGGGCGACGATCTCTTCCGGGCCGATCCGATGACGATCCCGCAACAGGGCGGCGACCCGATCGGACCGTCCGTCGAGGTCCGCGTACGACAGGCGGCCTTCCTCACTCTCCACCGCGACGGCCGACGGCCGGGCCGCCACGCGCGCGCGGAACAGGTCGAGCACCGTGACGCCCGGCGCGAGCGGCTCGGGCGATCGGCCCCACGTCTCCACCAGCGCCTGCCGCTCCGGGTCGAGCAGCATCGGCAGGCCGCCCACGGCCCCCTCGGGTCTCCTGACGAGCGCCAGGAGCAGTGCCCGGTAGTGCGCCGCCATGCGCTCGATCGTCCCGCGCTGGAACAGGGCCGTGCTGTATTCGACGGCGATCTCCAGCGTGTCGGATCCCTCTCCGAACAGGAACGTCAGGTCGAAGTGGCTGGTCCGCGACTCCAGCGCCCGCGGCGTGAGACGCACGCCTTCCAGCTCGAACGGCTCCTGTCGTTCTCCGTGGACCACCATCACGTCGAAGAGCGGCGAACGTCCCAGGTCGCGCCGGATCTGCAGCTCCTCCACGAGGCGATCGAATGGATAGGCCTGGTGCTCGAGCGCCTCGGCCAGCCGGTCGGCCGCCAGCCGGACGATGGCCGCACCGCTCCGATCCGGCCGGAGCGGCAGGCGGAGGGCGAGCGTATTGACGTAGAAGCCGATCTGCGAATCGAGCTCGGGATTGAGCCGGCCGGCGACCGGCGTGCCGACGACGATGTCCTCCGCCTGCGTGTAGCGATGCAGCAGCACGGACAGTGCCGCGAGCAGAACCGCGAACAGGGTGGTCTGCTGCGTTCGCGCGAACTGCTCGACCTCTCGCGCGAGCGGGGGATCCAGCGCGATCCCGACGCGGGCGCCGTCGACCCGCTGCACGGCCGGCCGCGGGAAGTCGATCGGCAGGCGCAGCGGCGTCACCGGCTCGTTGAAAACACCCTGCCAGTAGTCGCGATGGGCCGCCATCTCCGGAGAAGACAGCAGGCGCCGCTGCCAGACGGCGTAGTCCCGGTACTGCAGGCGGAGCGGCGGCAGGGCGATCGGCCGGCCCCGCCGCAGCGCGGCATAGGAGGCCGCCACCTCCCGCATGAGGACGCCGTCCGACCAGGCGTCCCCGATGATGTGGTGCTGGCTGACCAGCAGCACATGACGCTCGTCGCCCAGGGTCAGCAGCGCCACGCGGAAGAGCGGTCCGCGCGCGAGATCGAACGGCTCGGCGACGTACGCCGCGGCCCACGACGCCGCGGCGGCATCGGCATCGGCGCGGCCGCGCAGGTCGACCGTCTGCATGGCGAACGGGGGCTCCTCGAGCACCTCCTGCTGCGGCTCGCCGCCCACCTCGACGAACCGCGTGCGGAGGATCTCGTGGCGGCGGACCAGGTGCGCAAAGGCCTCCTCGAGCCGCTCCGCGTCGAGCGCCCCTTCCACGTCGAACGCCGCGGGGACGACGTAGGTCGAGCCTTCCCGGCCTTCGTGAAAGTGTTCGAGCAGCCACAGCCGCTGCTGGCCGTGAGACAGCGGATAGAACCGGCTCGGCGGACAGGCCGGAATGGGCGCCGCGAGCGATGCCGGAGAGCCGGCGACGCGGGCCGCCAGAGCGGCGAGGGTGGGCGCCAGCAGCAGATCACGCACGCGAAGCGTCATCTGGTGTTCGCGGGCCGCCGCCGACACCAGCCGGGCCGCCTTCAGGCTGCTGCCGCCCAGGTGGAAGAAGTTGTCGTCCAGCCCGACCCGCTCCACGCCGAGCACGGCCGACCACAGCCGCGCGAGCGTCGCTTCGAGCGCCGTCCGCGGCGCGCGATAGGGCGTCCCGGCCGCCACCTCGAGGCCGGGCGTCGACGACAGCGCGCGCCGGTCGAGCTTGCCGCTCGACGTCCGCGGCAGACTCTCGACGCGCACGTACCGTGACGGGATCATGTGGTCCGGCAGCCGCTCGCTCAGATCGCGCTGGAGGGCGGCCACGGCCGGCATGTCGCCACCGGCGGCCGGGACGACGTACGCCGTCAGGCGTCCTCCGTCCTCGTCGGCGTCCAGACTCACCGCCGCCTCCGCGATCGTGCGGCAGCCGACCAGCGCGGACTCGATCTCACCCAGCTCGACCCGGAACCCCCGCAGCTTCACCTGTCCGTCGAGGCGTCCCAGGAATTCAATGGCGCCGTCGGATCGATAGCGCGACAGGTCTCCCGTGCGGTACAGGCGGCCGGCGCCGAACGGATTCGGGATGAATTTCTCCGCCGTCAGGTCCGGACGATCGAGATACCCGCGCGCCACCGGGACGCCGCCGATGAGCAGCTCCCCGGCCACGCCGATCGGCACCGGGTTCAACGCCTCGTCCACGATGTACAGCGAGGTGTTGGCAATGGGACGCCCGATCGGGATTGAGGCCGGCACCGGGCCGGCACGGCACGTCCAGTGGGTGACGTCGATGGCCGCCTCGGTCGGACCATAGAGGTTGTGCAGCTCCGCCGGGAGTCTGGCGAAGAACAGGCCCGCCGTTTCCGGCGGCAGCGCCTCGCCGCTGCAGATCACCCGGCGCACGTTCGCGCACGTGCCGGCACGCGGAGCCTGCAGGAAGGCCTGCAGCATCGAGGGAACGAAGTGCAGCACGGTGACGCCCTGCTCGTTGATGAGATCGATCAGGTAGTCGGCATCCTTGTGCCCGCCGGGCCTCGCAAGACACAGCCGCGCGCCGGTCATCAGCGGCCAGAACAGCTCCCAGACCGACACGTCGAAGCTGTAGGGCGTCTTCTGCAGGACGCAGTCGGTCCCGTCGATCCGACAGGCCGCCTGCATCCACTCCAGGCGATTGACGACGGCCCGGTGGGTGTTCATCGCGCCCTTGGGCACGCCGGTCGATCCCGAGGTGTAGATCACGTAGGCGAGGTTGTCCGAGGTCACCGGCGCGATCCGGTCCGCGTCGGCAAGCGGGCCCCCGTCCATCGCCTGCACGTCCGCATCGTCCGTGTCGAGGCAGACCACCGGGACGGGCGTCCCCGGCTCGCCACCGCTCCCGCCAGCCAGGCGCTGGCGCAGGTCGCTCCGCGTGATCAGCACGGCACAGGCCGCATCCTTCACCATGAATGCCAGGCGCGCCTGCGGGTAGTCGGGGTCGAGCGGCACGTACGCCCCCCCGGCCTTGAGGATCGCGAGCAGCGCGACCGGCAGATCCAGCGAGCGCTCCAGGCAGACGCCGACCCGCACGTCCGGACCGACGCCCAGCCGCACCAGATGGCGGGCCAGTCGATTCGACCGGACGTCCAGCCCGGCATGGCTGAGCTCGCCTCCTTCGCAGAGGAGCGCCGGCGCCGCCGGCGATCGCGCCGCCTGGGCGCCGATCAGTTCGTGCAGGCACCGGCCGCTGGAGTACGGCGCTTCCGTGTCGTTCCACTCCACGAGCAGCCGATGGCGCTCGGCGCCGGTCATCAGCGCGAGATCGGACAGCCGCGCGCCGGGATCGGCTGCGACGCTGCGCAGCAGCTGCACGAGATGCCCGGCCAGCCGCTCCATCCGCGCCCGGTCGTAAAGGCGGTCGTTGAAGCGCAGGAGCCCGCCGAGACACCGTCCGCCCTCCCGGAACTCGACGCTCACATCGAACTGGCTCGTCGCGGGCGCGACATTCAGGGGCGCGACGCGAAGCCCGTCGAGCGCGATCGTCTTCTCGTCGCGGCCGAGCAGGTTCAGCATCACGTCGAACAGCGGCGACCGGCTCGGGTCGCGGACGGGCGCCACATCCTCGACGACGAGGTCGAACGGATACGACTGGTGCTCCAGCCCCTCGGCCACGGTGCGGCGCACCGCCGCCACCAGATCGAGAAACCGCTGTCCGCCGGTGACCCGGTCGCGCAGCGCGAGGGTATTCGTGTAGAAGCCGATCTGGTGCTCGAGGTCCGGATGGTTACGCACCGCGACCGGCGTTCCGATCACGATGTCTTCCTGCCCCGTGCAGCGGTGGAGCAGGGCCTTGACTGCCGCCGCCAGCACGGTGAACAGGCTGGCTCCGGAGCGATGCGCGAGTCCGTACAGACCGCCCGTCAGCTCCTCGTCCAGTTCGATCGGCACGTCGTCTCCGTCGAAGGTCTGGAGGGACGGACGGGGGCGATCGCGCGGAAGGTCGAGGGGCGTCACCGCATCGGCGAAGACCTGCCGCCAGTACTGCCGGCTGGGGTCGAGGGCCCCCGACTCGAGGAGCCCGGCCTGCCAGGCCGCGTAGTCCTTGTACTGAATCGGCAGCGGGTCGAGCGGCGCGCCCTCGGGCGTGCCGCCGGCGTTGTACCAGCCGGCGAGCTCGTTCACGAGGATGCCCGCGGACCAGCCGTCGATCACGATGTGGTGCAGCTGAAGCAGCAGTGCGAAACGGCCGGGACCGAGCGTCGCGACGGCGCAGCGCACCAGCGGCGCGTGCGACAGGTCGAAGGGACGGCCGAGATCCTCGCGCACCAGCGCGGCGACGCACGCACGCGGGTCCCGCTCGCGGCTGTAATCGTGCACGGCGACGGCGAAGGGGGGATCCTCCACGATCTCCTGCCACGGCTCACCGTCGACCTCGACGATTCGCGTCCGCAGAATCTCGTGACGGCGGAACACCGCCCGGAACGCGACGCCGAGGCGATCGACGTCGAGAGGGCCGGTGACCTCGAACTGCGCGGAGAGCTGGTAGGCCGGATTGCCGCGCTGGTCGCCGATCTGATCCAGCAGCCAGAGACGGCGCTGGGCGTGCGACAGCCGATGGCGCGGGGCGGCCGGCGCCAGCGGAATCCTCGCCGCGGCGGGCGGCGCGCCGGCATCCGCCGCGGCCGCCAGCTCCGCGAGCGAGGCATTGGCCAGCAGGTCCTTCACGGCCACCGCGATCGCCTGGTCCGAGAGCGCGCGGTTCGCGAGCCGGGCGGCCGCGAGGCTGTGGCCGCCGAGGTCGAGAAAGCGGTCGCGCAGGCCGACCGCGTGCACACCCAGGATCTCGCACCACAGCGCGGCGAGCCGCCGCTCCGTCCCGGTCCGGGGGGCGTCGCCGATCGCGCCGCGCCCTGCCCCATCGGCCAGCCGCGCCGTCAGGCGCTTCCCATCCGCCTTCCCGCTCGCCGTCGTCGGAATGGCGTCGCACCACTCGAAGCGAGAGGGAATCATGGCGGCCGGCAGCCACCGCCCGAGATAATCGCGCAGCTCGCCGGAGGGCACCGGCGATCCCGACGCCACCAGGAACGCCACCAGCTCCCGACCGGTGCGACCGTCGTAAACCAGCGTCGCCACGTCGCGGACGCCCGGGTGCGACCACAGCCGGCTCTCGACTTCACCG
>DATLRO010000128.1:0-13826 GCA_035534615.1 Vicinamibacterales bacterium
GTCGCCGGCCGTCAGAACGACATCAGCTGCGTGAACTTGACGATGAGGCCGCGGCCGGGCACGAGCGACTCCGGTGTGGAGACCCGCTGCTCGTCATAGACGATGTAGAGGTTGCTGAGGGGGTGGTGGATCAGGTCGAACCGGATGTTCATGTTGAACGTCTGCTGGTCGCGGAAGTACTGAATCAGCGAATCGACGGACATCTTCCGCGAGAACGAGTAGTTCGCGGTGATCGTCCACAGATCGGCGACGAAGGTCGTGGCCGGCACGGCGAGGCGCGCGGCCGTCCGCTGCACGCTGGCGCTCATCATGAACCGGTACGAGTCCATCAGCGTCAGGCCGGCGCTCACCGTGCGCTGCGTGCCGCTCCACAGGCCGCCGGTGATGACGGTCACATTGAACGACAGCGGCCGGCTCGGATCCGAGTTGACCATGAACTCGTACTGGTTCCAGCCGTAGTTCCCCGGGGGGATCGGCGGCGAGCCGGGATGGATGGTGAACGGCACGTCGATCGCCTGGAACTCGGGCGTCACGGCCGCTTCCGTGTACCCGCCGTTGTTGAAGAAGAACGTATACCCGGTGCGCAGCTCCTTGGCGACCATCCGGCCGGACAGATCGGTGTAGTAGCTCCAGGTGACGTGCGGGTGCATCTCCAGGATGCCGTGGCGCTGGAGCGCGTGGAACCGGGGACGGATGCCGGCGTCGATGAACCACTTGCGGTCGCCGACCCGGTGGTAGTAGCCGAGTTCGTCGTTGAAGTGGTTGCCGATCGACATCATGCCCACCCGCATGTCGTCGAAATCGGTGTCGCGGGTGAACGACGTGCGGTAGGCGGACTGACCGGCGGTCTGACCCGGCGTGGCCGTCTCGAGGAAATAGGAGCTCCAGTCGATGTTGCCGGCGAACCGGATGTTCGAATCGACGCCGTACACGCGGTTGAAGTCGTGCGCCGCGCCGACGGCCTGCCGCATCATGAAGATCGTGCCGATGTCCGAGCTGTGGAACAGGTCGCGCCGCAGGCGGACGATCGTGTAGTTGTCGGCCGGGGTCGATCCGGAGCGCGCGGTCTGGGCGGTGATCAGGCCGATGCCGACGCCGTGCGTCCACCCGGTCAGGCGCGCGCCGCCCAGCATGGGAATCGGCGTCCCGGTGCTCGACAGCCCGATCCGG
The DNA here is from genome assembly GCA_035534615.1 of Vicinamibacterales bacterium. Taxonomy (GTDB): domain Bacteria; phylum Acidobacteriota; class Vicinamibacteria; order Vicinamibacterales; family CAVVIG01; genus JAGWRA01. The sequence goes on from DATLRO010000128.1 coordinate 1,171, forward strand.
CGGCTGAAGAACGGCAGCAGGTCCTCGTCCGGCGACGGCGTCGTGCTGATCCGATCGTTGAGGCCGGCGTCGCCGACGTAGAAGAGCCCGGCGTTCTCGAGGAAGAACGGACGCTTCTCCGGAAAGTACTGGCTGAACTGCGTCAGGTTCACCTGCTGCGCGTCCGCCTCGACCTGCGCGAAATCCGGGCGGACCGTGGCGGCGAGCGTCAGGGCGGGCGTGACGCCGTACTTCAGATCGAAGCCGGCGTCGCCCGTCCGGCCGAAGGCGGCGCCGCCGGTGGCCCGCACCGCGCTGCCAAGCAGGTAGGGCGTGATCTGAAGGTCGCGTCCGGGATTCATCGCGCCCAGCCCGATCAGATCGCCCGCCAGCGAGACGCGCGTCAGGGTATAGGCGCGCGGGATCGGCGCCCAGAAGTCGAGCTCGTTCTTGCGGCGGATCCGCCGGCCGAAATTGATGCCCCAGATGCCGTTCAACCCGGGATTGAAGCGCAGCGAGTCGAACGGAATGGCCATTTCCACCGTCCAGCCGTCCGCCACGCGCCGCGTCTGCACGTACCAGACGGCGTTCCAGCTGGTGTTGACCTCGCGCCCTTCGTTGGTGAACTGCTCGTCCGACTTCGCGCCGGCCGCGTTGGTGATGAACGCGTACCCGTTGCGGCGGTCGGCGAACGTGTCGAGGATGACTTCGAAATCATCCTGATCGCCAGGCGTGAAGTCCCGCTTGACGTCGTTCAGGACGATGCCCGACGGATCCGAATCGTGACAATAGGCGGCGATGTACAGATTGCGGGCGTCGAAGGCCACCTGCACGTCCGTCCGTTCGGTGGCCGGCCGCCCCTCGCGCGGCTCGCTCTGAATGAAGCCGCTCACCCGGGGAGCATGCCTCCAGACCGGATCGTTGAGCACGCCGTCGATAACGACCGGGTGGATTGCCGGGACCGCCCGGATCTCGAGCCGGCCGTCGGACGCACGAAGGACGCCGGTCCGCCGGCGGAGTGCGATCGCCGCCGGCGCCGGCCGCGGCGCCGTGACGCGCGGCCCGGCGGCCGCGCCGCCCATCAGCAGCCCGAACGTGACGCCGACGCCGACCGTCGCGCGCAGGAACGGAGGAGACACGACCTGGGGCACGGAAGGCCGGGCAGCAAGAACAAGGCCATGGGAGTGGTCCGAGGTGGTTGCGGCGGACGGTCGGACGCGTCTGTCAGCGCGGGAGATCTGCCATCGCGCCTCGCCGCGGCGACGGACTATTCCTCACAGGAGATGCGGAAAATTTTGAGCTGGACCGTTCGAGCCGCGACTCGCCGATGGATCCGGCCGACACGGTTCGCCGCGGCGCGGCCGGAGCCGGGCGGGGGCACGCACGCCACCGGCGCCCGGCCGGTCGGCCTGGTCTCCGACGCGCCGGAGACGGCCTGCCAGACAGCCGAAGGGGGAGGCGATCAGGAGTGCGAGATCGCGAGGGTGAAGGTGTTGTTCTCGGTGACGTAGCCGATGTCGAAGATCGCCGCGCAGTACGTGCCGGCGGGGATGCCGGTGAATGAGACCGGCTCGTTCACGGTGACCGTCTGCTGCACGCTGAGCAGGCAGCCCGACGTCGTCAGCTGGCCGAGGCCGACACCCAGGGCGATGGTCGATTGCGGGTTGAACGCCGTCACCGTGATGCTGACGGTGCCCTGCTTCGACACGTTGAACGGCACCGCCGCTTCGCCGGCGATACCGAGGGTGCCGCTGAACGGCGGTTCGTTGATCGTGGCGCTCGCCGACGTCGGGGTCCCGCCGCACGCGAACGCGGCACACAGCGCCGCGACGGCCGCGATGCACGTCGCCGCTGTGATGGCCTTGCTTCTCACCATGATCACGTTCTCTCCAGGGATGTGCCGGAACGGGCGAACGTCATCCGTCCGCGCCTCGAGGGCCGCCGGCCGGACGAGAAGAGTCTAGCACGGAGCGTCGTCTGCCACGCGCCGCGTCGGCGTCGCAGCGCTGACGGCGGCCGGCCGTCCACGAACACCGGAAATCACCCCGGCGACCGGCGCCGGGCGGACTCGTAGAAGCGCCGCGCCGTGCCGGCGAGTGCGCCGGCCGGCAGCGTCCAGCAGAACGTGCGGCGGACGATCAGGTCGAGCCCGGGCACGGACGTGCACCAGGCCGGCCGCCACGTGCGCACGGATGGACCATCGGGAGACGAAGGCGACGCCGAGCCCGGCGGCCGCGGCGCCGACGACCGCTTCCGTGCTGCCGAGCTCGACGTCGAGGCTGTGCGCCTCGCGCCGGCGCAGGCCTGCGCGACGGAGCGCCCGCTCCACGACCGCGCGCGTGCCGGATCCGGTCTCGCGCCAGAGCATCGGCACCGCCTCGAGATCGCGCGCCCGGCGCAGCGTGAACGGCGCGTCACGCCCGACAATCGGCACGATCTCGTCGTCGACGAACGGCTCGAGCCGGACACCCGGGGCGCGCGTGTGGCCTTCGACCAGCCCGAGCGGAGCCCGTCCGGCCCGCACCGCCTCGACCACCCGGTCGGTGTTGTCCACGAGGACGCGCAGCGGCACGCCGCGATGCGCGGCCCGGAACTCCGCCAGCATCGGCGGGAGCAGGTGCGCCGCCACCGTCGTGCTCGCGGCGATGACGAGCGGCCCGCCCGGCTCGTCGCCGGCCGCGACCTCCGAGGCCGCGTCGTGGAGGAGCTGGTGCATCGATCGGGCGTGCCGCGCGAGGCGGAGGCCGGCGTCGGTCGGCTCCACGCCCCGGGCCGAACGGACGAAGAGCGCCGCGCCGAGCGCCTCCTCGAGCTTCCGCACCTGGGCGGTGACGGCCGGCTGCGACAGGTGAAGCGCTCTCGCCGCGGCCGAGATCCGGCCGGCCTCCAGGATGCAGCGCGCCCGCTCGGTCGATGCGCCCTCGCGCGCGATCGGCCGGCTGAAGTATCCGTGGTTCATCGCCGGCTTCGTCGCCGTGTCGGCTGTGGTCACCTTCGTCCCCGCGCTGCGCAGCTCGGGCCACCTCGTCTCGATGCTCGCCGAGCGCCTCCTGGCCGCCACCCTGTTCCTCATGGGACTCGGGCTCTCGCGCTCCGCCCTGCGCACCCTGGGCGCCCGCCCGTTCGTGCTCGCCACGCTGCTCTGGTTCGTCCTGGCCACGACGACGCTCGGGGCGATCCTCGGCGGGTGGATTCACTGAGCCCCCGGGTGCCCCCCGGCGCCGGACCCGCGAAACGGGCCCGGGCGCATGGTGTCCGGCGATTCGGTGAGCTATGATTGGCCGGCTGTCGGCACGTCGCGGGCAGCGGTCACCTGACGAATCTCCACATGGCGAGAGGGGGCGATATGACCCGGGAGAAGGATGATGTCACGGCGCTGGGCCGGCTGCTGAACGACCAGGGACGCGGCGTGATCTCGCGTCGCACGGTGCTGCGGGCGCTGGGCGTGGCGGCGGTGGGAGCGCCGCTGACCGTCTTCGCGCAGGGCCGGTGCCTGCACCAGGCCGGGACGCCGGCGTGCAACACGACCGTGATTCCAGCGGTCTTCGAACCGACGGGGTGGAAGACCGTGGCGCTGGACCACCTCACCGTCCACGTCGCGGACTACCGGAAGGAGGCGGCGTTCTACGTCGCGCTCATGGGATGGAAGGTCCGGAGCGACGACGGCAAACAGGCGGTGCTCGACATCGGCGACTGGGGCTCGGTCATCTTCAGGCAGGCGCCGCTGGCCGAGTTCGCGAACATCCCGCCGCTCTTTCCCGGCCGGCCGCCGGCGCCGCTGCACGCGGTCGTGAAGTCCTTCTGCTGGGTCATCGAGCCGTGGAGCGCGACGGAGGTGGTTGCGGCGCTCCGGAAGCGCGGCCTCACGCCGGTGGCCGACCACGGCGACGGCGGGTTCGAGCGTTTCCACGTGAAGGATCCGGATGGATTCGACCTCCAGATCAGCAACGGCAACGGTCTGGCGAAGGCCCGCAGGACGACGCCGGCTGACGCGAAGCTGCCGGGGCCGGCGCCGTTCGCCTCGACCGGATGGAAGACGGTCTGGCTGGACCACCTCTCGTTCGACGTGAGTAATTACAAGGAGAGCGCCTCGTTCTACTGCAATCTGCTCGGGTGGAAGCCGACCTACGACGAGGGCAGTCAGAACGAGTGCGAGATGGGCGAGATCGGAGACGCCATCATCCGCGGCGGGAATCCGCTGTCGCACGCGTTCCAGCATCCCCCACACGCCGGCGCACGGATCGATCACATGTCGTTCGGCATCCAGCCGTTCGACGCGGACCGCGTGCAGGCGGCGCTCGAGCAGCGGCACCTGCGGGCGCGGGTCGACACGGCCGGCGGCGGCCCCATCGCCACGTCGGCCTACAAGAGCTACCACACGTTCACGCCCAACGGGTACAACCTGCAGATCAGCGACGTCACGCGGGCGACCCGGTTGACGTTGTCGAACGCGGTCCGGCCCAGGACGTCGGACTGACGGACCGCCCGCTGACACGGACGGGCATCGTCGCCGACCTGCGTCGACGGCGATGCCCGGAGTCCGCCTGTGTCCGATCGCCCCCTGCCAGCCGTCAGGCCTTCGCGCGGCGCCGCCGGAGAATCGCGCTTCCCAGCCCCGTGGCCACGAGGAAGAGCGACGCCGGTTCCGGCACCGGATTCACGACGAGACCGTTGCGCACCTGGAAGATCCACGCGTAGATCCCGGACCGGCAAGGGTCTGCGGCCGCGTAGTCGACCGTTTCGGTGACCCTTGGGAGCCGGGCAGCGCTCCTTGATGCCGTGGACCATCCCGCGCCCGGACCACGATGCCGGGAGTCCTGCGGGCCGATGTGCTGAACGGTTGGTGGGAGTTCGAGGACCTGCGATACGGTCGCGCGTCTCGGATGACCGGAGAGGGCCGACCGACCGTGGCAGCGGTCGGTCGGCCCGTCACCTGCTGTTCTTCGTCGTCCGCCGCGGCGCCAGGAGCCGCGGCGATGAGCCCGGCGCGACTAGGCGGGCGTCGGCTGACCCGACCGCGTCGCTCGCGTGACGTTGCTGACCTGCAGATTGAATCCGTTCGGCGTCGTCGTGTGATAGCTCTTGTAGAACGCCTTGTGGATGTCCACCTTGCCGAAGGTGCCGGTGTCGGCGAACGCCGTCAGGCCCCGCTTCAGGAGCGCGGCCTCGACCTCATCGGGATCGAACGGGGTGATACCGAACGAGATGTGGTCGATTTCCGCGATCCGCGGGATCGGTGAGATCGCCTTGCCGGCGGCGTCGACGCGGTAGCCGCGGCGGATGATGATGTCGCCGATCTCGCCGATTTCGCACTGATTCTGACTGCCCTCGTCCGGCCCCGGCTTCCAGCCGAGGAGCGCCGAGTAGAACGCCACGGTCTTCTTGTAGTCCGCGACCTGGAAGGAGATGTGATCGAGCCAGGTCGTCTTCCAGTCGGTGTGCGCGAAGGGCGCCGGCGCGGACGTCCTGCCGTGTGCCGGCGTGCGGCGCCGGTTGCTCCGGTTGCCGTTGCTGATCTGGAGGTCGAACCCGTCGGGATCCTTCACGTGGAAGCTCTCGAAGTCCGGCCCGTGGTTGTCGGCGACCGGATTGAGGCCGCGCTTCCGCAGTTCCGCTTCGACGGTCCGGGCGTCCCAGGGCTCGATGCCCCAGCAGAAGCTGTCGACGAGCGCGTTGCGCGGGACGAACGGGTGACGTGCCGCCTGGGGCAGACGCCCCTGATAGCGCTCGAAGGCCGCCTTCTCCGCTGCGATCGACGCGGCCGGCGCGTGGTACCCGCCGCGGAGGACGAGCCCGCCCCAGTCGCCGACGTCGAGCACCGCCTCCTTGCCGTTGTCGCTCCTGATGTTCCAGTTCATGAGGGCGTTGTAGTACGCGGCTTCCTTCGGGTAGTCCGCCACCTGGCAGGAGAGGTGATCCAGCAGGACGGTCCTCCACCCCGTGGGCTCGAACGGCAGCCTGGCCGGCGTCTGGTTGCACCCCGGCGTCCGCGCGAGCTTTCCGCCGCACTGGCCCTGTGCCAGCGCCGTCGCGGGACTGAAGGCCGCGGCGGCGATGCCCAGGGCCTTCAGCAGCTGCCGGCGTGAGAGCCTGCCGCGGTCGAAGTCGTTGCACAGCCTGGAAAGGTCGTCACTCATCGAATGCTCCTCCGGAATCCGCGCGACCGCGTGAATGTGCCGCCCAGAGTATGCGTCCGGGCCCGGCCATTGGCAAGACAGGCGTGCGGTCAGGCGCGAGCGCACGAGCAGAGCCGTGCCGGACGCTCGGCCGCGGGCCGGTCGCGGAGCCCCGGCCGTTCTCCCTTTGCGCTTCTACAGGAGATCGGGTAGCCTGTGTTGTAGAAGTCGAAGGGGAGAGGAGGCCTGGACGTCATGGGTGATGAGGCGCGGATCGACCTGCCGCAGGGGACGCTGGATCTGCTGATCCTGCGGATTCTGGCCCTGGGGCCCGAGCACGGCTGGGCCATCTCGGAACGGATCCAGCAGGTGTCGCAGGACGTGCTGCAGGTGCCGCAGGGATCGCTGTACCCGGCCCTGCACAGGCTGGAGCGCCAGGGATGGATCAAGGCGCGCTGGGCCACCACCGAGAACAACCGCCGTGCGAAGTACTACGACCTCACCAGGAGCGGCCGCCGGCGGCTCGAGGCGGAAGAGAGCGGCTGGAAGAAGCTGGCGGCTGCCGTGGCGCAGGTGCTGGAGACCACGTAAGGCGGTGCCATGATGACCGATGTGTGGATGCGCCTTCGTTCGATCTTCCGCCGCGAAGCGGTCGAAGGGGAGCTCGATGACGAGCTGCGGTTCCATCTCGAGCGCCAGATCGAGAAGCATGTGCGTCAGGGCCTGCCGCGCCAGGAAGCGGAGCGGCTGGCGCGGCTCGAGCTGGGCGGATTCGAGCAGGTCAAAGAAGAGTGCCGCGACGCCCGCGGCGTACGTGTCCTCGAAACGCTCGTGCAGGATGTCCGCTTCGGGCTTCGCGTCCTGCGCAAGACCCCGGGCTTCACGGCGGTCGCCGTGCTCACCCTGGGGCTCGGGATCTGTGCCACCGGCACCATCTTCAGCTGGATCGACTCGACCCTGCTGAATCCGATTCCGGGCATCAGGCACACCAGCGACCTCGTGACGGTCATGCGGGGAACGGTCAGCGACCATCCCAGCCCGCCGTTCTCCTACCTGGACTACCGGGACCTGCGCGACCACACGCGGAGCTTTGCCGGCCTCCTGGCCTACCACGACGATTTCATGTCGCTCACCGGCGTCAGCAGGCCCGAGCGCATTTACGGGGCGCTGACGACGGCCAATTACTTCGACGTGCTGGGCGTGAGGCCTGCGCTGGGGCGCGGCTTCCTGCCCGGGGAGGAAACCAGCCAGGGAGGCGCGCCGGTCGTTGTCGTCAGTTACGCCTTCTGGCAGAGCCACTTCGGCTCGAGCCCGTCCGCGATCGGACGGACGCTGCAGATCAACCGCCATCCCTACACGATCATCGGCGTCGCCCCACCCGGCTTCCAGGGATGCAAGACCGGCCTGCGCGACGACGTCTGGATTCCGCTGGGGATGGAGCGCGACGTCTGGGGCGCGAATCAGATCGACGACCGCGGCGCGTTCTGGTTGAACGTGCTGGGGCGGCTCCGGCCGGGCGTCTCGTCGGGGCAGGCGGCGGGAGAGCTGAACCTGCTGATGCAGCGGATCGCCGCGAGCACTCCCGACATCGAGCGCGGGCCCGACCAGATCACGCTGGATCCGCTCTGGCGCTCGCCGTTCGGCGCAAACGTCTACCTGTACAAGACCCTGCCGCTCCTGCTGGGACTGGCGGCGGTGCTGCTGCTGCTGGCCTGCACGAACGTCGCCAACCTGCTGCTGATGCGGCTGGTCGGGCGCAGGCGCGAGTTCGCGTTGCGCCTGTCCCTGGGCGCCAGCCGCGCCCGGCTGGTGCGCCAGTTGCTGGTGGAGAGCCTGTTGATCGCGGCGGCCGGCGGCGTGACGGCGATGCTGCTCACCGTCTGGACCGCCGGGACGTTCGCCAGCTTCTTTCCGCCCACCAGTCTGCCGCTCACGATCACCGGCCATGCGAACGGCAGCGTGCTGCTGGCCACGATGCTCATCTCGATGCTCGCGGCGGTGGCGTCCGGCGTGCTGCCGGCGCTGCGCACGTCCCGCCTGGCTCCGGCAGCCGTCCTGAAGGAAGAAGAGGGCCGGGTGGCTGGCGGGCTGCACCGTTCGCGGCTCTCCAAGGTGCTGGTCGTGGCGCAGATTGCGCTCTGCCTGCCGCTGTTGATCGCCGCCGGTCTCTTCACCCGCAGCCTCCAGAACGAACAGCGCGCCGACCCGGGCTTCGACCCGGACCACGTGCTGCTGGCCTCCTACGACCTTTCGCCTGTCGGCTATTCACGAGCGCAGGGGATTGTCTTCGATCAGCACCTGCTCGACCGCCTTCAGGCGCTGCCGGGCGTCCGGTCCGCGACGCTGGCCGACTTCTCGCCGCTCAGCTTCACGCTCCACAGCGACGACATCCTGCCGGAAGGCTACGTTCCCCAGCGTCACGAATCGATGGAGATCGATCGGGCCATCGTGAGCCCGGACTACTTCCGCACCCTGGGCACGCCGCTGGTCGCCGGGCGGGGCTTCACGGCCCATGACGACGACACGTCGCAGCCGGTGGCGGTCGTCAACCAGGAGTTCCGCGACCGGTACTGGCCCGGCCAGGACGCCATCGGCAGGCGCGTCACCCTCCACGGCCGGTCATTCACCGTGGTCGGCGTGGCTCGCAACGCGAAGTACCGGCTGCTCCATGATGCGCCAGCCCCCATCGTGTTCCTGCCCCTGTACCAGTTCTACCAGCCCCAGGTGACCATTCACCTGCGGGTCACGGGGCAGGCGGGCACGTTCGCCTCCGCGGTCGACAGAACCGTGACGACCCTCAACCCGAACCTGCCGCTGTTCAGCGTGACCACGCTCAGGGCCAGCATGCAGTTCGGGAGCGTCTTCGAGCGGCTGGCGGCGACGCTGGTCGGCTCGTTCGGTCTGCTGGCGCTGGCGCTCGCCGCCGTGGGGCTTTACGGAGTCGTCGCGTTTGCCACGCGCCAGCGCAGCCACGAGCTCGGAGTTCGCGTGGCGCTGGGGGCGCAGAAGCGGGACGTGCTCACGCTCGTGATCGGGCAGGGGCTCGGGATGGCGCTGGTCGGTGCGGGCATCGGCATCGTCGGGGCGCTCGCGCTCTCGCACCTGTTCGCGAGCCTGCTCTATGGCGCCACGTCGACCGACCCCCTCACGTTCATCGCCGTCTCGCTGATCCTGGCCGTGGTGGTGCTGCTCGCGTGTTACGTCCCGGCCCGCCGTGCCGCGAGCGTCGATCCGATCGTCGCGTTGCGATACGAATGAGGCGGGGCCCGGCCGGCGGGCCCCCTGCCTGGCGTTATCCCTGCCCTCCGTGCGCCGAGGCGGTTTCAATGAAGCCGTCGACGTTCTTCTGCAGCATCGGCAGCACCTTCGGGTTCACGTACAGCATGTGGCCGACCGGGTAGAAATACTCATGCACGTCCGCCCGGCGCGCCGCCGGAATGTCCATGTGCTCGAGCGTGTAGTCGGTGGCGAAGAAGGGGGTGGCCATGTCGAAGTAGCCGTTGTTGAACATGACTTGCATGCCCGGGTCGTTGTTCATGGCGCGTGCGAGCGCCGGCGCGACGTTGCGCGACCCGAGATTGCCCACGCCCGAACCCAAACCGTTCAGCGGAGAGCGGAACGCCCAGTCCCAATGGCGAAAGACGGTGCCGCTGATCTGCTGGTACCGGCGGTGGCTCTTGTAGTCGAGCGTCTGGCTCAGGTAGTTGTCGAAGGCGGCGGTGAGCGCGCCGGTGATCGCCGTGTTGGCCGCTCCGGCTGCCGTCCGGCCGGACGTGGGGAGCAGGGGCTGCAATTCCGGCGTGGTGAACCGCGCGTCGTACCGGCCGGTCATCGGGCCTTCCGGCCCCATCAGCCGGCGGCGGAAGACCGGCAGCGTCATCCGCAGATCGGCTTCCAGCCACAGGCTGGCCGGGATGCCGGTGAGCTGCGACAGCCGCGCGGCGATCTGCTGCTTCTGGTCCGCCGGCAGCGCCGCGCCGGCAAAGAGCGCCGTCAGATAACGGCCGCCGGCGAAATGCTCGGTCTCCTTGACCAGCGCCGGCAGGCTGGACGGTTCGGGCGTGAGCTTGTGGTGATACCAGGCCACGGCGGCGTAGGAAGGCAAGTAGGCGGCGTACGGCAGGTCGTTGCCGGCGGTGAAGTTGAGCGTCGAGAAGTCCAGTACGGTCGAGCACATGATGACGCCGTTCAGATAGACCCCGGCGTTCACCAGGTCCTGCGCGAGAACCGCGTTGCGCGTCGTGCCGTAACTCTCGCCGAGCAGGAATTTCGGCGAGTTCCAGCGGGCGGCGCGTGTCAGGTAGCGCTCGATGAACTGCGCGAAGGCGGAGGCGTCTTCGTTGAAGCCGTAGAACATCTTCGGCGTGCCCTTGCCGACGATCCGGCTGTAGCCGGTGCCCACCGCGTCGATGAAGACCAGGTCGGTGCTCTTCAGGATGCTGAAGCCGTTGTTTACGAGCCGGTAGGGCGGCTGCTCGGCCTTGATGTCGCCCACGCCCGGCCAGACGAGCCGCCGCGGCCCGAAGCCGCCGATGTCGACGAGCGCGGAGGCATAGCCGGGCCCACCGTTGTAGGCGAAAGTGATGGGACGGGTCGCGGGATCCGCTTTGCGGTCTTCGGTGTAGGCGATGTAGAAGACGCTGGCCGTGGCCTCATGCTTCTCGTTGTAGAGGAGCAGCGTGCCCGCGGTGGCCGTGTAGGGAATCCGCTGCCCGCCGATCGTCACGCTGGCGTGCGTGACCACCGTCCGCTCCTTTGGCACCGGCGGTGTCGTCTCGGCAGGCTTCGCCGCCTGCCGGCCTGCCGCCATGAGCGGCGCTGCACCGAACACCAAGACCATCGCTGCACAGGCTCCGACCAATCGCTTCATGAGGCCCCCTTGTCTCCACATGTCGGACAGCCTGCACTTCCTCGGGCGGATCCGTCAAGCTCCCGGCTCAGCCATGACGAGCTCAGCCGCCAGCCGCGCATCATCTATCTGGCGCATCTGTCTCTGGCCGATCTCGCCGTGCGCCGCAAGGGCGACGGCGCTGTGGCTCGCGAATGCCGGACCGCGATTGCGGCGGATCCTTCCTCTCGAGTTGCCCGCATCGGCCTGACGAATCTCGCGCAGGTGTCCAGCGACGGCGAGCTGGCTGCGCGGAGCCGCGCTGCTCGAGGCCGCCCGCTGGGCCGATGTCGTCGTCGAACTGAAGACTGAGGACTGAAGGCTGAAGACTGGAGACTGGAGACCGAAGACTGAGCCGGCCGACCCGTGGCGGGCCGGCCGGCTGTCGTCGATCTACTGCGCGCCCTTCCCCTTGATCGTCGCGACGGCTCCCGCGTCCCGCGTCGCCATCGTCGTCGAGCTGATCTGCAGATCGAAGTGGTTCGGCGTCTGCGTGTGGTAGCTCTTGTAGATGGACGTGTGGATGTCGCCACCGCCGGGACCCGTATCGACCCGCGCCGGCAGGTGCCGCTGCTCGAGCGCCGCCTTGACTTCGTCCGGATTGAACGGCGTGATGCCGAACGAGATGTGATCGATCAGCACGCCGTGGCCGCCGCCGAAGTGGTTGCGGATGATGGCGTCGCCGACGTCGCCGATCTGGACCTGGTTCTGGGTTCCCTGGTCGACGCCCGGCTTCCAGCCCAGCAGCGCCTCGTAGAAGACGACCGTCCGCTTGTAGTCGGTGCACTGGTAGGAGATGTGATCGAGCCAGATCGTCTTCCAGTCCGTGTGCGCGAACGGCGCCGCCCCGGACAGGTGACCGCGCGGCGGCGTGGTCCGCCGGTTGTGCCGGTTGCCGTTGCTGATCTGGACGTCGAAGCCGTCGGGATCCTTCACGTGGAAGCTCTCGAAGTCGTGGCCGCGGTTATCGGCCACCGGGTTCAACCCGCGCGCCTTCAGGGCCGCTTCGACCTTCTTCGCGTCCCAGGGCTCGATGCCCCAGCAGAAGTTGTCGAAGACCGCCTCGCGCGGCTCGAAGGGCCCCATCTTGAAGCCCCGGGTGCGAGCCCGCGCCGCCATGCGCTCGTACTGCGTCCGTTCGGCCGCGACAGCGGCTGCCGACGGGTGATACCCGCCCTGAATAATGATGCCGCCCCAGTCGCCGATGTCGAGCACCGCCTCCCGGCCGTTGTCGCTCCGGACGGCCCAGTTCATGAGCGCGTTGTAGTAAGCGGCCTCCTTCTCGTGGTTCTCCACCTTGCAGGAGAGATGATCCAGCAGGACCGTCTTCCACCCCGTCGGCTCGAACGGCGGCTTCGCCGGCGCCCCCATCCCGGCCTTCTGCGCGCCGCGCCGGGCCGGCGCGGCGAGCGCCGACGCCGGTGCCAGCGCCACGGCCGCCCCCAGCGCCTGCAGCAGCTGCCGGCGGGAGAGCCGGCCACGATCGAACGCCTCGAACAGTCTTGAAAGATCGTCGCTCATCGAATGATCCTCCAGAATCCTCAAATCCGCGGGAAATGCCCGCCCGAGTATGTGTCGGACCGCCGGCGATTGGCAAGATAAAGACGCCGGGCGGCGAGCGTCCCGACCGGGCCTCGATTCCGGCCTGGCGAGACACACCATCCCCCTGCCGG
>DATLRO010000129.1:0-8663 GCA_035534615.1 Vicinamibacterales bacterium
CCGCAGCGCGTCGCCGTCGAACAGATCCAGGAAGATCGCGTTCAGCAGCACGCCGGCGACCTGCGCCGGCGGCGGGTAGCCGTCGACCGCCGGGCGGTCGGCTTCCTCGCGCGTCCGGCCGTATCGCGTCGAGATGGCCAGGATCCGGTCGGCACCCAGATGGACGGCCGGCGACAGGGGGGCGGTCAGCCGGATGCCCCCGTCCCCGTACCAGCCGTGATCGAGCTGGATGGCGGGAAAGAACAGCGGCAACGCGGCCGACGCCATGACGTGCTCGACGCCAATCTCGCCGGTCAGAATCGGCGGCGAGACGTCGGGGAACTCGGCCGCGAGGAAGCTCAGGAAGCCGATCTGGTAGGCGGCGCGGGCGCCGCCGCCGCTCAGCACGAGGGCCAGCCTGGGGTGTGTCGACGACATCGCAGTCACCATCGGCGTCCGGGATCCAACCGGCGCCATCCTACCGCACGCGCCGATCCTCCGGCCGGGCCGGCCGGGTTTCGTGCCAGAATGCCTTCCTGAGCCGCGGCCGGAGGCGCCATCCGCGCGCCGGGAGGCACCGCGGCCCGACCGTATGATTGCCGCATCGTCCCTGCTCGCCGCCTACCGCACCGGCCTCTTTCCGATGGGCAGTCCGGAAGGGGGCCTCGACTGGTATTCGCCCGAGCGGCGGGGCATCATTCCGCTCGACCGCTTTCACGTGCCGCGGCGCCTCGCCCGGCTCGTCCGGCAGGGCCGCTTCGACATCCGGATCGACACGGCGTTCGAAGAGGTGATGGCCGCCTGCGCCGCCCTCGAGGACAGCTGGATCAATCAGGAGATTTTCGACAGCTACGTCAACCTCCATCGCCTGGGCTTCGCGCATTCGGTCGAGAGCTGGGACGGTCCGCGGCTGGCGGGCGGCCTCTATGGCGTCAGCCTCCAGGCGGCGTTCTTCGGCGAATCGATGTTCAACCGCGTCACCGACGCCTCGAAGGTCGCGCTGGTGGCGCTGGTCGGGCGGCTGCGCGGCCGCGGGTACCGGCTGCTCGACACGCAATGGATCACGGAGCACCTGAGGCAGTTCGGCGCGGTCGAGATTCCGCGCGCGCGCTACCTGGCCCTGCTCGAAGAGAGTATGCAGACCACGTGCCGGTTCACCGACTGACGGCCGCATCGCCGTCGCCGGTCGCCTGATCGCCGACACGCGTCAGAGGATCCCATGCCCCACGACCAGTTCGCCGGCCAGCACCGCCGCGTGCTCCGGGAGATCGCCCGTCGCGCCATGCTCGACTACCGGTTCGAGCCCGATTTTCCCGAGCGCGAGCTCGCCGAGCTGCAGCGGTTGACGCGCCCCGCCCCGGCGCCGCCGGCCGTGCGGGACCTGCGCGAGCTGGCCTGGTGCTCGATTGACAACGACGACACCCGCGACATCGACCAGCTGACGGTGTCGGCCGGCGCGGTCGACGGCGGCATCCGCCTGCTCGTCGCGATCGCCGACGTCGACTCGCTGGTGGCCAGAGGGACGGCGATCGACGAGCACGCGCGGCAGAACACGACCTCCATCTACACGCCGGCCGAGGTGTTCTGGATGCTGCCGGAGCAGCTCTCGGCCGGGCTGACGTCGCTGAGCGACCGGCAGGACCGCCTGGCGCTGGTGGTCGACATGCAGTTCGACGGTGACGGGACCCTGCATGCGGCGGAGGTCTCGCGCGCGCTCGTCCGGAACCGGGCGAAGCTCGCGTACCACAGCGTCGCCGCCTGGCTGGAGGGCGCGGGACCGATGCCGGAGGCGGTGGCAGCCGCCCCGGGCATGGACGCGCAGCTGCGCTCCCAGGACCGACTGGCGCAGCAGCTCCGCGCGCGCCGGCGGGAGCACGGCGCGCTCGACCTGCGGACGATCGAGGCGAAGGCGGTGTTCGACGGCGACACGCTGCGCGAGCTGACGGTGGAGGGGCGGGACCGCGCGCGGGATCTGATCGAGGACTTCATGATTGCCGCCAACGGAGCCACCGCCCGCTACCTCCAGGCGCGCCGCTTTCCCTCCCTCCGGCGCGTCGTCCGGTCGCCCGAGCGGTGGTCCCGCATCGTCGCGGTGGCCGCCGGCCTCGGCGGCGCCCTGCCGCCCGAGCCGGACGCACCGGCCCTGGAAGAGTTTCTCGCGCAGCGGCGGCGGGCCGACCCGGAGAGCTTTCCGGATCTGTCGCACACGATCGTCAAGCTGCTCGGGCCGGGCGAGTACGTGGCGGAGCGGCCGGGCCAGGCCGCGCCCGGCCATTTCAGCCTCGCCGTGCGCGATTACACGCACTCGACCGCGCCGAACCGGAGGTACCCGGATCTCCTGACGCAGCGGCTGCTCAAGGCGGCCCTGGCGGAGCAGGACCCGCCGTACCGGTTCGACGAGCTCGACGCGCTGGCCCGCCATTGCACGGACCGCGAGGACGCGGCGAACCGCGTCGAGCGCCGGGTGCGGAAGTCGGCGGCCGCGCTGCTGCTCGCGTCGCGCGTCGGCGAGCGGTTCGACGGGATCGTCACCGGCGCGTCGGACAAGGGGACGTGGGCCCGGGTGTTTCATCCACCGGTCGAGGGGCGGGTGGTGCAGGGGTTCGAGGGGCTCGACGTCGGCGACCGCGTCCGCGTGCGGCTGCTCGACACGGACGTCCAGCGGGGCTTCATCGACTTCGCGCGCGCATGATCGCGGCGCCCGGGCACCCGGACCGGCCGGCGCCCCGGACGGCTCAGCGCCCGGAACCGGGGCGCGCGCCCGACGCCACGAGCCGCTCGATCTCCCGGTATTCGCGCCAGTGCCGGAACGCCACCGACAGCACGCCGGCGACCGGGATCACCAGGAACGCGCCGGCCAGGCCGCCGATCTCGGTTCCCACCCAGATGGCCCCGATGACGACCAGCGCCGGCAGGTGCATGCCGCGCCGGATCAGCCGCGGATAGATGACGTAATCCTGGACCAGCCGCAGCGCCACGAGGAAGGCCAGCACGGCGAGCGCGCGCTCGATCGGCTCGAGACTGGACGCGAGGACGGCCACGCCCAGCGGACCGACGAACGGCAGAATCTCGAGCACGCCGGCCGCCGCCCCCGTCACGAGCGGATACGGGACCCGCAGCAGGGCGAAGCCCGCGCTGCACAGGCTTCCGACGATCAGACTGGCCGTCAGCTGGGCGCGCACGTACGCGGCCAGCGTGCTGTTCACGTCGTGCACGAACTCGCCGCCCCGCCACCGCAGATGGGCGTTCGGCAGCAGCCGCAGCGTCGATCGGCGGAACGCCGGCTGGCGGATCAGCAGCACGTAGGCGAGCACGGGCGTCAGCGCCAGCCAGGGCAGGTCGTGCGCCGCCGTCCTCACTTCTCCGAGCGCCTCGATCGCGTCGGCCACGACCCCGGCGGAGAACCGGTCGGTCAGCGTCATGGCCGAGGCGCGGACCGCCGGCGGCAGGCTGATGCGCCCGAGCAGCTGCTCGCTGCCGCGGATGTGGCCGGCCGCCACGCGCAGCTGGACTGGCGCGGCCAGCACGAACCGGTCGAATTGACGGCTGACGCGGGCGCTGAGCAGCAGCCCGGTCAGGCCGGACGCGGCACTGACCGCGACGAGCACGATGAGCGTCGCCATCTGCCGCGACGGGCGCCGGCGGCGCGCCCCGAGCCGGACGCGATGCGTCAGCAGGCGGGCCACGGGCGCCGTGAGATACGCCAGGAAGACGCTGATCAGGCCGATGATCAGCGCGCCGATGACGATCGTCCGCGCCCAGACGAGGCCGACGGTGACCGCGAGCGCGGCGGCAGACCAGACGAAGCGCGTGCGGCGCCGTCTCGCGTCGCTCCGCGGCCGGCCGTCACGGTCCGTCAACGCCTTGCCGTCGCCCGCGATCGCCATGGAGATCGACCGGCCCAGGAACAGGACAGGGTGGAGGGGAGCGATTGTACGACAGAAGCCGGTCGGCGCCGCCGTTACGGAAACTGTCCCAGCGCGACCAGCAGCGCCAGCTTGGCCTGCCGGAGCTGGTCTTCCGCCTGCGCGGCGGCCGTATCCGCATCGAGCGACGCCTGCTGCGCGTCGATCACCTCGATGTCGGTCGACGCGCCCGCCTTGAATGAAATGTCGGTGATTCTGACGACTTCCCGGGCCTGCTCGGCGGCGGCGCGGGCGGCGGTGAGCGCCTGCCCGGCGCTCGCCACGGCCGCTTCGGCCGTGCGCACGTCCGAGCGCGCCTGGCGCAGGTCGGCGTTGCGCGCAATCTTCGTCTGGTCGAGCGCGGCGAGCCGCTGCGCCTTCTCGGCGCTGCGCAATCCGCTGTCGAAGATCGGGATGGCCGCCTCGAGCGTCAGCCGCCAGCTCTTCGATTTCTGGAAGAACGAGACCGGCGTGATGTCCTGCGGGGTGAACACGCTCGACACCGACGGCAGGCGGTCCTTCCAGCTGTCGTCGTACACGCGCGTGGCCGCCTGCTCCTGGGCCGCGGCGAGGCGGAGGTCGGCGCGCGCGCCCGCCATGTCGGATTCAGCCGTCTGCAGCGACGTCGGCAGGTCGAGCGTCGGCTCGCCGTCCGTGTCGACCGGATGGTCGACGGCGAGCAGCACGCCGAGCGCTTCCTGCGCCCGGTAGACGTTCATGGCCGCGTCGGCCACCAGCACCTCGTCGGACGACAGCGCCTGCCGGGCGCGCAGCTCGTCCAGCCGGCTGCCGGCGCCGGCCACCAGCTGCTCGTGCGCCAGGTCGTAGTGCGCCTTCGCGGTGTCCCGGGCGGTGACGTCGGCCTGGTAGACCCGGCGGCTGGCGATGATCGCCAGGTAGGCCTCGGCCGTCGCGACGGCGACCTCGCGCTTGACGTTGACCTCGCCCAGGCGCGCCACCCGTTCGTTGTCGGCCGCCTGCGTCCGCTCGGCCCACTGCACCGGGGCGTACAGCAGCTGCGTCACGCTCACGCTGAGCGTCGTCTGGTTCTGGGGCTGGGCCACCTCGCCGTTGAACGTGACGCCGGTGTTCAGCGTCGCGTTGGTGACCGAGCCATCGACGCTCGGCAGGATCACCGACGTGGCCTGGCGCAGGAGCGCCTGCGCCTGCAGGATGACCTGGGCGGCCTGCTGCACGGACGGGTTCTGCTGCATCGCCCGCGCGATCGCCTGCCGGAACGTCATGCGCACGCTCGGCGCCGGCGGCGCGGCCGACGCCAGCCCCGCGGCGCCCAGCCAGACCAGGGCGGCCGCCGTCAATCGTCTACTCATGGGATCCTTCCGGGGCGGCCGTCGCGCCGTGCGTCCGGTGATCGTGCCCGAACGCCAGGAGGCTCCTGACCACCACGTACAAGACGGGGATGATGACCAGGTTCAGGATCGTCGACACCAGCATGCCGCCGGCCACCGTCGTGCCGACCGAATGCCGCGCGTTCTGCCCGGCGCCGCCGGCGAACACGAGCGGCATGACGCCGAGGATGAAGGCGAACGACGTCATCAGGATCGGCCGCAGCCGGATCCGGGCGGCTTCGATGGCCGCTTCCACGATGCTCAGGCCGCGGTCGCGCAGCTGCTCGGCGAACTCGACCACCAGGATGCCGTTCTTGGCCGCCAGGCCGATCAGCATGACGAGGCCGATCTGGCAGTACACGTCGTCGATCAGGCCGCGCGCCCACTGCGCCAGCAGCGCGCCCAGCAGCGCGAGCGGCACCGAGAGCAGGATGATGAAGGGCAGCACCACGCTCTCGTACTGCGCCGCGAGCACCAGGTAGACGAGCAGCAGCCCGAGGCCGAAGATGATGACCGCCTCGCTGCCCGCCTTGATCTCCTCGCGCGCCAGCCCCGACCACTCGAACGTCATGCCGGCCGGCAGCGTCTTCGCCAGCTTCTCCATCGCCGCCAGCGCCTGCCCGGAGCTGTAGCCCGGCGCCGGCGACCCGTCGATCTCCGCCGAGCGGAACAGGTTGTAGTGATTGATGATCTGCGGCGCCGTCGTCTGCTGAATCGTGACCAGGTCGCTCAGCCGCACCATCTGTCCCGACGGCGTCCGCACGTAATAGCGGCCGATGTCGGCCGGCCGGTCGCGGAACTGCTCGTTGGCCTGCACGTAGACGCGGTACGACCGGTTGTTGAAGTCGAAATCGTTCACGTACACCGACCCGAGCAGCACCTGCAGCGTCTGGGCGATGTCGGCGAACTTCAGCCCGAGCGCCTTGAGCTTCGGCCGGTCGACCGTCACCAGCAGCTGCGGCGTGTCGGCCGTGAAGCTCGAGAAGAGCCCCGTGAGGCCCGGGGTCCGGTTGCCCAGGCGCACCATCTGCTGCGTGGCGGCCGCCAGCGCGCTGACGCTCGCGCCGCCCTGGTCGAGCACCTCGAACTGGAAGCCGCCGAACTGCCCGACGCCCTGGATCGCCGGCGGCAGGAACGGCAGGACTACGGCACCGCTGATGCGCGCGAACCGGCCGTAGAGCTCCCGGATGATGGTCATCGCGGAATTGGCCTCGCCCGGGCGCTGGTCGAACGGCTTGAGGTGGACGAACAGCATCGCGGTGTTCGAGCCGCCGCCCAGGAAGCTGAAGCCGTTCACGGTGAACACGGTGTCGATGTCCGGCACCGTGTGCAGCACCTGCTCCGCCTCCGTCGTGATGTGCTCCGTGTACTGCAGCGAGGCCCCCTCCGGCCCCTGCACGGTCACGAAGAAATAGCCCGGGTCCTCGTCGGGCACGAAGCCGGTCGGCACCCGCTCGTACACCCACACGGTCGCGCCGAGCGCGGCGATGAAGATCAGCACGATGACCAGCCGCCACCGGACCAGCCGGTGCAGCGCCGCGACGAACCCGCGCGTGCCGCCGTCGATCACCTTGTTGACGTTGCGGAAGACGAAGCCCTTCGGTCGCTCGCCCCGCAGGATCAGCGCCGCGAGCGACGGCGTCAGCGTCAGCGCGTTGAACGCCGAGATGGCGACCGACACCGCGATCGTCAGCGCGAACTGCTGGTAGAGCCGCCCGGTCGTCCCGGGGAACAACGCGACCGGCACGAAGACGGCGGCCAGCACGAGCGCCGTCGCCACGACCGGCCCGACGACCTCGCGCATCGCGTCGGACGCGGATTCCCGCGGGCTCTTGCCGTATTCGTGGATGTGCCGCTGGACGTTCTCCACCACGACGATCGCGTCGTCGACGACGAGGCCGGTCGCCAGCGTGATGCCGAACAGCGTCAGCGTGTTGATCGAGAAGCCGAACAGCTTGACGAAGGCGAACGTCCCGACCAGCGAGACCGGAATCGTGATCGACGGGATGATCGTCGCGCGCCAGTCCTGCAGGAAGAAGAACATCACCAGGATGACGAGCCCGATCGCCTCGAGCAGCGTCGTCACCACTTCACGGATCGAGGCCGACACCACCTCGGTGTTGTCGAACGCCAGCGAGTACTTCAGCCCGGGCGGGAACTGCGCGGACAGGCGCTTGAGTTCCTTCGTGGCGGCCTCGTAGACGCTCAGGGTGTTGGCCGTCGGCAGCTGGGTGATGCCGAGGCCGACCGCCGGCTGGCCGTTGAAGCGCAGCGAGGAGCTGTAGTTCTCCGCCCCGAGCTCCGCGTACCCGACGTCCTTCACGCGGACCAGCGACCCGTTCGCCCCTTCCTTCAGGATGATGTCGTCGAACTGCGACGGGTCGGTCAGCCGGCCGACCGCGCGCACGCTGATCTGGTAGCTCTGGCCGGTCGCCGCCGGCGGCTGGCCGATCTGCCCCGCGGCCACCTGGATGTTCTGGTCCTCCAGCGCCGTGACGACATCCTCGGCCGTCAGCCCCCGCGCCGCCAGGCGGTCCGGATCGAGCCACAGCCGCATCGCGTACTTCCGCTCGGCGAAGATCGTCACGTCCGCCACGCCCGGCACACGCTTGAGCGCGTCCTTGACGTAGACGTCGAGGTAGTTGCTCATGAAGAGCGGCGAGTACTTGTTGTGCACGGAGTAGACCGCCGCGCCGAACACGAACCCGGCCGCCGCTTTGCTGACCGTGACGCCGACCTGCTTGACCTCGTTCGGGAGCAGCCCCTCCGCCTGGTTGACGCGGTTCTGCACGTCGAC
Source organism: Vicinamibacterales bacterium (assembly GCA_035534615.1). Classification (GTDB taxonomy): domain Bacteria; phylum Acidobacteriota; class Vicinamibacteria; order Vicinamibacterales; family CAVVIG01; genus JAGWRA01. The sequence continues at coordinate 8,031 of DATLRO010000129.1, forward strand.
CGCCGCCAGATCGACGTCGCGGTTGACGTCGAACGTCACGGTGATGGTGCTGATGCCCTGGTTGGTGCTCGTCGAGGTCATGTACTGCATCCCCTCGACGCCGTTGATCGCCTCTTCGAGCGGGAGCGTGACCGCCGTCTCCACCGTCTGGGCGCTCGCGCCGGTGTAGGTCGACGTGACGATGACCTGCGGCGGGGTGAGCTGCGGATACTGCGCGACAGGCAGCGTCGGAATCGCGATGGCGCCCGCCAGCACGATGACGACCGCGCAGACACTGGCGAGGATCGGCCGTTTGATGAAGACGTCGACGAACATGTATGGGTTCTCGCGGAGAGGCGCGGACGCGCGCCGCCGGAACGGCGATCAGGCCGCCCGGATGGACGCGCCATCGAACAGGCGCTGGATGCCGGACACCACGATCTGCTGGCCGGCCGTGAGGCCGCCGAGCACGACCTGGTTGTTGCCGACGATACCGCCGAGCTGCACCAGCTGCTGCCGCGCCACCAGGTGACCGTGCTGCTGCTCGGCCACGAACACGAACGGCTGCCCGTTGATGCGCGTGATCGACAGCACCGGCACCACCAGCCCGGTCGTCGTCCGCCAGACGATCCGCGCGCGCACGTACTGCGCCGA
>DATLRO010000130.1:0-18762 GCA_035534615.1 Vicinamibacterales bacterium
CGTTCAAGGAGACGTACAACCGCGAGTGGCTGATCGCTCGACTCGGCTATCGATCGCCGGCGCAGGCACGTCAGGCGTTTGCGCTCACGCCCGCGGCGTGATTACCATCAACGCGCTGTCCAATTCTCGTGCGGCGGTACAATGCAGGACAACAAATCTGTGCGTGCCTGCATTCCGCGCGTGCTTCTTCGACCGCAGATAACCGCCGTAGTAATCATGTGCCAGTTCCGTCAGCGCGATGAGTGCGGCGTTGCCAGCCTCGATCTCGTCTTCAACCGTCTTCAGCCACTTGAGGGGCGTTGCAAGTTTTCCCTTCTTGGCTTTGTCGCGCTCATGCCAGCACGTGCCGAAATACACGGCCTGCGGATCGCCGCCGATCTTCAAGTAGACGTTAGCCGCCGCGGCGACCTTGTCGAGAACATCGACGGCAGCCTTCTGGGCCATCACGAGAAGGCTCTGCTTGATGCCGTAGCGGGCGTAGTCGAGCGTGTCCACATAGGCGCCCGTTTCTGGCAGTTCCCCTTCCAGAGCGGTATAGGCAAGCCATCGTGCCGTCAGGAAGTCGGCTTTCAGGACATTCCAGCTCGAGAAGATGATTGGCGTCTCCATCGCCGCTTCTATCGGCTGAGTGACCGAGCGAATGGCCAGATGATCCCAGCGCCCAACGTCGGCGCCGACGCCCTCAACGTCCACGCAGAGCGCGAGGCGATGCCGCCGGACGAAGTCCGCGTATCCCGAGACGGGCGGCAGCTCCTTGACGGGAACCGCCGTATCGTCAAGTTGGAATTCCTTCAGCAACTCTTCGATGCGCGTCACGCCGCGCGACCCAGCGTACTCGTGAGCCGCTGAAAGTTGCGCGCGCGCCTGTAAAATGTAGCGCACCGCAGCGCGGCGGATGGGACCATCCGCGTCGACCTGTTTCTTCAGGCGCCATCTGAGCAGCGAGGCGATGCCCGAGAGCGCGACCCCATTGGCCGGATCAGCGCTGATGGCCGCAGCATACATGTCGTATGCCTCAATCCATCGGTAAGAGTCCTTCAACTGGTTGGCGAGATTGTTCAGCGATGACGAGCGGATAGACGCGTGTTCGGATTTGTCGGCGGCCTGTTGAAACAGCGTCCTGACTTTCTGACGCTGGTCTGCGGTGTCGAGACGACCGGGTTTGCCGAGGTCCTGAAGACGCGCCAGCTCGGCGAGGCCGTTCGCCAGGTTGTAGATGCAATCTGGAAACGTGACGAGTGAAGGGCTCCGGAACACGTCGACGCCTTCCGTCACAATCGCGGCGTCGTTCAACTTACCGCCCGCTTCGATGAAAACCATGGCGCGAATGCGCTCGATGTTCACAGCGTTGAGATCGTCCCTGGGGCGAAGCCGGCGTGCCGCTTCAATCGCGGCTGCGGGATCCTTGTCGAGAATGTTGTACAGCCGCTTCCGCTCGGCCGTGACGGCTGCCTGGAGGCGTTTGGTGGGAATTTGTTTTGCCATTCTTACAGCTTAGCGGTCTCGCCTTTCCACGGCTCGCCCGGCAGGCGCTCGATGAGCTGTGAAGACACGACCGCCGCTTCGCCTTCTGGATCCCATGCGTATCCCGGCGCCAGCAGCGGACTGATGTCGGCCATGAATCTCGGGTCCGCGAGCTTCAGTGCCAGGTTCTCCTCAAACTGGGCGCGCGTCACGCTGTTGCCTTCATGGTCCATATATTTCGCAAACGTCTCGACGACACGTTGCGGGCTGACGTCCGGGCTTTTCAGGGCGATTGCCAGGTCAAAAAGATCACGGCCCCGCTTGCGTTGATAGAGCGCGCGCAGCTTCGTGCCGAGCAGCTCGTCGAGCGTATAGGTGTGGACGTTGCACGAGCCCTCGAACCAACGGGACGATACGCCGAACGGAACTTCCTTCAAGCCGTAGACGGAAAAATGCTCACGCGTATTCGTTTCGACTTTCAGCTTTAACGGAATCGCAGGAATGTCTTCTGAATTAAAACGGTAGAGGAAGGTCACGCGGCCTTCCGACTGCCTCCACCTGGGCTTGCCGAGCCACGGATCGAGCACGCTCCGTAGCGCATCCATCATCGGCCCGGCGGCCTCCGCCCTCGTCTGCACCAGATCGATGTCCTCGGAGTAGCGCGCGGGTTTCAGATGGAGCTTATAGAGCGCCGTGCCGCCGCGGAACGCGAGGGCATCGTGCAGCGCCGGATGCGAGAAGATTTCCACAAGCGCCCGGCTGATGACGAGATCCTGCTCGACCTGCGCGTTGTCTGTCCACGGCACCTGTGACCGCCATTCGACAATGTGGCCATGCGGTATCACGATTCGGGCTCCACTTCCGCATTGATCACCAGTTTCCAGTTTTCATCCCGTGAGGATGTTCCCTTGCGGGCGGTAGGCAAGAGCGTCGCTGAATCATGCGCGCGCGCGCGCACATAACTTTTCAGGGATTGCGCCTTGTCGCCTGCGCCCACGCGCTCAAGGAGGTAGCCGAGCCGCTGCGCCCACGGCAGCGGCGCAGTCGCGGCGACGGCGGTCAGCTTGGCGGGATCAAGCCGCTCTGCGAGTTCCGAGAGGACCGTGGCCACGTTATCAAGCCCGCCTGCCCGATGCTGGTAGCCCACCAGATCCAACGCGGTTGCTTCCGGGGTTGAAACGAGCAGAGCGCCTCGCATCGTGTTCATGCTCTGGACCGGCACCTCCCGGAGCCTCTTGCGCGCCATGAATGCGACACGAACGTTGCCACAGGCAATCGGCCTTCGGGTCTTGTCGACGAGAACCTGAAACTCCTGGGGGCGATGATGTGCCGCGCCGTGATACTGGGCGGCCGTCAGTAGCCCGGCATAGTAGGGCGCCTTCAGCGCCTTCATCAGGTCCGGGATGAATTGATCCGCCGGGAGGCAACCGAGGGAGCGGTACTCGGGCGGCACGATGACATAGAACCCGCGAAAGGGAGAGGCAATCGCATGGCGCTTGGCGAGACGATTCAGCGCGACCTTTACAGCCGCGGCGGATATGCCGAGCGCGGATTGAGCCTCAGCGCTGTCGAAGTGCAGGCGACCGCTGGCAGCGAGATTCTCGATGAATTGCCGAGGCCTGAGGCGCGATTCTCCCGATTTCATTCGCAAAAGGTAACATTTTTAGTTACTTTGAGCTACTAGAATCGGAACGATTGGCAATGAACCTCAGGGACAGGCCTGAAATCGCTGAAGTCCTGCCGAGCTGACAACAGGCCGGACAACAGTCACCGCTGTTCCAGCCTGCCTCGCTTGACCAAATACTTGACCACTTGACCAGAAACGGCCTCAGAACGACGGGGCCGTCTTTGCTGTAACTAGATGATTTTAAAGGTGGTGCGGAAGAGGGGATTCGAACCCCTACGGTATTGCTACCGCCAGCCCCTCAAGCTGGTGCGTCTGCCAGTTTCGCCACTTCCGCGCGGAGAGCACTCACGGCTGCCGGAGCGGGCTGGCACCCGCCCGGCGCGCGCCTGGCCGGTCGGAGCGGTCAGGGACCGCCTCCCGGACCGGCCGGCGTCCTGCTACTTCTTTGGCGCCGGCGCCGCCGGCGCGCTGATCGGCTTCGTCGTGCCCACCCCGCTCATGATCGACCCGGGCCCGCGCTGGCCGATGATCGCCAGCACCAGCGCCCCCACCATGAACAGCACGGCGCAGATGGTCGTGACCTTCGCGAGCACCGTCACCCCGCCGCGGGCGCCGAACGCGGTCTGGCTGCTCCCGCCGCCGAACGCGCTCGCCATGTCCCCGCCCCGCCCCTGCTGCAGCAGCACGACCAGCAGCAGCACGATGCAGATGATGACGTAGAGTGTGTTCAGAAAGTAATACAGCATAGGTCCCCTGCCCGCTCCAGCCCCCGCCGCCGGGCCCCCCGGCCACCCGGTCTCCAGGCGGACCGTCCATTATACCGTCGCCGGCCGGCTCCTGGCCACGATCTCGGCAAAGGCCGCCACGTCGAGGCTGGCCCCCCCGACCAGCGCCCCGTCCACGTTGCCCGCCGCCATCAGCCCGCGGATGTTCTCCGGCTTCACGCTGCCGCCATAGACGAGGTGGCACTGCGAGGCCGCGTGCGCGTCGAACCACTCGGTCAGCCGCCTCCGGATGTGCCCGTGCGCCTCGGCCGCCTGGGCGGGCGTGGCATGGCGTCCGGTCCCGATCGCCCAGATGGGCTCGTAGGCGATCACCATCGCGCCCACCTGGTCGGGCCTCAGCCCGTGCAGGCCGGCCTGCAGCTGCCGATCGAGGACGTCGAACATCGCGCCGGCGTCCCGCTGGTCGAGGGTCTCGCCGATGCAGACGATCGGCGTGAGTTCCGCGGCCAGCGCCGCCAGCGTCTTGCGGTTGACGCCGGCGTCGGTCTCGCCGAACAGCGCCCGCCGCTCCGAGTGGCCGACGATCACGTACTCGGCGCCCGCCTCCCGGATCATCGCGGCGCTCACTTCGCCGGTGAAGGCCCCCTCCGGCTCCCAGTAGAGATCCTGCGCCCCGACGCCGACGTTCGAGTTCCGGGCCGCCTCGGCCACGGCGTGCAGGGCGGGAAACGGCGGCGCGAGCACGATTTCGACGCCGGTGACCTCCGCGACGAGCCGGCGGAACTCCTTCGTATAGACGACGGCGTCGTGCACCGTCTTGTGCATCTTCCAGTTGCCGGCGATGAACGGGATTCGCATGGCCTGTCCCCCCGTCGTTCCCCGACGCCCCTCGCGCGCGTCCGGTGCTACTTGTTCGTCAACGCCTCGACCCCCGGCAGCCGCCGGCCGCCGAGGAAGTCGAGCGACGCGCCGCCGCCCACCGAGATGTGGGTGATCCGGTCGGCCACGCCCGCCTTCTTCACCGCGGCCACCGAGTCGCCGCCGCCGATGATCGTCGTTCCCTTGACCGCGGCGACCGCCTTCGCGATGCCGGTCGTCCCGACGGCGAAGTCGTCGATCTCGAACACGCCCATCGGGCCGTTCCAGACGACCGTCCGCGCGTCGGCCAGCAGGGCGCCGTACGTCTTCACGGTGGCCGGGCCGATGTCGACCCCCATCCGGTTGCCGATGGCGGTGTCGCCGATCCGCAGCACCTCGTGCGGCGCGCCCGCCTCGATCCGGTCGGTCACGACATGATCGACCGGCAGCTCGAACCGGATGCCGACGCCGTCGGCGTAGCGCATGATCGAGCGCGCCGGCTCGAGCCAGTCCTTCTCGACGAGCGACCGGCCGACCGGCATGTTCCGCGCCTTGAGGAACGTGTACGCCATCGCGCCGCCGATCAGCACCCGGTCGGCGCGATGGAGCAGATTCTCGATGACGCCCAGCTTGTCGGACACCTTGGCGCCGCCGACGATCGTCACGAACGGCCGTTCGGGCGATTCGAGCGCCCGGCCGAGATAGCGCAGCTCCTCTTCGAGCTGCAGCCCGGAGGCTGCCGGCTGGAGGAACTTCGTGATCGCGGCCACCGATGCGTGCGCCCGGTGCGTCACGCCGAACGCATCGTCCACGTAGAGGTCGGCCAGCGCGGCCAGCTCCCGGGCGAACTCCGGATCGTTCGCCGACTCGCCGGCGTGGAAACGGAGGTTCTCGAGCAGCACGACGTGGCTGCCCTGCGCGGCCTCCTGCACGGCGGCGGCCGCCGCCGGCCCGATGCAGTCGTCCGCGAAGACGACCGGCCGGTGCAGCAGCGCCGACAGGTGCTCGCCGATCGGGCGGAGGCTGAGGTCGGCGACGACCTTCCCCTTGGGGCGCCCGAGGTGCGAGGCGAGCACGACCGTGGCGCCCCGGTCGAGCGCGAAGTGGATGGTCGGCAGCGACGCCTGAATCCGCGTGTCGTCCGTGATCCGCCCGTCCTGCATCGGCACGTTGAAGTCGATCCGCACGAAGACCCGCTTGCCCTGGAGGTCGAGGTCCCGGATGCAGAGTTTGGCCATCACTCCTCTTGTCGGATGCCGGTGACCGGGGCGCGCCGGGGCGCGCGATGCCGGACCGCGTCGCGCGCGGAACGGCCGCCGATGACCGCAGGGCCGGCCGCGCCGGCGGTGTCTACAGGCCCTTTCCGGCGATGAGTCTCAACAGATCGACGCAGCGGTTCGAGTAGCCCCACTCGTTGTCGTACCAGGAGAGGACCTTCACGAAGTCCCCGTCCATCACTTTCGTGCTCAGTGCGTCGAGAATCGACGAGTGCGGGTTCCCGCGGAAATCGATGGAGACGAGCGGTTCCTCGCAGTACTGCAGGATGCCCCGCAGCGGCCCCTCAGCGGCCTCGCGGAACGCCGCGTTGATCTCCCCGGCCGTGGTGCGGCGGTCGAGGATGGCGGTGAGATCGACGATGGAGACGTTCGGCGTCGGCACGCGCATGGCGACGCCGTCCAGCCGGCCCTTGAGCTCGGGGAGCACTTCGCCGACGGCGGTCGCGGCGCCGGTCGTCGTCGGGATGATCGAGAGCGCGGCCGCCCGCGCCCGGCGCAGATCCTTGTGGGGCAGGTCGAGCAGCTGCTGGTCGTTCGTGTACGCGTGCACGGTCGACATCCAGCCCTTGCGGAGGCCGAAGCGTTCCAGCAGGACCTTCGCGACCGGCGCCAGGCAGTTGGTGGTGCACGAGGCGTTGGAGATGACGTGGTGCGTCGCCGGATCGTACTGGGCGTCGTTGACCCCCATCACCACGGTGAGGTCGGGCCCCTTGGCCGGCGCCGTCACGATGACCTTGCGCGCCCCCGCCGCCAGGTGCTTCGCGGCGTCGTCGCGCTTCGTGAAGCGCCCGGTCGACTCGAAGACGATGTCGACCCCCAGCGCCTTCCAGGGCAGCGCGGCCGGATCGCGCTCCGACAGCACCTTCACCGGCGCCCCGGCCACGGTGATCGCGTCCGCGCCGGCGGTCACGGTCGCGTCAAGCGTGCCCAGCACGGAATCGTACTTGAGCAGGTGCGCCAGCGTGGCGGCGTTGGTCAGATCGTTGACGGCGACGATTGTCACGTCCCGGTCGCCGATCGCGGCCCTGAGAATGTTCCGGCCGATCCGCCCGAACCCGTTGATGCCTACGCGTACCGCCATGGTCTGCGCCTCCCTCCGGCCATTGCCGCGCCGCCCCGGCCGGGCCTGCGGGCCGGCCGCTGGACCGCCGCCCGGTTTCCTTCAGCGACGCGCAACCGCTCATTGTAGAAGAACGGCTTGCGGAGGGTCAAACGCCCACGCTATACTCCGGCAGTCGTAAGCGCCGTGAACACCGCACTTTACGCTGATATGCGGCCCGGGGTCAAAGGCCGGCACGCCGATGTATTTCCTCTACAGTTTCCTCACCCTGGTCGGGATGCTGCTCGTCTCCCCGTACTTTCTCTACCAGGCCGTCCGCTATCGGAAGTACGTCGGGAGCCTGCGGCAGCGGCTCGGCGCCCTGCCGGTCTCGTTCAATCTCGATAACGACGAGTCGATCTGGATCCACGCGGTGTCGGTCGGCGAAGTGCTGACGGCGCGCGCGCTGCTGCCCGAGCTGCGGCAGCGCTATCCGCGCCTCCGCCTCTTCGTGTCGACGACGACGATCGCCGGCCAGCAGCTGGCGAGGCGGCGGCTGCAGGACGTCGACGCGATCTTCTATTTTCCGTTCGACTGGACGTTCGCCATCCGGCGGACGCTGAACGTGGTGAAGCCGCGGCTGTTCGTGATGATGGAGACGGAGATCTGGCCGAACCTGCTGCGCGAGTGCCGGCGGCGCGGCATCCGGACGGCGCTGGTCAACGGCCGGATTTCATCGCGGTCGTATCCGCGCTACCGGCTCGTCCGGCCGTTCTTCCGCCGCGTGCTCGCCGACGTCGACCGCTTCTGCGTGCAGGGCGAGGAATCGAAGCGCCGGCTGATCGATCTCGGCGCCGACCCGTCCCGCATCGTGATCACCGGCAGCCTGAAGTTCGATTCGCTCGAGGCGGCCGCGCCGGCGACGCCGCCCGCGCGCGCGCGCGACCGGGTGCTGCGCTTCTTCCACGTCGCGCCCGGCCGGGTCGTCATCATCGCCGGCAGCACGCTCAAGGGGGAAGAGGCGGCGGTGCTGCGGGCGTTCCGGCGGGTGAAGACGGTGGCGGCGGACGCGCTGCTCATCCTGGCGCCGCGCCACCCGGAACGGTTCGGCGAGGTCGAACGCCTGGCGGCCGACGCCGGCTACCGCACGCTGCGGCGCAGCGAGCTGCCGATCGACGCCGAGCCGCGGGCCGACGTCATCGTGCTGGACACGCTCGGCGAGCTGGCGCGCCTGTACCAGATCGCGACGATCGTGTTCGTCGGCGGCAGCCTGGTCGACGCCGGCGGCCACAACATCCTGGAGCCCGCGGTCTTCGGCCGGCCGATCCTGTTCGGCCCGCACATGGAGAACTTCCGCGAGATCGCCGACGCGTTCCTGTCGAGCGGGGCGGCCCGCCAGGTGCAGTCCGAGCACGATCTCGAGGACCGGCTCGTGGCGCTGCTCACCGACCCGGTCCGCCAGGCGAGCCTCGGGGCGGCCGCGCGCGCCCTGGTCGAGGCGAACCGCGGGGCCAAGGACAGGAGCCTCGCGGTGATCGAAGCGCTCCTGCCGCCCGCTCCCGCCGGAGCCGACCGGGTCGTCCGGCCGTTCCGGCTCGTGCAGTGATGCCGTCAGCCGCCCGGAGGCGGTGGTGCCGGCCGGGACCATCGCTGTGAGCCTGCCCGGTGCTCTGTACGGCGCGGCGGCGCGCGCGCGGCGCCGGTGGTACGCGAACCATCCGGGCGCGCGCCGCCGTCTGGCGCGCCCGGTCATCAGCGTCGGCAATCTCACGGTCGGCGGCAGCGGCAAGACACCGGCCGTGGCCTGCGTCGCGCGCCTGCTGCTGGCGATGGGCGAGCGCCCCGCGATCCTCAGCCGGGGTTACGCCCGGCGCGTCGCGTCCGGCGGTGTCACGATCGTCTCCGACGGCCGGCAGGTGACGGCCGACCTCGATCACGCGGGCGACGAGCCGCTGATGCTCGCCCGATCGGTCCCGGGCGCCGCGGTGGTCGTGGCGGCGAAGCGCTACGAGGCGGGTCGCGTCGCCGAGGACCAGCTCGCCTGCACGGTTCATCTGCTGGACGACGGGTTCCAGCATTTCGCGCTCGAGCGCGACGTCAACCTGCTGATGCTGGCCCCGCGCGACCTCGACGACACGCTGCTGCCGGGCGGCCGGCTGCGCGAGCAGGCCGCCGCCGCCGCCGCCGCGGATGCCGTCATCGTCGGCGACGCCACGCCGGAGGAAGCCGAGGCGACGGCCCGGCGCGCCGGCGTGGCGCACGCGTTCCGCGCCGTCACGGTGGTCGGACCGCCCCGCGCGCTGGACCCGTACGGGGCGCCGGCCGATCTCCCGGCACAGGCGGCTGTGCTCGCCGTGACCGGCATCGCCCGGCCCGAGCGCTTCTTCGACACCGTGCGCCGCCAGGGGCTGACGCTGGCCGGCGAGATCCCCTTCCCCGATCATCACGTGTTCTCGTCGCGCGACGTGAAGTGGATGGTGGACACCGCCCGCCAGTGCGGCGCCTCGGCGGTCGTCACGACGGAGAAGGACGCCGTCCGGCTGCAGCCCCGCCTGCCGATCGGCGTGCCGGTCGTCTGGCTGCCGCTGGAGCTCACCATCGAGCCGGCCGACGCCTTCCGCGACTGGCTGCGCGGGCGCCTGGCACAGGCGCGTGCGGCGTACGCCGGCCGGAAGGCGGCCTCGTCGTGACGCACCGCCTCGAGACGCTGGCCGTCCGGGCCGTCATGGCCCTGGTGCGGCTGCTCCCGGAGCGGCTGGTGGCGCCGCTCGGCGCGGCGCTGGGGTCGGTCGTGTACCTGGCCGACGCGAGGCATCGCCGCGTGGCGCTCGCGAACGTCGCGGCGGCGCTGCCGGAGCGATCGGCCCGGGAGCGCCGCGCCATCGTGCGCGGCGCGTTCCGGCATTTCGGCCGCCTCCTGTTCGAGCTCCTGAAGTTCGGCACCCTGCCGGTCGACCGGATGATGGCGCGGGTCGAGTTCGAGGGTGAGGATCTCGCCCGGGCCGCCTACGCGCAGGGGCGCGGCGTGCTGTTCGTCACCGGGCATTTCGGCTTCTGGGAACTGCACGCGATGGTGCACGCGGTGCGGCTGGCGCCGATCGGCCTGCTGGCCCGCGCCCTCGACAACCCCCGGCTCCACGACCTGCTCGAATCGATCCGGCAGCGCACCGGCAACTTCGTGATCTACCGGCAGGCGACGATCCGCCGCGTCATGCGCGCGCTGCAGGAAGGCCAGGGGGTGGCCGTCCTGATCGACCAGCACATCCAGGCGCGCGACGCCGTGTTCGTCGACTTCTTCGACCGCCCGGCCGCCACCACCGGCGCCGTGGCGGCGCTGGCGCTGCGGACCGGCGCACCGGTCGTGCCGGTGTTCGCGCTGCCGATCGGGCGCGGCCGCTATCGTATGATCTACGAGCGCGCCGTCGAGCCGCCGCCCGCCGATGCCCCGGAGGCGCTCCGCGAGTTCACCCAGCGCATCACCCGCGTCCTGGAGGACTACGTGCGGCGCGATCCGGACATGTGGCTCTGGATGCACCGGCGATGGCGCGGGGGGGATCTGACCGATGCGCCGATCGACGCGGCAACGCCCGGGCACGCAGGATCCGGAGCGTGAGCGACGGCAGCGCGTGGGGGCGGGGCCCCACGCCTCGTGATGAAATGACTCTCTCGACGCCGGCTCGCCTCGTGATTCTCGCGCCGAACTGGCTGGGCGACATCGTCATGGCCCTGCCGGCGATGGCCGGCGTCCGGCAGGCGTTTCCGGAGGCGCACCTGGCGGTGGCGGCGCGCCGCGGGCTGGCCGGCCTGTTCGACGCCGTGCCCTCCGTGGACGAGGCGATCCCGCTCGAGGGCCGTCGCCGGGACGATGCGGCGCGGCTGCGCGCCGGGCGCTTCGACGTCGCGCTCCTGCTGCCCAACTCGTTCGCCGCCGCCTGGCTCGCGTGGCGGGCGGGCGTGGCCGGGCGGTGGGGCTACCGGACCGACGGCCGGCGGCTGCTGCTGACCCGCGCGATCGGCCGCCCCTCGCGGCAGGGCCATCAGGCCGAGTACTATCAGGAGCTGGTCCGCCGGCTCGGCCTCGCGGCTGGTCCGCCGGCGCCGCCGCTGCAGGTGGACGAGTCGATGCGGCAGCGGGCGCGGGCGCTGCTCGAACGTCACGGCTGGACGGCCGGCAGGCCGCTCGTCGGCGTCGCGCCGGGTGCGGCCTACGGGCACGCGAAACGGTGGCCGCCCGAGCGGTTCGCGGCGGTCATTCGCGCCCTGGCGGCCGACGGGGTGCAGGCGGTCGTCGTGGGCACGGCGCAGGATGCCGACGCGGCCCTGGACATCGAGCGTGCGCTGGGGGATCCCGGGGGCGACGGACCGGTCAATCTCGTTGGCCGGACCGATCTCGCCGCGCTGATCGGCGTGCTGTCGCAGTGCCGCAGCGTGGTGACGAACGATTCGGGGGCGATGCACCTGGCGGCCGCGCTCGGCGTGCCGGTGACCGCCATGTTCGGTCCGACCGACGAACGGGTGACGGCGCCGCTGCCGCTGACCGATCCGGGCGCCGCCGGGCGGGCGCACGTCGTGTTGACCCACGCCGTGCGGTGCCGGCCGTGCCTGCTGCGCGAGTGTCCGATCGATCACCGGTGCATGACGGGCATCCGCCCGGAGGACGTGCTGGCGGCGGTGCGACGACAACTTGGATGAACTCTGGCACTCTGGCGATGCCCGGACCGGGCGCAGCCCGGCGGCCCGCACCGCGGAGCCGCGTGCGAGCGGCGTGGAGCGAGCCTGGCGGGGTGCCGGGGACCCCGCCATCCAGACGATGCGCGAGCCGCGTGAGGCGAGCGAGTGAAGTGAGCCGGCCAGCCTCCGCCAGGGCTCCGGCGGCCCGCCATAGCGCTTCCCGCGAAGGCGGGGGTTCGGGGCGGAGCCCCGAATGACGATGAACCGCGCTGTGTTTCTCGACCGGGACGGCACGCTCATCGAGGAGGTCGGCTATCTCGACCGCCTCGAGCGGATCGCGTTCTTTCCCTGGAGCATCGACGCCGTCCGGCTGCTGAACCGCGCCCGGTTCAAGGTGGTGGTGGTCACCAACCAGGCGGGCGTGGCCCGGGGCTTCTTCGACGAGTCGTTCGTGGCCGAGGCGCACCGGCACATCGACGAGCGGATGCGCGCCGGGCGCGCGGTCGTCGACGCGTTCTACTATTGTCCGCACCATCCGGAAGGGCGGGTCGACCGCTACCGGCTGGAGTGCGGGTGCCGCAAGCCGAAGACCGGTATGGTGCGGGCGGCGGCCGAGGCGCTGGACCTCGATCTCGAACGGTCGTTCGTCATCGGCGACCGCTGGCTGGACGTGCAGATGGCGCAGGCGGCCGGCAGCCGCGGCATCCTGGTCCGGACCGGTTACGGGCGGACCGAGGTGCTGGATCCGCCCGAAGGCGCGCGTGCCGACCTCGTGGCGGAGCATCTCCTGGAGGCCGTCGGCTGGATCCTGCGGCAGTCGTCGTAGCGCCCGGCTTCCGCCGCCGCTGACGCGTCGCCCGCCGCCGGTCGCACGTCGGACGTTGTGCGTCGTACATCACAGACGATCATGAAGATTGCCCGTTCCGTTCATCCCCTGCCGGGCGAAAGCGAGCGCAAGGCCCGTCTGCTCGGCCTCCTCGACGCCTTCGGCGGCAAGCGGGTCGTCGTGCTCGGCGACCTCATCGCCGACGAGTTCATCTACGGCCAGATCTCGCGCGTCTCGCGCGAGGCGCCGGTGCTCATCCTGAAATACGACGCCACGGAGGTCGCGGCCGGCGGCGCGGGCAACGCCGCGAACAACGTCGCCGCGCTCGGCGGCACCGCCCGCCTGGTGGGAATCGCCGGACGCGACGACCAGGGGCGGCGCATGATCCGCAGCCTGCACCGCCGCGTGGAGTCCCGGCGCGTGCTGCGCCCCGCGTCGTGGCAGACGCCCGTCAAGACGCGCATCCTGGCCGGCGGCGTCCATTCGGCCAAGCAGCAGGTCGTCCGGGTCGACCGCGAGCGCGCGTGGCACGGCACGGCGGCCGACCGCCGCGGGCTGCAGGATCGGCTCCGGCAGGCGGTCGACGACTGCGACGGCGTGATCGTCTCGGACTACGGGCTGGGGCTCGTGACGCCCGACCTCGTGGCGTTCCTGCAGCGCCTCGTCGCCGGCCGCACGCGCCGGAGGCCGGTTCCGATCCTGATCGATTCGCGCTACGACCTGCTGGCCTACCGCGGCCTGACGGCGGCGACGCCCAACGAAACCGAGGTGGAGCAGCTGCTCGGCGTCACGATCGACGACGACCCGCAGGTGCTGGAGCGGGCCGGCCGGGCGATTCTGCGCCGGACCGGGATGCGGGCGGTCCTCATCACGCGCGGCAGCCGCGGCATGGCGCTGTTCGAGCCCGGCACGCCGACCGCCGCGATTCCGATCTTCGGCACGGACGAGATTGCGGACGTGACCGGCGCCGGCGACACCGTCATTGCGACGATGGCGATGGCGCTGGCGTGCGGCGCGTCGTTCTTCGAGGCGGCGCGGCTGGCGAACTACGCCGGCGGCCTCGTCGTCATGAAGCGCGGCACCGCCTCGGTGACCGCCGAGGAGCTGGCCGACGCCGTCGAGCGCGACCACCCGACGCCGGTCGAAGCCTGGTCGCAGGAAGGCCCCGAACAGGGGCGGCGCGCGTGAGGATGGGTGAGATCCTGACGGCCGACGAGCTCGTGGACCGCGTGGCGGCCGACCGTGCCGCGGGCCGGACGATTGCGTTCGCCAACGGCTGCTTCGACGTGCTGCACGTCGGCCACGCCCGGTACCTGCAGGAGGCGGCCCGCGAGGCGGACCGGCTGATCGTGGCGATCAACGACGATGAGTCGGTGGCGGCGCTGAAGGGGCCGGGGCGCCCCGTGCTGCCGGCCGCCGACCGGGCGGAGCTGGTCGCCGCGCTCCGCGGCGTCGATTATGTCGTCGTGTTCGGAGGACGGACCGTGGCGGATCTGCTGACGCGGATCGAGCCGGACGTGCACTGCAAGGGGACCGACTACACCGTCGACTCCGTGCCCGAGCGGGACGTCGTGCGCGCGTACGGCGGCCGCATCGCCATCGTCGGCGACCCGAAGGACCATTCGACGCGCGAGCTGTTCGGCCGGATCCGCGGGACCACCCGGCCGTGACCCGCATCCTCATCGTCAGGCTCGGATCGCTCGGCGACATCGTCCACACGCTGCCGGTGGCGGCGGCGCTGCGCCGCGCCTTCGCCGACAGCCGGATCGACTGGCTCGTGTCGGCGCCGCACCGGCCGCTGCTGGATCTGGTGCCGGTGATCGACCGCCGGCTGGCGATCGGCGCGGCGGCGGGCGCCGCGGCGGGCGCGCACGCCGGCGATGAGGCGTTCGCCGGCGCGGGCGGCCTGATCGACGCCATCCGCGATCTGCGGCAGGCGCGCTACGACGTGGCGCTCGACCTGCAGGGGCTGCTGAAATCGGCGGTGCTGGCCCGGGCGTCCGGCGCCGCCCGCGTGATCGGCTTTGCGACCCGCGCGCTGCGCGAGCCGCTGGCGCGGCCGTTCTACACCGAAGCGCACGACCCGGGGGCGACGCGACACGTCATCGAGAAGAACCTCGCCCTCCTCGCGCCGCTCGGCGTGCGCGACGCCACGATGGCATTTCCCATCGAGCACGTGACGCGTGATGTCGTGCCGGCGGTGCGGCGGCGTCTCGGCCTCGGCGCCGAGGGGCGGTACGTCCTGATCAACCCGGGCGCCGGCTGGCCGAACAAGCGCTGGCCGCCCGAGCGGCTCGGCGCGCTGGCGGCGGCGCTGCGCGAGCGGCACGCCCTGCCGTCGGTCGTGATCTGGGGACCGGGAGAGGAGACGCTGGCCGGACGGGTCGTCGAGACGGCGGGCGGCGCCGCCATTCCGGCGCCGCCGACCGATATTGCCGATCTGGTCGCGCTCGCGCGGGGGGCGGCGCTGTTCGTCGCCGGCGACACCGGGCCGCTGCACATCGCGGCGGCGGTCGGCACGCCGATCGTCGGGCTGTACGGTCCGACGAGCCCCGAACGCAACGGTCCGTGGTCACCCTCCGACATCACGGTGTCGCGGACGGTGCAGTGCGCGTGCCGCGACCGGCGCCGGTGCCGCCGGTCGGAACCTTGCCTGCTGGACATCCAGGTGCCCGAAGTGCTGGATGCCGTTGATCGCCGTCTCGCGGCCGTATCGACCCATGCCTGATCCGAGTGCCCGCCTGGCGCGCTGGCGCGTGCCGTCCGGCTTCCTGTTCGGTGCCCTGGTGCTGTGGCTGGCCCGTCCGACGGTCCTCTCGATCGCGATCGGCGCGGGCGTCGCGGCGGTCGGCGAGGCGATCCGCTTCTGGGCGGCCGGTCACCTGCGGAAGGGGCAGGAAGTGACGATGTCGGGGCCGTATCGATGGACGAGGCACCCGTTGTACGTCGGCTCGTCCGTGATCGGCATCGGGCTGGCGATCGGAGCGAGCAGCGTCGTGGCGGCGCTGCTGATCGGGCTGTATCTGGGGGTGATGCTGACGGCGGCGATCCGGTCCGAGGAGGCGTTTCTCACCCGGAAGTTCGGCACGCGCTATGACGAGTACCGGCGGGCCGGCGCGGAGACCGGCGCAGCGCGGCGCCCGTTCAGCGTGCGGCAGGCGATGGCAAACCGGGAGTACCGCGCGGTCATCGGCCTCGTCGTCGCGCTCGCATTGCTGGCCGGGAGGGGGTTGCTGAAGTAGAGAGCGGGGTTCGGGGGCTCCCAGGGGTTCCGGGGGTTGTCAGTTGTCATATAATGAAGTGTTCTGGCGGTCAGCCGGGGACGCATCCGGGGTACCGGGCGGTTAGCTCAGTGGTAGAGCACTGGCCTTACACGCCGGCTGTCACAGGTTCGAATCCTGTACCGCCCACCAGCCTCCGCTCGCCCTTCGCAGAGATCACCTGCTCCGGGCGAGCTTCGGCTACGCAGGCCAGCGAGGGGACGCCACTCGGGCGAGCGAAGGCTGGGCAGGCCAGCGAGGGGACGCCCTTCGGGCGGGCGGCAGGCCAGTGTGCGGGTTGCAGGGATTTCGTGGAAGCCGCCTGCGCAGGATAGAATCAGGGAAGCGATCGACGCGCGCGTGGCCGCGGGCCGCGCGCGACGGCAGCGAAGAGTCAAAGGTTCGGGGTCGTAGTTCAGTTGGTTAGAACGCCGGCCTGTCACGCCGGAGGCCGCGGGTTCGAGTCCCGTCGACCCCGCCAACTAAAGGGTTCTACCGAAACGAGTTAGGTGTTTCGGTAGAGCCCGTCTCCAAGATATCTCCAAGACTCCGGGGCATTCCAGGGCTGTCGAGCAGTCGGATCGCACTGTCGAGCGCAGCGGGACTCAGGTGCATGTACCGCTGCGTCGTCGTCAGATCCTGGTGCCCGGCGAGTTCCTGAATCGCCCGAGCTGGCGCCCCCCGCATGGCCAGGTGCGAGCAGAACGTGTGGCGCAGGCGGTGCACCCCGCTGTGCGCGATCTGCGCACGGCGGGCCGCCCGTTCCACGTGGTGCTTCACGATATCCGCGGACATCGGCGACCCATCCGCTTGACACAACACGCGGTCCGACCGGAGGTGCCGATAGTCCCGCAGTGCGGTTGCCAATCGAATCGTGAGCGGCACGTGCCGAAGGCGGCCGCCCTTCGGTACGGTGACGTGGCCTTTCCAGTCGGACCGCTGCACGCACAGCTGGCGTTTGTGTAGATCGACGTCCCGCCACTCGAGCGCCATCATCTCTCCGCAGCGCAGTCCCGCGTCACCGCCCATGAGCACGATGAGATGGGTATTCCGGTCGAGCCGCCGTGCCGCCTCGATGAGTCGCTCGTACTCCTCGAAATCGTAGAAGCCCATCGAAGGCTTCGAGATCGGCAGGAGCCGAATCGCGCAAGGCATTCGGTCGATGACGTCCCATTCCACCGCTTTCTTGAGGAGCACGCTGAGCACGGCCAACACGTTGTTGACCGTCTTCGGTGATCGGTCGTGCAGATGTCGCTTCAACTGCTGAACATCTTCCGTGGTGATCCGATCCAGTCGCTTCGATCCGAGCTGCGGAATCAGATGGGTCTTGCCAATCGTCTCCTTGGCCGCGAGGCCACTGGGCTTCTGACGGTTCGCACGTGCATAGCCGTCCATGAATCGCGGCCAGAACGTTTCCAGCGAGGGTACCTCCTTGGGTTTGCTGTCTTTCAGCTCGGGATCGGTGAGTTCGCGATACCAGGCGCGTTCCCGCGCTTCACCCCAGCGCTGAGCCGCGTTTCGGTTCGCAACAGGCGCCTTGCGGCGCTCGCGGTGTTCCGAGTTGTCCGGGAGGGTCAACCGGATGTCGACTTCCCAGCCACCTCGACGGTACGGTCTGACGATCACGCTCATCGCCTTACTCCTTCAGCGATGGCGCGCGACGGTTTTGGTCAAGCCAGTCTAACAGAACGTCGCGCCGAACGAGCACGCGCCGGCCGATGTGGGTCACACCTGGCAATTGCCGACGGCTGGCCATGACGTAGATCGCCTTTCTCGTCGTCCGCAGCAACCTCGCGGCTTCCTGTGTCGTCAGCAGAAGTGGGAGCTCGTTGATCTCGTTTAGCATGGTGCCACCTGCTCGGGTATCCGTCGCACCCCGGCTGCCCGGACGCCGCCTTCCGGGGCGGCGTCCGGGCAGTGGCGTGTCCACGGGTTATGAAGTGACCTCGTTGGCCTCCCGTTCGTACTCCTCGTACGCCTGGAGCACGAGTGCGCGAATCTGCTCTTGCGCGTTTGCGTCGGCGACCGGCCGCAGCAGCGCGAAGCTGCGCCGCTCACCGTTGACGCTGTACTGGCGGGCCGGGAAGGTGACGTTCCGGCTGCCACCGCCGCGGCGCTCCCACACGGAGAACCCGACGAGCTTCAAGCCCGCGAGCGCGCCGTCGGAGAAGTGCAACTCGGCCTCGGCGAGTTTGCCGGGCGGGTTGCTGGGGTCGCTGGGGATGATCTTGACGAGGGTGTTCATGGTGAGACCTCCGAGAAAGCTCGCCGGTGCGGCGAGCGGTGGACGACGACGAGTGGATGCGCCGAGTCATGCGTGCGCCTCGCTCCACGCAGGCGCTTGGAGGCGCTGCCAGAGCCAGTGCTGCAGGGTCCGCAGGCTGACGAGGACGGGATCCGCGGGCGCGCAGAGGCAGTGCTCGGCGCGATACTGGGCGCGATGCCAGGCGAGTTCCCGCGTTTCGATGAGCACGAGCCGGGCAGCCATGTGGCTGCGGGCGGCGTCGTGCACGAGCGGGTCGGCGGCGAACCCGGCGAGGTCCGTGAGCGTGGCCCCGTAGAGGGTCAGCGTCGACGGGCCGTCGAGTTCGGGGCCGGCCGTGGTGACGAAGGCGTGATAGAGGCGTACCTGCCCGCCGATCGTGACCTCGACGCTGGGCAGGATGGACGTGTGCGTCATGGGTGACCTCCCGACTCCTAAGGTCCCCGCCGCTCCGACAAGAGCCCGAGCAAGGAAGGGCGCAGGGCGAGTCAAGACCGCGCAGCGGTGAGCGGAGCGAACGAAGCCTTGACGCGCCTGAGCCCTTCCACAGACTTCTCCTGGCGGAGCGGCGAGTTCCGCATCACGAGTCGCACGATGTCGAGACGCCGAGTGTGTGTGGCCTGCCGGTGAGCCGTTCGAGCACTGAGGTGTCCCCGAGCGCTCCGGCCTCCCGGAAGCTGTAGTAGCGTTCGTCCTCGCCCACGATGAGGTGGTCGAGCAACGACACGTCGAGCATCTGAGCCGCCGCGCGC
>DATLRO010000131.1:0-12095 GCA_035534615.1 Vicinamibacterales bacterium
GGGATGCACGCTCGAATCGGTCCGCGCAATCGTCTTCCCGCCATCGTCCGATTCGACGAGGTTGAACGACATGAAATAGATCTTGTTCTCGTCGTTGGGCGCCACCATCATCCGCGAGAAGTAGAACGGCCGGACGTCGTACGCGTGGTCGTCGCTGATGGCGTGCCAGTGCTGGCCGAGGTCGGTCGACCCCCAGAGCATCCCGTGCTTCGCCTCGATGAGCGCGTAGACGTGGTCCGGATTGCTCGGCGCCACGGCGACCGCGATCCGTCCGAGCGGCCCCGCGGGCAGCCCCTCGGTCAGCTTCTTCCAGGTCGTGCCGCCGTCGTTCGACCGGTAGAGGCCGCTGCCGGGGCCGCCGTCGACCATCGTCCACGGATAGCGGCGCACCTGCCACATTCCGGCGAAGATCACCATCGGGTTGCCCGGATCCATCGCCAGATCGGACGCCCCGGTCGTGTCGTTGACGTAGAGCACCTTCTGCCAGGTCTTGCCGCCGTCGGTCGTCCGGAAGACGCCGCGCTCCGGGTTGGGTGCCCACGCGTGGCCGACCACCGCCACGAAGACGATGTCCGGGTTGACCGGATTGATGACGATGGTGGAGATCTGGCCGGCGTCCTTGAGCCCCATGAACTGCCAGGTCAGGCCGCCGTCGGTGGAGCGGTACACACCCTGCCCGTCGATGATGTCGTTCCGGATGTTCGCTTCACCGGTGCCGACCCAGACGATCTGTGGATTGGACGGCGCCAGCGCGATGGCGCCGATCGACGCAGTCGGCTCGTGGCTGAAAATCGCCTTCCACGTGCTGCCGCCGTCGACGGTCTTGAACACCCCCCCACCCGCGGCGCCGACATAATAGATGTTGGGCTGGCCGGGGACGCCGGCCACGGCGGCAACGCGGCCGCCCGCCCGGGGCGGACCGAGGTTGCGGAACTTCAGGTGCGCGAAGATGTCGGGGTGGCTGGGGGCCGGGGCCGACTGGGCGCCGGCGCCGGCGGGCAGGCCGGCGAGCGCGACGGCCGCAAGGACCGTCAGAACGGCGTTCCGTATGCTCATGAATGTCTACCCTCTGAGACGCGTGAACGCGGCCGGAGCCGCGAAAGTGGGCCGGACGAGCGGCCGGCGCGTCCGGCGCCGAAGCCGCTCCGAGGCACGAGGCTGAGCAGGATTCATACCATATCCGGCGCCAGCTGGACGGTGAATGGAAACACGCCTGACACGTGCCGGATCGTTTGACGCGCGGACGGTCCCGCAGGTTCGCCGCCGCACTGATCGCAGACAGCGGCGTACGAAGATCATGCGCCCGGACGGGGCGGCCCGGCGGCGGGCACCGGCCGGACGGCGACTCCCAGCTCAGCCTGCACGGCATTTCCAGAGCCGGGACCGCTACAATGTTCAGACCGGTCGCGCCGACCGGCTTTTCGCGGAGTCGGACGAATGTCGAACAGGGATCGCAGGGATGGGCAGAACATGTCGAACGGGGCACGATCGGCGCCCGGCGGGGGGCGGCTGGGCGCGGCGCGGGGACGGGCCGGTGGCCGGCACGCCGGCGCCATTGTTCTGACGATGCTGTTGGCGGGCCTGCTCGCCGGCTGCGGCCCGCGCACGTATCGCGGCATGCTGGTGGAAGACAACGCCATCAGCCAGGCGATGGTGGCCGTGCAGCAGGCAGAACAGAGGACGTTCGCCGACCACGCTTACGATGCCGCCCGCCACCAGCGCTACGCGGCCGCGATCGAAGCGATCCTGAAGGACGGCGATCAGCTGGATCATGCGATGCGCGGCTGGAGACGGGGCCAGCCGGAGCCGGCGGTCGTCGTGCAGGCGGTCGGCCGGCTGCGGCAGATGCTCACCGAAGTGGGGACGCTCGAGGTGCCGGCGAGCCACCTGCTGGCCACTCTCGAACATGCGCTCGGACTGCTGACGGTCGGCCGGGCGGAAGGGTAGGGGGGCTCGGGGCTCAGTGCTCGGGGCGCGGCGGTGCCGGATAGAGGCGGTCGCGGGCCCACTGCGCGCGCGCGGCGGCATGCCAGATCAGTGTCTCGACCAGGTCGTCGGCGAACGCCACGGCCGGCACGAACGTATAGAAGGCCAGGTTCCGCTGATCGATCGTCCAGGCGCCCAGGTGATGTCCTTCGGGATGCGCGGCTTCGGCGAGGTTCAGGTCGTTGGCCAGCGCGGCCGGCCCGCGCAGCGGCAGGGCGAGGCGCAGCAGCAGCCCGGCGCCGAGCTGGGGATGGCGATGGTCGGTGCGGACCTGCAGGAGCGCGGTCTCGGGGGCGGCGGCGCCGTGGCCGTGCAGGATCGACGGGTGGCTGCCGAGGAACGGCAGCTCCACGTCGAGACCGCCGGCCCGTGCCGTCGCCAGCACCCACGGGCGCGGCTGCATCAGCGCCATCTGCGCGAAGTCGAGCGCGGCGAACGGTGACGCGCCCTGCCCCTTGTCGGCGTAGAAGGCGAGGGCATCGAGAATCTCATCCGGCGCCTCCCGGCGCCCGTGAGACGGATGCGCGGTCCCGGCGACGCGGGCCGACAGGAAGTCGGCGAGCGGCGCCGCCTTGATGTGGGCGTCGGCCGCCTGAATCGCCATCGCGTGCAGTGCCAGGCTGCCGACGAGCGTCGCGTTGTCCCCGGTGACGGCGACCGACGCCTCCAGGCGGACGGTCCCTCCGGCGTCGACCGCCAGGCCGCTCAGGCTCGCCACGCGGTTCAGCGGGACGAGCGCCTCGATTGCCTGCTGCCGATCGGCAACGTCCGTGAGAAGATCGGTGGCGACGTGGACGCGCGACACGGACGTGTCGTGGTAGGTCGCGACCGGATCGGCCCACACGCGCTGCGCGAGCCGATGGCCCCACCAGGTGAATCCGCGCGCGTCGCGGCGAACCCACCGGTCGCCGATCTGCAGCCGCTGGGGGAGACGCGTGACGAGGTCGAGGCCGGGATCGCTGAGCGTGGACGTCACGGGATGCCTGTCCGCCAGTCTGACACGGACCTGCGGCGGGCGGCAACCGGCCCTCGCCCGCAGCCTGCGGGTCGCGGTCGCCGTCCTCGTCTGCCTGTCGGTCGCCGCCGGCGCCTCCGCGCAGTACTTCGGCCAGAACCGCGTCCGCTACCGGCGGTTCCACTACCGCGTCCTCCTGACGCCGCACTTCGAAGTCTGCTACTACCGGAGCGAGCAGCAGGCGGCGCTGATCGCCGCCCGGCTGGCGGAGCGGTGGTATTCGCTGCTGTCGCTGGTGCTGAATCACCACCCGGCCGAGCGGCAGCGGCTCATCCTGTACGCCGACCGGGCCGACTTCGAACAGGCCAACGTCGCGCCCGGCGAGCTGGTGGACGAGGAGGGCGGCGTGGCCGGCATCGTCCGGCGCCGGATCGTCCTGCCGCTCGACGTGTCGCTGCGGGAGTCGAACCGGATCATCGGCCACGAGCTGGCGCACGCCTTTCAGCTCGACATGACGCGGCGCCGGAGCTGGGCGGGCGGCGCGCCCGGGGCGTCGCGCCTGCCGCCGTGGTTCGTGGACGGGATGGCGGCGTATCTGGCGCGCGGGCCGGTCGATGCCGATGCGGCCATGTGGGTGCGCGACGCCGCGCAGCGGCACGCGCTGCCGGCGATCCGCCAGCTCGGGGGCCGCGCGTTCCTGCCGTACCGGTGGGGGCAGATCTTCTGGGCGTACATCGCCGGGCGATGGGGGGACGGGGCGCTCGGCGACATCCTGCGGACCGCGTCGAGCAACGGCAACGTGGACGCCGCGCTGCGACGCGAAACCAACCTGACGATCGCCCGGCTGTCGCGCGACTGGCAGGCGGCGCTGCAGGCGCAGGCACAGCCGGTGCTCGACGTCACCCGGCCGCCCGGCGCCTACGGCCGCCCGCTGGCCGGCCTCGACGCCAGCCGGTCGGGCCCCGGCGGCTCGCCGTCGATCAGCCCGGACGGCCGCCGGTTCCTGTTCCTGTCGCAGTCGTCGCGGCTCGCCGTCGATCTCCTGCTGGGGAACGCCGACACCGGCGCGGTGATCCGGCGGGTCACCAGCATGAGCCTCGATCCGCGCGTCGACCTGCTGCAGTCGGCGGCGTCGGCCGGGTCGTGGGCGCCGGACAACCGGCGGTTCGTCCTCGCCGACCAGCGCGACGGCCATCCGGAGCTGGTGATGATCGACGTCGCCCGCGGCCGGGTCGAGCGGCGGATTCCGTTTCCCGGACTCGGCCAGATTCTCGGACCGTCCTGGTCGCCGGACGGCCGGTCGATCGTCTTTTCGGCGATGAACGGCGGGCTGAGCGACCTGTATCTCTACCGGCTGGCGGACGGCCGGCTGCGCCGGCTCACGCACGACGTGTACGCCGACCTCGAACCGGCCTGGTCGCCCGACGGCCGGTCGATCGCGTTCGTGACCGATCAGTTCTCGACGCGGCTCTACGACCTGCAGATCGGCCGGTATCAGCTCGCGCGGCTCGACCTCGCGACCGGCCGCATCTCGGCGATCCCGACCTTCCCGACCGGCAAGAGCATCAGCCCCCAGTGGGCGCCGGACGGCCGGAGCCTGTTCTTCGTGTCCGACCGTGACGGCGTGAGCAATCTCTACCGCGTATGGCCGGCGGACGGCCGGATCCGGCAGGTCACGAACCTGCAGACCGGGATCAGCGGCTTGACCGGTCTCAGTCCGGCGATCTCGATGGCGACGCAGGTGCCGCGGATGCTGTTCAGCGCGCTGGTCGGCGGGGCGGATCTGGTGTACGCAATCGATTCGCCGGCGACGCTCGAGGGGCAGCCGGTGACCGACACCGTCGCGGCGCTCCACCCGGCGCTGCTGCCGCCGGCCGATCCGGTGGAGGGCGGCCTGCTGGTGCTGCGGCGCGACCTCGCGCTCGGCCTCGTGCCGGAGACGGCGTTCCGGGAGCGGCCGTACCACAGCGGGTTGTCGCTGGACCGGATCGGCCTGCCGGATCAGGTGGCGGTCGGCGATCCGATCGCGTCGTTCATCGGCGGCGGCGTGTCGCTGTTCTGGAGCGACCTGCTCGACAACCACACGCTGTCGACGAGCCTGCAGGTCGGCAGCACGTTCGGGCCGCGCTTCGTCGATCGGCTGCAGAACGGGGCGGCGTCGATCGCGTACCAGGACCTGACCGGGCGGTGGACGCGCGGCGTGGTCGTGCAGCAGGTGCCGCATCTGGCCGGCGCATTCCGGAGCGTGTCGGAGACGGTGAACGGCCTGCCGGTCACCGTCAAGGAAAAGATCGAGTTCCGCCAGATCTACCGCGGCCTCTTCGCGGTGGCGTCCTATCCGTTCGACACCAGCCGGCGGCTCGAGCTGTCGGCCGGCTATCAGCACCTGACGTTCGATCAGGAGAGCCAGGTGCAGTCGTCCACGTCGCCAGTCGGGTCGCTCGTCGGCGTGGCGTCGCCGCTGGTGGTCCCGAGCGCCGGGCCGCTGCACCTGGTACAGGGGACGGTCGCGTTCGTGTCCGACCACTCGGTGTTCGGCGCGACCAGCCCGGTGGAGGGGCAGCGCTACCGGCTGCAGGTGACGGCGGTCGGCGGTACGGTGGGCTACGAGGACATCCTCGCCGACTACCGGCGGTACATCAGGCCGGCGCCGTGGTACACGATCGCGTTCCGGGTGATGGAGGACGGGCGGTACGGGTCGGGCGCCGAGGATCCCCGGCTGCTGCCGCTGTCGGTCGGGTACCGCAATGTCGTGCGCGGCTACGACCTGTCGTCGTTCAGCGCGAACGACTGCCAGCCGACCGCGACGCAGCCTTGTCCGGCCATCGACCAGCTGCTCGGCAGCCGGATCGCCGCGGCCAACGTCGAGCTGCGCTTTCCGCTGCAGCGCTCGTTCGGCTTCGGCAGCCAGTACTTCCGGTCGCTGCCGACCGAACTGGCGGTCTTCGCCGACGCGGGCTACGCGTGGCACGACGACGCGAACCGTCCTCCGTTCCTGGTCGGGCCGCGCAGCCCGGTGACGAGCGTCGGCGTCGCCGTGCGCGTCAATCTCTTCGGCTTCGCGGTCGGGGAAATGGATCTCGTCCGGCCGCTCCAGCGCCCGCATGCCGGCTGGATCTTCGCCTTCGGCCTCTCACCCGGCTTCTGATCGGCCGCCGGGCCTCCGGCGCCCGGCCCACGGCCGAGACAGTTCTGTGATCCGCCCCGCGCTTGCACGCGCCGCGCGCGCCTGGCGGCCGGCAGCCTTGCGGCGGCCGACCGCCGGTGCTAGCCTGCGGACGGGCTTTCCCTCTGCAGCCGTATGGCGGTCGCACAGCTGGTCGGGCTGACTCTCGAAGGACTCCTCGTCATCATTGCGGGCGTGGCGGCGGCCGGCTTCCTGCGCCACCGCGATCGCACGCGCCTCGACATCCTCCTCATCTGCGGATCGCCGGCCCTGCTGCTGATCCTGCAGCAGGCGGCGATCGCCGGACACGCGCGGCCCGGCGTCGTGCGCATGCTCGGGGCGCTCGTCGTCGTGCCGCAGCCGTATCTGCTCGTGCGGCTCGCGCAGCACTTCCGCCGGGTGCCGCGCCTGCTGCACGCGGGCGCGCTCGCCGGGTTCCTGGCGGCCGCCGCGATCATCGCGATCGCTCCGCTGTCGCGCGCGCCGCTCTGGACCGGCGTCATCCTGGCGTACGTCGTGCTGGCCGCCGGCTATGCGACCGCGACGTTCGTCCGGGGCGCCCGGGCGACGAGCGGCGTCACCCACTGGCGGCTGCTGCTGATTGCGTGCGGGGCGGCGCTGCTGGCGCTGGCGCTGACCCTGTCGGGGATTCACGCGATCGCGCCGGCGACCGCGCCGTACACGCTGCCGGGCGTGTCGATCGGCCTGGCCGCGGCGCTCGTCGTGTACTACATCGGGTTCGTCCCGCCGCGCCTGCTGCGGGCCGCCTGGGTGCTGCCGGAGCTGCGCAGCTTTCTCGTCGAGGAGGCGAAGTGTCCGCCGGCGGAGCGCGGCAGCTGGATGAACGTCGAGCTGTGCAAGACGGCCGTCCGGAGCGTCGGCGGCCTCGCGGCGGTGGTCGCGCTCGCCGACGCCGGGACGGGGCAGCTCGTGGTGCGCGCCTCCGCCGGCACGAGAGAGACGGAGGGGCTGTTCGACGGGCGTGACACGACCGTCGAACAGGCGTGGGAGACGCGCCGGCCGGCCATCACGATCGGCGCCGGGCGTTTCGGGCCGAACGAGGCGCGGCTGGCGGCCGGCGTGCAGGCGGGCGCGCTGCTGGCGATGCCGATTCTCAGCCGCGAGCGAGCCTGGGGGGTGCTCATCGTCTGGCTCCGGTGGGGCCTGCTGTTCGCCGGCGACGATGTCGCGCTGCTGCAGCTGTTCACCGACCAGACGGCGATCGCGCTCGACTACGCCGCCCTCGTCGCCGAGCAGGCGACGGCGGCGGAAGCGCTCCGCCGGACGGCCGCGGATCTGAAGGCGGCGAACGCCGAGCTCGAGGCGTTCAGCTACTCGGTGTCGCACGATCTCCGGGCGCCGCTCCGGCACGTGGCGGGGTTTGCGCAGCTGCTCGAACAGGCGGAGCACGAGCGGCTGGCGGATTCGAGCCGCCGCCACCTGCAGACGATCGTCGAGGCGGCCGCCCGGATGGGGCGGCTCATCGACGCGCTGCTGACGTTTTCCCGTACGGGGCGGGTCGATCTGCAGCCCGGCCGGGTGGCGATGGCCGATCTCGCCCGCGGGATTCAGGTCGAGCTGCAGGCGCAGCTGCAGGGGCGCCGCTGCGTGTGGGCCGTGGGTGAGCTGCCGGAGGTCGACGGTGACCCGGTGCTGCTCCGCCTGGCGCTGTTCAACCTGGTGTCGAACGCCGTGAAGTACACGCGCGGCCGGGAGACCGCGGAGATCACGATCGGCAGCCGGCCAGGCGCGCCCGGTGAAGTGGTGGTCTACGTGCGGGACAACGGCGCGGGATTCGACATGCGGTACGTCGACAAGCTGTTCGGCGTGTTCCAGCGGCTGCACACCGAGGACCAGTTCGAAGGGACCGGCATCGGCCTGGCCAACGTGCGGCGGATCGTGCATCGGCACGGCGGCCGGGTGTGGGCGGAAGGGGCGTCCGACCGCGGCGCCACCTTCTACATGGCCCTGCCGGCGACCGCGGGCGACGCGTCGTAGCGATGGACGTCCGCCCGGCCCCGCGCGACAGGCGCCGTCGCCCCGCCGGCGCGGCTTGACAGACGCGTGCGTGCGCCGTATGGTGCCGGCGGCGCGACGCGTTCCGGAGCGCGCGGCGGAGGGCGATCGATGGCGACGTGTGCCGAGGTGCTCGCGACCACGCTCCGGGAGGCGGGCGTCACGCGGATGTTCGGCCTGCCCGGTGGCGAGATCCTGGATCTGATCGAGGCGGCGCGGCGCGCCGGCATCGAGTTCGTCCTCACCCGGCACGAGGCGGTCGCGTCGCTGATGGCGGAGGCGACCGGCCGGCTGTCGGGCCGCCCCGGCGTCTGCGTGTCGACGCTCGGCCCGGGCGCGGTGAACCTGATGCTCGGCGTCGCGAACGCCTGGCTCGACCGCGCCCCGCTCATCGCCATCACCGCCACACTGGCGACGACCGCCCGCCCGTACGGCACGCACCAGGACCTGGACCTCAACGCCATCTACCGGCCGTTCACCAAGGAGACCCTGACGCTCGACGGCACCGACACGGCGGCAGCCGTGCGCCGTGCCTGGCGCACGGCGGTGACCGTCAGGCCGGGACCCGTGCACCTGGCGCTGCCGGGCGACGTCGCGCGCCGCGAGGACCGCCGGACGGGCGACCCCAACGCGATCAGCCTGACGCCGGATCCGCTGCCGGCGCCGGCGGCCGGCGCGGTGGCGGCGATGGCCGCGGCGATCCGGGAGGCCCGGCGGCCGGCCGTGATCCTCGGCGTCGACCTCGATCCGTCCACGGCGCCGCCGATCGTCCGCCGCTTCGTCGAAGCGCTCGGCGCGCCGGTGTTCGCGACGCCGAAGGCCAAGGGGATCCTGCCGGAGGACCACCCGCAGTTCCTGGGGATCTGCGGCGGGCTGGCGGGCGACGCCACGGTGCTCGACTTTCTGGGGCGCGCCGACCTGCTGATCGGCGTCGGCTTCGATCCGGTCGAATCCGACAAGCTGTGGCATCACACGATGCGGCTGGTGTCGATCGCGCCGCGGACGATCGCCGCCCGCGCGTTCGCGCCGGCGCTCGAGCTGACCGGGGATCTCCTGCCGTCGCTGTCCGCGCTCGCCGCCGGGCCGTTCGGGCCGGGCGACTGGCGTGAGGAGGACTTCACCGCCTTCCGGGCGGCGCTCGAGCGCACGCTCCGGCCGTCGCAGCCGCCGGTCGGCGGATTGTCCCCGTGGGAGGTGACCCGGCGCGTCCGGGAGCGGGTGCCGCCGGAGACGGTGGTGGCTGCCGACGTCGGGTCGATCAAGCTGATCGTGTCGCAGGCCTGGCGGACCACGCAGCCGGGCACCTTCCTCGAATCGAACGGCCTCTCGACGATGGGCTACGCGCTGCCGGCGGCGATGGCGGCCAGGCTGTACGCGCCGGAGCGGCCGGCGCTGGCGTTCATGGGCGACGGCGGCTTCTCGATGATGATCGCCGACCTGGAAACGTGCGTGCGGCTCCACCTCCCGCTGGTGGTCGTGGTGTACAACGACAGCGCGCTGAGCCTCATTCAGGTGGCGCAGGAACGGCGCGGCTACCCGGACCTCGGTGTCCGGTACGGCGACGTCGACTTCTCGGCGGCGTCGCGGGCGTTCGGCGCGTGGGCGCGCCGGGTGCGGACGATGGCCGAGCTCGATGCGGCAATAGACGCGGCGCAGGCGCACGACGGGCCGGCGGTCGTGGAAGTGCTGATCGATCCGGCCGAATACCGGGCGCACGCCGCCGCACCGCGCCGGCCGTAGTCCCGGCGCCGGGCCGCCGGCTGCCGGCTACCGGCCTTCGATCGTCATGCTGTCGGCCGCCGTCGCGACGCCGTTGGTCCGCGTGAGGCGGACGTGAATGTCATAATGGCCGGCCGGCAGATCGGGCCAGATCACCGTGAAGAGCCGCTGGCCGTCGGCGCCGTTCTGGAGCGACCAGGCGCTCTGCCTGAAGAACTTGCCGGAATCGGTGGTGACCTCCAGCATGCGGTCGGTCGCGCTCGGGATGATCCGCAGGTCGAGGCGAACCGTGGCCGGGGCGTTGGCGACGTGAGGCGAGACGATCAGCTGAATCGCCTTCTGGTGCGCGTCAGGATGTGCGTTGAAGAGGAGGAAGAGACCGAGCACGACGAGGACAGAGCGTCCGAGGCGCTGCATACGCCACCTCCAGTTCGCGGGTCCTCCTCCGTCGAACCGGCCATCGTCACCGAACGCGTCGACGTTCCGTGACGTGCGATATCCCGGGCACTTTGCAAATCCCGTTCCGGTGCGGCGCGACGCCGGTCCGTGCGTGCGGCGGTGCGCGCGCGCAGACTCGTCAAATCAGAAACGCACCGTGACAGGTGCCGGCGGTCCGGTGTATGGCATCCCGTGAGGCCCGGGGCCGACCGGGGTGACGGAAAGACGACTGGGGAGCGTGGTGGTGTGAAATGCGCGGTCGACACGGATTTGTCCGCTCGCTCGTGCCGCTCGGTGCGGCGGCGCTGCTGGTGACGTCACCGGCCCCGCTCGCGGCGCAGCGCTCATCAGTATCGGCGCCGCCCTCGTCTGCACGCGCTGCCGGCACGGCCGGCGGCGGCACGACCAGCGTGCAGATCGGCCTCGACGTGCGGCGCGATCGCCTGCACTATCGTTTTACGAACCCCTCGACCTTCGACACGCCGGCGCCGGTGCCGCACGCCTTCGACCAGCGCTATGTGGCCGACAACGTGTGGGCGACGGTGACGCTGCGCTACACGGCGGGCGTCCGGTGGGAGACGCGCGTGGGAGCGACGCCGCAGCGGACCGCCACGGGCGAGGACTACGACACCTTCTTCGATCCGGGCGGCGTCGTCATTGTCGCGGGGACGACCGGCGGTGTGTCCGCGCGGGCGTGGCGGTTCAGCCAGCGCGCCGAAGTGGGGCGCCGGCGGTTCAGGCTCGTCGCCGGATACCGCCTGCAGATCGATCATTTCGCGTTTCAGCTGGGCCACAAGACCGTGACGCGCAACGGCACGACCCTGCAGGCGTTCGACGTGACGTCGCCCGAGACGACCAGCTCGCAGCTGCACGAAGTATTCGCCGGCCTGGAGGCCTCACGGACCCTCGGAGGCGGCTGGCGGGCGTCGCTCGAGGGGGACGTCTCGCCGGCATCGGTGGGGAGGCTGGCGATCCAGCTGCCGGAGAAGTATCCCGGACAGACGCTCGTGTACGGGGCGAAGGCGTTCGGCGCGTCGACGCGCGTGACGCTGGCCAGAGGCGGCCGGTGGCCCGTGGAGGTGTCGGTCGACGCCGGACGCCTGTGGTCCTATGGATCGAGCAACGTGGTATCGCGCGATCAGCTCGGCGTGAGCGTCAGCGCCGGGCGCGCGTGGCGGTGACCGGCGGCCAGCCCGGCCGGACCGGCCGCCAGCTGAGCCGCGTCTCCGCTCGACCGTCCGGCGGCCAGCCCGGCCGATTTCGTACAATAGTCGGCGGGCGATGTTCAGGGCTGCACTCGTGGCGTGGCTCGTGTCGGGGCTGACCGCCGTCGGCGTGGCCAGCGTTCGCCCGGACGTGCAGGCCATCGTGGAACGGTCGACCGCCGCCATGCGTGCCGACTGGCGCGCCGAGCCGGACTACTCCTACTTCGAGCGCGACCGCGACTCGAGAGGAACGCGCACCTACCACGTCACGATGATTGCCGGGTCGCCGTACTACCGGCTCGTCGCCGTCAACGGCCGGCCGCTCGGCCCGGCCGCGCGGCAGCGCCAGCAGCAGCGGCTCCAGGCGACCGTCGCCAGACGCCGGACCGAATCGCCGTCCGAGCGGGCCGAGCGGATCCGGCGGTACCGGCGGAGCCGCGCGCGGGATCATCTGATGACCGAGCAGATGACCCGCGCGTTCAATTTCCGCCTGGCGGGGGAGCGGAAGATGGACGGGCACGAGGTCTACGTGCTGCAGGCGACGCCGCGTCCCGGGTACGTGCCGCCCAACCTCGAGGCGCGGGCGCTGACCGGCATGCAGGGGACGCTC
>DATLRO010000132.1:0-6738 GCA_035534615.1 Vicinamibacterales bacterium
CCGATCGCGTGCTCATGACCGACATGACGACGTTCGAGGTGAGGGACGCGATCAAGGCGGGCAAGACGACCGTCCTGATCTACAACGGCAGCATCGAGGAAACCGGCGCCGCGGTCGTCCTCGGCAAGCACGTCTACAAGGCGCAGTACCTCGGCCAGCGGATCGCGCGCGAGCTGGGCAACGCGCTCGTGGCGCCCGTGATGCCGTTCGCGCCGACCGGCGCGCCGCTCGACCAGTTCCCGGGCACCATCGACCTGAGCCCGGCCACGTTTTCGGCGGTCAACGCGGAAGTCGTCGCCAGCATGGTCCGCAGCGGCTTCAAGTACATCATTCTCATGGGCGATCACGGCGGCAACCAGGAGCCGCTCGAGAAGCTCGCGCCGGAGCTCGATGCGAAGTACCGGCCGCAGGGCGTCCGGGTGTTCTTCTCAGGCGATGCGTACGCGAAGGCGGACGCGGAGGTCGAGCACTATCTGGAGGCGCACCACTTCCCGCCCAGCGATCATGGCGGCGTGGCCGACACCTCCGAGCTGTGGGCGATCAGCGGCCGCTACATCCGGCCGGACAAGATCGCGATGGGCGATCCGATCCAGCGGGCGGGCGCCGACGTGCATCTCGGGCCGACCGGCATCGAGGGCGACCCGCGGCGGTCGTCGCCGGCGCTCGGCCTGATGTTCGACAATATCAAGGTGCGGGACGGCGTCGTGCAGATCAGGCAGCTCATCGCCGAGGCGAAGGCCGGCTCGCGCTGAGCATGTCCGCGCGCCGGTCGGGTCGCGTCTGGATCGGCACCTCCGGCTGGCACTATCCGCACTGGGTCGGGCCGTTCTACCCGGACGGCACGCGGGCCGCGGACATGCTCGGCTGGTACGCGACCTGCTTCCCGACGGTCGAGGTCAACAACACCTTCTATCGGTTGCCGCCGGCCGCGACGTTCCGCGCGTGGCGCGACGCGGTCCCGCGGGGCTTCGTCTTTGCCTGCAAGGCGAGCCGTTATCTGACCCACCTCAAGAAGCTGAACGTTCCGCGCCGCAGCGTCTCGATGTTCTTCCGCTGCGCCGATCTGCTCGGCGATCGCCTCGGCCCGGTCCTGTTCCAGCTGCCGCCGCGCTGGCACCGGAACGCGGAACGGCTGCGCGCCTTTCTGAAGGCGCTGCCGGCCGGTCATCGGATGGCGTTCGAATTCCGCGAC
This sequence comes from Vicinamibacterales bacterium, assembly GCA_035534615.1. Classification (GTDB taxonomy): domain Bacteria; phylum Acidobacteriota; class Vicinamibacteria; order Vicinamibacterales; family CAVVIG01; genus JAGWRA01. The sequence goes on from DATLRO010000132.1 coordinate 1,193, forward strand.
GAGAGCTGGCTGGCGCCGGAGGTCTTCGACCTGCTGGCGGCGCACGACGCCGCCTGCTGCGCGTGGGAGTTCGCCGGCCGGACGCCCGATGTGCCGCTGACCGCCGGTTCGCCTACGTCCGCCTGCACGGACCGGCCGGCCCGTACGCGGGGCGGCACAGCGATCGGCTCCTCCGGATCTGGGCCGATCGGATCACCCGGTGGCGCGCCGGCGGGCGCGACGTCTACTGCTACTTCGACAACGACGAGCGGGGCCATGCGCCGGACGATGCGATGCGGTTGAGGAGGATGATTGGCGATATCGGAATACCGGGCTGACGGTCAATCCACGATGTCGACAACCAGACCGGAGGGATCGGCGATGAGCGAAGCAGCGGCGGCGGCGGAACAGTTGCGACAGGTCTACGAGGGGCCGGCCTGGCACGGGCCGAGCCTGCGCGAGCTGCTCGACGGCGTGGATGCGGCGCTCGCGGCCGCGGTGCCGGCGGGCGCGGCGCACTCGATCCAGCAACTGGTCGGGCATGTCGCCGTGTGGGAGGAGGTGTGCCGGCGCCGGCTCGGCGGGGAAGTCGTCGAACATCCCCCGGCGCACGAGGACTTCCCGCGGATCGCCGACGACGAGACGGCGTGGCGCGACCTGCTCGAGCGCCTGGAGGCCGGCAACCGGAGGCTGCGGGAGGCGATCGCGAGCCTTCCGGAGTCGAGGCTGCAGGAAATCGTCCCGGGCAACGAGTACACGGTCGGGGTGCTCATCCGCGGTGTCGCGTTTCACAGCGTCTACCATGGCGGCCAGGTGGCGCTGCTCAAAAGGATGTTGAGCGCTCCGGGCGCGCCACGGCTGTGAGGGCGGGAGCCGCTCAGCCGGATCTCCCGTCGCCGGCCGTGGTCTCCCCGGCGCGCAGCGCCGCCGTGTCGCGCCAGCCGTAGGCGATCGCGTCGAGCACCAGGCCGGCCAGCTCCAGCTGGCGGTGCCCGGCGCGCTGGCCGCCGAGCGCTTCGTAGAAGTGGCGGGCCGGGTTCTCCGCCAGCACCCAGACAATCATCGACGGCATCGCGAGATCGGCCAGGCGCACGGCCACCGCACGGGCGAGCGCGGCGCCGACCCCTTGTCGCTGGCAGGCCGGGTCGAGGTAAATCGCCTGCAGTTCGCCGTCGTACTGGCCGTCTTCGCGGTGGTTGGGGCCGCCCGCGGCAAAGCCGATGATGGTGCCGGGGGGGCGTTCGGCGACGCAGACGAACAACTGCCGCGACGCGTCGCCCAGCGCCTGCCGCCAGCGCCGCGCGTCATCGTCCACGGAGAGGCCGGCGAGGAAGCCGGCCGGCAGCAGGTCGGCGTAGGCGTGCTGCCAGGAGGCCACGTGCACCCTTCCGATCCCGTCTGCATCGTCCGGGGTTGCGAGGCGGATGGTGAGGGGGGGCGGGGTGGCCGGCGGCATTGTCGATCTCGGGGATGACTGGGGCGGGATGCGGCGAGCCGACCCCCTCCTGCCGTCCAAGACGCTATAGTACTGCGGATGGATGGCCACGAGGATCTGATGCGGGCGGCTCTGGAGGAGGCGCGCCGGGCGGCCGCGCTGGGCGAGGTGCCGGTGGGGGCCGTGGTGGCGATCGACGGGGCCATCATCGCGCGCGGGTTCAACCAGCCGATCGCGGCGCGCGATCCGACCGCGCATGCCGAGATCGTGGCGCTGCGGGCGGCGGCGCAGGCCGTCGGGAACTACCGGCTGACCGGGGCGACCCTGTGTGTCACCGTCGAGCCCTGCCTGATGTGCGTCGGGGCGCTGGTGCACGCGCGGGTCGGGACGCTCGTGTACGGCGCGGCGGAGCCGAAAACCGGGGCGGTGGTGTCGACCGTGCGGGCGCTGGAGATTCCGGCGCTGAACCACCGGGTGGCGGTGGTGGCCGGGGTGCTGGAGGCGGAGTGCCGGGAGCTGCTGCAGGCGTTCTTCAAGGAGCGCCGGACCCGTGTATAATATTGTGATCGTCTCTGCCCGCCGAGACCGATGCGGAGAGGTACCGAAGTGGTCGTAACGGGGGCGCCTCGAAAGCGTCTTGTCCCGTAAGGGGCACGTGGGTTCGAATCCCACCCTCTCCGCCAACCTTCGCTCGCCTTCGGCGAGCTTCGGTTGGCAAGCCGAGCAAGGCTCCTGAGAGTGCGAAGGTTGCCCGCCGAAGCGGCACAGCCGCGAAGGCAGGCCCCCCCTTCGGCAATCCCCCGAGCTTCGGTTGGCAAGCCAAGCGAGTCCCTGACGCGAAGGTTGCCCGTTCCTGCAATCCACGACCTTACGGACCGTTGCAGATTCTGCTTATCCGAACTGCGACGGGTCGAATTACCGCTGATCTCGTTCGTCCGGTCGACGGCTCCTGACTTGCAGCTTGCAGCTGCATGCAGGGTGCTCCGAAGCGATTCGTCTACCTGCTTCGCAGCGTCGATGAACCACATCGGCCGTACATCGGCCTGACCTCTGATGTCGAGGCGCGACTCCGGGCACATAATGCCGGACAGAATCCTTCAACGGCCTCTTACAAGCCTTGGGAGATCGTGGTCGCCTTTGGAGTTCCCCACCGAAGAGAAGGCCGTACGCTTCGAGCGATATCTCAAGAGCGGGTCCGGACGTGCCTTCGCCCGACGGCATTTCGAATAGGGAAGGGCCACGGCAGGCGAATGTGACCCTCCTGGCGTCGCTGCGGAGACAAACCGTGCCGGGCCGCAACGGTTGACTTGCGGCAAGGCCAGGAAGTGGCTACCCTGAATCCCATGAGTGCCATGCGCGCCCGTGTCCGGAAGGGGCGTCTGCTCCTCGACGAGCCCACAAGCCTGCCCGAGGGAACCGAAGTCGACCTGGTGCTTGATGACGGGGGCGACGAGCTCGACGCGGAGGAGCGCGCCGCGTTGAATGAAATCCTTGAGCAGGCATGGCAGTCCATTCTGAGCGGCAGAGGGAAGGCGGCGGCTGAGTTACTGAAGGAACTGCGCTAAGCTCGGCGAAGAGGTCTCAAACGATGAAGAAGACGCCGGTGACGAAAGCCGCAATTCTCAAGACGCTGCGGGCGCACGACGAGAACCTGAAGAAGTTTTCCGTCCGGCGCATCGGGCTGTTTGGCTCCTTTGCGCGCAACGCCCAGCGGAACAATAGCGATGTGGATCTTGTCGTCGAGTTCGACGAACCGACGTACGTGAACTTCTACGGGCTGAGCGTCTACCTGGAGAAGCTCCTCCGACGGAGAGTGCAAATCCTGACGCCTGACGCCATCGACAGCATCCGCGTCGAGGAAGTGGCGCAAGGTATCAAGGAAAGCGTCGTGTATGTCTAAGCGCGGCATCGGGCCGTCGCTGAAGGACATCCTCGAAACCATCGACAGAATCCAGCTGCATCGGACTGATGACGTTTGGCGACTTCATCGCGGGCACGGTGGCATCAGATTGCGGGTCGAGCGGAGACAGCCGGTCCCTTCAAGACACTCGCGGCGGAAGGGTCAGCGCCGCAATTCGGCATCGTCGCATCACCACCCCTCCTGCCGCGCCTCGTCCGGCAGCGCCGTAAAAGGCCTCAGGTACGGTGTGAGATAGCGAAGGTCGTCCGCCTTTCTTCGCGACCGACCCCACGTGTGCGCGAAATCGAACCAGATCGGAATACCCGCCCGCTCTGCCATTGCGATGGCGCGCTGAAGCTGATCGTCGCTGTCGTTCCAGCGGAACACAACGTATTGCCAGATAACGCGGACACTGCTCCCTCGCGCGCGGTCGTGGAACCTGAGCATGTTCGCGAAGGCCGTTTCGAAGCGGCCGCGGATTCGATAACGGCGGTAGCTGTCTTCGTCGCAACCGTCGACGGAAAATACGACATCGTCGAGGAGGCGTTCCGCAACAATCGCGTCCTGGACCTCTGGGCGAACCTGCATGCCGTCGGTGGAAACGACGACGATCGTCGACGGCATGACGCGGCGGACGTGCCTGAGAACCCGGATCAGGTGACGGTACAGAAACGGCTCACCGTAATTGAACAAGTCCAAGCGTTCGATGCGATCGCCGGCTTCCGTGACGACGCGTTCCAGGATTTCGGGCGGGAGCGTCCCGTTGCGCGATCGGGGAATCCGGCCGCGGGTGAGCAGCGCCGTGGCACGTCCACGCGCGACAGACTGGTGCGGCCCGGTGTGTGGCAGGATTCGGCGAACCGCGTCGGCCGCGTACTGCTTCGCGCGCCGCGCTCCGTCCCAAACGGCGAACGACACGCCGCCGTCTCGATACGCGTCGCGCCATGTGACGTCACCGGTGAAGGTGCGAACCGGGCAGGTCAGGCAGCGCAGATCGCACGCCGTTGTCGGCTCGATCATCAGGAATCGCAGCGAGGTGGGAACCTCCTCCTGGTCTCTCGTGGGGATACTCTTGAGCGGGCACCGCTTGCCGACTGCCGGACAGAACGAGTCGCGCCGGCTCAACATCAGGCGGCGCAGATCGCGCATTCGTGTGCCGTCGAGAATGTCGTGGAGGGATTCGTGGTGCACATTTCCGAGCACGAATTCGCCTCGTCCATCGATGATGCTGCAGACAACCTCACCATTGGCGTGGACGGCCAGGGCCTCGAACGCGTGCCGACAGCGAAGTCCATGACGCGCGGTCATTCGCGAATCCTGACATCTGGCTGTCACACTTTCGCTGGCGCGGGCGGACGCCAGACTATGGCAAACGGCGTCACCGCAAGACCCGGATGCTCGCCGTGAACGGTGGCCGCCGCTGCCGCCTGCGCCGCGGCCAGCGACACGCCGGGCTTCAGACGGGCGATTGCCTCGACCCTTCGAATTACTTGCAAGGGTGGATTGTTCGCGAGCAACGGCGTCCAGATCCCGACGTTCCGGACGGGAAACGAAAAGTCCGCGGGCATCACGCCCGCGATGGTGAACGTCCGATCGCCGACGCGAAGGGTCTTGCCGACGACCGCAGGATCCCCAGCGAACCGGCTCTTCCAAAGTGCGTCGCTGATCAGCACTGAATCTCGGTCGTCTGTGGCCGGCAGCCGCCCTAGCTCGGGTACGACACCCAGCGCCTGGAACAGCGATGGCGCCACGACCGCGCCGGTCACAGCGTCGGGAGCCGGCGCGCCCGGCAACCAGGCGGCGTGCAGGTAGAACGCGTCGACGCTCTCGAACAGGGAACGCTTAGCGTCCCACTCTTGAAGCATGTCCAGAGGGACAGTCAACGCGGCTTGGTGCTGTCTTGGAAAATACTCACGGATTCGGACGAGCTGATCGGCATTGGCGTAGGGAAGTGGATGCCAGAGCACCGCGTCGGCGATGGAGATAATCGCCGTGAAGGCAGCAATCCCGATCGCCAGAGTCACTGTGCAGAGCAGGGCGGCCGCCGGACGCCGCCTGAACAACCCGCAGGCCTGCCGCAGGTCCTGAAGCATCCGCACTCTCCTTCAGTCTTTCGGGATTCTACGCCAGACGCGGACTCCGGCTCTGACCTCGCATTGACTATCGATCGACACGATTCTGCAATTCCCCAGAGCCAGGCGACTTACTTTCCCCCTCTCGGCAGCTCTTTCA
>DATLRO010000133.1:0-6878 GCA_035534615.1 Vicinamibacterales bacterium
AACCCGACGGTCGTGGCGATGATGGTCGGCAAGTTGAAGGGCGGGGCGATGCCGCCGAAGAACATGCCGCGGCCGAACGCCGGGACGCTCTACATGCTGATCGGCGCCCTGTCGTCCGAAGCGGCGGCGGCGCCGGCCGGGCAGGCGGGGGCGCCGGCGGCTGCGCCGGCCTCGGTGCCGGCCCTGGCGAAAGGCATGAAACCGCAGGTGGTCGACTTCGCGCACAAGGGCGACTACATGTCGGTGCAGGAACAGAACACGATGGTGCACACGATCTGCACCCAGTGCCACATCGACCAGCTGAAGCCGGGCGGTCTGTCCTTCCAGCACTTCAACATGGCGCAGGCGTCCACGGTGAACGCCCGGACGGCCGAGATGATGCTCGCGAAGCTGCGGGCGGGGATGATGCCGCCGCAGACGGCGCCGAAGCGGCCGGATCCGGCCTCGATCCACGCCTTCGTGGTGTCGCTCGAGAACCGCATCGACCGGCAGGCGGCGCTCCATCCGGATCCGGGCTTCCGGGTGTTCCAGCGGCTGAACCAGCCCGAATATGCCGACTCGATCCGGACGATGCTGGGGCTCAACATCGACGTCAGCCAGTGGCTGCCGCCGGACACGATGAGCCACAACTTCGACGACATCGCCAACGTGCAGACCTTCTCGCCGACGCTCCTGCAGGCCTACCTGGACGCGGCCGATGAAATCAGCCGGCTGGCGGTCGGCGATCCGGGCGCGGTCGGTTCGTCGACCAGCTACGCGGCCGATCCGACGGCGTCGCAGATGCACCACGTGGCCGGCGCGCCCTACGGGACGCGCGGCGGGCTGTCGGTGGTGAACATCTTCCCGGCCGACGGCACGTATCGCTTCAAGGTGCTCCTCTTCGGCGTCTCGACCGGCCAGTTGTACGGCTCGACGGTGAAAGGCGAGACGATCGATCTTTCGATTGACGGCCGCCGGGTGGCGTTGCTGCCGATCAATCCGCGGATGACCGAGGCCGATCCGCAGGGCCTGACGATCACGACGCCGCCCATCGAGGTCACGGCGGGGCCGCACCGGGTGTCGGCGGCGTTTCCGAAGCGGTCCGACGGCGCCATCGACGACCTGCTCGAGCCGGAGCGGCACACGCTGGCCGACCTGGACATCGGCAGCGCGCAGGGGGTGACGACGCTCCCGCACCTGCGGACGCTGACCATCATCGGACCGTACCGCGTGACCGGCGTGTCGACCGACATCAGCCGGCAGAAGATCTTCATCTGCCGGCCGATCGCGGCGGCCGACGAGACGCCCTGTGCGACGAAGATCGTGACCCACCTGGCCGACCAGGCCTACCGGCGGCCGATCACCCGGAGCGAGCTGGCCGCGCTGATGCACTTCTATCGGCTGGGGCGGACGCAGGGCGGATTCGAGGCGGGGATCCGCACGGCGCTGCAGGTGGTTCTGGACAGCCCGCAGTTCCTGTTCCGGATCGAGCGGGAGCCGGTGTCGGTCCGGCCGGGCCAGGACTACCGGATCAGCGACCTGGCGCTGGCGTCGCGCCTGTCGTACTTCCTGTGGGCGACGCCGCCCGATGCGACGCTCGTCCGGCTGGCGACCGAGGGACGGCTGCACGAGCCGGTGGTGCTGGACGCGCAGGTGCGGCGGATGCTGAAGGACCCGCGCTCGTTCGCCCTCGCGACGCGGTTCGCCTACCAGTGGCTGCGGCTGCAGGATGTCGACAAGGTCCATCCCGACGATCTCCTGTATCCGCAGTACGACGCGACGATCGGCAACGCGATGAAGCGGGAGACGGAGCTGTTCTTCGACAGCATCGTCAAGGGGGACCGGAACGTCCTCGACCTGCTGACGGCCAACTATACGTATGTGAACCAGCGGCTGGCGGCGTTCTACGGCATCAAGAACGTCGCGGGCTCCGAGTTCCGGCGGGTGTCGCTCGTCGGGACGCACCGCCGCGGGCTGCTCGGCGAGGGGAGCATCCAGGTGGAGACGTCGGTCGCGAACCGGACGGATCCCGTGCTGCGGGGCAAGTGGGTGCTGGAAGTGCTCCTGGGCCAGCCGCCGCCCCCGCCGCCGCCGAACGTGCCGCCGCTGTCGGCGACCGGCGCGGTCAGCGCCAACGGCCAGCCGCTGTCGGTGCGGCAGCGGATGGAAGAACACCGGGCGAACCCGTTCTGCGCGTCGTGCCACTCGGTCATCGATCCGATCGGGCTGGCGCTGGAGAACTTCGATCCGACCGGGCACTGGCGGATCAAGGACAACGGCGTGCCGGTGGATGCGTCGACGACGCTCTACGACGGCACGAAGATGAACGGCCTGCCCGGGCTCGAGCAGGCGATCCTCGCCCACCGGGACACGTTCCTGCGGGTGTTCACGAGAAATCTGATGGCGTATGCCCTCGGCCGGCGGATGCGCTACTACGACATGCCGGCCGTGCGGGCGACGATTCACCGGGCCGCACTCAACGGGTACCGCTTCTCCTCGTTCGTCCTTGGGGTCGTCAACAGCGACGCCTTCCGGATGAGCCAGGCGGGGACGCTGAGTGCCAGCACCAGCCGAGCCGGGCACGCGAAGAAGGGGTTCTAGGGAGGACGCGATGTTCATTACGCAGAAGCACATGTCCCGGCGCACCGTCCTGAAGGGGATGGGCGTGGCGATGGCCTTGCCGTTCCTGGACGCGATGGTGCCGGCCGGCCAGGCCTGGGCCAAGACGACGACGGCGAAGCAGGTGGACCGGACGCGGCTGGTGGCCATGGAAATGGTGCACGGGTCGGCCGGCAGCGCCCAGCTGGGCGTCAAGCAGCACATGTGGTCGCCGGCGGCCACGGGCCACAACTTCGACCTGTCGCCGACGAGCCTGAAGTCGCTCGAGCCCTACCGGGAGTACCTGACGATCGTCAGCAACACCCGGAACCATGCGGCCGAGGCGTGGGCGGCGCCGGAAGTCGGGGGCGACCACTTCCGGTCGAGCGCGACGTATCTCACGCAGGCGCACCCCCATCAGACGGAAGGGTCGGACATCCATGCGGGGATGTCGATCGATCAGATCTACGCGAAGGAGTACGGGCAGGACAGCGCGATCCCGTCGATGCAGCTCTGCATCGAGCCGGTCGACCAGGGCGGCGGCTGCGCGTACGGGTATGCGTGCGTCTACATGGACACGATTGCCTGGGCGTCGCCGACCGAGCCGCTGCCGATGATCCGGGACCCGCGGGCGGTGTTCAACCAGCTGTTCGGGCTGGGCGGGACGCCGCAGGACCGGGCCGAGCGGCGCCAGCTGAACGCGAGCATCCTGGACTGGATCGGCGGCCAGGTGACCGAGCTGAAGCGGCAGCTCGGGCCGCAGGATCGCGTCCGGCTGACCGACTACCTGGAGAACGTGCGGGAGATCGAGCGGCGGATCCAGAACGTGGAGGCGCACAACAGCAGCGGCGAGCCGCGGGACCTGCCGGAGGCGCCGATCGGGGTGCCCGACACGTTCCATGACCACGTGCACCTGATGATGGACCTGATCGCGGCGGCGTTCCAGGCGGACCTGACGCGGGTCTTCGCCTTCAAGCTGTCGCGCGACGTCTCCGGACGCGTCTACCCTGGCGCCGGCGGCAAGGCGGCGACGGCGTCGTTCCATCCGACGTCGCACCACCAGGAGAAGGAAGACCGGCTGCGGGTGTTCCAGGGGATCAACACGTATCACGTGAGCATGGTGCCGTATCTGGCGGCGAAGCTGAAGGGCATCCAGGAAGGGGACCGCAACCTGCTGGAGAAGAGCCTGCTGATCTACGGCTCGCCGATGGGCGACTCGAACCTGCACAACCACAACCGGCTGCCGGTCTTCCTGATGGGCCACGCCAACGGCCGGCTGAAGGGGAACCTGCACATCAAGACGGCCGACAACACGCCGCTGGCGAACGCCTGGCTGTCGGTGCTGCAGACGCTCGGCGTCGAGAAGCAGAAGTTCACCAACAGCACGGCGCCGCTCGACCTGAACCAGGTGCAGGCGGGAACGATGACGACCACGGCTTAGCCCGGGCGGAGGGAGCGAGCATGCTTCGGAGACTCACGAGCGGTGCGTGCCTGGGCCTCGCCGGGGTGCTGTGCGCCACGGCGCTGGTCGTGGCGGCGCCGGGCAGTTCCCCGGTGGCCGACGCCGCGATGCGCGGAGACACGGCGGCGGTGGCCGGCCTGCTGAAGCAGGGGGCCGACGTCAACGCGCCGCAGAACGACGGGATGACGGCGCTGCACTGGGCGGCGCTGAACGGCGACACCGCGATGGCCCGGATGCTGCTGTACGCGGGGGCCGACGTCGACGCGGCGACCCGGATCGGCGCCTACACCCCGCTCGACATCGCGTCGAAGGACGGCCATGCGGGCGTGGTGGCGGCGCTGCTCAAGGCCGGCGCCAGTCCGAACCTGACCAACGCGCACGGCTCGACGCCGCTCATGCTGGCGGCGACGTCGGGCAACGCCGAGACGGTCACCGACCTGTTGAACGCCGGCGCGAACGTGAACGCGCGGGAGAGCGTGCACGACGAGACGGCGCTGATGCTCGCGGCGGCGTACGACCGTGCCGACGCGATGAACGTCCTGCTGGCGCACGGCGCCGACTGGAAGTCGACGAGCAAGGTGCTCGACTGGACGAAGCTGAAGCCGAACGATCCCCGGCTGCCGTCCTTTGGCGGCTTCGGCAAGAAGGCGGGGGCCAAGGGGCCCGGTGCCGTGGCGGCCAGGGGGCCGGCAACCCGCGGCGGCCCCGTCGCCGCGGCCGGCCGGGGCGGGGCGAAGGGCAAGCGGCCCGCCGGCAACCCGTTCCTGAGATATCCGCGGCTCGTCGGCACGCAGGGCGGCCTGACGGCCCTGCTGTTCGCCGCCCGCCAGGGGTACACCGACGCGACGCAGGTGCTGCTCGCCCACGGCGCCGACGTCAACGAAGTCGACCCGGGCGACCACACGAGCCCGCTGATCATGGCCATCATCAACGGCCACTACGATCTCGCCGAGAAGCTCCTGGCGGCCGGTGCGAATCCGAACCAGGCCGAGGTCAACGGCGTGACGCCGCTCTACGCGGTGCTGAACTGCGAGTGGGCGCCGAAGGCCGACTACCCGCAGCCGACCTCCTACGAGCAGCAGAAGACGAGCTACCTGACGCTGATGAAGGACCTGCTCGCGCGCGGCGCCAATCCGAACGCCCGCCTGAAGGAGAAGGTCTGGTACTCCGGGTACAACTTCGATCAGTCGGGGCTGGACGAGACGGGCGCCACGCCGTTCTGGCGGGCCGCCTGGGCGGACGACGTGCAGGCGATGAAGCTGCTCGTGGCCCATGGCGCGGAGCCGCATATCGCCACCAAGAAGACGAAGGCACGGATCAGCTTCTTTGCCCCGAAGAGCAAGAAGGACTACTCAGGGCTCCCGCCGGTGCCGGTGGGCGCCCCGGACATCACGCCGCTGCTCGCGGCGTCCGGCGAGGCGTACGGCACGAGCTTCACGGCCAACCAGCACCGGTACGCGCCGACCGGCATGCTCAAGGCGGTGAAGTACCTCGTCGAGGATCTGCACGCCAACGTGAACGCGCGCGATGCCGACGGCAACACGCCGCTGCACAACGCGGCCTCGGTCGGGAACAACGCGATGATTCTGTATCTCGTGTCGAAAGGGGCGGACATCCACGCCATCAACCGCAAGGGGCAGACGGTCGCCGACATGGCGAACGGCCCGTTCCAGCGGGTCAACCCGTTCCCGAAGACGATCGCCCTGGTCGAGAAGCTGGGCGGCAAGCTGATGCACAAGTGCGTGTCGTGCGGCGGCTGAACGGCATCTGATTCGCGCGTCTCTCCCAGGGGCGCCGCCGGAATCTCCGGCGGCGCCGCCTCCGGTCGTCTCTCCCCACCCAGCACCGCGTGATATCCAGGGCCCGGCCCGGACGTCGCCGCCAGCCTCGACTCGAGGCGGGCGCGTGAGCATCGTTGTGCACGGGCGGCGGTCTCCCCCCGAGGGCGGCGACGCTGGTCCTCGCCGCCGGGCCTTTCTCAGGCGCAGCCTGCCGGCAGGCTGCTCGTCCATTCCGCAAAGGATCTCCGTCCGCACGAAGTGACTCCGGCTGCGCAGGCTGTCGGCAGACCTGGAATAAGAGACAAATAAGGACAATTAGTGGCGATAAAGTGCAAGCATAAGGCAGAGCTTGCTGTCGGTTTCCTTATATACTGCCGAGCTAATAGCCATTGATGAGCTTGTCAGAGGGCAGTGGAATTGAGGACGTTCATGTTCAAGGTCCTGGGCATCGCAGCGCTGGGGCTGACTTCGACCAGTCGGGCCTGGACGAAGCGGGCGCGACGCCGTTCTGGCGCGCGGCCTACGCCGATGACGTCGCCGCCATGACGCTGCTCATCGCCCGCGGCGCCGACCCGGCGCTCGCGACGATGAAGCCCAAGGGGCGCCCGCCTACTGGGACCGGTGACCTCGATCCCAAGGGCCGCGATCTGTCGGGGCTGCCGCCGATCCCGGTCGGCGGGCCGGACGTGACGCCGCTGCTGGCGGCCTCGGGGAAGGATACGGGTGGAGCTTCAAACAGCGGACGAGCCCGTTCCCCGACACGATCGCGCTGCTCCAGAAGATGGGCGCCCCCCTGATGCACAAGTGCCTGTCCTGCGGCTAGTTCCTCGAACGATCGGCTCACTCGCGTTGGGACCGCCGGGGCCCGCCGCTCCGGACCCTGTGGCCGGCACACGGCTGGCTGCCGCAGCGACGTCACCGCCGCGTATGACGGCCGTCATAGGTGTTCGGCCGTCCGACTGGTATTCTCCCAGCGGGTCGTGTTGGTCCCTCTTTACCGTGGAGCGGCACTTCGATGATTCCGGACGCATGCCGATCGGCCATCCGTTGTCGGTATC
>DATLRO010000134.1:0-8488 GCA_035534615.1 Vicinamibacterales bacterium
TTGCCGGCCGGGATGACGCCCCGCCGAAAGGCGCCGAATATCCACAGCATGAGGAGGACGATGACGATGACGGACAGCCCCACGCGCAACAGGGGAGCATGCCCCTTCACCCGGATCGTCGGGGTCGTCTCGCCGGCCGGAGCGTGAGGAGCGGGATCGTCAGGAGCCGCATTCATGGGCATGCTTTTCCAGCGACGTGACCATGCGATGTCACCTCGGAACGATGCGAAAGGCGGGCCATGACCGATTCCGGCGAAATGGCGCCGCTTCGCGGCACACGATCGCTTCCGGCGGGCCGGAGGGGTGGGTTTTCGCGTTCACGCGCTGAATATTCCGGAATTCCCAGGATCCAAGGGTTCCTGGTCCCTGCGGCAGTTTTCGCGTCGATCGGACGCTCGTCTGTTGCGCGATGACTTGCTCTGAGCCAGGCTGAGCGAATCCACGATGGTGCGCGCATTGCATGCTTCGCGCCTGGAGTTCGCCACCCGTGCAGGTGGGATCGAAGAACGAGGAAGGTCGATGAGCATCCGGGCGACGCGGACTCATCGCCTGCAGGAGCATCATGGAACCGGCGCGACTGGTCATTCTCGGAGGAGGGTTTGCGGGGTTACGGGCTCTCTATCGGCTCCGGGATCTTCGAGGGAACGTGGAGATCATCATGATCGACCCCCGGGCGACGAGCCTCGCCCGCCCGGCGTTGCCCGAGGTCGCGGTCACCGGCAAACCGGTTGACCACGCCCGGTTTCCGCTGGCGCCGGCCGTCGCTCGGAGCGGCGGCCGGTTCATTCAGGCCGCGGTGGGGCGGGTGGAGGCTGCGGCGCACCGGGTGGTCCTCGAGGGTGGGGACACGGTCGAGTACGACCAGTTGCTGATCGCGCTCGGCGCCACCAAGCACTACGACGCGATCCCGGGATTTCGCGAGCACGGCCGTTCCGTGTGCGACGACACCGAGGCGCCGCGACTCGCCGAGGCGCTCGACGCCTTCCGGGGCGGCCCTGTCGTCATCGGCTCGGCTCGCAGTGTGTGGGGGACACGGGTCGAGGTCCCGCAGCTCGAGGCGCCCTGCGAGGGACCGGTCGCCGAGCTGATGTTCATGATCGACCACGAACTGCGACGTCGCGGGTTACGCGACACGAGCCCGATTCGGGTGTTCAGCCCCGGCCGGATCTTCTTCGAAGACGTGGGCCCCAGGGTGCACGCCGCGGTGCTGCCGCTGATCGCCCGCCAGGGTATCGAAGTGACCACCGGCAAAGTCCTCCAATCCCTCGAGAATGGCCAGGTCCGGTTCACCGATGGCACGATCTGGGAAAGCGCACTCTCGATCGTGCTGCCGCCGTATACGGGGAATCCGGTGGTGAAGCGGTCGCCGGGCCTCGGCGACGAGCAGGGCTTCGTGCCGACGGACGAGACGATGCGCCATCTCGACTTCGCCGACGTCTACGCCGCCGGCGATGGCGCGGCGCTCGCCATGCCGAAGCTGGGCCACATCGCGGTGCTGCAGGCGGACGTGGCGGCGGCGGCGATCCGGCGGGCCATCACCGGCGAAGGCGAGATCCCCCCGTACCGGCCCGAGGTGTTCTGCATCGCCAACCGCGGGGGCATCGAGGCCACGCTCATCCTCTCCGACACGCTGTTCGGCGGGACGACCGACCTGACCCTCGACGGTCCCATTGCGCACCTCATGAAATGGGGCTTCGACAGCTACTACTTCCACACGCCCGGCCGGCTCCCGCCCGATCTGCTCAATGAGGGGATGAAGACGCTGCTGCGACGCCTTCAGGGCTGACGCGCTGACACGGCGTCCATTCGTTCCGGCTCAATCAGTACGGCATACGCCTTTCACCGCCGCTTACGGGCTGGCGGGATCGCCGGCCCCCGGCCGGGGCGTGCATTCCCACCAGCGCTCGGCCTGGCGGTTTCCGTCGTCCGGTCCGGCGCGGGCCGCGCTGGCGATCACGCCAGTCCGGACGTCACACGGCGCGATGCAGGGCGCCCTCGAGGACCGTGCCCGGTGCCACCGTGTTGAAGACCGTCCCGTACTTCTTCACGTTCTCGTGCAGGAGCGCCAGCCGGTGATCCGGCTCGTCGGTGTCCACGATCACCTCGTACTCGATTGACTCCATGCGCGGCGGCACGTCCTGGCGCACCCCGTGGACGCGCACCTCGACGCCGCGCAGTTGAAACTTCAACATCGGCACCACCCGCTCGATCCCCTTGAGCATACAGGCCGACAACGCGGCCAGCAGGAGCTCGGCGGGATTGAACGCGTCCGGGCGGCCGGCCAGGTCCGTATCGAGGCGGATCGTGGCGGCCTTGCACGAGGCCACGCTGCCGTGGGCGTCCACACGCCGCGCGGTGACGTCGAAGGTCATTTTCGGAGCTGGTCCACGCATGACAACGCCTCGTGCTTCATGCCCGTCCGGGCATCCGTGTCCATCTGCGAGTCACTACGGAGCCGCGGCAGACATCCGGCTTGAGAGGGCGTCGACCTCCCCGCAGCAGGCCCGCGCCCGGCCGCCATCGAGGCGCGGCAGGCAACAGCCGGTCTTCTTCTGCAGACGCCTCGCGTCCCGGCGGACGATGTCGACGTGTCCCAGCGCGTGCGTCACCGCCTGCTGGATCGCCGCGAGGACCGGGTCGGACAGATCGGCCAGACGGTAGTGGACCCACAGCCCGTCGCGCCGCGTCTCGACCAGCCGGGCCCGGCGCAGGTACGCCAGGTGGCGGGAGGCCCGCGGCTGCGGAATCTTCAGGCTCTCGTGGATGTGGCAGACGCAGATCTCGCCGGTCAGCAGCAGCCCGAGGATGCGGAGCCGGGTCGCGTCGGCCAGCGCCTTGAACAGCGTTTCCATCGCGGTCATCTGTGCGCTCATATATATTCGTCTTGACAAATATAGCACGGGCGTCCTAGAGTCACAAGTATACGTGAAGGCGAATATTCATGACCTTGCCTGAGGAGACGCCGATGCCCGATCCGACCATCCAGACCGCCGTGCGCGAGAAGTACGGCGCGTTCGCCCGATCCGTGAGCACCCCTGCCGCCGGCGGCTGCTGCGGGCCTTCGTCCTCCTGCTGCGGAGGCGATCCGATCACCGCCGATCTCTACGCCGACGCCCAGACGCAGGATCTGCCGGCCGAAGCGGTCGCCGCCTCGCTCGGCTGCGGCAACCCGACCGCGCTGGCCCGGCTCGAGCCCGGACAGGTCGTGCTGGATCTCGGCTCGGGCGGCGGCATCGACGTGCTGCTGTCGGCGAAGCGGGTCGGCCCGACCGGCCACGCCTACGGCCTGGACATGACGGACGACATGCTGGCGCTCGCCCGCGAGAACCAGCGGAAGGCCGGGGCGACGAACGTCGAGTTCCTGAAGGGGACGATCGAAGCGATTCCCCTGCCGGACGACTCGGTGGACGTGATCATCTCGAACTGCGTGATCAACCTGTCGAGCGACAAGGACGCGGTGCTGCGCGAGGCGTTCCGGGTGCTGAAGCCGGGCGGCCGCCTGGCGGTCTCCGACGTCGTCGTCCGCGGCGAAGTGCCGGCCGACGTGCGCCGCAGCATGGAGCTGTGGGTCGGCTGCATCGCCGGCGCGCTCGAACAGGACGAGTACGTGTCGAAGCTCGAGGCCGCCGGCTTCGCCGATGTCGATCTCGACCCGTGGCGCGTGTACAAGGTGGACGACGCGCGGACGTTCCTGACCGACGCCGGCGTCGACGTCGATCGCCTGGCGCCGGAAGTCGACGGGCGGTTCGCGAGCGCGTTCATCCGCGCCCGGAAGCCGCGCTCGTAGAACGGGCGGCCGCCGCCGGTCCACCGACGAGATCTTCACAATCTGGATTCCCGCCTTCGCGGGAATGACGAGTCGGTTCACTGGATTCCGCTTTCGCGGGAATGACGAGTCGGTTCAGTCGTCGTCCCCGCGGACGCGGGGACCCAGGACAGGTGACCACTGGAATCGTTTTCCTGGAGTCGATGATTCGTGCCAGCCTCTCCCTGCCCGTCGAGTCCGCGCCTCTCGTTCCTCGATCGCTATCTCACGCTCTGGATCTTCGCGGCGATGGCCGGCGGCGTGGCGCTCGGCCATTTCGCGCCGGTGGTCGTCACCGCCATCACGGGTCTGTCGGTCGGCACGACCTCGATCCCGATTGCGGCCGGCCTGATTCTGATGATGTACCCGCCGCTCGCCAAGGTGCGGTACGAACGGCTCGGCGACGTCTTCCGGAACGTCCGCGTGCTCGCGTTGTCGCTGGCGCTGAACTGGATCGTCGGGCCGCTGCTGATGTTCGGCCTCGCCGTGACGCTGCTGGCCGGCCATCCGGACTACGCGATCGGCCTGATCCTGATCGGCCTCGCCCGCTGCATCGCGATGGTCATCGTCTGGAACGACCTGGCGGCCGGCGATCCCGAATACGCGGCCGGGCTGGTGGCGTTCAACTCCGTGTTCCAGGTGCTCTTCTACTCCGTCTTCGCCTACGTGTTCATCAAGGTGCTCCCGCCGCTGGTCGGCGTGCACTTCGGGCGGGTCGACCTGTCGGGCATCACGATGGGGGCGATCGCGCAGAGCGTGCTCGTCTATCTCGGCGTCCCGTTCCTCGCCGGCATGGCGACCCGGTGGATCGGCCTGCGCACCCGCGGGCGGGACTGGTACGAGCAGCAGTTCACGCCGCGGCTCGGCCGGCTGACGCTCGTCGCGCTGCTGTTCACGATCGTCGTGATGTTCTCCCTGAAGGGCAACACGATCGTCAGCATCCCGCTCGACGTGGTCCGGATTGCGATCCCGCTGGCGATCTACTTCGTGGTGATGTTCCTGATGTCGTTCTGGCTGGCCCGCCGGCTCGGCGCCGACTACCCGAAGACGGCCACGCTGTCGTTCACCGCGGCCAGCAACAACTTCGAGCTGGCGATTGCGGTCGCCGTCGCGGTCTTCGGCGTCAATTCCGGCGCCGCCTTTGCCGCCGTCATCGGCCCGCTCATCGAGGTACCGACGCTCATCGGCCTCGTCCACGTCTCGCTGTTCTTCCGGCGGCGCTTCTTTCCGCGCGGCGCGGGCGGGCCCGCCGCGCCGCTCCAGCCGGCGGCGGAGCGGCCATGACCGCCACCGCGCCGATCACCGTCCTGTTCGCCTGCGTGCGCAACGCCGGCCGGTCGCAGATGGCGGCGGCGTTCTTCAACCGGCTCGCCGATCCCGCCAGGGCCGTCGCGATCTCGGCGGGGACGCAGCCGGGCTCGCATATCCATCCGCAGGTGGTCGCCGTGATGCGCGAGACCGGTCTCGATCTGGGCCTGGCCGTCCCCCGCCTGCTCACGCCGGCGGTCGCGGCAAGCGCGAACTGGCTCGTGACGATGGGCTGCGGTGAGTCGTGCCCGGTGGTGCCGGGGGCGCGCCGCGACGACTGGCCGGTCGCCGACCCTGCCGGGCTGCCGCTCGATCAGGTCCGCCGGGTCCGCGACGAGATCCTGGACCGTGTCGCCGGGTTCGTCGAGCAGCAGGGGTGGAGCCGGCGCTGACGCCCGGCATTCGTCCCGCCGGGCTGCCACCCCACCAGGCCGTTTCCTCTTGACGCTCGGCCCTCCATCGTCGATGATGACACGCGCTAGTGAAGCCGCACACTGTGCGTGGCGCCGATGACGTGCGCACAGCCCGTGTGGCGCAGAGAAGCCATCATGAGAACCCAGGACGACCAACCTCCGAGTAGCCCCGCTCGACCGACGCCCGCTCGGCCTTACTCCTGCTGACCCCGCTCTCCGTGCGGCGATCCGGTCGGGTGTAATCGCCCCGGCCGGTCGCGTGGCGCTCTCGCTCCGCGAGAACGACCATGACGCTGTTCCAGATCTGTCCGCCGATCGCCCGGCTGCTCGGTCGATCCGCCGCTGATTCCGCTTCGAACGACCGCGACAGTCGGGCTGCGGCCGCCCGGCCGATCTCCACTGCGCCGCTTGACCAGATCCTCCGTCTGCTCGACGCCCGGCTCACCGGACTGACCGACCGGGAGGTCCGCGAGCGCCTCGACGCCCTGGGGCCGAACACCGTCGCCCGCGAGCGCCGCCTGCGCTGGTGGGTACTGCTCGTCCATGCGTTCGCCAACCCGTTCATCGCCGTCCTGGCGGTGATCGGCCTCGTGTCACTCGCGACGGGCGACACGGCCGGCGCCGTGGTCGTGGCCGTCATGGTGGGCGCGAGTGCCCTCACCCGCTTCGTGCAGGAGTACCGGTCGTCGAGCGCGGCGGAAACGCTGAAGCGGATGGTGCGCACGACGGTGACCGTCACCCGCCAGGCGTCCGACGAAGGCGAGCCGCCCCGCCCCGAACGGCGCGAGGTCGGCATCGAGGAGATCGTCCCAGGCGACATTGTCCATCTGTCAGCCGGCGACGTGGTCCCGGCCGATCTGCGCCTCGTCACCGCCAAGGATCTCTTCGTCACCCAGGCCACGCTCACGGGCGAAGCGATCCCGGTCGAGAAGTTCACGGGCGACGCGGGCCAGGACCGGGGCGGGACGGGCCCGTTCGACGATCCGCGCCTCTGTTTCATGGGGACCAGCGTGGTGAGCGGCTCGGCCACGGCAGTCGTGGTCACCACGGGCGCGCGGACGTGCTTCGGGGCCCTCGCGAAGAGCGTCGTGGCGCACCGCGCGCTCACCTCCTTCGACAAGGGGGTCAATCAGGTCACCTGGGTGCTCATCCGCTTCATGGCGCTGATGGTGCCGGTGGTCTTCCTGCTGAACGGCCTGCTGAAGCACGATTTCAAGGAGGCGTTCCTCTTCGCGATCGCCGTGGCCGTCGGCCTCACGCCCGAGATGTTGCCGATGGTGGTCACGGCGAACCTCGCGCGCGGCGCCGTGGCCATGTCCCGCCGGAAGGTCATCGTCAAGCGGCTGAACGCCATCCAGAATCTCGGCGCCATGGATGTGCTGTGCACCGACAAGACCGGCACGCTGACCGAGGACCGCGTGGTGCTGGAGAAGCACGTGGACCCGGGCGGCGCCACCGAGCTCCGGGTGCTGGAACTCGCCTATCTGAACAGCTATTACCAGACCGGCCTCAGGAATCTCCTGGATCGGGCGGTGTTGGCCCACGCCGATCTGAAGCACGAGCTCGACGTGCTGCAGCACTTCGTGAAGGTGGATGAAGTCCCTTTCGACTTCGCGCGGCGCCGGATGTCGGTCGTGGTCGCCGGTGGCTCGTCCACCCACACGATCATCTGCAAGGGGGCTGTCGAGGAAACGCTCGACATCTGCACCCACGCGGATCGCCAGGGACAGACGATGCGGCTCACGACGGCGCGTCGTGACGAGGCGCAGGCCGTCGCCGCGGCATTGAACGCCGACGGCTTCCGTGTCGTCGCCGTCGCCTATCGGAGGACGGCCGCATCGCAGAACACGTACACCGTCGCCGACGAGCACGACCTGACGCTCGCCGGGTTCATCGCGTTCCTGGATCCGCCGAAGGCGTCGGCCCGCGAGGCCATCGCGGCCCTGCACGCCCACGGCGTCCGCGTCGTCGTCCTCACGGGCGACAACGACATCGTCACGCGCGGGGTGTGCCGGCAGGTGGGGTTGCCGGTCGGGCAGGTCGTGCTGGGCCCGGAGATCGACGCGATGTCGGACGCGGCCCTGGCGGCCGTCGCGGACGCGACGACCGTGTTCGCGAAGCTCAATCCGACTCAGAAGGCGCGCATCATCACCGCCCTGCAGGCGGCCGGCCACACCGTCGGCTATCTGGGCGACGGCATCAACGATGCCCCGGCGCTGCGGCACGCGGACGTCGGCGTGTCGGTCGATTCGGCAGCCGACATCGCGCGCGACTCGGCCGACATCATTCTGCTGGAAAAGAATCTGCTCGTGCTGGAAGAGGGCGTCGTCCGTGGACGGGAGGTGTACGGCAACATCATCAAGTATCTCAAGATGACCGCCAGCTCGAATTTCGGCAACGTCTTCAGTGTCCTCATCGCCAGCGCCGTCCTGCCCTTCCTGCCGATGCTGCCCATCCAGCTGCTCGTGCAGAATCTCCTGTACGACTTCTCACAGCTGGCGCTGCCATGGGATCGCATGGACGCGGAGTTCACCGCCGTTCCGCGCCGATGGGACGCGGGCGGCATCGCACGATTCATGGTCTGGATTGGCCCGCTCAGCTCGGTCTTCGACGTCACCACGTTCGCCCTGCTCTGGTGGGTCTTCGGAGCCAACGTGCCGGCCAGACAGGCCCTGTTCCAGTCGGGCTGGTTCATCGAAGGCCTGGCCTCGCAGACGCTGATCGTCCACCTGATCCGGACGCGACGCATTCCGTTCCTCCAGAGCACCGCCTCCGCGCCGGTGCTGCTGCTCACCACCGCGATCGTGGCGCTGGGTGTCGCCCTGCCGTTCCTGCCGATCGGCCGGGTGCTCGGCATGGTGCCGCCGCCCGTGACCTATTTCCCCTGGCTGGTCATCACGCTGGTCGCCTACGTCGCGCTCGTGCAGGTCGTCAAGTCTCAGTACATCCGCCGGTTCGACGC
>DATLRO010000135.1:0-33991 GCA_035534615.1 Vicinamibacterales bacterium
CAGCGGGCGACGTTCAACGGCCACGCCTCGCAGATCTGGGACGGCGTGCGCGCGCTGAGCGGGGAATCGATCATCGACGTCGGCATCTATCTGCTCGTCCTGACGCCCATCCTCCGCGTCGTCACCTCCATGGTGCTGTTCCTCTTCGAGGAGCACGACCGGCTGTACACCGTCGTCACGTTCTTCGTCCTCCTCCTCACGCTGACCGGCCTGCTCTTCCTCAAGTAAGGCGCGCGGCCGCGCCGGGCGGCGGCCCGGCGGCCGCGACCGGCGGCGGCGCCGTCACCAGCGCACCGCCAGGCGGCCGTCAGGCGCAGCCTCGACCCGCGTTCCGAACCTTCGGCCTTCGGCGTCGAGCCGGCGCTGCAGCCACTGCCGATCGGCCGGCGATGCGAGTCCGAGGCGCATGCGCCGGAGCTGCAGCGGCGTCAGGTGCACGGCCGCCAGTCCGCCCGTGCGCGCATCCACGGTCGCCGCATACATCAGCACCAGATCGCTTCGATACGACCGGTCGCCCGCGATCCCCTCGTAGTCGTCCACGAAATCTCTACATCCGTACAGGACGAGGCCGCCCCGATAGACCTCGATGGCCAGCGGATGGTGCGAGGAATGGCCGTGGACGATGTGCACACCGCCGTCGATGAGGGCGTGCGCGAAGCGGGTGTGGACGTCTGGGATCCGGTCCACCCAGTTCGGCCCCCAGTGAATCGACGCCACGATGACGTCGCCGGGCTGCCGGGCGAGGCGCACCTGCCGCGCAACCGCGTCGGCGGTGACCGGCGACAGGTCGTCGAGCAGGTCGACGCCCGGGCGCCGGTCGGTGGCCGCCCAGTCGGGCGGGATGCCGCTCGTCTCGACGCCGAACGCGAACACCACGACCCGGCCGTCCTGGCGCTCGAGGATCGCCGGCCGGCGCGCCTCGTCGCGGGTGCGGCCGGCTCCCGCCACCGCAATGCCGGCCTGGCGGAGCGTGTCCAGCGTCTCCACGAGTCCGTCCCGGCCGTAGTCGAGCACGTGATTGTTGGCCAGGACACAGACATCGATCCCGGCGGCAGTCAGGCAGGCGACGTTCGCCGGATGCATCCGGTAGTGAACGTCCTTGCCGCGCCAGACATCGTCCGCGCGCGTGATGCTGGTTTCGAGGTTGACGATCCAGGCGGCGGCCGCGAGCCGATCGCGCTCGGCGAGTGCGTCGCCCCAGACATACGCCCAGGAGACCGGCCGCGGAATCCTGCCGGATCTCGCGTCGGCCAGTTCCACGTACTCCCGGGCATCCGAGACGTACGGTTCGTGCAGTCGTGGATCCCCGGCGTGCGGAAGGATCTGATCGACGCCCCGTCCGGTCATGACGTCGCCGCACAGGCACAGCAGCACGGGCGCCTCCGTCGGGATCGGCAGCGCGAGGTTCTGACGGACAACAGGCGGCGGACGGCGGATGTCCCTGGGGTCAGCGCGTCGCGGCCGCCGTGACGGCCGCCGGCCCCAGCGGCAGGCGGCGGACGCGCGCGCCGCAGGCGTCGAACACGGCGTTCGCGATCGCGGCGGCCGTCGGCACCGAGCCCGGCTCGCCGACGCCGGTCGACGCCACGGTCAGGTCTCCGGTGAACACGACGTCGATCGCGCGCGGCGCGTCGCGGACCGTGGCAATCGCATAGTCGCGCCACGAGGTCGTCGTCACGGCGCTGCCGTCGTGGTGGAGCTCCTCGAGGAGCGCCCAGCTGGCGGCCTGCTGCACGCCGCCTTCGATCTGGTTGCGCGCGCCGTCCGGATGGACGAGGCGCCCCGGATCCACGGCGCACCAGACCCGTTCGATGCGCACCTGGCCGTTCGGCCCGACGACCACCTCGGCCACCTCCGCGACGTAGGTGCCGTGGTACACGGCGCAGGCCACGCCGAAGCCGCGGCCGGCTTCGCGCGGCCGCCGCGCCCAGCCGCTCCGCTCACCGACCGCTTCGAGCACGCGCCGAAGCCGCGGATCGTCGACGAGCCGCAGACGGAACGCCATCGGATCCTGTTGCGACGCGTGCGCCAGCTCGTCGATGAACGATTCGATGGCGAACACGTTCGGCGCGGCGGCCAGCGAGCGGAAGGCGCCCGTGCGGACCGCGCCCGGCACGACCTGGAGCCGGACCACGGCGCGGCCGAGGCGGTACGGCGGCACGGCGTTGCGCCCCGACGTCATCTCGATCACGCGAGCCGGTCCGCCGCCCGTTCCGTAGGTGTGAGGATTGGTCCGCTCGTGATAGCGCCACGCGGCGATCGTCCCGTCGGCCGCCAGCGCCGCCGCCAGTTCGGCGTCGAGGATCGGGCGGTGGGGGCTCAGCCGGAATTCTTCGGTCCGCGTCCACTGCACGAGCACCGGCCGCCGGACGGCGCGCGACAGGCGCACCGCATCCATCGGCGCGTCACTCATGTTGCCGCGGCCGTACATCCCGCCCATCGTCCGGGGGTGCACGTGCACGCGATCGGCGGGCAGGCCGAGCAGGCCGGCCGCCTCGTCGCGCAGGCCGAATGGCCGCTGCACCGCGACGTACAGGTCGGCGCCGTCCTCGCGCACGTCGGCGACAGCGGCGCTGGGGCCGATCGACGCGTGCGCGATGTGGGGAACGGCGTAGCGGGCGTCGAGACGGACCGCCGCCCCGGCAAAGGCCTCCTCCGCCCCCTCGTCGTTCCGCAGCAGGCCGTCGAACAGCCCGGCCGGGGCCGCGTCGGGGGGCCGCCACTCGACTCCGAGCGCGCTGGCCGCCGCCTGCGCCTGCTCGTCGCGTTCCGCCACGACGCCGACAACGTCGCCGTCGCGCACCACCGCGACGACGCCCGGCATCGCGCGGGCTTCGCGGTCATCGACGGCCGCCAGCCGCGATCCCGGCACGAGCGGATGCACCACGTGCCCCCGGAGCATGCCCGGCAGCCGCACGTCCGCCGGGTACTGCGCGCGTCCCGTCACGATGTCGAGCGCCTCGAGGCGGCCCGGCGCGTCTTCCGGCGCCGATGGCGGCCGGCCGGTGACGGTCTCGGGAACCGCCCCCGTCAGGGGCTCGAGCGCCGTCAGCTCCTCGTAGGCCACACTCCGTCCATCACGCGCCTGCACGCGGCCGTCGCGCGTGTCGAGCTCCGACGCCGGCACGCCGAAGCGCCGCGACGCCCGCTCGATCAGCAGCGCGCGCGCGTGCGCGGCCGCCATCCGCAGGCTCTTCCCGTCGGTGGCGGTCGAGAGGCTGCCGAACGTCCCCATGTCCCAGGGGACCCGGTCGGTCTCGCCGAGCTCCACGCGCACCCGGTCGAGCGGCACGTCCAGCTCCCCGGCGACGATCTTCGCGAAGCCGATGCGGATGTTCTGGCCGTACTCGACCTTGCCGGAGCGCACGACGATAGTACCGTCGGGCTCGACGGCGAGGCGCGCCTCGAGCGGTTCGGGTGGACGCTCGGGCCAGGGCGCCGGACGACGGCCGTTCATCGCGCGGCCCTCTTCACGGCGCGCACGGCGCGCAGATAGACACCGCACCGGCACAGGTGCGGGCCGAGCGCCTCGTGAATCTCTTCCTCGGTGGGATGCGGCGACCGGGCCAGCAGCGCGGCCGCCGAGATGAGCATCCCGCTCGTACAGTAGCCGCACTGCATCGCGTCCTCGTCCACGAAGGCCTGCTGCACGGCGTGCAGCCTCCCGCCCTTCGCCAGCCCCTCCACCGTGACGATCTCGAGCCCCACGGCCTCCTCCGCGCTCAGCGTGCAGGACGCGACCGCACGGCCGCCCGCCAGCACGTAGCAGGCGCCGCAGGCGCCATGGCCGCACCCGTACCGGCTCCCGGTCAGATCGAGATCGTCACGCAGCACGGCGAGCAGGCTCGTCCGCGGCGGCACGTTGACCTCGCGCGCGACGCCGTTGATGTGCAGACGGATACGCATGAATGCCCCTGACCGGCGGCCGATCGGCGCCGGCGCCCGGCCGGGGCCGGACGCTCTCTTCATTGTACGGCCGCCCGGGCGATCGGCGCAGCCGGCACCGGCCCGGCTCATCCCGCCGCAGGCCGCACGTCGTACGGCCGCATCATTTCATTATCGGCGTGCTCCAGCACGTGACAGTGCCAGACATACCGCCCGGCGTAGCCCTCGAACCTGACGATGATCCGCGTGACCATGCCGGGCGCCGCCCGGACGGTGTCCTTCCAGCCCGCTTCGGACGGGTCCGGCGGGACGGACGGCCCGAGGTATCGCAGGCTCCGGCCGGTCCGGTAGGCAAAGACGTCGAACGGCCGGCGGTCGAGGATCTGGAACCGGACGAGATGCAGGTGAATCGGGTGCGCGTCGTCCGTGATGTTGGCCAGCTCCCAGATCTCCGTCGTGTCGAGGACCGGCCGCTCGGTGACCGGGGCGCTCCATCGCGTGTCGTTCAGCAGCATCCGGAGCGGCACGCCGGCCAGGCTGTCGATTTCCCCCAGCTTGAGCGTCCGCGTCCGGACGGCGTCGGCCGGTCGCAGCCGGACGATGTCCCGCAGGCGCGCGGGCAGGCCTCCCGCGGCGCCGGCAGGGCCGGCCGCCACCCGGAACTGCATCACGTCCGAGACCTCGTTGCGCAGAACCACGCGGCAGCCCGCGTGCCGGCGGAAATCGATGACGAGATCGGCCCGTTCGGCTGGCGCCAGATGGAGCGACGTGACCTCGATCGGCGCCTCGAGCAGCCCCTGATCGGTGCCGATCTGATGGATCGGCACGTCCTCCGGCAGCGAGAGGAACAGGAACCGGCTGTTGGAGCCGTTCAGGACGCGGAAGCGATAGCGGCGCGGCTCGACGTCCAGCCGCGGAAACAGCGCGCCGTTGATCAGCAGCACGTTGCCGAAGTACTCCGGAATCCACGGCGCCCCCGGCTCACCGGAGGTCGGATAGTAGAGCTGTCCGTCGGTGCGGAAGCTTCGGTCGCAGATGATCAGCGGGATTTCGTACCGGCCCTTCGGCAGATCCAGCGCGTCCTCCGCCGCGTCCCGGATCAGGTAGAGGCCCATGAGCCCGGCGAAGACGTTGAGGCGGTGGATGCCCATGGCGTGATCGTGATACCAGAGCGTCGCCGCGTCCTGCTCGTTCGGATAGAAATAGTGGAGCGACTGTCCCGGCACGCACCAGGCATCCGGATACCCGTCGCTCGCCGGCGGCACCTTGCCGCCGTGCAGGTGCACGACCGCGCGGACATCGGGCTCGTCGCGGTGCGCGCCCGCCAGCGTGTGATCGATCGGCAGGAAGTGCCGGGCCGGCAGGCGGTTGATCCAGTCGACCCGCACTCCCTCGCCGCGGCGCACCTCGAGCGTCGGCCCGGGCACGCCGGAGCCGTAGCTCCAGAACCTCGTCGGTGGCAGGTCGCGGTGCACCTTCGCCAGCACCTGCCGCATCGGGATGCGATAGTGCGGCAGGCGCCGCCCGTCGTGCTGCCAGGTGCCGGCGGGACGCGCGATCGGCGGAAGCGGCAGCGGGTCGACGAACGGCGTCAGCGTGGCGGGATCGAGTTCGGCGGCGGGACGGCGCGGCGCAGCCGGCGCCCGGCCCGGATCGACGGCCAGCGCCGCCGCGGCGACGCAGGCGCGATGCAGAAACGTGCGACGCGTGATGGCCATCGGTCGAATCCGGCAGCCGCAGGCGGCATGACGCCCTCGGCCCTCGTACACGGAACGGGCGCGCGACGGACCTGCCGGCCCGGCTTCGCGCGGCGGCCGGCGCGCGCGCCCACGACGGCTCCCGTCATCGTCCGGGCGGGCGCACCGGCTCGCCGGTCCGTTCGTCGAGAATCAGCGGGGCAGCCGTCGGCTGGTGGAAATCGAACATCCGGTCGATCGAATTGGCGATCGCATCGAACGATCCCCGGCCGAGACGGCGCCCGCCCAGCCAGCGATCCTCGATGAACCGGATGATCGACGTCTGGTCGGTCACCGTGTGGTCGACGAAATTCCTCCGTGCCCACGGCGACACCACCAGCAGCGGCAGCCGCGGGCCATAGCCGCAGCGCCCCTGCGCGTGGGGGTTGTCCGGCGCGATGCCCGGCAGCGCCGAGGCGCCGTCCCCGCACGTCCCCGTCCCGGTCAGCGCATCGCCAGGGCTGGTCGACTGGTTGACGATCGGCCCCATCTGGTGGTCGTACCAGCCGTCCGAGTCGTCGTACGCGATGACCACCGCCGTGCTGCGCCATTCCGGCCGCCGCTGCAGGAAGTTCAGCACGTGGACCAGGAACGCCTGTTCGTCCAGCGGATCCGAGTACCCGGCGTGGCCGTCCTGATAGGCCGGCGGCTTGAGGAAGCTGACCGCCGGAAAATTGCCGGCGCGGACGGCCGCGTAGAAGTCGTCGATGTCGTACTGATGGTTCGCCCGGTCGCCGTTGTGGCCGATCGCCGCCACGGACGAGGGCCGGAGGTGCGTCGGGTTCGCGGTCGACCGGTAGTACTGGAACGGTTCGTGGTGCGGCATGTAGTCGTTCGACCGGACGTGGGTGACGGCCGACGTCGTGCGCCGCAGGCAGCCGGTGCTGCCGTCGGGATTCGTCACCGTCAGGTCGAACCCGCCTTCGAACCAGCCCCAGGTGACCCCGGCCCGGCTCAGCAGGTCGCCGATGTTCGTGCCGCCCAGCGCCACCTGCGCCTGGGTCGGACTGGAGCAGACGTCGCCAATCGGATCGGCATCACCGATGAGCGTGAGCGATCCGTGGCCGCCGGCGGTCGCCTTGCTCGTGCCGTTCCGCGTGGCAATGACGCCGTTGGTCTGCCCGGCCACCAGATTGATCGCCCCCGGCGTCGACGGCCCGAACGTCGTGCCGTACGAGTCGTCGCTCATCGCGAAGTGCTGCGCATAGTTCCAGAGCGCGGTGACGGTGTTGCCGTCGAAGTACCCCATCGTGAGACCGGTCGTCCCCATCGGACCGGCCGGCGCGTCCGGCGGCCTGTTCCCGCGCCCGACGGCGTGCGGAAACAGGTCCATCAGGCCGGCGTGGAACGCGAGCTGCTCCGGCGTGTAGTCGTGATCCTGATCGGCCGTGGCGGCCTGCGTGCGGTCCAGCCGGAACGGGTTCACGGCGCCCGCACCGTTGGCGGCGTTCGACGCGTTCGGGTTGCGATCGCGCAGCGCGCCGCGCAGGCCGTTGACGGACGGCGTGCCGGGGGCGGCGTGGAACGCCGGCTCGCCGGGCGGATTGGCCGCGTCGGGATAGGTGGCGAAGTAGTGATCGAACGACACGTTCTCGTCGAAGATCACGACCAGGTGCCGGATCCGCGTGGCGCCCGGTTCGCGGCGTACCCCGGCGCGGACGAACAGCGGCTGAACGACCAGCGCCAGCGCCCCCATCACGGCCGCCAGCGTCGCGCGTCGAATCATCGTATCCTCATCTCCCGGGCTCCACCCGGACGAAGCCGGGTGGCTGCGCCGACCGCCCGCCGGAGGCCCCTGGAGTCCCCGGCGGAGCGGCCTCTCACCGGCGCCGCCAACCCGGCTCACCCGCCCTGTGTCCCGCGTCTGGAATCCACCGGCGGGCGCCGGGCCGGATGGCCCGGGGGCGCCCCCTCAAGTATTCCCCATACCTGCGGGCGGCGCATCCTGATCCATCCGGCACCGCGCACCGGCCCCGCCATCGAATTCCCCCGGGACACCGAAGTCAGCTCACCGATCGAGAGGCCACGTTGCCGGCCTGTTTCGAAACGTGCGGACTGAGGCTAGTCTGCGGACGTAAAGGGAGTGTGGCCGGAAGGTTGCCGGATGGTTAATTCACCCGGCAGAGCTTGTGTTTTCAGCCGGATCATCTCGACCGTCGCCCGTCGCGCCTCAGCCGGCGGGTGCGGATCCGGGCGTCGCCGCCCTGCGGCCGGGCGTCCGTCCGGCATCGATCAGTCAGTGGTGCAGGACGCCGACGGCGACGGGCCGGCCCGGCGTGGGATCGAGGTCCGGCCGGTAGGTGCAGAACGGCTCTTCGGCGAGGAAGCTGCCGGTCGCCGCGTACGCGCGGGCGCGACAGCCGCCGCAGATCCCGACGAACCGGCATTCGCCGCACTTGCCCTCCAGGGCCTCGGGATCGCGGAGCTGCTGGAAGACCGGCGAGTGCTCCCAGATCTCCTTGAACGACTGCGTCCGCGTGTCGCCGGCGGCCACCGGCAGGTACCCGCACGGATACACCAGGCCGACGTTCGACACGAAGCAGACGGCCGTGCCGGCGAGACACCCGCGGGTCATGGCCGACAGGTGCTGGCCGTGGCCGCCGCCGTGGAGGAGCGTGGGGGCCGCCTTCGCGCGGGTGCCCGGCGCGATGAACGTCGAGCTCATGTCGCCCCGGCTGCGCTCGTCGGCGATCCGTTGCGCGCGGATCCGGTAGTAGTGCGGCGCGCAGGTCGCCTTGAGGTCGATCGGGCAGTCCTTCGACTCCTCGTCGAACCAGTGCAGCACGCGCTCGTACTCGTCGGCCGGCAGCATCTCGGTCGGCGCGATCTCGACGCCGCAGCCGACCGGCACGAGCATGAACAGGTGCAGGGCGTCGGCCGTCAGCTCGAGCGCCAGGTCGAGCATCGCCGGCAGTTCCGCGACATTGTGCTTCGCGACCGTCGAATTGATCTGCACCGACACGCCGGCGTCCCGCAGGTACCGAATCCCCTGGAGGGCACGCGCGTGGGAGCCGGGCAGGTTCCGGAAGCGATCGTGCGTCAGCGGGTCCGCGCCGTCGAGGCTGACCGCGACGCGCGAGAAGCCGACGTCGGCGATCCGCTTCGCCACGTGCCGATCCACCAGCGTGCCGTTGGTCGCCAACGCCATCCGGAAACCGCGCTCCACGCCGTACGCCCCGATGTCGAACAGATCGGGCCTGAACAGCGGCTCCCCGCCGGACAGCACCACGACCGGCTTGCCGACGTCGGCAATCTGATCCATCAGCGCGAACGCCCGCGCCGTGCCCAGTTCGTCGGGCCCGAGCGCCCGCTGGGGGACCGCACGGCAGTGCCGGCAGCTCAGATTGCAGGCCTTGGTCGTCTCCCAGAACACGAGCCGCAGCGCCGACGTCATCGCCTCCTCCTCCAGCCCCGGCCACCGGTCGCCAGCGGCTGTCCCCATCGGCCCGGTCGGCCGACGTTTCCTGCCCGCTCCAAAAGCAAGACGGATACCGGCCCGGCGCGGCGGCAAGGACCGGCACCGGTCCCGCAGATCGCCATTTCAGGCCGAAATTCAGCGGTCCGGCCGCCACCCTCGACCTCAACCGCAATTGTCCCCGGCCCGCCGGGGACTTTTGGCCGTCCGGCGCCCCGGCCGGCCGCCAGGGGCTGGCGCCCCATGGCCACGACCGCGGTCTCCGGCGCGGGCGTCCGGTCCCCGCGGTCGTGCGCATTCTTGAGGTATCTTCATCAGACGCATACGGAGGGCGGCGTTTGAACACTTACCTGCTGTCGGTCGTGCTGGGGATCGTCGAAGGGCTGACGGAGTTCCTGCCGGTCAGTTCGACGGCGCATCTGCGGATCTGCGAAGTGCTGCTCCACATCAGCCTGTCGAGCGGCTACTGGAAGATGTACACGGTGGTGATCCAGCTGGGCGCGATTCTGTGCCTGCCGGTGTACTTCTGGCCGCGGATCGTGAAGTTCGTGTCGACGTATCCCCGCGGCGAGCGCGGCGACCGGAACCTGCTGACGCATCCGCTCGGACTGACCGCGATCGCGTTCGTCGTCACGGCGATTCCGGCGTTCCTGCTGACGAAGGTGATCGGCAAGAACCTCGAGAGCCTCTACATCATGGGGACGTCGCTCGTGGTGGGGGGCGTCATCATGTGGATCGTCGACGCCCTGAACGCGACGGCCGAACACGACGGACCGGGCGTGCCCGGCGGTCGCGTGCACACGTGGAAGATGGAGGACATGTCGCTGCCGCAGGCGATCTGGATCGGCGCGTGCCAGATCTTCTCGGCGGTGTTTCCCGGCACGTCCCGTTCGATGTCGACGATCGCCGCCGGCCAGCTGGCGGGGATGTCGCGCGCCTCGGCGCTGGAGTTCTCGTTCTTCCTGTCGATGCCGACGATGGCCGCCGCCACCGCCTACGATCTGCTGAAATCGCTGCTCGGGACGGCGAATAACCCGCTCGGCGTCTCGCACATCGACGCCCACGGCTGGGTCGTGCTGATCATCGGCACCGTCGTGTCCTTCATCGTCGCCTATTTCTCGGTCGCCTGGTTCATGGGGTACGTGCGGCGGCGCGGCTTCACGCCGTTCGCGATCTACCGGATCGCCATCGGCATCGTCGTCCTGCTGCTGGCGTCGGGACACCTCGGGTAGCCGGCCCTCGCCGGCCCGGGCGGCGCGCGGGTCACTCGAACCGGAGCGCCGTGATCGGATCGAGGCGGGACGCCTTGGAGGCGGGATAGTAGCCGAAGAAGACGCCGACGGCGGCCGAGAACCCGAACGCCAGCAGAATCGCGGCCGAGGAGAGCTCCGTCGGCCACGCCAGCGCCGCCGACAGGCCGATCGCGCCGCCGACGCCCGCCCCCACGCCCAGCAGGCCGCCGAGCAGGCTCAGGACCAGCGCCTCGATCAGGAACTGGGTCCGCACATCGCGCTCGCGCGCGCCGAGCGACAGGCGGATTCCGATCTCGCGCGTCCGCTCGGTCACCGACACCAGCATGATGTTCATGATCCCGATGCCGCCGACCAGCAGCGCGACCGACGCGACGCTGGCGAGCAGCAGCTCCATCGTCCGCGTGGAGCTCGCGACCGCCTGCGCGATCTCCTCCGGGTGCCGCAGATTGAAGTCCTCCATCTCGCCCGGCATGATGTGGTGGCGGTCGCGCAGCAGGGCCGTGATGTCGCGCTCGGCCTGACCGATCGCCGCCGCCGACACGGCAGAACACATGATGTCGTCCAGCCACGTGATGCCCTTGATCTTCTTCTGCACCGTCGTATACGGCATCAGCAGCGTGTCGTCCTGATCCTGGCCGACGGCCGACTGCCCCTTGGCCGCCAGCACCCCGACCACACGGCACTGCTGGCCGCCGACACGGATCATCCGCCCGATCGGATCGTCCGCGCCGAACAGATTCGTCACTACCGTCCCGCCGAGGACGCAGACGTTCGCCGCCGCCCTGACGTCCCGATCCGTGAACGGCTCGCCCTGCGCCATGTGCCAGTTGGCGGCCGCCAGGTACTCGGGCGACACGCCGCGGACCATGGTCGACCAGTTCTCGTTGCCGTAGATGACCTGCACCCGCGTGTTCACGTGCGGCGACACGTTCGTGACGAGCGGGATCTGCTGGCGGATGGCCTGGGCGTCGAAGACGGTGAGGCTCTTCGTGCCGTGCACCCCCGTGCGAACGCCGTTCAGCGTCCGGCCGCCCGCCTCGATCCAGATCATGTTCGAGCCGATGTTGGTGATCTGCTCCTGCACGCGCACGGTCGCGCCCTGGCCGACGGCGACCACGCAGACGACCGCGGCAATCCCGATGGCCACGCCGACCGTCGTCAGCGCGGCGCGCAGCCTGTTGCGGCGGAGCGCGGACAGGGCAATGCGGACTATGAGTCTGAACGGCATCGTGAACGCCCCCGGCAGATCGGAGGGCAGATAAGTCCCTGCCCGTGAGAAATCTACACAGTAATTACCCTGAAGCTCGGCCGTTCGTTTCACTGCGGCCGGCAGCAGAATGGCGGTTCGATTCATTTGCCTGTCCTCTCGAGCTGACACTGGAAGGGCAAGTCCGAACGCATCGGCAGGGCATTCGAAAAATCAGACGGAAATTCCGAGGGTGATCCGATTGCGCGATCTGGCAGGTCCTTTGCCTTCATGACCTGCAGCGGGCATCCCAACGAAGAGACTCAGTCCGGGGCTCCGGACGCCCGCAGCCAGGAGGGGGCCGTCATGAATCTCCGACCGATTGCCATTCCAGCCGCCGCGATCATCGCCCTGACGCTCGGCGCCGCGCCGGCGCGCGCCGATCGGCATCCGGACCGCTCGGACGGGCACCGCCGGGTCGAAGAGCAGCACGGTCGCCGCCCGAACGACCGTGGCCATCGTGACTATCGCGGGTACGCGAACCGCCGCGGGCCGGTCGAGCAGCGGGGCTACGTGGATCGGCGCGACCAGAGATCGCGCCGGGACGATCACGAGATCGACCGGCCGTGGTTCCGCGTCGTGGCGCCGCCGATCGTCGTGAACCCCTATCGTGAGTACGCCGGCGGGCAGCGGTGGTGGCGCATCGGCGCGGGGCTGTACTTCGGCGTCGCCACACCGTGGCAGTGGGCCTACCCGGCCCCGTGGTATGGATCCGTCATTACGGTCGCTCCCCGGGTGGCGTACGGGGCGATCAGCCTGGACCTGACCCCGTACGACGCCGCCGTCTACGTTGACGGCGCCTACGTCGGCCGGGTCGACGATTTCGCCGGCACCGAGCACCCGCTCACGCTGATGGCCGGACCGCATCAGATCGACGTGCAGGCGCCCGGCTACGCGCCGATGGCCTTCAACGTCCGGCTGGCGCCAGGTCGTCTCATCCCCTACCGGGGCGATCTCCAGCCGCTGCGTCCCTGGTAGCGCAGAGAGCCCGGCCGCCCATCGCGGCCGGGCTTTGCCTGTCCTCAGGCACGACGGGCCACAATTACCCGGTCATTCTTTCCCCCAGGCGCCGCCCCCGATTCGCACCTCACCGCTGGCCCGGCGTTTGCCATACGAAACAGATGTCGATCCGTTGCGGCGGCCGCCCTTCCGGGCGCTCCCGGGGCCCGCCATGACGGTCCCGGCGCGCATCTCCCGACGACGCACTCGAGGAGGCGGACATGATCCACCATGTATCGCTCCGGCGTCTTTCCGGCTGGACGCATCCTGGGACAGACGGCAACATCGCACACGCAGGCGCACCGGCGCAGGCGATCTCGAAGCTCCGCGTCACGGGCAAGACCTGCCACCTCCTGGCCATCAGCCTGGCGGCCTGGGTCGGCAGCAAGGTGGTCGGCGTCCTGCGCGATCTGCTGCAGGCCGGAAGCGTCGGTCCGGCGCAGGGCCTGGCGAGTCTGGTGGACGTGCTGGCCTGCGTGCTGACGCTGGCGGTGGCCCTGGTCGCCATCCTGCTGTTCGCCGTGCTGGAAGGGATCGCGTTCACGGCGACGGTCGAGGACGAGCCGGCGTCGGAGGCGCTTCGCCGCCGGGAGTGGACACTGGCGCTGTGGTGCGCGGCGCCGCTCGGCCTCGTCCTGCTGGGGCTGGCGCTGGCCAACGCCTGGGCCACGTGGTAAGGGGGCGCCACGCCTTCATGTCTCCTTCTGCAGCTCCTCGAGGAGATTGACGAAGACGCGCAGCCGGCGGGCGCCCAGCCGGCTCATGACTTGCCTGGCCGCCTCCTGCTCGACGGCATCGGCCGCCTCCATCAGGCGCCGGCCCTGATCGCTGACCCGCGCCAGCACGATCCGCTGATCGTGCGCCGCGCGCGCGCGGGCGATCAGCGATCGCCGTTCCAGGCGGTCGAGAATCCGCGTGACGTCCGGCGCACGCCAGATCATCCGCTCGGCAATTTCATGACGCGCGAGGCCGGCCGGCCCGGCCTCGCGCAGGATCCGCAGCACCGTGTACTGCGCGTGCGAGACATGATGCGCCTTCAGGGCCGTCCGCATGACGTTGGACACGGCCACGGCGGCCTGCTGGAGGTTGAGCACTGCGGCCGCTTCCGGTGAGCGGGCTGGCGCGGTTCCCGGGAGCCGGGCCGCGCCGCTGCCTGATGTCCTCTGCATGGCGTTCACCATCGACCGGTGTCGGTCAGAAGTGATAGGACACCTGGACGCCGACCGTGCGCGGCGCCACGAAGTGCGTGCCGCTGAACGTCGACAGGAAGTTGTAGAGCGCCTCTTTGTTCAGCAGATTCACGACGGTCAGACGCGCGCTCCACCGGCGGCGACTGTCGGAGGAGAGGAAGAGGTTGTCGATGCCGAAGGCCAGATCGAACAGGTTCCGCGGCGCGATGCGTGCAGGGTTGGTGGCGTCGTTCTCCGTCCCGGGTGCCGGGATGACCAGCCGTGTCGCGCCGAAGGTCGGCGAGCTGCACGACGAGATGCCCATGGTCGGCGTGGCGAACGTGCTGCCGCAATAGAGCCCGATGGCGGCCTGCTCGTCCGGCGTCAGCGTCAGTGCCGTCGCATAGTTCGGCACGCTGCCGGCCACCAGGCCCGACTGGTACTCCCACGTGAACGCCGTCCAGGCGCCAAGCCGGCCCGGGAAGCTGTACTGCGCGTTGGTCGTCTGTTCGAACTTCTGGTCGTGGTCGATCAGGAACGGACCGGTCGCCAGCGGCGAATTGAAGAGGATGCCGCCGGTCTCCGGGTTGTAGAACAGCGACCGGGCGTGGCCGAACACCGTGTAGGCGCTGAAGCCGTGATGCGCGAGCAGCGTCAGCTTGCCGTCGAAACCGCTCTCCTCGGACTTGGCCCACTCGATGGGAAAGGCGATCGGCGTGTTGAACAGCGTGTCGAAGTCGAACGCGTCTTTCGTGTACTTCGACACGTAATTGAAATCCACCACGAGCCAGGAGCCGAACGGCTGCGACAGGCCAGCCGTCCACATCCGGCGCCTGGCCGGCACCAGCGCTGTCTGACCGACTGCCCCGAAGACCGTGTTCGCCAGGCCGCCGGCGCCGGTCGCGCTCGACAACAGCAGGTTCTCGTTGTACGGCGTCTCGAGCGTCTTGCCCCACGCGGCCCGCAGCACCGTCCCGGTCGGCAGCAGGTATGAGGCGCCGAGACGGGGCTCGACGTCAGTCGCCTGCGACAGGCCGTCGTACCGATCCACCCGCACGCCCAGGTTCAGCGTGAGCCGGCGCAGGGAGACTGTGTCCTGCGCGTAGACTGCCTGCTCCTTGATCAGGCCGCTGTCGTTGAAGTGGAACAACCGGCCGCCGCGCGTCAGATCGTAGGCCGCCAGCGCCGGCAGGTACGCTCCGTTCGGCGCCAGCCCGGCCGCGGCACACCCGGCCGTGGTCGTGATGCCCGGTCCGGTATACGGACTGCCGGCCTGGTCGACGCACGGCGCGTTGAAGCCGGGGTCGGTCAGGCCGAGGCTGAAATTCTCGTTCAGCTGCCAGAACGCCGCGATCGCGCCGGCTTTGAAGTTGTTGATCCCCTTGAAGTAGGAGACGTCCACCGTGGCGCCGGAATTCAGCAGCGAGCGGTGCTGCGACAGCGTCGCCGGCGTGTCCGAGAAGATGTTCGGACTCGGCAGGTAGTCGACCGCGTCGCGCCGCGCGTAAGCGTTCGCCGACAGCAGCAGGTTGGACGTGATCGCCTGCGCCCAGCCGGGGGCGATGTTGAACGTGTTGATCCGCTGCTGCTGCTGCTGGCCCGCCGCCTGCTGGTCATAGGTATCCGGAATCTGGAACGACGAGCGACCGTACAGCAGGTCCAGGTGCAGCGTACCGCCACTGGAGGTCGGCTTGAAATCAAGCCGATCGAACGCCGTCTCGGAATCGCCTGTGTCGTGCAGCGCCTTGAACTCCGGACCGTCCAGGTAGCGATCGCTGCGAAAACCGTTCACCGCCAGGAAGTTCCCCCAGCGGCTGCTTCCCAGACCGAGCGTGAAGTTGCCCGTGCCGGTCGAGAACGTCCCGTACTGCGCCGAAAGCGTGCCGGTCGGCTTCTGCCGGTCAAGGCCGGAATTCGTGATGATGTTGACGATGAGCCCGGTCTTGTCGCCGTACTCGGCCGGCGGCAGGCCGGTGATGAGCTCGGTCGACTGGATCGCGTCGACCGGCAGCTGATTCGAGTACACCCGGCTCTGCTGATCGGGCACCGGCTGATTGTCGATCGAGAACTCCGTCTCGGCGTGGTCGCCGAGCGGATGAAAGAAGCCGTTCGAGTCCGCGACGACGCCCGGCGAGGCGAGGGTGATGAGCGAGCTCAGCCCGGAGGCGTCCCCCTGGATCGGCAGCCTCTTGATGATCGCCTGATCGATGTCGGTATGCGCCGTCGGCACGTTCTCGACGAGATCCTGCCGGCTCCCGTGGACCTCGACCGTCGTACTGGCTTTCGCCAGCGCCATTTCCAGGCTCAGCGCGATCGGCACCGACGACCGCACCTGGACCGCCTTCTGAATCGTCTGAAATCCCTGCAGCGTCACGGTCAACTGATAACCATTCTGGGGAACGTTGGTGAACTCGAAGTCCCCCTTGCCGTCGGTGACCGCCATCCGCATGAACTGCGTCACCGGATTGTTCAGTTCCACCGTGACGCCCGGGATCACCGCGCCGGTCGGATCGGTGACGGTGCCGCGCACGGTGCCCGCCCCGCCCAGGCCCTGGGCGAGCAGGCTCGGCCGCCCCAGGCCGCCCATGGCTGCCCACAGCCAGAGCAGCACCAGCATCGCCATCCTCCTGACCGATCGTCGCTTCGATGAATCCGCCATGATGTCCGTCTCCTCCGTCATGAATGCGTTGAAATCCGCCCGGCTTCGTGGGCGCCGGCACACCACCGGCCGATCCGCACACGAGCGATGTGCGGACGGGCGATGCGCCGGGAGCCACGCCCCCCGCCCCGGCGGGCACTCGCCTGCCCGGGAAGAGGGGTCGTCAAAAACGAATGGAACGACTACAGAAGCGGGCGGGACGGAGGACCACGGGCAGGGACGCGGGCGCAGGCCGCCTGCCGCAGGCGACGCCTGGCCACGTACCGGTGATAGAGCGACGCCGGCGGCTGGGGCGCCCGGACGTGCTTCGAGATCTGCGACGTCCCGAGCAGCTGCAGCCAGTGACAGATGGCGCAGTGCGGGTCCGAGGCGCTGTGGCCACGCCCGGGTTCGTCGAGATGGCGCACCGCACTCTGATGAAAGACGACGCGTGGACCGAAGACCGCGTCGTCGTCTCGGACCAGATGGGACGCGTCCAGCGCGCCCTGCAGCATGAGGATCGCCAGCGCGATCGACACCGCACGCTGAAACCGATGGAGTGAACGGGTTCCGCCAGTCATGTTGACAGCCGCTGAAGCGGATCGGCGCGTCCGGCCTGCCGCAGCGCCGGCACGCGTGGCCACCGTGGAACGACGAAAGCGCCAACGCCGTGGCCCCGTTGCCGACCGTCGGAGCGGACCGTGTGTCCGACCCGGCGCCGGCCCTCAGGGCTCAAACACCGATATCTGGAAAGAGCTTACGAGAGGGCGACCGAGGCTGGAGGGGCGCGGGCCGGACTCTGCGCCAGCGCGACGCGCGGGGCCGAGAGGCGCAGGTGGCCGAGTCGGAGGAGCCGGGCCGCAGGCGGCGCGCCGACGAAGCCGTGCGCGATCTGCGACGTGGCGAGCAACTGCAGCCAGTGGCAGATGGCGCAGTGCGGATCTGACTCGCCGCGACGGTCTCCCGGCGCAGCAACATGACGCTCGGTGGAGCCGCTGAACGCGACGCGCGGGCCGAGCACCCCGCCGTCGTCCCTGACCAGGTGGTACGCGTCGACCGCCCCCTGAAGCATCAGGAGCGCCAGCGCGATCG
The DNA here is from genome assembly GCA_035534615.1 of Vicinamibacterales bacterium. Classification (GTDB taxonomy): domain Bacteria; phylum Acidobacteriota; class Vicinamibacteria; order Vicinamibacterales; family CAVVIG01; genus JAGWRA01. The sequence goes on from DATLRO010000135.1 coordinate 17,434, forward strand.
CCACAACCCGCTGAGGTCGGCGGAACGAGCGCGTGCCGCCGGTCATGCTGACATCCGCATACGCAAAGCGACTGTAGCACGCGGACCGCCGTGCCGCAACGCCGCAAATGCGTGTACAAACACGCTTTAGCTGATACTCGCCACGCCACCCGCGATCCGCCGTGCGCCGCGCTGTTCTCCTGCGTCGCCGCGAGTGGACCTGCCGGCAGGGCGCGCAGTGACGCTCGCGCGCCCGAGCGCCTGAACCGCCTGAGCGCCCGAGCGCCCGAGCCTCAACGCCCGACGATGACCTTGACGTCCAGCGCGGTCCCTCCAAGATTGCTTTCGCCGAAGGACTGCGAGACGCCGCTCTTGCCGAAGATCCCGGGGACGCGGCGGTACTGCAGTTCGCCCGCCACGCCGACCCAGCGCGCCAGACGGTACTCCGCGCCGGCGCGCACCTGGTAGCTCGTCGCCCGCGTGCTGACGTTCTGCGAGGAACTCACGAACTGGGACGTCTCCGTGTACTGCGTCGTGCCGAGGCCGCCGCCGCCGTACACGATGAGACGAGGCGTGAGAGAGAACCGGTAGCCGCCGGTGAATTCAATCGGCACGAGCCTCGCCGTCAACGGGATGTGCAGGCCGTAGGCCTGGCCGCCGTAGACGTACGCACGCTGCCCGGTCTCCTGGAACCGTGAGACCCCGATCTCCACGTACAGGCCGGTCCTGAAGACGACCTGCGCGCCGCCGCCGACGAACGTCCCGGTCGACTTGCCGAAGACCGCGCTGAAGCTCTGCTTCGCCGCGAACCAGTCATAGTTGAAATCGGCGAAGCCGCGCACGCTCACCGCCGGCCTTCCGGCGCGAGGCGGAGCCGCCCAGGCCGGCGAGGCTCCGGCCAGCACCATCACACACAACGCCGCGGCAGCCCCGGCCCGGAATCCGGCCCTGAGCCGCCGCGTCCCCGCCTCCCCGACCAATGCGCGCTGCGTCATGCGTCTCCTCAACGGGCGAGCCCGAGGCCCAACAGGGTGGCCGTCGGATTGATCAGTCCGAACCCGTACTCATCATTGCGTCCAGCCGCCCCTTCATGTGTCGCGAACTGCTCCATGGCGGCCTCGACCGCTGCCGGGCTCGTGATCCCCTGCTGCATCAGCAGCGCCGCGAGACCGGACACATGCGCGGTCGCCATCGACGTGCCGGTGAAGAAGTAGTACGCGAACGCGTCGAAGCGGGGAGGACCGTACTGCGCGGGCGGCAGGTCGTAGGTATCGACCTGGCTCAGATCGAGCGTCTGCTGCAGAATGCCGCCGTCGGCCCCGAAGCCGTTGTCGAAGCTCCCGCCGGGGGCCGCCAGCTCGATGTACGAGCCGGTCGACGAATACGGCGCCCGGTTCAGATTCGGGTCGACGGCGCCGACCGACACGACCCCCTGAATCTGCGCCGCAATCTCCGGCAGGACCTCCGGCGGATTGCCGTTCTCATAGTCGTTGCCGCCGGCGACGGCAATGAAGGCCCCTTTCGAGACCGCATACTGCATCGCGTCCTGGATGGCGGGCGCCGGAGGGCCGGTCCGCCCGAGGCTCATGTTGATCACCTGGGCCCCATGGTCGGCCGCGTACCGGATCCCCTCCGCCACGACATCGTCGGTCCCCTGATTGGGCGAGCCGAAGATGTCGTCCCACTGGCTGTCGAGCACCTTGACCGGCATGAACTTCACGTTGTACGCAATGCCGGCCGTGCCGACGTTGTTGTTGGTCAGCTGACCGATCGTGCCGGCCACGTGCGTGCCATGGCCGTCGGTATCCACCGGATCGGCGTCGTCCCAGATGAAGTCGTACGGATCCACGAACCGGCCCGCCGAGGCCAGGTCGGGCGCCGGCGCAAAATCCTCGTCCACCGTTCCGAGCGCCGGATACGTGTCGGAGCCCGACTGGAAGGACGCGCCCTGGAACTGGATGCGGACGTTCTCGAACGCCATGCCGGTGTCGAGCACCGCGACGACGATCGACGGCGACGCCCCGGGGTTGATGTCCCAGGCGCTCTCCATGCCGATCTTCTTGAAGTTCCATTGATAGGAGTACAGGGGGTCGTTCGGCACCATGGTGGCGTGCTCCCGGTAGTCGGCCTGCGCGTAGGCGACGTCCGGCCGCTGGTTGAGCGTGGCGGCCAGCGCCTCGGGGTCGGTCGACGTCGGGATGGTCGCCAGGTCGAAGTCGGCGTTCGGAGGCCGGATCGCCAGGCGCGCGCCGTGCGCAGCCAGAATCGCCGCGCCGGCCGCCGCCGAGACCTGGGAGGTGAACTTGACGATCAGGCGGCCGGGCACGTAGGACGTCGTGGAGGGCGGCCGGTTGGCGATCTCGAGCGCCCGCTCCGGCACGCCCGGTCGCTTCGTGATGGTGTACGGCCGCAGGCCGGTGTCGATGCCCGGCAGGGTCACGCGCTGCAGCACGAGGCGATGGGCGACGGCACCCAGGCCGGTCAGCGCCTCGACACGTTGAAGCCCGGTCAGCAACGGACCGGCCACCATGCGCCGGGCGGCGCCCTGCACGACCAGGCCCGCGGCGACGAGGGCGAGGACACCTTTCCAGACGCCCGGTCTCGGCGCGCGCCAGCTTCTCCGCTCCCGTATCCCTTCAGACAGTCTCTCGCCCATGTAGGTCTCCGGACTCCGTTCAGCCCAGCTCTCTGCGACGGGCCATCCTTCAAGCAGGAATCGGTCCAGCTCGGCCCAGACGCTCTATCCTACTTGTCTCGAGGATCTGACGCTCAGTAATTTCACCTAGCAGGGATTCGCGACGCTCATGGCGTCACACGGCGGGGCGGGGCTCAGTGCTCGGTGCTCAGTGCTCGGTGCGCGGTGCGCGGTGCGCGGGGTCAGGGCTCGGGGCTCTCAATTTCGCAGCGCCGAGCTTCAGCTCGGCCTCGCTCAGCGTTCGGGGGTTCGGGGCACGCTCAGCGGCCGGTCTTTTCGTAGGTGCCGATGAGTTCGGCGTGGGCCAGGATGTGTCCGCGCATGGCCGCTTCGAGCGTCGCCTTCGACGGCCGATGCAGATCGGGAAGCTTCCGGTCGAGCGCGTACAGCCTGACGAAGTATCGGTGGCGGCCGACCGGCGGACACGGCCCGCGGTATCCGGCCTGCTTCCAGTCGTTCACGCCTTCGAGGGTTCCTTCGGGTAGCTCATCGACCGTGACGCCCGCCTCGAGGCCGCTCGATGTGCGGGGCAGATCGTACAGCACCCAGTGCACCCACGTCATGCGCGGCGCCGCCGGATCGGGGGCGTCGGGATCGTCCACGACGAGCGCCAGGCTCCGGGCCCCGGCCGGCACGTCGGACCACCGCAGGGACGGCGACACGTCGTCGCCCTCGCACGTGAACCGGACGGGGATCGGTGTTCCGGCGTCGAAGTCCGGAGACCACAGTCTCATAGGTCCTCCCATGGCCCTGTCACGGCCGCACCTCAGCGCGGCCGGTCCGGGCCGGCCGGCGTCTTCGCCGCCAGCTTCCCGGCCAGGTACGCAAGGCAGCTGGCCAGCGTCGCCATCTGCCGGTAGTCCGACTCGGGGACATCCACCTGCAGCGCCTTGTGCAGCGCGATCATGAAGTTGAGCATGTCCATCGAATCGAGATCGAGCTGATCGCGGAAGGGCACGTCCGGACGGATCTGCGCCCGGTCGATCTCGGGAGCGACGCCGGCCAGCGCGTCCAGCACGGTCTGCTTCAGCGCGTCGGGGGTCACAAGGTCTCCGGCTTCTGCAGCAGGCGATCGATCGCGGCCAGGAACAGCCCCCCGCGGTGGCCGTCGCTCGCGCGGTGATCGGCCGACAGCGACGCCGTCAGCACCGGCCGGACCTCGATCCGGCCGTCCGCGGCCCAGGGGCGGTCCACGACCCGGCCGACGCTGACGAGCGCGACCTGCGGCGGATAGATGATGCCGAACGCCTCGTCCACCCCCTGCTCGCCCAGGTTCGAGATCGTCACGGTCGGGTCGGCCAGCTCGGAGCTGCGGAGCGTACCAGTACGCGCGCGCTGAACGACGTCGCGCAGCTCGCGCATCAGGACGTCGAGGCTCTTTCCGTCCGCCTCGTGCAGCGCGGGCGCGACGAGGCCACCGCCCCGGAGCGAGATCGCGGTGCCGACGTGAATGCCACGTCCCGGCACGAAGGCGCCGTCGGTCCAGAACCCGTTGAGCTCCGGCACCTGCCGCAGGCCGAGCGCCACGGCCTTGATGAGCAGGACGGCGAGCAGCAGGCGGTCCGGCACGTCGCGCCGCGCGTTCTCGTCGGCCAGCCACGCGGTTGCCCCCCGGACGTCGATCGGGGTGGCCAGGTAGTAGTGCGGGATCTCCCGCTTCGATCGGGCCATCGCCGCCGCGATAGCCCGGCGCATGCCGTCCGCCCGGTCCACCGGCGCGGCCGCGGGCTCGCCGGCCGGCGATGCGCCGGCGAGGACGACGTCGTCCAGCGTGACCGCTCCACCCGGTCCGGTGCCCCGCACGCCGGCGAGATCGATCCCCAGCTCGCGCGCCCGCCGGCGGGCCGCCGGCGACGCAGGCGTGACGGCCGCGGCCGGCGCCGCGGGAACCGGTGGAGCCGGGCGCACGACCGGAGCCGGCGGTGCAGGCGCGACGGCGGCCGCCGGGACGCCGGCTGGCGCCGGTCCGCCGGCCGACCGGATGACCGCCAGCACGGTGCCCACGGGCACTTTGGTGCCCGGCTGGACCACCAGTCGATCGACGACGCCATCCTCGAACACCTCGATCTCGATGGCGCCTTTGTCGGTGTCGACGACGGCGATGATGTCGCCGCGCGTGACGGTCTCGCCCGGCTGCCGCCGCCATTCGACGAGCGTGCCGGCCTCCATGTCGGCACCGAGCACGGGCATGCGGAATTCGGACATCGGGCTCTCTCCGGTCGCGGCGCGACGCGCCGCGGCCATCGTCGCGCCGGGCTTCAGCCCGGCCCGTGACCGTCGTAGCGCCGAGCTTCAGCTCGGCCCGTGGGTCATGGCGCCGGGCGTCAGTCCGGCCGCGCCAATCACGCCTGCCGGCCCATCAGCGCACGGACGGCGTCGACGATCGAGCCGACCTGCGGGATGGCCGCGTCCTCGAGGTGTTTCGCGTAAGGGATCGGCACCTCCGCGCTGCAGACCCGCGCCACCGGCGCATCGAGCTCGTAAAAGACGCCCTCGGTAATGCGCGCGCTGATCTCGGCCGACAGGCTGCCGCTCCGCCACCCCTCGTCCACCACCACCGCGCGGCGGGTCTTCGCCACCGACTGCAGGATGACCGGCGTATCGAGCGGCCGCAGGCTCCGCAGGTCGATCACCTCCGCGGCGATCCGGTCCTCGGCGGCCAGGCGGCCGGCGGCGTCGAGCGCCTTGCCGAGCGAGCCGCCGTACGTGATCACGGTGACGTCCGTGCCGATCCGCCGGACCACCGCCCGGTCGATGTCGACCGCGCCGGCCTCGTCCGGCAGCGGGCCCTCCATGTTATAGAGCGTCTGATGCTCGAACATGAGGACCGGGTCCGGGTCCTCGAGCGCGGTGGCCAGCATGCCGCGGGCGTCCTCGAGCGTGGCGGGCGCCACGATCCGGAGGCCGGGAATGTGCGCGTACCAGCCCTCGAAACTGTGCGCGTGCTGGGCCGCGAGCTGACGGCCCGCTCCGGTCGCCATGCGGATCACGATCGGCACGTTGAACTGTCCGCCCGACATGTGCCGGAGCGTCGCTGCGTTGTTGACGATCTGGTCGAGGGCGAGCAGGCTGAAATTGACCGTCATCACCTCGACGATCGGCCGCAGGCCGCCCAGGGCGGCGCCGATGCCGGCCCCGACGAAGGTCGACTCGGACAGCGGCGTGTCGCGGATGCGATCCGGCCCGAACTCCTCGAGCAGGCCCTTGCTCACGGCGTAGGAGCCGCCGTAGCGCCCGACGTCCTCGCCCATGAGGAACACGCGCGGGTCGCGTTGCAGCGCTTCCCGGTGAGCGGCACGGAGCGCGTCGCGATAGGTTGTCTGCATCGGTGCACCTGCCAGGGCGCCGGCCGAGCTGAAGCTCGGCGCTGCGACGCCTGCGGGCCGAGCTGACGCTCGGCGCTACGACGGCCACGGCCCACGGCCGGACCACCGGGGAGCGGCGCGCTCAGCGCGAGTACACGTCGCGGGTGAGCGCCTCGACCGGCTCCCACGTTCCGCGCTCGGCGAACTGCACGGCGGCGGCGATCTCGGCGTCGACCGCCGCCTCCAGATCGGCGACGTCGCGATCGGTCAGCTGCCCCGCCGCCGTCAGGCGCGCGATGAGCGCCGGGATCGGATCGCGGCTCTTCCAGGCTTCGACTTCGCTCTTGTCGCGGTACAGCTCGGCGTCGAACATCGAATGCGCGCGGAACCGGTACGTCCGGCACTCGAGGAACCGGGGGCCGCTGCCCTGTCGCACCGCCTCCGCCGCCCGACGGGCGGCCGCCTCCACCGCCATCACGTCCATGCCGTCGACGGCGTCGGCCGGCATCGCGTAGCTCTCCGCCTTACGGACCAGGTCGACCTGCGCCTGCGCCCGCTCGATCCGGGTGCCCATGGCGTAGAGGTTGTTCTCGCACAGGAACAGGACGGGCAGCTTCCAGAGCGACGCGAGATTCATCGCCTCGTGGAACTCCCCCTCGGCCACCGCCCCGTCGCCGAAGAAGCAGGCGGTGACGCGGGGCCGTCCCTGCATCCGGTCGGCCAGCGCGAGGCCGACGGCCACCGGCAGCCCGCCGCCCACGATCGCGTTGCCGCCATAGAACCGGGTGGCGGCGTCGAACAGGTGCATCGATCCGCCGCGCCCGCGGCAGCAGCCCTCGGCCTTGCCGAACATCTCGGCCATCAGCCGCTCGGCCGCCAGACCGCGCACCAGCGCGTGCCCGTGCTCCCGGTAGGTCGCCACGATCGCATCGTCGGGGGTGAGGGCCTGCAGCGCGCCAACAGCCACCGCTTCTTCGCCGATGTAGAGGTGCAGGAACCCGCGGATCCGGCCGGCGCTGTACAGCTCGGCGCACTTCTCCTCGAAGTGGCGGATCCGCAGCATCTGGTGCAGCAGCTCCACCAGATGCGCGCGATCAACCGGCAGAGCGGACACGCCGGCGGGCACGGCAGGTTCGGTCTTCATGACGGCTCCAGCGTCGAGAGGTCGCCTTCGGGCAGCCCCAGCTCGCGCGCCTTCAGCAGGCGTCGCATGATCTTCCCGCTCCGCGTTTTCGGCAGGCCGGGCACGAAGTCGATCTCCTTCGGCGCGACCGCGGCGCCGAGCCGCTGGCGCGCGAAGCCGAGCAGCTCCCGCCGCAGCTCCTCGCCGGCGCGGTACCCGGGCTTGAGGGCGACGAACGCCTTGACGATCTCGAGCGCGACCGGGTCCGGCTTGCCGATCACGCCCGCTTCCGCCACGGCCGGATGCTCCATCAGCACGCTCTCGACCTCGAACGGGCCGATGAGGTGCCCCGACGACTTGATGACGTCATCGGCCCGCCCCACGAACCAGTAGTAGCCGTCGGCATCGCGCTTCGCGAGGTCGCCGGTCAGGTAGTACCCGCCCGCGAAGCAGCGGCGGTAGCGCTCCTCGTCGTGCAGGTAGGCGCGGAACATCGAGGGCCAGCCCGGCCGCAGCGCCAGCTCTCCCTGCACCTCCGGCTCCGCGATCACCTCGACGCGATCGTCGCCGGTGCGCCGGACGAGCGCCGCTTCGATGCCCGGCAGGGGCCGCCCCATCGATCCAGGGCGGATGTCCATCGACGCGAAGTTGGCGACCATGATGCCGCCGGTTTCGGTCTGCCACCAGTTGTCGTGGAACGGCCGCCCGAACGCCTCGACGCCCCACATCACGGCCTCGGGATTCAGCGGCTCGCCGACGCTCGCGAGGAACCGGAGCGTCGGGAGCGCACGGCGCCGCGCGAGGTCGGTCCCCACTTTCATCATCATCCGCACGGCCGTCGGCGCCGTATACCACACGCTCACCCGCTGGTCGCGCACGAGGCCGTACCAGCGCTCCGCATCGAAATCGCCCTCGTCGACGATGCTCGTCACGCCGTTCGTCAGCGGCGCGATGATCCCGTAGGAGGTGCCGGTCACCCAGCCGGGATCGGCCGTGCACCAGAACACGTCGTCCGGCCGCAGATCCAGGGCGAGCTTTCCGGTGATGTGATGCGCGACCACCGCCTGGTGGACGTGCAGGGCCCCCTTGGGCCTGCCGGTCGTGCCGCTGGTGAAGTGCAGCAGCGCCGGCTGCTCCGGGTCGGTCGGCGGAATGGTGAACTCGGCCGGGGCCGCCTGGAGCCGATCGTGAAAGTCCTCGATGCCGGGCTCCCGGACGTCCCGGCCGTCGTCGGCGACGAGCAGCACGTGCTCGAGGTCGGGCAGCGACGGGCGCAGCGCCTCGATCTTGCGTCGGTACAGGCTGGCCGTCGTCACGAGGAACCGCGCCTGCGCGATCGTCAGGCGCGCGTGAATCGGCTCGGGCCCGAACGCCGAGAACAGCGGGCTGAAGATCCCGCCCGCCTTGAGCGTGCCCAGCGCGGCGATATGGAGTTCGGGAATCCGGCCGGCCAGCACGGCGACGACGTCGCCCCTGCGCAGCCCGAGGCGCGTCAGCACGTTCGCGAACCGGTTCGTGGCGTCCGCCAGCGCGCCGTAGGTCAGGTCGGTCACCCGCCCGTTCCGCTCGATCCAGCGGAACGCCAGGTGATCGCGGCGGGCGCCCGCGGCATGGCGATCGACCGCCTCGTGGGCGATGTTCAGGCCGCGGCCGCCCGGCAGCCCGTCGAGCTCGCTCCGCGCTTCGTCCCAGGTGAACGAAGCGCACGCCTGGCGGTAGTCCGCCAGGTTCGCGCCGTTCGCCTGCCGGGTCGACTTCACGATCGTCGGCCACGGCTGGATGGCGCCGGCGGTGTGGCGGTTCACGATCGCCCTCCTCTGCCAGATCGAGCGGCCGCGCGTCAGCGGGCGGCGGCCGGCACCGGCTGCTCGGCCTTCGCGATGACGAACGCCGTGGTGATGGCGACGTCCGGATTCAGCGAGATCGAGTCGATGCCGCGATCGACGAGCCAGGCGGCGAACTCGGGATAGTCGGACGGCGCCTGCCCGCAGATGCCGACCGGCTTGCCCATCCGCCTCGCCGTCTCGATGACGTGCGCGATCATCCACTTGACCGCGGCGTTCCGCTCGTCGAACAGCCGGGCGACCGTCCCGGAATCGCGGTCCAGCCCCAGCGTGAGCTGGGTCAGATCGTTCGACCCGATCGAATAGCCGTCGAACACGCCCAGGAACGCCTCGGCCAGCACGATGTTCGCCGGGATCTCGCACATCGCGTAGACCTCGAGGCCGTCGTCCCCCTGGCGCAGGCCGGCGGCCGCCATCGCGTCGAGCACCTGGTGCGCCTCGTCGACCGTCCGGCAGAACGGAATCATCACCTTCACGTTGGTCAGGCCCAGGTCGCGGCGCACCCGGCTCAGCGCCCGGCACTCCAGCGCGAAGCCCTCCGCGTAGCGCGGGTCGTAGTACCGCGACGCGCCGCGGAAGCCGAGCATCGGATTCTCCTCCTCGGGCTCGAACTCCTGCCCGCCGAGGAGGCGCGCGTACTCGTTCGTCTTGAAGTCGCTCATCCGCACGATCACCGGCTTCGGGAAGAAGGCCGCCGCGATCTTTCCCACCCCTTCGCTGAACCGCTGCACGAAGTACTCGGACGGATCCTGCTCGCCGATCCGGGCCGCAATCGCCCTGACCGCCGCCTGATCCTTCAGCTTCGGGTATCGCACCAGCGCCATCGGGTGGATGCCGATCTGGTTGGTGATGATGAACTCGGTCCGCGCCAGCCCCACGCCGGCGTTCGGAATCGCCGCCAGGCCGAACGCCTGGTCCGGGTAGCCCACCGTCAGCATGATCTTCGTCCGCGACGCCGGCACCTTCGACGCATCGACCCGCTCCACCTCGAACGGGATCGCACCCGCATAGACGTGCCCTTCCGCACCCTCGGCGCAGCAGACGGTCACCTCGTCGCCGGTCTTGAGCGTCCGGGTCGCGTTCGCGCTGCCGACGATGCAGGGCAGCCCGAACTCGCGCGACACGATCGCCGCGTGCGCGGTCCGTCCGCCCTGATCGGTGACGATCGCCGCCACCTTCCGCATGACCGGCTCCCAGTCCGGATCGGTGCTCGGCGCCACCAGGACCTCGCCCGCCTGGACGTCGCCGAGTTCGTCGACGCTCAGCACGACCCGGACCCGGCCGGCCCCGATCCGTTCGCCGACGGCCTGCCCGGTCACCAGCGGCGTCCCCGGACGCTCCTTCAACCGGTAGATCTCCGCGGTCGCGGCGTGGGCCTTCGCCGAGTGCACCGTCTCCGGCCTCGCCTGGACGAAGAACAACTCGCCGCTCTCCCCATCCTTGGCCCACTCGATATCCATCGGCTGCGGGTGCCCGGCCAGCCCCGAGTAATGCTCCTCGACGATGCACGCCCAGCGCGCCAGCTGCAGCACCTCATCGTCGCTCAGACAGAAGCGTCCGCGGTCGGCCGCCGGCGTCGCCTCGCTCCGTGTCGTCCGGCTGCCGTCGCCGTACACGAGCCGCACTTCCTTCGTCCCCAGCCGGCGCCCGACAATCGCGCGGCAGCCGGTCGCCAGCGTCGGCTTGAACACCATCCATTCGTCCGGCGTCACCACGCCCTGCACGATGAACTCGCCCAGGCCGTACGTGCCCGACACCGTGACGACATCGCGAAATCCGGACTCGGTGTCGAGCGTGAAGATCACGCCCGCGCTCCCCTTGTCCGATCGGACCATCGGCATGACGCCGACCGACAGGGCCACCTTCAGCTGGTCGTAGCCCAGCCGCGCGCGATAACTGATGGCGCGGTCGGTGAACAGCGAGGCGTAGCACGCGTGCACCGCGCGCAGCAGTCCTTCGCGGCCCCGCACGTTCAGAAAGGTTTCCGCCGCGCCGGCGAACGAAGCCTCGGGCAGATCTTCGGCCGTTGCCGACGAGCGCACCGCGAGCTCCGCCTCGCGGCCAATCCGGGCGGTGAGGCGCGCGTAGCCGTCCAGAATGGCCGCGCGCAGTGCGTCGGGAATCGGCGTCTCGAGCACTGCCGCCCGGGCAGCCTGTCCGGCCGCGGCCAGCGCGGTCAGATCTTCCGCGTTGAGGCCCGTGAAGACGCGCTGCAGGCGCTCGCGCAGACCCGCTTCCTCCAGCAGCTGCCGGTATGCGGCCGCGGTGGTGGCGAACCCGTCCAGCACGCCCACCCCCCTGGGCTTCAGCCGGTTGAACATCTGCCCGAGCGAGGCGTTCTTGCCGCCGACGCGGCCAAGATCACTCAACCCGATCTGCGAGAACTCCAGCACGTACTCCGGCCCGCTCATGGTTGTCCCCCCACCGGACTCCCGTGGATCCGCGCGGCCACGAGGTCTGCGTGTGTCGCGCAGACTGCGTCCCTGGCCCTCGGAAAGAGCAATCCATGTGCCACGGCGTGCCGGACCGCGGGCTTCGGGCTCAACGGCTGGAATCACGCGCGGCGAGCGGGTGGAGCACCGGCGCGGCAGGCAGGAGGAGCGGTGTGGTCGTGATTTCGCGGTCGACGCGAATTATTCGCAGGCCGGGCGGCCGATGGGCCGCCCGGCTCGCCGCCAGCTCAGGCGACGTGGTGCTTGCCGATCAGCCGCACGCTGCTCGCCTGCGGCCCCTTCTCGGCGCTCTCTTCGGCGAACCGCACCTCGGCGCCGACCACCGCCTCGTCGAAGGCGCCGTTGAGGATGCTGTTCTGGTGGAAGTACACTTCGTGACCGTCGGCCGCCTCGATGAACCCGTAGCCCTCCGCGTCGAACCGCCGGACGATGCGCCCGTGCCCCGGCAGTTCGTGAACCTTCACGTCGCCGCGCTGCCGGCGCGCGAAATCCTGGAGGCGCCGCCGCGCGAGGTCGAACGCTTCGCGCACGGCAACCGGCGCGTACTGCTCGACCGCGTCGATGTCCGTGCTCTTCCGTCGCGCGGGCAGGTCGAGGTCCTGAAGCGACGCGTGCAGGCTGGCCGGCTCGTGACTGATCACGAGCTCCTCGCCCGGCACGGTCAGATCGATGCGCACGTGCACGCGGCTGCCCGCCCGCTGATGACGGTGCGGCCGCTCGACGAGCACGCGACAGCCGGAGATCCGATCGTAATACTTCTCGAGTTTGGCGGCTTCGGCGAGCACCTCGCGCTCGACCGCCTCGGATGGATCCATGTTGCGGAACGTGACCTGCGGAGACACCAGCATACCGCCCTCCCTGAAGCCGCGGCGGCGGCCGACGCCCCCGATCACGCCGCGGACGATTTTTCCTGCTTCGCCGGCAGCCCGGCCGTCGTCATCCGGAACGCGGTCCGCGGCGCCGGGCCGTCCGCCTCGCGCGCATAGCGCCCGTCATCGAGACGGCGCAGGAGGTGCGCGTCGACGAGGGCGTCCAGAGCCGCCTGGCATCGGGGCCCGTCGAGCCCCAGCAGGCGCTGCGCCTGCGGACCGGTCAGCCGCAGCCCCGGCATCTCCATGTACTCGCCGATGATGCGGCGCATCAGCGCCGGCTCCAGTTCCACCGTCGTCCCGTTGCTCACGGCTCACCTCTGTGGCCGACGGCCGGCGCCGCTCGGCACCCGCATCCGGCCCGGCTCGCTCCCGATTCCTCTCGTCCGCCCTGCGGCGTTCGGCCGTGCGCGTCGATCGGCGCCGGCCGGCCACGATGGCGTGGAATCGCCTGCGGGGCCCGTCCACGCCCGGCAGACCGCTGCAGCGAGGCCGCTCGCGAAGGCGGCAGAGACGCTCTCCCGGCAATCGGCACCCGCCCGCTCACGCCTTCGACGGCAGCAGCAGGAGCGGGCGAAACGCTTCCTGCCGCCCGCAGGTGCCCCCCTCGCAGACCCACAGGTCGACCTGCTGGTCGCGCGCGAATGCCCGCGCGGCCTCCATGGCCTGCTGGCGCGCCCGGTATCGGAGCTGCGGCACACCGGGTGCCTGCCGGAGGCAGAACGGACCGCTCACGCTCCCCTCGCTCGTCACCATGACGTCTCCGTCTCGGGGCACACCCCCGGCGATTGGGCCCACACGTTCCGCACCGCCCACCGCACCTCGGTCCGACAAAATGGTGTCCGTTGCTTTGCGCCCCACTTCTCAGTATTTCCGCCCACGGTCGCGGCGTCCATCGGGGCCAACCTCATCAATATATCGGGGAAACTCCATGTGTTGGCGTCATATGAAGCCCGCCACAAGACGCACGTCTATTATTGTGGAGAAACAAGACTCGGGAGCGGGCTGGCGCGGCGGAGGCGGGTCTCAGAGGTGCTCGACCCAGCTGGCGGCGAACCGGATCAGATCGGTGCTGTCGCGGAGGCTGAGTTTGGCCTTGATGTTGGATCGGTAGGTTTCGACCGTCTTGATGCTGATCCCGAGTCGCCCGGCAATCTCGGCCGTGGCCGTGCCGTGGCCGATCATGGTCAGGACCTGCAGCTCACGGTCGCTGAGGGTGGCCACGCGATCGCCCGACCGGTCCATGGTGTGGCCCAATCCCTCCAGCACCTGTTGCGACACCCGATCGCTCACGTAGATATGGCCGCTCAGCACCTGCCGGATGGCGGACACCAGGTGGGTGATCGCCTCGTGTTTCGTGATGTATCCCTTGGCGCCCGCCCGCAGGGCCCGCTGGGCGAAGAGGCTCTCGTCGTGCATCGACAGCACGAGGATCGGGAGGTCGGGGGCGATCTCCCGCAGGTGGCGGATCAGGTCCAGGCCGCTCAACGCACCGAAGGACAGGTCCACCAGCGCCAGGTCCGGGTGATCGCGGCCGACGGACTCGACCGCTTCCTCGGGGGTGGACGCCTCCGCGCAGATCGACAGGTCAGGCTCGTTGTCGAGCATCTGCCGGATGCCCAGACGGACAATGGGATGGTCGTCCGCGACGAGCACACGCGTCGGCTTCACCTCGGACACCATCCTCGTTCCCTCACAAGTGATCTTCAGGCGCGCGGGCATTCAGGCGCCGGCCGGCGCGGATTCGTGCAGCCGGCACGTCACAAGGGTTCCGCCACCGGGTCGTGGAGCGATCGTCAGGGTCGCCCCGATCGTCATCGCCCGGTACCGCATGATTCGCAGTCCCATGCCCTCCTTCGACGATGCCGCGCTGTCGATGCCGATCCCATCGTCCGCCACCGACAGGACGAGGCCGTCCCCGTCCCGCCTGACCTCGATGCTGACCGTGCAGGGACCGGCATGACGGAGGGCGTTCGTCACCCCCTCCTGCGCGATCCGGTACAACTGTGTGGCAGCGTGGCCGTTGGTCGCGGCCACCAGGGCGTCGCCGCGCACGCGACAGGCGACCTTGTAGACGTGCTCGGTCGCCGCGGCGAGCTGCTGCAGGGCGCCGAACAGCCCCCCGGCCTCCAGGTCGAGCAGGAACAACCCCCGGGAGAGCTGGTGGACACAGTCGAGCGCCCGCTGCGCGCCTTCGACGATCCGCTGCGCCGTCTCGGCCTCCGCGGGCTGCGTATTCCGGCAGCGTTTGCTCAAGCTCGCGCTCAGCAGCCCGATGCCGGTCAGCTCCTGGCCGAGCGAATCGTGCAGCGCGTGCACCAGATCCTGCTGCTCGCGCCAGACCATCTCCGTAACCTCTCCCATCAGACGTTCCCGCTCGAGCGCCCGGCCGATCTGGGCGCCGACGTCATCGAGGAGGGCGACGAGCTCATCGCTCCGCGGGTGCGGCTGATCCGAGAAGAGCTCCAGCACTCCGATGACGCGATGGTCCGCCCGGACGGGCAGGGTGGCCGCGGCGTTCAGCCCGAGCTGCCTCGCGATGTGCCCCCGGACCACCAGGGCCTGGCGCAGTTCGCGCGGATCGTCGATCCACACGGACCGCTCTTCGGCGTAGACGCGGCCGGGCAGGCTCTGCGACCGTTTGAACCGGCTGCGGTTCGAGATCTCCTGAAACGGGCCGAACCGTTCATCCGCCACGCAGGTGACCGACGTGGTCAGTTCCTCGGCGCCACGCCGGCCGGGAAGATAGACGCACCCCACCTGCCATTGCTCGGTCTCGCAGATCCGCTGGAGGATTTCCTGCAGCGCCTCATTCGCGCTCGCGGCCCCGGTGACCGCCATGCTCGTCTCGTGGAGGAGCGTCAGCCATCGGGTGCGGTCGGCGACGCGGCGCTGGAGTACGTCGTTCCGCCGGCGGAGCTGCGTCTGGCTGGCGCTGCGGGAAGGGCGACGGACCGGAAAGGCCGGCGGCCGGCGGGCTACTTTCTTCTTGGGCGACATGCGGGCGTCCTTGGGGGCTCCCGCGGGCGCACCGGCTTCTCGCTGCTTGCCCCGGGGAGTCGCTGCTGGAGTCGCTTGGCCCATCGTAGCTGATCAGGCCACCGTGTGAAAGAAGTGCAATGTGGGGACGGGTTCGAACCCGTCCCCAGGTGGAAGAATCTACCACGCTACTCAGCGGGCGGGATGGGATCGAACCGGCCGTACCGGCACGCGAGCGTCGGCAGCACCAGGAGGTTCAGCGCGGTCGACGTGATCAGGCCGCCGACGATGACCACGGCCATCGGCCCTTCGACCTCGCGCCCCGGATCGCCGCTGCCCAGGGCGAGCGGCAGCAGCCCCAGGCCGGTCACGAGCGCCGTCATCAGGATCGGCGCCAGACGCTCCGACGCGCCGCGCATCGCCGTCTCCAGGCCCCACGGCCGCCCCTCGACGGCGACGAGATGCTCATAGTGCGAAATCAGCATGATGGCATTACGCAGGGTGATGCCGAACAGCGTCACGAACCCGATGAGCGCCCCCAGCGACAGCGCGCCTCCGGTGACGGCGGCCGCCATCACGCCGCCCACCAGCGCGAACGGCAGGTTGAGCAGCACCAGCAGCAGGTTGCGCCCGTTCTGCATGACCACCGACAGCAACAGGAGGATCCCGAGCCCGGCCAGCCCGGCGTGCATCAGCAGCTCGGTGCGCGACCGGGCCTGTTCGACCGCCGTCCCCGCAAACGTCACATACGTGCCGGGCACCGGCGGCAGCCGGGCCATCCGGCGCCTGGCATCGGCCACGAACGCCGCCGCGCTGCGCCCTTCGACGTCGCACGTCACCGTTTCGACCCGCCGCCCGCCTTCGTGCTGGATGAGATACCGTCCCGACGTCTGCGCGATGCCGGCGAGTTGCCGGAGCGGGACGTACGTGCCGCCGGGCGTCCGGAGCGTCAGCGCGCCGATCGTGTCCACCTGCCGGCGGTCACCCGGCGGCAGAATCACCGAGACGTCGACGATCCGGTTCCCCTGGAAGATCTGCCCGACCACGTCCCCGCTGTAGGCCGTGCGCACGGCGTCGAGCACCTGCACCGGCGCCAGGCCCCAGCGCGCGATGGCGCGCGGCCGCAGGCGCACGGTGATCTCCGGCATCCCGGGGGGCGCCTGCTGCTGCACGGCGCTGGCGCCGCGGGTCTGCCCCAGGGCACGTGCGACCGCCCGCGCCTCCCGATCCAGCGCCGTCAGATCGTTGCCGAAGACGTTGACCACCACACCGCCGGCCTCTCCGGACAGCGTCTCGTTGATCCGCTCGGTG
>DATLRO010000136.1:0-44094 GCA_035534615.1 Vicinamibacterales bacterium
GAATCTTCTCGTCGCGCGCCTCGCCCAGCACGCGAAGGGTGTTGACCTCGTTGCGAAGTTCGCTGACCTCGCCGCGCAGCCCACCAACCTCGCCGCGCAGCTCGCCAACCTCGCCGCGCAGCTGCCCGACTTCCCCGCGAAGGCCGCCGACTTCGCGCCGAATCCCACCGACTGAGCTCTCCACCGAGTCGAGGCGCAGGTCGATCCTGTCAAAACGTTCGTTGACGTCAGGCATGTGTCCTCCACCGCGAACACTGATGCGAACGCCGTGCCGAGACAGATCTCCAGGGAAACACAGACTTCACTCTTGTTTCGCGGCAACTTCCGCGCGGTTCCTGGCCTCGAGACGTTTCAACTTCTGCATCTTCTGCCCCAGCGACGGCTCCAGGGCCACGGGTCGGAAGCCTTCCGCACGGAGGCGTCGGTTCAACGGCCCTTTGGCCCGATTCCGTGCCCGTCGTTCCCGCTCGCGCTGTTGCCACCAGTCCGGCCTCTCGCGGCGCAATGCCTCCTCCCGTTCCACCTCGCGCCGTAACGCATCTTCTTCGATGATGCGCAGGCGTAACTCGAGGTGCGGCAGCACGGACCCTGGCGACTTGCGGCGAGCTGGCGCAAGGCGACGTTCCAGTGCGCGAACCCGAGCGTCGAGATCGCGAAGCGCCGTCAGAAGACGCACCGAGCGAACTGTCCTTGAATGTCCGTGTGGCATAACGGACTCTGGCAGCACCGACGACGATGCCATCGTCTGCGGCGCGAGTCAATGGTGATTCGCCGGCCGCCTCTGGCGCCAGCCATTGACGTTGGACGTCGCCACGTGCAACGGGCAATGCCGCAACACACTTCCGCGTCCTTCGCTGAAGCAGGCGATCTCTCTCATGTCTGCCTGGGGGCTCCTGCCCGATTGGGTGCCAGTCGGCATTACCATGTGGACATGCCGCCCTCCTGCCGGCGGCCGTCGGTCTCTATGCCGTGATCGCGCATGCGATCAGCCAGCGCACCAAGAAAATCGGAATTCGCATGGCTGTCGGCGCCGCGGCGGAGGACATCCGCAGAATGGTCGCACGTGACGGCATGCCGCCGGTCGCGACAGGCACAATCCTCGGCCTTCTCGCCTCCCTCGGTGTGAACCGGATCCTGCAGTCGCAGTTGGTCGGGGTATCGCCCTACGGTCCGGTCACCGTGGCCGGTGCGCTGCTCGTCTTGACGGTCGTAGCACTGGTCGCCTGCCTGATTCCCGCCCGGCGGGCGATGCGCGTCGATCCTGCGATCACTCTGAGACACGAATAAGCGGCGCAAACCGAACGGATCGCCTTCGCCAAAGCACCGGCGTTTCGGCGCTTGTTAGGTATCGCCCCCCGCACCTCGCTTATCGTGCTGCTGCACGTCGCACCTCGCACGTTGCACTTCGCACGGGACAAGCGTCAGAATCCCTCCATGCCCACTCACCTGTCGTCCCGATTCGACGAGGCGTTCCGCTACGCGTCGGCCGTACACGGCGGGCAGACGCGGTCCGGAACGAGCGCGCCCTGCATCGGCCACCTGCTGGGTGTGGCCTCGATCGTGCTCGACAGCGGGGGCGGCGAAAACGAGGCGATCGCCGCGCTGCTGCACGACGCAGCGGAGGACCACGGCGGCCGCGCGCGGCTGGCCGACATCCATGCCCGGTTCGGCGAAACGGTCGCCGCCATCGTGGAGGCCTGCACCGATTCGTGGGAGACGCCGCGCGAGCCCTGGATCGTGCGCAAGCGGCGGTACGTGGAGCACGCCCACCGGCTGGCGCCGGACGCCCTGCGGGTATCGGCAGCCGACAAGGTGCACAACGCGTACGCCCTGCTGCGCGATCTGCGCGAGCACGGTGACAAGGTGTGGGCGCGCTACAGCGCGAAGCCGGACGATCTCCTCTGGTACTACGAGTCGCTGGTGCGGGCGTTCCGCGAGGCGGGCGGCGGTCCGCTGGTCGACGAGCTCGACCGGATCGTCAACGGGATTCAGCGGGAGATCGGGTACTGAGGCCGGGCCGGCGTCAGAAGATCCTGACCACCGATCGCGCGGCCAGATCGATGATGGAGGTCGGCACCATGCCGAGATAGAAGACGGCCAGCATCGTCAGGCCGAGGGCGGCCCCCGCCAGGCGCGGCACCCGCGGGACGACGATCGGGGCACGGCCGGGTTCCGGCTCGGTCATGTACATCATCACGACGATGCGCAGGTAGAAGAAGACCGAGATCACGCTCGTGAGCACGCCGATGATCGCCAGGCCGTAATTGCCCGACTGGACGGCGGCGCTGAAGATGTACCACTTCCCGATAAAGCCGACCGTCGGCGGGAACCCGCCCAGCGACAGGAGGAAGATCGTCATCAGCGCCGCGAGGCCCGGTCGGGTGTTCCACAGCCCGGCGTAATCGCGCAGCTCGTCGTTCGGCCGGTCGCCGGTCTCCAGCAGGGCGATGACGCCGAACGCCCCGAGGTTGGTGAGCCCGTACGCGAGGAGGTAGAACAGGACGGCGGCCCGGCCGGTGTCGTTGGCCGCCACCAGCCCGACCAGCAGGTAGCCGGCGTGCGCGATGCTCGAGTAGGCGAGCATCCGCTTGACGTTGCTCTGCAGCACACCGACGACGGTCCCCACGATCATCGTGGCGGCCGCGAGGACCCAGAGAACCGGCACCCACTCGGCGCTCAGCGGGCCGAGCGCCGCCAGGAACACGCGGACGAACGCCGCGAAGGCGGCGGCCTTGACGCCGGTCGACATGAAGCCGGTGACGACGGGCGGCGCCCCCTGGTAGGCGTCTGGCGCCCACATGTGGAACGGCACCGCCGACACCTTGAACGCGAAGCCGACGGCCAGCAGGCCGATGGCGAACGCCTCCATCGGTCCGGACGTGAACGGGTGTCCGGCCAACAGCTGTCCCACGCGGTCGAGCCGCGTGCTGCCGGTCAGGCTGTAGGTCAGGGCGATTCCGTAGAGGAAGAACGCGCTCGAGAACGCGCCGAGCAGGAAGTACTTGAACGAGGCTTCGGAGGCCTGCCGCGAATCGCGGCGGATGCCGGTCAGCACATAGACGGCGAGCGACAGCACCTCGAGCGCCAGGAAGATGACGAGCAGGTCGGTCGCCTGCGCCATCAGCATCATCCCGGCGATGGCGAACAGGGTCAGGGCGTAGTATTCCCCGGGCGGCAGCTTCTCCCGTTCGACGACGGCGGGCGAGAACGCCAGGGTCAGCAGTCCGACGACCACGAGCACGCCAGTGACGAACAGGCCGAAGTCGTCGGCCGCGACCACGCCGAAGCTGACGTCGCCACGGCCCCACAGCAGCACCGTCGCCAGGCCGGCGGCCAGCAGCCCGATGATGCCGAGCGGCGCGATCGGCATCCGCTCGCCCGGCTTCCGGAAGGCCTCTGCGACCATCGCGGCGATGCCGGCGGCCGTCACGCATCCCATGGGAACGATCGCGTTCATCGAAAACATGTCGGTCTCAGCGCTCGAGAGGGGTGCGCAGGGCGACGCGGGGGCGGGCCGCCGCGCCAGTGGGAGAAGCGGACTCGGGCGCCGGCGGTCGCCGCCGCCCGGCGACGGCTGCCACCGGCCGTATCCCCGCGGCCGGGCGGCCGCCCGGCACGACGCCGAGCCCACTCCGGTTATCGACGGTGAACGACATGCCCTGCTCGATCCGCTGCAGCACGCGATCGACGGACGGGGCCATCGGCCGGAGGAACACGCCCGGCAGGACGCCCATCACCACGACCATCACGGCCGTCGGGGCGAGCGCGAACCATTCCCGGGGCTTCAGGTCGGGCAGCTTCGCGTTCTTCTCGTTGGTGATCGGCCCGTAGTTCACCCGCTGGAACATCCACAGCATGTACACCGCCGACAGGATCACGCCGGTCGCGGCGAACGCGGCCAGCCGCGGGCTCGCGCGGAACGTGCCGAGCAGCACCAGGAACTCGCCGACGAAGCCGTTGAGCCCCGGCAAGCCGATGGACGCCAGCGTCACCAGCAGGAACACGGCCACGAGCTTCGGCATCACGTTCTTCAGCCCGCCGAATTCGGCGATGAGCCGCGTGTGCCGCCGGTCGGACAGCATCCCGACGATGAGGAACAGCGCCCCGGTGCTGACGCCGTGGTTCAGCATCTGGTAGACGGCGCCCTGCATGCCCTGCACGTTCAGCGCGCAGATGCCGAGGACGACGAAGCCGAGGTGGCTGACGCTCGAATAGGCGACGAGCTTCTTCAGGTCGGGCTGGACCATCGCCACCAGCGCGCCGTAGATGATGCCGACGACCGCCAGCACCGCGAGATAGGGCGCGAGCGCGGTGGCGGCGGCCGGGAACAGCGGGAAGGCGAAGCGGATCAGGCCGTACGTCCCCATCTTCAGCAGCACGCCGGCCAGGATGACCGACCCGGCGGTCGGCGCCTCGACGTGCGCGTCGGGCAGCCACGTATGGAACGGGAACAGCGGCACCTTGATCGCGAACGCGAGCGCGAACGCCAGGAAGAACCAGAACTGCGTCTGCCGCGGCAGGTGCAGCTGGTAGAGCTGCAGCAGGTCGAAGCTCCAGGCCCCGGTCGCCACCTTGTGCATGTAGGCCAGGCCGAGGATCGCGACCAGCATCAGCACGCTGCCGGCCATCGTGTACAGGATGAACTTGACGGCGGCGTAGACGCGCCGGTCGTACCCCCAGATCCCGATGAGGAAGTACATCGGGATGAGCATGGCGTCCCAGAAGATGTAGAAGAGGAACAGGTCCAGCGACACGAAGACGCCGATCATGGCGGCCTCGAGCAGCAGGATGAAGACCGAGAATTCCCGGACTTTCGTGCGGACGCCCTCCCACGACGACAGCAGCGCCAGCGGCGTCAGGAAGCCGGTCAGCACGATCAGCAGCAGGCTGATCCCGTCGATCCCCACGTAATACTGGATGCCGAACGCCGGAATCCAGGCGTGGCGCTCGACGAACTGGAAGTCGGCGCTGCCGGCGTTGAACTGCCACCACAGGCCCAGCGTCACCGCGAAGACCGCGATCGAGAACACCAGCGCGAGGCCGCGGACCAGCCGCTCGTTCCGGTTCTCGCGGTTGTCGACCAGCAGCAGGACGAGCGCCCCGACGATGGGGAGCACGATGAGCGAGGTCAGGATCGGAAAGGTCATTGCGGCTCAGTACCAGAGATAGAAGCCGAGAATCAGGATCACGCCCAGGAACGCCGACGCCGCATACGCCCGGACCGAGCCGGTCTGCAGCCGGCGCAGCAGCGCGCTGCTGTCGGCCACCGCCTCGCCGACGCCGTTGACGGCGCCGTCGATCACGCGCACGTCGACCCCGCGCCACAGGCCTTCCTGCGCCGTCAGCCGGATCGGCTGGACGATCGCCGCATCGTAGATCTCGTCCACGTAGTACTTGTGCAGCAGCAGCCGGTGCAGGCCCGCGAACCGCGCCGCCAGCGCGTCGCTCGCCTCCCGGCGCCGCAGGAAGAAGAAGAACGCGAGGCCGATGCCGCCCAGGGCGGCGAGGGTCGACACGCCCATCAGCCCCATCTCCACCCCCTCGGCCGCCGCCGCCCCCTCGTCGGGGTGCTGCGGCAGCGCCGGCGTGGCCTCCGCCGCCGCCGACACGGTGAAGCTGGGCGCCAGGAACCGCCCCAGCACGTCCGAGCCCCCGAGCGACGCCGGCACGCCGAGATAGCCGATCCCGATCGCGCCGATCGCCAGCACGATCAGCGCAAAGGCCATGGCCGGCGGCGCGTCGTGCAGGTGATGTCCGCCCCCGTCGTGCGGGGCGTGCGCATCGCCCGCCGCGTGCGGATCGCCGTGGTCCGGCGCGTGGCCGGCCGCGGCCGCCGGAGCCGGTTCGCCGTGGAACGTCAGGAAAAAGAGCCGGAACATGTAGGCCGCCGTCAGCAGCGCCGTCACGACGCCGATGAACCACAGCACCGTGTGGCCCGTGGCGAACGCGCTCCCCAGGATCTCGTCCTTGCTGAAGAAGCCCGACAGGCCGGGTACGCCGGCGATCGCCAGGGTGGCGGCCAGGAACGTCCAGTAGGTCACCGGCAGCTCGCGGCGCAGCCCGCCCATCCGCCGCATGTCCTGCTCGCCGCCCAGCGCATGGATGACCGCGCCGGAGCCGAGGAAGAGCAGCGCCTTGAAGAACGCGTGCGTCAGCAGGTGGAAGATGCCGGCGGCGTAGGCGCCGACCCCCATCGCCATGAACATGTAGCCGAGCTGGGAGACGGTCGAGTAGGCCAGCACGCGCTTGATGTCGTTCTGGACGAGGCCGATCGTCGCGGCCATCAGCGCGGTGAGCGTGCCGACGACGGCGATGATTTCGAGCGTGCCGGGCGCGTGGCTGAACAGCACCGCGTTCCGCCCGATCATGTACACGCCGGCGGTGACCATCGTCGCGGCGTGGATGAGGGCGGAGACCGGCGTCGGGCCTTCCATGGCGTCGGGCAGCCAGATATAGAGCGGGATCTGGGCCGACTTGCCGGTGGCACCGATGAACAGCAGCAGGGTCAGCACCGACAGCGTGCCGAAGGTCGCCTCGGGCGCCAGCGGGCCCACGGCGCGCGCGATCGCCTGGAAGTTCAGCGTGCCGAACTGGACGAAGGCCAGCAGCATCCCCAGGATGAACGCGAAGTCGCCGACCCGGTTGACGATGAACGCCTTCTTGCCCGCGTCGCCCGCGCTCTTCTTGTGATACCAGAACCCGATCAGCAGGTACGAGCAGAGCCCGACCCCTTCCCAGCCGACGAACATGACGAGGAAGTTCGCGCCGAGGACGAGCAGGAGCATGAAGGCGACGAACAGGTTGAGGTAGCAGAAGTACCGCGCGTACTCGGCGTCGGTCTCCTCGTGCATGTACGCCGTCGAGTAGATGTGGATGAGCGAGCCGATGCCCGTGATGATCAGGATCATCACGGCCGCCAGCGGATCCAGCCGCAGCGTGAGCGGCAGGCTGAAGTCGCCCGAGGCGATCCAGGTGTAGACGGTCTGCTCGAGGGCGCGCGAGGCCGGCGGGAGCGACACGAGCGTCAGGACCAGATCGAGCGCCACGCCGAACGACGCGACGACGACGGCGCACGCCAGGGTCCCGGACACCGCCTTCGGCAGCCGGCGCCCGAGGAAGAGGTTGACCGCGTAGCCGAGGAACGGCAGCAGCGGCACGACGAGGAGCAGGGGCGAGTTCACCATTTGAGCGACGTGAAAGCGTCAGGATCGAGCGACTCGCGGTGGCGGAACAGGGCGATGATGATGGCCAGCCCCACCGCGGCTTCGGCCGCCGCGACGGTCATGACGAAGAAGACGATGATCTGCCCGTCGGCGGTGCCGAACGCGCGGCCGGCCGCAACGAACGTCAGGTTCACGGCGTTCAGCATGATCTCGATCGACAGCAGGATCGTGATCAGGTTCCGCCGCACGAACACCCCCAGGGCGCCGATGGCGAACAGAACAGCCGACAGGAGGAGGTACTGATTGAGCGTGACCATGTCTTAAGCACTCGCGGGGCGCGGCCCCGCTCGTTACCCTCGCCGGGCGACCGGGCTCAGAACGCCGGACGCTCCTCCGAGCCCCCGGCCGCGTCGGCGCCCGCGGCCGGCCTCGGCGTCTCGCGCCGTGCCAGCACCACGGCGCCGACCATCGCCACCAGGATCAGAATCGACGTGACCTCGAAGGGAAACGCGTACCGGGTGAACAGCACCTGCCCGATCACGTGCACCGACGTGACCGGCGCCGGCAGTCCGGCCATCGGGCCGAAGGTGCCGCCGAGCGTCCCGGCGCTGGCCAGCGCCCACACGAGCTCGACCACCAGCAGCCCGGCCAGCACGGCTCCCAGGCGCATGGATCCGCGGTGCACCTGCACGTGCACGCGCTCGTCCTGCTCGGTGTCCTCGCGGGCCACGTTCAACAGCATGACGACGAACAGGAAGAGGACCATGATGGCCCCGGCGTAGATGATGATCTGGATCACCGCCACGAACGGGGCGTCGAGGAGGATGTACAGCCCGGACAGCCCGCCGAAGGAGGCGATCAGCAGCAGGACGCTGTGAATCGGGTTCCGCTGCCCGATGACCATCAGCGACGCCACGACGGCCACGCCGCCCAGCACGTAGAAGAGAATCTGATCAGGCCCCAAAGTGAATCACCCCGGCTGCCGTCGCCAGCAGGTTGAGCGCCGCGATCGGCAGCAGGATCTTCCAGCCGAACGCCATCAGCTGGTCGTACCGGTACCGCGGCAGCGTCCACCGCATCCACACGTAGAAGAACAGAAGCGCGCCGACCTTCACCAGGAACCAGATCCACCCGAGCGACGCCGGCAGGAACGGCCCGTGCCAGCCGCCGAGGAACAGGTCGACGGCCACGGCCGAGACGGTCACCATGTTGATGTACTCGGCCATGAAGAACATGGCGAAGCGCATGCTGCTGTACTCGGTGTGGTAGCCGGCCACCAGCTCCTGCTCCGCCTCCGGGAAGTCGAACGGCGCGCGGTTCGTCTCCGCGATCCCCGCAATCATGAAGATCGCGAAGCCGACCGGCTGCACGAACACGTACCAGCGCGGAATGACGTGGAACCAGTAGCCCGCCTGGCCGTTGACCACGTGGGTCAGCGACAGCGAGTTGCCGATCAGCAGCACGGCCGCCAGCGCCAGGCCGTACGACAGCTCGTAGCTGATCATCTGCGCGGAGGAGCGCAGGCCGCCGAGCAGCGAGTACTTGCTGTTCGAGCTCCAGCCGGCCAGGACGATCCCGTAGACGCCCATCGACGCGATCGCGAAGATCACGAGCACCGCGACGTTCACGTCGGCGACCTGCAGCGGGATCGGGTGGCTCAGCAGGCCGAAGAACGTCGTCTCCGCGCCGAACGGGACCACGGCGAACGCTGCGAACGCCGCCGTCACCGAGATGATCGGCGCCAGCGAGAACAGGAAGGCGTCGGCCGCCGTCGGCCGCAGGTCCTCCTTGAACATCAGCTTGAGGACGTCGGCGAACGGCTGCAGGAGCCCGCGCGGGCCCACGAGGTACGGGCCGAGCCGCTGCTGCAGCATGGCCGCGACCTTGCGCTCGACGTACACCATGATCGCTGCCGAATTCAGCAGCATGAAGAACACGAACAGCAGCAGGACGATCTGCGCAATCAGGATCGGGGTCATGAGTCGTCTTCGGCCGGCGTCACCCGCCCGGGCCGCCGTCCACGCGTGTGGGCTACCTCATCGTGTCGCGCACGGGCCGCGTCTCAGTGCGCCGCCACCGGACGGCGCGCCCGCCAGTCCGCGTGCAGCGGGCAGCCGCCCTCGCGGATGTGCGCCTCGAATTCATGGCGGAAATGCTTCAACGTCGTCAGCACCGGCGTCGCCGCCGCGTCGCCGAACGCGCACAGCGTCTTGCCGTTGATGTTGTCGGCCACGCTCTGCAGCAGGTCGAGATCGCGCATCTCGCCTTCGCCCCGCTCGATCCGCTGCAGGATCTTCAGCAGCCAGTCCGTGCCTTCCCGGCACGGCGTGCACTTGCCGCACGACTCGTGCATGTAGAAGTGCAGCAGGTTCTCCGCCAGCCACACCATGCACGTCGAATCGTCCATGACGATCGCGCCGGCCGACCCGAGCAGCGACCCGGCCTTCTGGATGCCGTCGAAGCTGGCCGGAATGTCGAGCTCGCCGGGCAGCAGGATCGGCACCGACGATCCGCCGGGGATCACCGCCTTCAGCTGCCGGCCGTTCGCGATGCCGTTCGCGTAGTCGGCGCCGTAGATCAGCTCCTGCAGCGTCGTCGACATCGACGTCTCGTAGACGCCGGGCCGGGCGACGTGGCCGCTGATGCAGTAGAGCTTCGGGCCGCCGTTCTTCTCCGGGCCCAGGCCCGTGAACCACTCGACGCCGTGCAGGAGGATCAGCGGCACGTTGCAGAGCGTCTCGACGTTGTTGACCGCCGTCGGGCAGCCGTAGAGACCGGCGACGGCCGGGAACGGCGGCTTGATGCGCGGCTGCGCCCGCTTGCCTTCCAGCGATTCGAGCAGCGCCGTCTCCTCGCCCGCCTCGTACGCCCCGGCGCCGCGGTGGACGTGGATGTCGCAGTCGAAGCCCGACCCCTGGATGTTCTTCCCGAGCCACCCGGCGGCGTACGCCTCGGCGATCGCCTGCTCGAGCACCTCCTGCACGTGGTAGAACTCGCCGCGGATGTAGATGTAGGCCACCTTCGCGCCGATCGCGTAGCAGCCGATCGCGCACCCTTCGAGCAGCAGGTGCGGGTTGCGCTCCATCAGAACGTGGTCCTTGAACGTCCCCGGCTCGCTCTCGTCGGCGTTGCAGCAGATGTACTTCGGCTTCGGCGTGTCCTTGAGGACGAACTGCCACTTCATCCCGGTCGGGAACCCCGCGCCCCCGCGGCCCCGCAGCCCGGACTGCTTGACCATCTCGATGACCCGGTCCGGCGGCATCGCCAGCGCCTTCTGCAGCCCCTCGTACCCCTGGTGCCGGAGGTAGAAGTCGAGCGTGAAGCTGTTCGGCTCACGGACGTAGCGGGTGAGAATCGGTTCCATGATCTTCTGGCGACCCTGAGCATCGTCGAAGGGTCGCTTACGCTCCGGATCTCGTGATCGACGTCTTCTCCACGCACAGATGACAGCCGGTCAGCGCGGCGGGCCCGCGCTCGCGCAGCGCGTCGACGAGCGCCGCGGCCTCCTCCGGCCGCGCGCACTCGTGCCAGTCGTCGTTCACCATCACCACCGGCCCGCGGTCGCACGCCCCCAGGCACTCCACCTCGAGCAGCGTGAAGGTCCCGGTCGGGTCGGTCTCGCCGGCCCGGATGCCCAGCTTCTCCTCGAACGCCGCGGTCAGCCGCTCGGCCCCGCACAGCGCGCACGACAGCGTGCGGCAGACCTGCAGCACGTACCGGCCGACCGGCCGGGTGAAGTACATCGTGTAGAACGACACGACGTCCTCGACGTCGGCCGCCGAGCACCCGAGCAGCCCGGCCACGTACGTCATGGCGTTCCCGGTGATGTACCCCTGCTGCGCCTGCACCAGGTGCAGCGCCGGCAGGATCGCCGAGCGCCGGTGCTCCGGCGGATACCGCGCGACGATCGTCTCGAAGCGCGTCCGGTGCTCCGGCGTGTAGGCGAACTCGGGCCCCGGCTCGGCCAGCTTCCGCTCCGACCGGTGCAGGCCAGAGCCGTACGGCATGTTGGGATGAAAACTCACCGGTCCACGTCTCCCATGACGACGTCCGACGATCCGATCACGGCGATGACGTCGGCAATCAGGCCGCCGACGATCATCTGCGCCAGCCCCTGGCAGGCCAGCAGGGAGGGCGACCGCGCCTTCACGCGCCACGGCCGGTTCGTCCCGTCCGAGACCACGTAGAACCCCTGCTCGCCGCGCGGCCCCTCGATCGGCACGCACGCCTCGCCGGCCGGCACGGTGAAGCCCTGCGAATAGATCAGGAAGTGCTGGATGAGCGCTTCCATCTCGGTGTAGACGCGGTCCTTCGGCGGGGGCGCGATCCGCGGATCGTTCACGGAGAACTCGCCGATCGGCGTGATCTGCTCGAGGGCCTGCCGGCACAGCTTCACGCTCTGCCGCATCTCCTCGACGCGCACCAGGTACCGGTCGTAGACGTCGCCGCTGCTGCCCACCGGCACGTCGAAATCCAGCCGGTCGTAGAACATGTAGGGGAACGTGCGCCGCACGTCGTAGGGCTCACCGGAGGCGCGCGCGATCGGCCCCACGAGCCCCCACGCCACCGCGTCCGCGCGCGAGATCCGGCCGACGTCGCGGGTCCGCTTCACGAAGATCTCGTTCCGCGTCAGCAGATCCTCGTACTCGTCCAGCTTGCCGGGGAAGCGATCGAGGAACTCGCGCACCGCTTCGTGGAACCCGCGCGGCAGATCCTCGCGCAGGCCGCCCACGCGGATGTAGCTCGGGAACATCCGGAAGCCGGCCACCAGCTCGTTGATGTTCAGGAGCATCTCCCGCTCGCGGAAGCAGTAGAGCATCACCGACACGGCGCCGATCTCCATGCCGTGCGTCCCCAGCCAGACGAGGTGGCTGTTGATGCGCTGCAGCTCGGCAATCAGGGTCCGGATCCAGATGACGCGCGGGGGGAGCTCGATGCCGAGCAGCTGCTCGACCGACATCGCGTACGCGAGGCTGTTGGACTGCGCGCCGAGATAGTCCATCCGCTCGACCAGCGGAATGACCTGCTGCCACTTCTTCTGCTCGGCGGTCTTCTCGATGCCGGTGTGCAGGAAGCCGATCGTCGGCTCGGCCGACACCACGGTTTCGCCGTCCAGCTCGAGCACCAGCCGCAGCACCCCGTGCGTGCTGGGGTGCTGGGGCCCCATGTTGATCGTCAGGAGTTCGGTGCGAATATCGGCCATAGTCCCATGGGGCGCTGCCCCAAACCCCGGCTCACGTCACTCGCTCGCCTCGCGCGGCTCGCTCCGTTCCGTTCGCGCCCTTCGACAGCCTCAGGGCGCCCCGAGCCTCATCGAGGGGCCGGCCCGCGGTGCGGGCCGCCGGGCTCCGCCCGGCCCTCTCAATCGGCGCTCGGGCGCAACCCCTGCTCGACCAGCGCGCAGACGGCGTGGATCACCGTCCGGTGCACTTCCTGCACGCGCGCCGTGGACGGATGCGGGACGTTCAGGTGGATGTCGGCCCCCGCGCCGGCCGCCCCGCCGTCCCGCCCCGTGATCGCCACCGTCGTCAATCCCTGCTGCGTCGCCCGGGCCAGCGCCCGGACCACGTTCGGCGATCCGCCGCTGGTGGAGATGCCGATCGCCACGTCCCCCGGCCGGCCGAGCGCCTCGATCTGCCGTTCGAACACCCGCTCGAACGCGTAATCGTTGCCGATGCTCGTCAGGATGCTGGTGTCGGTCGTCAGGGCGACCGCCGCCAGCGCCGGCCGCTCGCGCTCGAACCGGCCCACCAGCTCGGCCGCGAGATGCTGCGCATCGGCGGCGCTCCCGCCGTTGCCGAACACCAGGACCTTGCCGCCCCGGCCGAGCGCAGCGCCGATGGCGTCGGCCGCCGCCAGAATCGGGGCGATCAGGCCCGCGGCCACCCGCTGGTGGAGGGCGGCCGAGTCGGCGAACAGGTCGGCCACCATGCCGGCGCGATCAGGCTCGGTCATCGGGCTCAGGCCTGCCAGCCGACGCGTGCGCGCTCACGAGTCGGACCGGCTGCGGGCCACGCGATCCTGGTGCACGTTGGCCCGGAATTGCTCTTCGGTCACCTGCAGCGGCTCGCTCGTGCGCGGCGTCATCCGGATCTGCACCGGATAATCCTTGCGCAGCGGATGGCCCTCCCAGTCGTCGGGCGTGAGCAGGCGGCGCAGGTCGCCGTGGCCGTCGAACGTGATGCCCATGAGGTCCCAGGCTTCGCGCTCGAGCCAGTTCGCCGCCGGCCAGATCGTGCGCAGCGACGCGACGTGCGGGTCGGCGCCGGGCACCCGGACCTTGAGGCGCAGCCGCGCGCGGCGGTCGGGCGCCACGAGATGATAGACCACCTCGAACCGGGGCTCCTGCGGCAGGAGATCGACGGCGATGACGTCGGCCAGGAGCGCGAAGGCGAACTCCGGCCGATCCCGGAGCGCCTGCGCGACGGCGGGCAGGTGCTCGCGGGCGACGTAGACGGTCGGCTGATCGGCCGCGGCCCCGGCCTCGATCCGGGCGTCGGGAACGGCTGCCGTCAGCGCGGCGATGAGAGTCGTGACATCCATCTGATGAGGGGCGGATCGACGGGCGCCCGCCGGTTCCACTTACATGTGCTGCCGGTCGATCTTCCGCTGGAGCTGCACGATGCCGTAAATGAGCGCTTCGGGCCGCGGCGGACATCCGGGCACGAAGACGTCCACCGGGACGACCTGGTCCACGCCCTGCACGAGCGCGTAGTTGTCGAACACGCCGCCGACCGACGCGCAGGCGCCCATCGAGATGACCCATTTCGGCTCGGGCATCTGGTCGTAGATCCGGCGCAGGGCCGGCGCCATCTTCCGCGACAGCCGGCCGGCCACGATCATCAGGTCCGACTGGCGCGGCGTGCCGCGGAACACCTCCGCGCCGAAGCGGGCGATGTCATAGCGCGAGCAGCTCATCGACATCATCTCGATGGCGCAGCACGCCAGGCCGAACGTCACCGGCCAGATCGACGACCGGCGCGCCCACTGGACCATCTTCTCGACGGTCGTCGTCAGAACGGGGATGTCGTTCTCGAGCCCCATGTGATGCCCTTTGCCTTCCGCCGCGCGTCAGACGCGCTCGCTGCCCCAGTCGAGCGCGCCCTTCTTCCAGACGTAGGCGTAGCCGGCCAGCAGGACCAGCATGAACAGGACGACCTGCAGGAAGCCCGTCCAGCCCAGATCGCGCAGCGCCAGCGCCCACGGATAGAGGAACGCGACCTCGATGTCGAACAGCAGAAAAATCATCGCGACCAGGTAGAACTTGACCGACATGCGCTCGCGGGCGTCGCCCACCGGCGGCATGCCGCATTCGTACGGAGCCTGCTTTTCGGGGGTCGGATGGTGGGGACCGAACAGGCCGGACAGGACCACGGAGCCGCCCGCGAACGCGGCGCCGAGTGCAATCATGAGGACGATCGAAAGCCAGCCCTGCATGTGTTCAGGTATCCGCCCTGAGCACCCCGGCCGACCGAAGAACCGCGGCCCGAATGCCTGTGAATCGCCCTGCAAGCCGGGCACGACCGACGCCGTCGACCGCGGCCCCCCGCCGTCCCGCGCGCGCGATACGCGGCCCGGACCGGCACTTTCAAACGCACCATGCTACCGGACCGCCGGCCGCCAAGTCAACGCATCAGCTCGCGTACTTCCCCCTGCGCACGGAACAGGTTAAAGTCTGCAGGGCTTCAACCTCCGCCATTTCCCCCTTCGCCAGGAGGCGTCATGACCGCGTCCACCGCCCGTCTGCACCTGATCGGGTTCGCCCTGCTCGCCGGCGCGCTCGCCGCCGGGCCGCAGGCCATCGGCCACGCGCAGCCGGCCGCCACGCCGGCCGCCGGCCTGCTGAAGGCCTTCACGTTCCGGCCGATCGGCCCGCCCAACAACGGGCGCGCCGATGCCGTCGCCGGCGTCCCCGGCCGGCCGGACATCTATTATGTCGGCGCCGCCGGCGGCGGCGTCTTCAAGACGAC
The DNA here is from genome assembly GCA_035534615.1 of Vicinamibacterales bacterium. GTDB lineage: Bacteria > Acidobacteriota > Vicinamibacteria > Vicinamibacterales > CAVVIG01 > JAGWRA01. The sequence goes on from DATLRO010000136.1 coordinate 15,134, forward strand.
CGACGGCGGCCTCGACTGGCGGGCGGTCGCCACGCAGCTGCCGGTCTCGGCCGTGAACACGATCGCCGTCGCGGCCGGCGATCCGAACATCGTGTGGATCGGCACCGGCGAGACGTACCTGCGCGGCGACGTGTCGTGGGGCGACGGCGTGTACCGCTCGACCGACGCCGGCGCCACCTGGACGCACATGGGCCTGACCGACTGCCGGGCGGTGGCCCGGGTCGTCATCGATCCCCGCAACCCGGACACGGTGCTCGTCGCCTGCTTCGGGCACCAGTTCGGTCCGAGCAAGGAACGGGGCGTCTACCGGACCACCGACGGCGGCCGCCACTGGACGCAGGTCCTCTATCGCGACGACAAGACCGGCGCGATCGACCTCGCCATGGACCCGAACAACCCGCGGATCGTCTTCGCGACGCTGTGGCAGGCGTACCGGGCCCCGTGGGGGATGTACAGCGGCGGCCCCGGCAGCGGCCTGTTCCGATCGACCGATGAAGGCCGGACCTGGACGGAGATCACGGGCCACGGGCTGCCGACGGGCGAGCTCGGCAAGATGGGCGTGGCGGTCGCCCCCTCCGACTCGCAGCGCGTCTACGCCATCATCGAGGCGGCGAAGGGCGGCGGGCTCTACCGCTCGGACGACGGCGGCACGACGTGGCAGCTCGTCAACGCGACGCGCGCCATGACCCAGCGGCCGTTCTACTACATGCGCGTCATGGTCGCTCCCGACGACGCGAACCACGTGTACGTCCCGTCGGTGCCGTTCCTCCAGTCGCTCGACGGCGGACGGACGTTCCAGTTCGTGCCCGAGGGGGGCGACAACCACGATCTGTGGATCGATCCGACGAACGCGAAGCGGATGATTCTCGCCAACGACGGCGGCATCGGCATCACGACCAACGGCGGGAAGTCCTGGCTGAACCCGGACCTGCCGCTCGGCCAGTTCTACCACGTGGCGACCGACGACCGGGTGCCGTACGACGTCTGCGGCGCGCAGCAGGACGCCGGCAGCGTCTGCGGCCCGAGCCGGAGCCTGTCGAACCATCTCTCGGACGGCGGGATCGCGCGGTCCGACTGGTACGACGTGGCGGGCGGCGAGAGCGGCTGGGTCGTGCCGGACCCGGTCGATCCGGACATCATCTGGGCCAGCGGCTACCAGGGGGACCTCACCCGCTTCGATCTGCGGACCAACGAGGCGCGGCACGTCAACGTGTGGCCCGAGGATTCCATGGGCTGGCCGGCCGACAAGCTGAAGTACCGCTTCCAGTGGACGACCCCGATCGCGATCTCGCCGGAGGATCACCACACGGTCTACGTCGGCGGCAACGTGCTGTTCCGGACGACCGACGGCGGCCAGAGCTGGACGCCGATCAGCCCGGATCTCACGCGCAACGACAAGACCAAGCAGGGGCGATCGGGCGGCATCACCGGCGACAACACCAGCGTCGAGTACTACGACACGATCTTTTCGATTGCCGAGTCGCCGAAGCAGGCGGGCGTCATCTGGGTCGGCACCAACGACGGACTCGTGCAGGTGACGCGGGACGGCGGCAGGACATGGAAGAACGTCACCCCGAACATCCCGGACCTGCCGCCCTGGGGCGAGGTCGACAACATCGAGGCCTCCCCGTACGATCCGGGGACGGCGTACGTCCCGTTCGACTTCCACAAGACGGACAACAACGCGCCGTACATCTACAAGACGACCGATTACGGCGCCACCTGGACGGCCATCCGCAGCAACCTGCCGGCCGACAGCAACGTCCACGTGGTCCGCGAGGATCCGGTGCGCAAGGGCCTGCTCTACGCCGGGACCGAAACGGGCCTCTGGGTGTCGTTCGACGACGGCGCCCGCTGGGCGTCGCTGAAGAACAACCTGCCGACGGCGGCGGTGCACGACCTGGTCATCCAGCGGGCGGCGAACGATCTCGTCGTCGCGACCCACGGCCGCGGCTTCTGGATCCTCGACGACCTGTCGGCGCTCCAGCAGCTGACGCCGGCCGTCACCGACAGCGCGCTGCACCTGTTTCACACGCGGCCGGCCTATCGCTTCCTCGGCGAGGCGCCGTTCCCCAATCCGAAGGCGTGGGGCCGCAATCCGCCGGCCGGCGCGGACATCACCTATTACCTGAAGGCCGCCCCGAAGGGGGACCTCACGATCACGATCAGCGACGCGCAGGGGCACGTGGTCCGCACGATCTCGTCGCGGCGGCCGGCAGGGGAAGCGGTGAATCCCCTGATGGCGATGTTCGGGTTCGGCCCGCCGCCGCCGGCGAGCGCCCACGAGGGCATCAACCGGACGGTCTGGAACCTGCGCTACGACGGCGCGGTCCGTTCGCCCGGCGCAATCGTCTGGCAGGCGGGCGGCCTGGAGGGTCCGTACGCGCTCCCCGGCACGTATCACGTGACGGTCGACGCGGATGGCCAGACGGCCACCGGCACGATCGAGGTCCGGGAGGACCCGCGATCCAGGGTCCCGCCCGCCGACCTCCAGGCGCAGCTCCGGCTGTCGCTCGAGCTGCGCGGGCGGCTGAGCGCGGTGGCCCACATGATCACCGGCCTGCGGTCGGTCCGCGCCCAGGTGACGGCGCTGACCGGGACGCTGCACGGACGGGCGGACGCGGCGCCGGTGCTGGCGGCCGCGAAGGATCTCACCGGCCGGATCGACGCGATCGAAGACGTCCTCACCGAACCCCAGGCGACCGAGCCGGAGGACGTGCTGCAGATCCCGATTCAGCTCTACAACAAGCTGAGCAGCCTGTCGGGCTGGGTGCAGTCGGGTGAAGGGGCGCCCACGAAGGGGATGATCGACGTGAACGCCGAGCTGGAGGCGCGGCTCAAGGCGGTGACGGCGCGGTACGACACGCTGATGCAGAAGGACATCGCGGCGTTCAACGACGTCGTCCGGCGCCAGCACATCTCGGCGATCGAGCCGCCGTCGTAAACGGCGGCCCTGCAGGCCTGTCGTCCGGAGGCCGGGGCCGGAGCCCGGCCTCCGGACGTGTCACCGGGTCCGTCGCGCCGGGCGTCAGCCCGGCGTCATCCCGCCGAGGTGTGCGATGACGAAGCTCTGTCTCAGTGTGCTCCTGGCGCTGTCGCTCGGGCCGGCGGCACCGGGCGCGCGGGCCGCGGCCGCGCCGTCGCGGCTCGTGGCGGATCTGCACTGGCGCAGCGTCGGCCCGGCCATCATGGGCGGACGGATCGACGACATCGTCGCCGATCCCGGCCATCCGGCGGTCATCTACGTCGGGGCGGCGACGGGCGGCATCTGGAAGACGGTCAACGGCGGTACGACCTGGAGGCCGATCTTCGACGATGCCGGCACGACGTCGATCGGCGCACTGGCCATGGCGCCGTCGAATCCGCAGATCATCTGGGCGGGCACGGGAGAAGCGAACAACCGCCAGAGCTCGTCGTGGGGCAACGGCGTCTGGAAGTCGACCGACAGCGGCCGGACCTGGACGCACATGGGGCTGGACGACACGCAGCACATCGGGCGGATCGTCATCGATCCGCGCAATCCCGACGTCGTGTACGTCGCCGCGCTCGGCCACCTCTGGGGGCCCAACCGGGAGCGCGGCCTGTTCAAGACGACCGACGGAGGCCGCACCTGGACGAACACGAAGTTCATCGACGAGAACACCGGGTTCGTCGACGTCGTCATGGACCCGACGAATCCGCTGGTGCTGTATGCGGCCGCGTACCAGCGCCGGCGGACGCCCTGGGGGTTCGACGGCGGCGGCCCGGGCAGCGGCCTGTACAAGACGACCGACGCCGGCCGGACGTGGACGAAGCTCGCCGGCGGACTCCCGGCCGGCGACACGGGGCGCATCGGCCTCGCCATCTACGCGCGGAATCCGAACGTGGTGTACGCGTCGGTCGAGAACGCCGATGGCGGCGTGTTCCGCTCCGACGACGCCGGCCGCACCTGGACGCGGATGAGCCCTCTGGCGCCGCGCCCCTCGTACTTCAGCCAGATCCGGATCGATCCGGAGGACGACCGGCGGATCTACCTGCTCGGCAGCCCGCTGTACGTCTCCGACGACGGCGGGAGGACGTTCCGGTCGGACGGGGCGCGGAACGTCCACGTGGATCACCATGCGATGTGGATCGATCCGCACCGCCCGTCGTTCATCGTCCTCGGCAACGACGGCGGTGTCTGGATGTCGTGGGATCGCGCGCGGACGTGGCGCCGGTTCAACAACATTCCGCTGGGCCAGGTCTACATCGTGAGTGCGGACCGGGCCGATCCGTACCGGCTGTACGCCGGCCTGCAGGACAACGGCGTGTGGGAAGGGCCGAGCGCGACCTGGCACCGCGTGGGCCCGCTCAACGACGACTGGATCCAGGTCGACGGCGGCGACGGCATGTACGTCACCGCCGATCCCGATGACCCGACGACCGCCTACGTCGAGATGCAGGACGGGCGGCTCATGCGGTTCGACGACCGCTCCGGTGAGGTGAAGGCGATCGATCCCTACGTCCACGAGCTGGAAGGCGCCGGCACGCCGGGCAGGGGCCCGGCCCTGATGCGCTTCAACTGGACCACGCCGATTCTGATTTCGCCGGAGAACCATCTGACGCTGTACCTGGCGGGCAACCGGGTCTGGAAGTCGCTCGATCGCGGCGACACGTGGTTCCCGATCAGCCCCGATCTCAGCCGCGGGATCGATCGGGACACGCTGCCGATCATGGGCGTGCGGCCGTCGCCGCACACGCTCAGCCTGAACGACGGCGTCTCGTCGTACGGCAACGCCACCACGCTGGCCGAATCGCCGGTCACGCCCGGCCTCCTGGTCGTCGGCATGGACGACGGCAACGTGCAGATGACCTCGGACGGGGGCGTCCGGTGGACCAACGTCACGTCGCGGTTTCCCGGCCTGCCGGCCGGCGCCGCCCCCAGCCGGGTCGTCCTGTCGCGGTTTGCCGCCGGGCGGATGTACGTCACGTTCGACAACCACCGCCAGGACGACTTCCACGCGTACGTCTACACGAGCGCCGACGGCGGCGCGAGCTGGACGTCGCTCGCCGGGTCGCTGCCGGCGGTGCCGGTGCGGACCATCCAGGAGGATCCGCGGAACGGGGACCTGCTGTTCCTCGGCACGGAGGATGCCGTGTGGGTCTCGCTGGACCGCGGCCGCTCGTGGTTCCGCCTGAAGAACGATCTGCCCGACGTGCCGGTGCCAGACATCGAGATCCAGCCGCGCGATCACGATCTGATCCTCGGCACGCACGGCCGCGGCATCTACATCATGGACATCGCGCCGCTCGAGGAGCTCGATGCGCAGGTGCTGTCGGCGCCGGCGTACCTGTTTCCGCCGCAGCGCGCCGTGACGTTCAACGACCTCGAGCACCGCGACTTCCTGGCGCAGGCGGTCTACGTCGGCGCGAACCCGGCGTACGGCGCCACGCTCGACTACTATCTCGACCGGGCGGCGCCGGAGGCCACGCTGCGCATCACGGCGCCGGACGGCCGCGTGGTCCGCGAACTGACGGCGTCCGGCGCGCCGGGGCTGCACCGGGTCGTCTGGGATCTGCGGCTCGCGCCCCCGCCTCCGCTCCCCCGCCCCGCCGCGCCCGGCGTGGACACGCAGGCGCGACCTCCCGAGAGCACGCTGGCGCGGATCCCGGGCGACTACGGCGGCGGCGGCGACCCGACGGGCGGCGAGGCCGGCGGCGAGCCGCTCGTGACGCTCGGCCCGGCCGTCCTGCCTGGACGCTACACCGTGACGCTCACGGCCGGCGCCGCCGAATCGCGCGCCGCGCTGGAGATCGCCGGCGACCCGCGCGTCCGCGCGACCGAAGGGGACCGCGCGCGGCAGTTCCGCTTCCTGATGAGCGTCTACCGCGCCCAGCAGGCCGCCGGACCGGCCGCCGACGCCGCGCTGCGGCTGCACACGGAGCTGACGGCGCTCGTGGAGGCGCTCGACCGGTCCGGGACGGCGCCGGCCGCCGTGAAGACCGCCGCTGGCGATCTGCGAAGCGCCATCAGCACCCTGCAGCGCGGCATCGGGCGCGGCGCAGGCCGCCTCGGCGGCCTCGAACGCGGCGTGGGCCGCTCGACCTCGCGGCCGACGGCGGCGCAGGAAGCCGAACTGGCCGACCTGCTGGCGCAGCTCAAATCGTCGATCGATGCGCTGGACGAGGCGATCGCGACCAGGGTGCCGCAGCTCAACCGGCAGCTCGACGGGGCCTCGATGCCGCCCGGCGTGCCGCGGCTCACCATCCCCGGACCGGTGAAATGGCCGGACGGGCAGTGACCCGGCACGGGTCGACGGCCGGCGGGCCGGACGATATCATCGTCACCACGTCCGGCAGGGCCGGTGCGCGGGACACCCAAGGGAGGGAGCGTCGATGAAAACGGGCTGGCGGTGGATGACGGCGGTCGCCCTCGCCGCGGCGGCCGCGGGCGGCGCCGTGGCGGCCGACACGGCCGCCCCGGGTCTGGCGGCGGTCCGCTTCGAGCTGGCCTTTCCCGCGAGCGTCCGCGCCACGGCGACCAACGGGCGGCTGTTCGTGATCCTGTCGAAGACGGCGACGCCGGAGCCGCGCCTCCAGATCAGAGAGTATTCCGGGCTCGCGCCATTCTTCGGCACGGACATCGACGGCCTGCGCCCGGGCCGGTGGGCCGTGCTCGACGACACCGCCGTCGGGTACCCGTACGACCAGCTCGACCGCCTGCCGGCCGGCGACTACTACGTGCAGGGCCTGTTCGACATCTACACGACGTTCCATCGCGCGGACGGACACGTCGTCCGGATGCACATGGATCACTGGGAGGGCCAGCAGTTCACGATCTCCCCCGGCAACCTGTACAGCGAGCCGCGCCTGGTGCATCTCGATGCCGGCCGCGGGCCGCAGACCATCCGGATCACGCTCGACAAGGTCATCCCGCCGATCCCGATGCCGCCGGACACCGCCTACGTGAAGCACATCCGGTTCCAGAGCCCGCTGCTCACGAAGTTCTGGGGGCATCCGATCGACATCGGCGCGACGGTGCTGCTGCCGCGCGGCTACGCGACGAACACGGCGGTCCGCTATCCGGTCGACTACGAGCAGGGCCATTTCTCGACCGCGGCGCCCGGGCATTTCGAGGAGCCGGTGGCCCTTCCGCCCGGCGCCGACGCGCGCCTGCGCGGGCGGGCGGAGGCGGAAGACGCGTTCACGCGCGCCTGGCTGTCGGACGGCTTCCCGCGGATGCTCTACGTGACGTTCCAGCACCCGACGCCGTACTACGACGACTCGTACGCCGTCGACTCGCCGAACGTCGGCCCGTACGGGCAGGCGATCACGCAGGAGCTCATCCCGTACATCGACGCGCACTTCCGGACGATCGCGCAGCCGTACGCGCGGGTGGTGTCGGGCGGGTCGACCGGCGGCTGGGAGTCGCTGGCCCTCCAGATCTTCCACCCGGACTTCTTCGGCGGGACGTACTCCTACTGCCCCGATCCGGTCGACTTCCACGCGTTCCAGATCGTGGACATCTACGACTGGCCGAACGCCTGGTTCCGGCAGGTCGACGGGATCACCGTCCCGCTGCCGGGCATGCGCAACACCAGCGGGGTCGTCCTCAACACGATGCAGCAGGAGATGAACTACGAGCGGGCGCGCGGGGATCAGGGGCGCTCAGGCGAGCAATGGGACGTCTGGGAGGCGGTGTTCGGTCCGGTGGGCGACCACGGGTACTTCCAGCCGCTGATCAATCCGCAGACCGGCGCCATCGATCCGCAGGTGGCCGCCTACTGGCGCGACCACATGGACCTGACCCACTACCTGAAGACGCATTGGGCCGAGGTGGGCCCGCAGCTGGCGGGCAAGCTGCATATCTGGGTCGGCGACATGGACACGTACTACCTGAACAACGCGGTCCACCTGCTGGACGACTATCTGGCGACCACGACCGACCCGCCCTACGGGGGCAGCATCATGTACGGGCCGCACGAGCCGCATTGCTGGGCAGGACCGCTGCCGCTCGCCGGTCGCCTCGAGCTGATGGCGCAGGATATCGCGGCGCACGCGCCGCGGGACGCCGACCTGGCCTGGTGGCGCGGCCGCTGAGGCCGGCCCGCGCGTTACTTGTCGACCAGCACCATCGTCTCGGCGATCCGCCGGTCCAGCTCTTCGATCGCCTTCGAAATCTGGTGCCGCCTGGCGTCGTGCGCCGTGTGTTCGAACTGGCGGTTCAGATCGGTCCGCGCGAGCTTCAGCGATTCCAGCGTGCGCACGTGCTCGGGGTTTCTGATCAGCCCCCCGTTGCGACCCGCCCGCGCCCGCTCCAGATCGTCCATCCGCTCCTGAATGCGGGCATCCGCGTCGATCAGGCCTTCTCCACCATCACCCATTATGTCCTCGTGCGCGACCATCGCAGGGCGGGCAGCTGCGGATCGTCATAGAGCGCGTGTCCGGCCGCGCAGAGGTGCGCGTCCCGCCGTGGTGACCGCGCGGCATCGGCGCACCGCGGGATCCCCAACCACTCATTATACCGTCTCTGGAGGCGGCGTGGGCAGGCGGCGGAGAACGGACGGCCCGCGCGCGCGGCGCGCGCCGCTCAGGCGTCGAGGACGTCGCGCACGACGCGGGCCAGCTCTTCGGGCAGGAACGGTTTGACCAGCAGCCTGGCGGCGTCGGGCGTGAAGCCGTGCTGCGCCAGGTCGTCTTCGTCGTAGCCCGACATGAACAGCACTTTCATCTCCGGCCGCCGCGACCGCAGGCGCCCGGCGAGGGCGCAGCCGCTCATGTGCGGCAGGACGACGTCGCTCAGCAGCAGGTGGATCGCGCCCGGCCGGGCGTCGGACAACTGGAGCGCCTCGTCGGCCTGCGAGGCTTCGACGACCTGGTACCCCTGCCGCTCCAGGACGCGGCGCGCCAGCGCCCGCACCTCGGGCTCGTCCTCGACGACGAGCACCGTTTCCGTGCCCGGCTTCGCCTGAACGACCGGCGACGACGCCGGCGCCGCCGGCTGTTCGCGGGAGGCGACCGGCAGGTAGATCGCAAACGTCGACCCTGCCCCCGGCCGGCTCTCGACGCGGAGGTGGCCGCCGCTCTGCTGCACGATGCCGTAGACCGTGGGCAGCCCGAGCCCGGTGCCCCGGCCCGCCGGCTTGGTCGTGAAGAACGGCTCGAAGAGGTGGGCCTGCACGTCGGCGGTCATGCCGACGCCGGTGTCGCGCACGCGCAGCACGGCGTGCGGCCCGGGGTTCGCCCCCGAGTAGCGCCGCGCCTCGCCGGCCCGGACGTCGGCGCGGGCCGTTTCGATCGTGATCGTGCCGCCGTCGGGCATGGCGTCGCGGGCGTTCACGACGAGGTTCACGATCACCTGCTCGAGCTGCCCCTGGTCGGCGCGCACCTCGCACAGCGGCTCGGTGAGGGCGGCCGTCAGGGCGACGTTTTCGCCGATCAGCGGCCGCAGCATGCTCTGCAGCGACCGGACGACGGCGTTGAGATCGAGGACCCGCGGCGCGACCACCTGCCGGCGGCTGAACGTCAGCAGCTGGCGCGTGAGCGTGGCCGCCCGCTGCGCGGCCTTGCGGATCTCCTCGATCTGCTCGCGCAGCGGGTGCGTGCCCAGATCGCTCAGCGTGAGCTCGCTGTAGCCCTGGATGGCCGTCAGGAGGTTGTTGAAGTCGTGGGCGACGCCGCCGGCCAGCCGCCCGATCGCCTCCAGCTTCTGTGACTGGTACAGCTGCGCCTGCAGCGCGCGGCGCTCCGTGACGTCGATGAAGATCGTCTCGACCAGCGTCGGCCCGTCGTCGAAGCGATCGAGCAGCGTGGCGTTGCCCACCACCCACGCCGTCGAGCCGTCGCGCCGCCGCAGCGGGATCTCGAAGTCGGTCACCGCGCCGCGCGCCCGGAGATCACGCAGAATCGCGCCGCCGTCCGGACTCGCCAGGTCGAGATCGGACGCGGGATTGGCCAGCGCCTCCTCCGCGGTCGCGAAGCCCAGCATCCGCGCGAACGCCGTGTTGCACTGGATGAGGTAGCCTTCGATGGTCGAGACGCACAGCCCGGCCACCGTGCTGTCGAACAGCAGGCGATAGCGCGCCTCCGAGCTCCGCAGCGTCCGCTCCATCTGCTTGCGCTCGGAGACGTCCCGGGCGACCACCACGACCCGCCGGCCGAACGTGGTCGGCACGTTCTGGACCGACAGCTCCAGCTCCACCCGCTGGCCGTCGCGGCGGAGAATGGTCGACTCGCAGTGATTGCGGATCCGATCCAGGCTGGCGGCCCGGTCGAACCGCTGCGCCAGCCGGCGCCGCTCGTCCATCGGGATCAGATCGAACACCGACGGCAGGGCGAGCAGTTCCTCGACGCTGCGCCCGCTGATCTCGGCCGCCGCCGCGTTCGCGTACGTGATGCGGTACTCCTCGATGATCAGCAGGCCGTCGCCCATGTCGCTCTGGGCGTCCAGCAGCGTCTCGTACAGCTGGCCCTGGTCGGGAAACGCCTGCTCGAACCGCTTCGCCGGACTTGCCATGGATCGTGCCTCCCGTCCGCCCTCCACCCGGATGCGTTTCGCACGCTCACGCTAAGATGAGACCGTGGATGCGTCCGCGCCGCTCTCCCTGTTCCACCCGGCGGTCCAGGACTGGTTCGTGACCGCCTTCGCTCGCCCGACGCCGGTGCAGACCGCCGCCTGGCCGGTGATTGCGCGGGGCGACTCCGCGCTGATCCTCGCCCCGACCGGCAGCGGCAAGACGCTGGCCGCCTTCCTCTGGTGCCTCGACCGCCTGATGTTCCAGCCGGCGCCGGCCGCGCCCGGCTGCCGCGTGCTCTACGTGTCGCCCCTCAAGGCACTCGCCGTCGACGTGGAGCGCAACCTCCAGCGCCCCCTCGACGGGATCGCCGAGCTCGCCGCGCGATCCGGACTGCCCGTCCGGCGGCCGGCCGTCAGCGTCCGCAGCGGCGACACGCCCGCGGCCGACCGGGCGCGCTTCCGGCGCCAGCCGGCCGACATTCTGATCACGACACCGGAATCGCTCTACCTGCTTCTCACGTCGAACGCCCGCGCCGCTCTGCACTCGATCGACACGGTCATCGTGGACGAAATCCACGCGCTCGTCCCGGTCAAGCGGGGCGCTCATCTGGCGCTCTCGCTCGAACGGCTGGAGGCGCTGTGCGCGCGGCCGCCGCAGCGCATCGGCCTGTCGGCCACACAGCGCCCGGTGGATGAGGTCGCCCGCTTCCTGGGAGGCGTCGCCCCCGCCCGTGTCGCGCGCGGGCGGCGCCGCTCGGCTCATCCGCGCGGCCACCCGGCAGCCTCCGAGCCGCCGGATCCGGTCCGCGGCGAGTTCGACGAGCCGGCGGCCGGTCAAACGACCCGTTCGAGCTATCGGCCGGTCAGCATCGTCGATGCAGGGCGGAGCCGTCCGATCCGGCTCCAGGTGGAAATGCCCGTGCAAGCCGGGGCGCGCGAGCGGCCGGCGCGCGCGCCGGGCGCCCCGGCGCCGCCGTCCATCTGGGCCGCCATCCATCCACGGCTGCTCCAGCTCATCCGCGGCCATCACTCGACGCTGATCTTCGTCAACAGCCGGCGGCTCGCGGAACGGCTCGCCGGCGCGCTCAACGAGCTGGCCGGCGAGACGCTGGTCCGCTCGCATCACGGTTCCCTGGCGCGCGAGCAGCGGCTGGACGTGGAGGCACAGCTGAAGGCCGGCACGCTGCGCGCGCTGGTCGCCACGTCCTCGCTGGAGCTCGGCATCGACATGGGCGCGATCGATCTCGTCGTGCAGATCGAAGCGCCGCCGTCGGTCGCCAGCGGGATTCAGCGGATCGGGCGCAGCGGTCACCGCGCGGACGCCGTGAGCGAAGGGGTGATCGTGCCGAAATACCGCGGCGATCTGCTGGCCTGCGCCGCGGTGACGGCGGCGATGCACGCCGGCGCGATCGAAGCCACGCGCTATCCCCGCAATCCGCTCGACGTGCTCGCGCAGCAGATCGTGGCGATGGCCGCCATGGACGACTGGCCGGTCGACCGCCTGTTCGACGCGGTCCGCGGCGCGGCGCCGTACGCGCGGCTGGGCCGCCGGGCGTTCGACGACCTGCTCGACATGCTCTCGGGACGCGGGTCGTCCGACGCCTTCGCCGCGATCACGCCGCGCCTGACGTGGCACCGGGCGCGCGGCCTGGTCACCGCGCGCGAGGGGGCCCGGCGGATCGCCGTCGTCAACGCCGGAGCCATTCCGGATCGCGGGCTGTACGGCGTCTTCCTCGCCGGCACCGGCCGGGCGCCGTCGCGCGTCGGCGAGCTGGACGAGGAAATGGTGTTCGAGAGCCGGGTGGGCGACGTCTTCCTGCTCGGCGCCTCGAGCTGGCGGATCGACGGGATCACGCACGACCGCGTGCTGGTGTCGCCGGCGCCGGGCGAACCGGGCCGCATGCCGTTCTGGCACGGCGACGGCCCCGGCCGGCCGCTCGAATTCGGCCTCATGATCGGACGCCTCGTCCGCGAGCTGAGCGGCGTGCCGCACCCGGTGGCGGTCGCGCGGCTCGTCCAGGCTCACGACCTCCAGCCGCCGGCCGCCGAACTGCTGCTCGCGTACCTCCAGGAGCAGCGGCGGGCGACCGGCACGGTGCCCGACGACGAGACGATCGCCGTCGAGCGATGCCGGGACGAAGTCGGGGACTGGCGGGTCTGCGTACTGTCGCCGCTCGGCAGCCGGGTCCACACGCCCTGGGCCATGGCGGTGCAGGCGCGCGTCCGCGCCGCGCTCGGCATCGACGTCGAGACGATGTGCGGCGACGACGGGTTCGTCGTCCGGTTCCCGGACGCGGAAGCGCCGCCGGACGTCGACCTGCTGCTGCCCCCCGCCGAGACGGTGCCGGATCTCGTCACGCGGGAGCTGGGCGGGACCGCGCTGTTCGCGGCGCGCTTCCGGGAGGTGGCGGCCCGCTGCCTGCTCCTGCCGCGGCGGCGCCCCGGCCTGCGCACGCCGCTCTGGCAGCAGCGGAAGCGGGCGGCCGACCTGCTGGCCGCGACCGCGGGATCCGGATCGTTTCCGGCGATCCTGGAGACGTACCGGGAATGCCTGCACGACGTGTTCGACCTGCCGGCGCTCGCCGACGTGCTGGGCCGGCTCCGGCAGGGCGCGCTGCGGCTGGCGGTGGTCGACATCGAGCGGCCGTCCCCGTTCGCCGCGTCGCTGCTGTTCAACTACGTCGCGAACTACATCTACGACGGCGACACGCCGCTGGCCGAGCGGCGGGCGCAGGCGCTGGCGGTCGACCAGGCGCAGTTGCGGGAACTGCTCGGCGACGCCGAGCTGCGCGAGCTGATCGATCCGCGGGCCCTGGCGGATCTCGAGCGCGACCTGCAGCGGCTCGGCGAGCACGGCCGCGCCAGGCACGACGATGCGGTGCACGACCTGCTGCTGCGCCTGGGCGACCTGTCGCCGGCCGAGATCGCGCGGCGCGTTGAAGGCGGCCGGGCGGCCCGCGCAGCCGATCGCCTCGTCGCCGATCAGCGCGCCCTGATCCTGGAGATCGGCGGCGAGCCGAGGCTGGTCGCCGTCGAAGATGCCGCCCGGTACCGGGACGCGCTGGGCTGCCCGCTGCCGCCCGCCGTCCCGGAGGCGCTGCAGGCGCCGGTCCCCGGCGCGCTTCCGCAGCTCGTCATGCGGTACGCCCGGACGCACGGCCCGTTCACGACCGCTGAACTCGCCACGCGCTTCGGGCTGCCGCCGCGACAGGCGGCCGACACGCTCGACCGGCTGGCGCGTGAGGGCCGGCTGCTCGAGGGACAGTTCCGGCCGGGCGGCGCCGGGCCGGAGTGGTGCGAACCGGAGGTGCTGGACAGCCTGCGACGCCGGTCACGCGCGCGGCTCCGCCACGAAGTGGAGCCGGTCCCGCCCGAAGCCCTGCAACGGCTGGCCGTGGCGTGGCACGGTCTGGCCGCACGGCGGGCCGGCGGTCCCGACGCCATCCTTGACACGATCGAGACGCTGCAAGGGACGCCGCTGCCAGCGTCGATTCTGGAGACGCAGATCCTGCCGGCGCGACTCGACCCGTTCGGGCCGGCCGATCTCGATCGGCTGGCAGCCGCCGGTCTCGTGGTCTGGATCGGGGTGGCTCCGCTCGCCGACCGGGACGGGCGGATCGCGCTGTATCTGGCCGACCGCGTCGGCGCGCTGCTGCCGCCGCGGGGGCCGGCCGGCGACCTGCCGGCGCGGGAATCGCGCCTGCTCGACGCCCTGCAGGCGCACGGGGCCGCGTTCTTCGGTCCGCTGCATGACGCGGCCGGCGGCGGCTACCCGGCCGAGACGGTCGAGGCGCTCTGGCGCCTCGTGTGGCGCGGTCTCGTGGCGAACGATTCGTTTCACGCGCTGCGGAGCTGGCTGAGCGGGCGGCAGGCGGTGCGCGGCCGATCGCGCGCGGCCGCCGGGCCCGGCCCGCGGCGCCTCGGCCCGCCGGGATCCGAAGGGCGCTGGTGGCTGGTGGCGTCGCGGGAGGATCCTCGGCGCACGGCCACGGCCTGGAGCGCCGCACTGGCGCAGCAGCTGCTGGCGCGCCACGGCGTGCTGACGCGCGAAGCGATCACGGCCGAGGGGATTCCGGGCGGATTCACCAGCGTCTACGATGCGCTGCAGGCGCTCGAGGCGCGCGGGCGCGCCCACCGCGGCTACTTCGTCGCCGGTCTCGGCGGCCTGCAGTTCGCGTCGCCCGCGGCGCTCGACCTGCTGCGCGCCGGCCGCGACGAGCCCGACGAGGTCGGCGCGGTCCGTCTGGCGGCGACCGATCCCGCCAGTCTGTATGGCAGCGTGCTGCCGTGGCCGCAGGCGGCCGGCGCCGCCGGACCCGCGCCGCCCGGACGCGGGCCCACCCGATCGGTCGGCGCGCTGGTCGTCCTGGCCGACGGGGCCTGCGCCGCCTACGTCGGCCGGCGCGACCGCCAGGTCTGGATCAATCTGCCGCCCGAGGAGCCGCGGCGGACGCACGTGGCGCGCGCCGTGGCGGCGCAGCTCGGGCAGATCGCGACCGCGGGGGGCGACGCGCCGCGCGGCATGCTGATCGGCACCATCAACGGAGCGCCGGCGGCCGCGCATCCGATCGCGCCGTTCCTGGAGGAGGCGGGGTTCATCCGGGGGGCCCTGGGGTATCAGCCGCGCTTCGCGCGCACGACGACGTGAGGATCGACGAGGCGGCGCGTCACGAACGCCGCGCTCAGGCGGACGGCGCGCGAACACGTCCTCATTGCCCGTCCCGTTCCACCGTCACCATCGCGTTGTAGTCCGGTTCGAGTGAGCCGGGGTCGATGGCGTCCGACAGGAGGCCCATGCCTTCGGGCCAGTGCACCTCGAGGTTGCCGTCCCTGATGGGGGCGACCTTCACGCGGCCGCGATACCGCCGGGGGCCCGACACCAGCGTGACCGGCGTGCCGTCCTGGACGCCGAGCCGGCGGGCGTCCGCTTCGCTCATGAAGATCGCATCACGGCCGGCGCCGGTCAGCGGGTCGATCTCGTGCTGCACCATCGAATTGAACTGCTTGCCGCGGCGCGTCGAGACCGCGAACGCGCCCGGCGCCCGCGTGACCCGGCCGGCGGGCGTCGGCTCGAAATGCGCGCGGCCGTCGGGCGTGGCAAACCGGCCGTCGCCGTAGAGCCGCTCGCCGCCCCACTGCACCTGGTCGCCCTTCTGCGCCAGCCGCTCGATGCCGGCGTAGAGCGGCACCGCCTGCGCGATCTCGCGCCGGACGGCCTCGGCGTCCGCGAACCGGATCTGGCCGGCCCGCTCCGGTCTCGCCCTCGCCATCACCTCGCCGAACACCCACCACTCCGGCTTCGCGGTGCCGATTCGCCGGCCGCGCACTTCCGGCGAGAAGATGATGCGGCGCTCCGTGGACGTTTCGGTGCCGCCGCCGGGCGACTCGTACCGTGTGGCGGCCGGCAGCAGCAGCACCTCGTCGGACGGATCGACGAGCATGGCGGACGACAGGACGATGTCCTGATGGAGGCGGAAGCGGGGGCGGCGCAGCGCCTCGCGGTTGCGGGCCTCGTCCGGCACGGTCTCCAGGAAATTGCCGCCGACGATCCAGAACGCATCGACGTCGCCGCGCGCGGCCGCGTCGATCATCTCGACCGTCGTCCAGCCCCGGTGGTCCGGCACGGGGAAGCCCCAGACCTGCTCCCAGCGGGCCGCGGTCTCCGGGCTGACCCCGGGAACGCAGCCGACTTCGGCGCCGCCCTGCACGCCCGAATGGCCGCGGATCGGGACGAGGCCGCGGTTCGGCCGCCCGGTGAGCCCCCGGGCGAGGGCGACGTTCAGCAGCGCCTGAATCGTGTCGACGCCGTGGGCATGCTGCGTCAGGCCCATCGACCAGACGAACACGGTGTCGGGGCACTCGACCAGCAGCCTGGCGAACGCCTCCATCCGCTCGCGCGTGCTGCCGCTCTCCGCCTCCAGCGCGGCCCAGTCGGCGGCACGGGCCGTGGCCCGCGCCGCCTCGAAGCCGGTCGTGTGCGCGCGGACGAACGCCTCGTCGATCCCCTGTCCGTCCGGCAGGTCGACCAGCGCCCGCAGCACGCCGAGGAGGAACGCGAGGTCGCCGCCCGTGTGCACGTCGAACCAGTGATCGGCGAACCTCGTGCCGAACAGGGCGCTCTCGGGCACGGACGGGATCCAGTACTGCTGGAAGCCGGGCTCCCGGAAGGTGTTGACCACGGCCACCCGGGCGCCGTTCCGGCGCGCGTAATACAGGTACTTCGTGGCGACCGGCTGGTTGTTCGGCGTGTTCGCCCCGAAGAAGACGATGAGGCCGGCGTGGAGCCAGTCGCGGTAGCTGCAGGTGCTGGCGCCGTGACCGAGGCTCCGCTTCATGGCCAGCGTCGACGCGGCATGGCAGAGGCGCGCTGAGTTGTCGATGTGGTTCGTGCCGAGGAACCGGGCGGCCTTCTGCGCGGCGTAGTAGACCTCGTTGGTGATGCCGCGGGACGTGAGGTAGAACGCGGCGCGCGCCGGATCGGTCTCGCGCAGGCGGCGGGCCGTCAGGTCGAGCGCCTCCTCCCACGAGACGACCGCGAAGCCGGGCTCCCCCCGCCGCCGCAGCATCGGCTCGGACAGCCGTCCGAGTGCGCGCAGCTCGGCGGACGAGCGCGCCTGCAGCGCGGCGACGTCCGTCAGCCGGCGCGTGTCGAGCGCCGGCGCGGTGTTCAGCCGCATCAGTTCGAGCCGCACCATGCAGAGGTGCGTCCCGTCCATCGTCCAGTCGGAGAGTCCGGAGGTGCCGAGCGCGCATCCGTCGCACGTGCCGTGCCGCAGGATGCGCAGCGCGAACGGCAGCTGGTCGCGGTTGGCCCAGGCGACCTTCGCGATCTCCAAATAATGGTGCGGCTTCTGGCGCCCCAGGCCGAACGGATCGAGCGAGACCCAGCGCGCCGGACGCCTCACAGAGTCCTCACCCGCGCAATCCGCCCGGGATGCGCGTAGATATTGAAGGTGTCGCCCCTGACGAATCCCAGCAGCGTGATACCGGTCTCCGCCGCGAGATCGATCGCGAGGCTGGACGGGGCGGAGACCGCCGCGACGAGCGGAATCCCGGCCAGCAGGGCTTTCTGCACGATCTCGAAGGAGGCCCGGCCGCTGACCACCAGCAGATGCGCCGCCAGCGGCAGGCGCCCGGCGAGCAGCATGCGCCCGATCACCTTGTCGACGGCGTTGTGCCGGCCCACGTCCTCGGCGATCGCCTCCAGCGTGCCGTCCGGCCGGAAGAGACCGGCCGCGTGCAGGCCGCCGGTCTCCTCGAAGACCGCCTGGGCGCGGCGGAGCTGAACCGGCAGCGCCGACACGCGCGCGGGATCGATCGTCCAGCCGGCCGCCGGCGCCGGCGCCTCGGCGCGCAACGAGGCGATCGTGCGGCGGCCGCACAGGCCGCACGACGACCCGGTCACCACCTGACGGCGGGACGCCAGCAGCGCCGGCAGGTCGCCGGTCCAGCGGCCGTCCAGCCTCACGTCCAGCACGTTCCCCCCGGCGGCGTCGTCCGCGTCGGGACACCGCGCGATCGTCTCGAGATCGTCGGCGTGGCGCACAATCTGCTCGGCCAGCAGGAATCCGGCCGCCAGCTCGACGTCGGCGCCCGGCGTGCGCATGATGACGGCGAACGGCTCGCCATGCAACCGGATTTCGAGCGGTTCTTCGACCGCCGCGAGGTCGAGCGCCGGCGCGCGATCATCGGCCCGCACCCGGGTGACGCCGACCCGCCGCAGGGCTTCGCTCATCTGGCCCTTTCTTCGCGCCGGTGCCCGCCGGCCCTCAGCCGGCCGCCGCGTCGGCCCCGGTATCGTCGAGCAGCCGCCGGATTTCGGCCACCAGCACATCGGGCAGGCACGGCTTCGTGAGGAACCCGTCGCAACCGACCCGCTTCGCCTCCGCCGAATACCCTTCGAGCGCGTGGCCCGTCAGCGCCAGCACGGGAATCGCCCGCGTCCGCGCCGCCGCCTTGAGGCGGCGCGTCGCCTCCCAGCCGTCCATGCCGGGCAGCGACAGGTCCATGAGGATGATGTCCGGCTGCAGGCGCGCGGCCTGGTCGATCGCCTCCGCGCCGCTGCCCGCCTCGGCGACCCGGAAGCCGGCGAACCGCAGGTACTCCGTGTACATCTCCCGCGCATCCGGGTAGTCGTCCACGAGGAGCACGAGAGGCGCCGGACGTTCGGGCATGGACAGGCTCGGGCGCTGGATCCGCCGTCGGCCGGCACCCGGTCATCCGTCGACCGCCGGCGCCGGGTCGGCGCGAGACCGCGGAAGGCCCGCGCGACAGCAGGAAGTGAAGAGTCAGCAGTATAGAACGCCGGCCGGGCCGCCGCAACCGCACCGGGCGGCTCGACGGCCCGACGGCGGTCCGTTAACATAGCGGGACATGGCAGCCACCTTCTCGTTCGACGTGTCGTCCACGATCGACCTCCAGGAGGTCGACAACGCGATCAACCAGGCGCGCAAGGAGGTCGGCCAGCGCTACGACTTCAAGGGCGCCCGCGCCGAGATCGAGTTCGAGCGGACGGAGGCGACCCTCACGCTCACCGCGGACGACGAGTTCAAGATGAACGCGCTGTGGGAGATCGTGCAGACGCGGCTGGTCCGGCGTCACCTTCCGGTGCAGAACTTCAAGCCGGGCCCGATCGAGCACGCGCTGGGCGGCGCCGTCCGGCGGGTCGTCACCCTCCAGCAGGGCATTCCCAGCGACGCCGCGCGCGAGATCGTCCGGATCCTCAAGGACCAGAAGATGAAGAGGGTGCAGGCGGCGATCCAGGGCGACCAGGTCCGCATCTCCTCGCCCTCCAAGGACGACCTCCAGGCGGTCATGGATCTGCTGCGCAGCCAGGATCTCGGCGTCGCCCTCCAGTTCGGCAACTACCGCTGACGCGACGGCACGCGGCGGCGCACGGCGCCGCTCGAACGGCAGGCGGACCGGTGGCTGGTGGAGCCTTGGGGGGAGTCGCGGCCTAGCTGACGAGCGCGCCGGCCGGAGCGAGGCCGAACTTCTCGAGGCGGCGGTAGAGCGCGCGCCGGCTGATGCCCAGCCGCCGGGCCGCTTCCTTCTTGTTCCCCGCCGTCTCGTCCAGCGCCCGCACGATCTCGGCCCGCTCGATCTCCTGGATCGGCCGGACCGATCGCGTCACCGCCGTGGCGTCGTCGAGCGGCGCCAGTCCGGACGTCAGGACGAGATCCTTGCGGTCGACGAACTCGCTGTCGGCGAGCATGCAGGCCCGCTCGAGCACGTTGCGCAGCTCGCGGACGTTGCCGGGCCAGTCGTAGGCCGTCAGCATCTGTTCGGCCTCGGGCGTCAGGCCGCGCAGCGTCTTGCCGAACTGGCGGTTGTACTCGTCCACGAAGCCGCGGGCCAGCAGCGGAATGTCGTCGCGGCGCTCCCGCAGGGCGGGGACGTGCAGGCCGACGACGTGCAGGCGGTAATAGAGGTCCGCGCGGAACCGGCCTTCCTGCACCTCCCGCTCGAGCACGCGGTTGGTCGCGGCCACGAGCCGGACGTCCACCTTGTGGGTCTCGCTCGCGCCGACCTTCGTGATGATGCCGTCCTCGAGCACCCGCAGGAACTTCGACTGCGCGGCCAGCGGCAGCTCGCCGATCTCGTCCAGGAAGATGACGCCCCCGTTCGCCCGTTCGAACAGGCCCGGCCGCGAATCGGTGGCGCCCGTGAACGCCCCTTTGGTGTGGCCGAACAGCTCGCTCTCGAACAGGGTCTCGACGATCGCCGAGCAGTTGACCGGGATGAACGGCCGCTCGCGGCGCGCGCCGAGCGCGTGCAGCGCCCGGGCCACCAGCTCCTTGCCGGTCCCGGTCTCCCCCGTGATGAGCGCCGTCGTGAAGTGCGGCGCGATGCGGCGGATCAGCCGGAACAGCTCGAGCATCTGCGACGTCCGCCCGATCATCCCCTGGAACTGCAGGTGCTTGATCAGGTCGCCTTCGATCGCGGCGACCTTCCGGTTGCGCAGCACCTCGTCGCGGATGCCCGACAGGAGCTCGGTCACGCGTTGGAAGTCGAGCGGCTTGCGCAGGTAGTCGGCCGCGCCGAGCTTCACCGCCTCCATCGCCGTCTCGATCGTCCCGTAGCCGGTCATCAGGATGACTTCGCAGGTCGGCGCGCGGCGCTTGATCTCGCGCAGCACCGGAATGCCGCCGATCGAGGGCATCCGCAGATCGACCAGCGCCGCGTCGGGCGGCCGTACGGCGATCTCGTTCAGCGCCTGCGTCGGGTTCAGGAACGTGAACACCTGATAGCCGGCCGACCGGCCAAAGCGGCTCACGACCTCCAGCACGCCGGGGTCGTCATCCACGATGAAGAGGCGAGGGGCTCGTTCGTTGCTCATCGGCGGCCGTGGACAGGGGGGATCCCTGCCACACTCGTCTTGATTATTCGGCATTGCGCACGCCGGCTTGAATCGGCAGGTCATCACTCGGAACTCGCGCATCCTGAACGGCTTAGCGGGGCGTCAAACGGGCGGTCGCGGGGCGGGAGTCCTGAAGCGGGCCCGGGCCGTGTGCGGAATCGCACACGGCCGGCCTCCGGGCGCGGAGCGTCGGAACGAAGGGGGCGGCGCCTGAAACGCGCTACGGCCGGCGGGCCGGAGGCTCGGGCGGCTCCCCGTCCAGCAGCCGGGACAGGCTCCGGGCGGCAAACCGGCGGCCGATGTAGAACGGTCCGAACTCGGCGTAGTCGGCGCTCGCCTCGTCGAACCGCATCTCGTAGATCAGCTTCTTGAAGACGAGCGGCTCGTCGGCGAACAGGTCGACTCCCCACTCCCAGTCGTCGAACCCGATCGAGCCGGAGATCACCTGCACGACGCGGCCGGCATAGTGCCGTCCGATCATGCCGTGCTCGCGCATCATGGCGGCGCGCCGCTCGAACGGGACCATGTACCAGTTCTTCACTTCGCCCCGGCGCTTGTTCATCGGATAGAAGCAGACGAACCGGCCGTCCGGGAGCGCCGGAAACAGGCGGCTCTTCACGCGCTCGCGCTGGCGCGCCATCTCCTCGTCGAAGGCCTGCTCGAACTCGTCGCGGCCCGGGACGAGGCCGCGCGCGGCCAGATCCTGATGTACCTTCGCGGTCATCTCGTACATGCCGAGCTCGACGATCGACACGTAGGAGGTCGTCGGCGCCAGATAGTCCGACAGACGCAGGCGGGCCAGCGCCAGCTCGCAGGCGCCCAGGGCGTCGAAGTCTGGCCGGAAATGGACCAGCATGAGATCGCCCTTGTGCCCGAGCAGCTGGACGAGCGTCGTCTGGCCGTCGGGCCGGTCTTCCATCGGCGCCAGCGTGGCGGCCGCCTCCTCGGCCAGGGCGCGGCGGTCGGCGCCGGACAGCCCGCGCAGCGCGTCCCAGCGGATCCGGAACATCTGATGCAGCACGCTCCAGCCTTCGAGCGTCTCGGGAACCTGCGGATTGTGCATGGAGGTAGTTTATCGGGTCGCGCGGCCGCCTGTCAGCCGCGGGGCCGGTCTCAGTCCACCAGGTGGTTCTCGATGGCGTACCGCATGAGTTCGACGGTGCTGTGCATCTTCATCTTCTCCAGCACGCGCACCCGGTACGTGCTGACCGTCTTCACGCTGAGCGACAGCGCCGCGGCAATCTGCGACACCGTCTGCCCCGACGCGATCATCCGGAGCACCTGGTACTCCCGGTCCGACAGCGCCTCGTGCGGCCGCGCCGGCGCCCCGGGCCGTTCGCCGACGAGCTCCTCGATGAGATCGGGGCTGAGGTACCGCCGGCCGCTCAGCACGAGCCGGACCGCCTTGATGAGCTGGGCGGGCGCGCTGTCCTTGGTGAGGTAGCCCGACGCCCCGGCGTCGAGGACCCGGCGGGCGAACTGCTCGGCGGGGTGCATGCTGAGCATCAGCACCGGCAGGTCCGGATAGCTCCGCCGGATGTCGCGCAGCACGTCCAGCCCGCTCCGCCCCGGCAGCGTGATGTCGAGAATCACCGCGTCCCAGCTGGCCGTCTCGAGGTACCGCAGGGCCGCCCCGCCCTCGTCCGCCTCCGTGATGATCGCGGGGCTCAGGGCGTCGGACAGAATCTGGCGGATGCCCTGCCGCACCACCGGGTGATCGTCGACGAGCAGGATCCGCGTCGTCGTGACGGCGGCGGGCGGCTGCTCGGCGAGCGCGCTGGCGACCATGCTAGTGCCGCGCCTCCCCGTTCCGCGGCCGCGGCAGCGTCACCGTCACGACCGTCCCGCGCCCGGGCGCCCCGGCCACCGTCAGCTCGCCGCCGACGCTCAGCGCCCGCTCGCGCATCCCCAGCAGGCCGATCGACCGGGCATCGGCGATTTCCACGTCGGTGATCCCCCTCCCGTTGTCGCGCACGTCGAGCCGCACGCGCCCGCGTTCCTCGCGGAGATCAATCCGGACTGCGCCGGCGTGCGAATGACGGGCCACGTTGGTCAGCGCCTCCTGCAGGATTCGGAAGAGCACCGTCGCCTGGAGCTGCACGATCCGGCCCGGCGGCACGTGCGACCGGAAGCGGCACCGGATGCCGGTCCGTGCCTCGAACGTCGTCGCTTCCCACTTGACCGCCTCGGCCAGCCCCAGATGGTCGAGGACGGGCGGCCGCAGGTCGAGGGAGATCCGGCGCACGGTGCCGATCGTGACGTCGACCAGTCCGACAATCGACTGCAGCCGGTTGACGAGGAGCAGCGGCGGATGGGCCTCGCGCCGGGTGATCTCCGCGGTCAGCCACGTGAGATCCAGCTTGAGCGTCGTCAGCATCTGGCCGAGCTCGTCGTGGAGCGCACGCGAGATCCGGGCGCGCTCGTTCTCGCGCACGGTGGCCAGCCGGGTCGAGAGGCTGCGCAGCGCCGCGGCGGTCGGTGCCGGCGGCCGGCGACGCCGACCGGTCGTCCGCTTCGTCGCCGCCCGCGACCGGGTCGCGGCGCGGGCGGGAGGCGGCCCCTTTCTCGTCACCATCGCGTGCCAGTATGACGGAACCGGGCTGAGGTGCCAATACGGCTGTGCAGGCCCCCGGCCGTGCGGCCGCGGGCGGACCGCTAGAGCCAGCGAAGCGCGGGGGCGGCCGGCAGCTCACCGGCCTCCACGGCGAGCCGGTAGAACTGCTTCAGGCCTTCCTGCATCGGCTCGTCCAGGACGAAGGCCAGGTTGGCCCAGTACTGCTCGAGGAACGGCGCCGGCAGCCCGAACGCGCCGGCATGGCGCTGCGCCAGCTCGCGGCCGTGGGTCAGGCCGTAGGCGCGCGACTCGATCAGCGCCGCGTGCAGGCGCCGGAGCGCCGCCGGCTCGCCGCCCGACACCTGCCACACCGCAAAGGCGAACGGCAACCCCGTCTGCTCGTTCCACTCGCGGCCCAGGTCGATGCGGGCTTCGGCCTGCGGCCGGAGATCGGGGCGCAGCGCCACGTCGCCGATGAAGAGCGCCGCCTCGGCGCCTGCCGCAAACGGATCCTCACGGATCTGGTCGAACGGAAAGAACTCCGGCCGCACGTTCCAGCGGACGCGGCAGAGGATCTTCAGCAGCACCACGGAGGTGGCCGACGCCGTCGACAGCGCGACCCGCCGGCCGTCGAGCGCCTGCGGTGGCCGTCCGATCAGCAGGATGCTCTGGACCGGTCCGCGCGATCCGATCACCAGGTCGGGCAGGATGCGGTAGCGGTCGGCGTGACGGGCGAACTCGATGCTGGAGGACGGGGCGACGTCGAGCGCGCCGGCCGCCAGCTGGCGGTTGAGGTCGGACGGGATGCCGCGGACGAGGCTGACGCCGGGGGGCAGCCCGCGATCGATCAGGCCGGCGTGGACGGGGAAGCAGTTGCTGTACAGGATATGGCCGAGGCGCAGCATCGTGCGGTCCAGCGGTCGCGCGGAGTCCGACGCCCCGGCCGGGCCGGCGCGGGAAGGCCGGCACGATGAACCGAAGGTCACTCCGGCGCAGTCGAAGTATAGTATACTGACTGGTCGGTCAGATCAATCAACGCGGAGTCTTGATGCCCCTTCAGGGCCGAACCAAGCAGGATGTCCTCTCCGAGTTCCGCTGCGCCGAGATCCTCGACGCGGCGCGGGGCATCTTTGCACGCAAAGGGTTCGAGGCCGCCACCATGGACGACATTGCCGCCGCCGCCGGCGTCGGCAAGGGCACCCTGTACCTCTACTACCGGTCGAAGCGCGACATTTATCTGGCCGCGCTCGGCGGCGGCCTCCGCGAGATCCGCGACCGCACCCAGGCGGCGGTCGGCGCCGCCACGACGATCCACGACAAGATCCGGGCCTTCGTCCTGACCAAGGTCCACTATTTCAACGAACACCGCGACTTCTACCGGATCTATCACGCGGAGTTCGGCAATCTGGTCACGCACCCCTCCTGCCTGCCGGACGAGCTGATGGCATTGTACCTGCAGCAGGTCCAGCAGCTCGAGGGCGCGCTGGCGGAGGCGCGCGATCAACACCTCGTCCGCGCGGTCGACCCCGGCAAGACGGCCTTCGCGGTCTTCGAAATCACCCGCGGCCTCATCATCCGGCGCCTGCTCGACCAGTCCACGACCGGCGCCGAAGACGACGGTGCGTTCATCGTCGATCTGATCTGGAAGGGAATAGCACAGCGATGAAGACAACCGTGGCGCTCGCCACCGCCCTCGTGGTGGCGGGCTGGTGCGCGGCGGCGCAGGCCCAGCTGGTCCCCGCACCGCCGCAGATGTCGACCCCGGCCGGGGCGCCGGCGGCGGACCTGCAGACCGCCCTGGGCGCGAATCCGTTGCAGGGCAGCGTGCCCTCCGGCCCGGCCACGCCCGGCCTGCTCCGGCTCTCGCTCTCGGACGCCATCACGCGCGCGCTGAAGTACAACCTGGGCGTGATCAACGGGGAGCAGGACATCCAGGAGGCCCGCGGCGCGCGGCGGCAATCGCTGGCGGGGCTGCTGCCGAACCTCTCGACCGCCATCACCGACACCGAGCAGCAGACGAACCTCGAGGCGTACGGGTTTCCGCCGCTGCCGGGCATCCCGCAGATCATCGGACCGTTCAACGCCTTCGACGCGCGGGTGTTCCTGCAGCAGCCGATCCTGGACTTCCCGGCCATCAATCGCGCGCGCGAGCAGGCGCGGAAGCTGAGCGCGGCGCGCGACGACTACCGGAACGCGCGCGACCTGGTGGTGCTGGTGGCCGCCAACCTGTACCTCCAGACCGTCGCGGCGCAGAGCCGTATCGACGCGGCGCTCGCCGAGCGCAAGACGGCCCAGGCGCTCGACACGCTGGCGGTCGATCTGAAGACCGCCGGCATCGCGGCGGGCATCGACGTCCTGCGCGCGCACCTGCAGCTGCAGGTGCAGGAACAGCGGCTGATCATGGCCCGCAACGACTTCGACAAGCTCAAGCTGCAGCTCGGCCGGGCGATCGGCCTGCCGGCGGCCCAGGCCTTCACGCTGACCGACAAGGTCCCGTACGCGCCGCTCCAGCCGGTGTCGCTCGACGCCGCGCTCACGCGCGCGTACGCGTCGCGGGGCGACTATCTCGCCGCCGAGCAGCGCGTTGCGGCCGCCGAGGCCCAGCGCCGGGCGGCCCTGAGTGAGCGGCTGCCGTCCGTGTCGGTCAACGCCAACATCGGCGACATCGGGCTGACGGTTTCCGGCGCGCGCGAGACGTTCGCCGTGGCGGGCAGCGTGAGCGTGCCCCTGTTCACGGGCGGCCGGATCGCCGGCGCCCTCATGCAGGCCGACGCGAACCTCGCCCGCCAGCGCGCGCAGCTGGCCAATCTCAGGCAGCAGATCGGCTACGACGTACGGACGGCGCTGCTCGATCTCACGGCGGCCCAGGCGCAGCTCACGGTCGCCCGGACCGCGGTCGCGCTGGCCGGTCAGGAACTGCAGCAGGCGCGCGACCGCTTCTCCGCCGGCGTGGCCGACAACGTCGAGGTCATCCAGGCGCAGGAGGCGGTGGCGACCGCCAACGAGAACTACATCTCGAGTCTGTACGCCCACAACATGGCGAAGGCCTCGCTCGCCCGGGCGCTCGGGATCGGAGAAGAGGCCGTGGAGAGCTATCTGGGAGGATCGCGCTAATGGCTGCGGAAGAGGTCGTAAAGTCCGGGATGTCCCGGCAGTCGCGGATCCGGCTGATTGCCGGCGTCGTGATCATCGTGCTGATCGCGGTCGGTCTGTGGTGGTGGCACTCGCGCGGGCGCGAATCGACCGACGACGCCGAGATCGACGGTCACATCGCGCCGATCGCCGCGCGCGTGGGCGGAACGATCATCGCCATCGACGTGCTCGACAACCAGGAAGTGCAGAAGGGCGAGCGGCTCGCCCAGCTGGATCCCCGCGACTACCAGATCGCCGTCCGGCGCGCGGCCGCGGCCCTGGCCACGGCAGAAGCGAACGCGCGGGCCTACAGCCTCTCGGTGCCGATCACGTCGACGACCACGTCGAGCGACGTGAGCACCGCCGGGGCGGCCGTCCAGGCCTCCTCGAGCGGCATCACGGCGGCCGAGAACGACGTGATCGCGGCCCGCGCCCGGCTGGCGGCGGCCGAGGCCCATCAGCGCCAGACGGAGGCCGATGCCATCAAGGCGCAGAAGGATCTCGATCGGCTCACGGGCCTGGTGGCGAAAGACGAGATCTCGCGGCAGCAGTACGACGCCGCGGTCGCGGACGCCGCCGCCCGGAAGGCCGCGCACGATGCCAGCGTCGCGGACGTGGCCGCGGCACGCGCGGCCGTGACAGTGGCGCAGAGCCAGATCATTCAGGCGAAGACCGCGCTCGTCAGGGCCCGGGCCGAACTGCGCGCCGCCCGGTCGTCGACCGGGCAGGTCGTCATGGATCAGGCGCGCGCCGCGGCCGCCGAGGCGAGCGTGAAGCAGGCGCGGGCGGCGCTCGCCCAGGCCGAGCTCAATCTGGCCCACACCACGGTCATCGCCCCCATCCACGGCGTCGTCAGCAAGAAGACCGCCGAGGTCGGGCAGACGGTCCAGGCCGGCCAGCCGCTGCTCGCCATCGTGCCGCTGGACGACGTCTGGGTGATCGCCAACTTCAAGGAGACGCAGCTGGATCAGATGCGGCCCGGCCAGCCGGCGATCTTCTCCGTCGATGCGCTCGACGGCCGCCAGTTCCGCGGGCGCGTGCAGAGCATTGCCGCCGCCACCGGTGCCAAGTTCAGCCTGCTGCCGCCGGAGAACGCCACCGGCAACTACGTGAAGGTCGTGCAGCGGATCCCGGTCAAGATCGTCCTCAACAAAGGTGAAGACCCGCACCACCTGCTCCGGCCCGGCATGTCCGTCGAGCCGACGGTCTTCACGAACCGGTAGCCGGGGGCGGCGGCGCCGGCCGTGCGGCCGGCGCCCACCCCGTCCACGGTCCGTCAGTCCCGCGCCAGCAGATCGAACGTCCCGTCCGGGCGCAGATAGTAGCGCCTGCCCCGCCAGCGGATCGTATTGCCGAAGAAGCCGGCGGCCCAGGCCGCGAAGCTCGCCAGGTCCTGCGCGGGCAGCAGGTACCAGCGGCGGCGCGTCAGCGGATCGTGCAGCACGAAGCCGGCCGTCGCCCAGGCCGCGGCCGCCCGGGCCAGGACGGTCACGGCCGCGATCGGCCACCAGCCCGGGCGCGCGGCCACGAGCAGCAGCGCGAGCGGCAGCGGGTTCGTGAAGAGCTGGCCGACGTACCCCCACGGCCGCGAGCGCCGTGTGCTCCGGTTCCACCGGAGGCGGTGCTCGACGTTGGCGCCGAGCGGCTGCGCGCCGATCCGGTGCTCGATCACGTACGACGACAGGATCACGCGGTATCCCGCCTGCGCCACGAGGCTCCCCATCACGAAGTCCTCGGCCAGGTACCGCTGCAGCCGGTCGAAGCCGCCAATCCGGACGAGCGCGTCCCGGCGCGCGGCAATCGTCGGGCCGAGCGCGAACTTCATGCCGTCGAGCAGACGGGCCACCAGCACGCCGCCCAGGAACTCGGTGTTCAACCCGACCGCCTCGAGCGTGGACCAGAGGCTGGGGCCGGGCACGGCGCGATACGGACAGGTCGCGAGGCCGAGCTGCGGATCCTGGAATTCGGCCGCGATCGTCCGCAGCAGGTCGGGCGTGACCCGGATGTCGCTGTCGCTCATGACGACGAGGTCGTGGCGGGCCGCCGACAGCATGCGGTCCAGGCTGAAGACCTTCGCGTTCGCATACGGCGGCTCGCCGGTGACGAGGAGCTGCGACGGGACGTGTGGATGGCGCTGCTGCAGCCGCTCGACCAGCGCGATCGCCGGGTCGTCGGCGCTGCGGACGGCGAAGAGCAGCTCGAAGGCGGGATACGCCTGCGCGAAGAACGTCTCCAGGTTGCGCTCGAGGCCTTCGTCCACGCCGTGCAGCGGCTTCAGCACGCTGATCGGCGGTGTCCGCGCCAGGGGCGGCGGCGCCGCCTGGAGATACCGCCACGCGGCCGTGACCGTGAGCCCGCAGTAGACGATCGCTCCGACGGTGAGGGCGAGCAGCGCGGTCGCGATCACGTCGTCACTCTACCATCGACCGGCCGCCGCCCGG
>DATLRO010000137.1:0-8806 GCA_035534615.1 Vicinamibacterales bacterium
GAGCCCAAGCCCTACGCTCCGCCGCCGCATCGATCCGGCCAGACGAAGACCCGACGCGCCAGATCGGACTCCAGCAGCGCCTCCGAGTAATACATCCGGAGGATCGACGGACGCCAGGTCAGCAGGTCGGCGTTCTCCCGGACGAAGGCCGGCCAGTCGCCGCCCGGCGCCATGCGCGCGATCCGCTCGTGGGTCAGCAGCAGGTACGCGAACGTGATCGTCTCGTGATACAGCGCCGCCTTCCCGAACGCCGCCGCCAGGCGGCGCAGGCCGGCCGCGAACCGATCGAGCGCCTCGCCGAGCGGGTATCGCTGCACGTACAGCCAGGCGAGGCGCAGGTGGTCCCGGTGGTGGAACTGATCGCTCCGCAGGCGGCACGACTCGAACGCCTCGAGGAAGGCGGTGTCGTCGAGCCCCTCGCTTCCCGGCGGCAGGCCCCCCTCAGGCGCGCTCATCGGCCGCCTCCGTCAGGTGGTGGCTGTCGCGCGCGCTCAGCGTGAGCCCGTAGACCCGCTTGAGGTCCGCGACCTTCTGCAGGGTGTCGCGGGAGAACGGCGCCCGGCCCTCGAACGCGTGCAGCAGCACGCCCTCCAGCAGGTCGCCGAGCGAGAGGTCGAGATACTCCGCGAGCGCCTTCGACACCTTCAGGACGCGCTTCTCGATCCGGATGCCGGTCTGGACGCGCTCGACGCGCCGGACGGTCGGGGGTTGTCTGGTCATTTGGTACATATGTACCAAAAGTGGCCGGGCGTCAACGCGGCCCCGCCCCGCCGCGCCCCGCTCCTGTTGAGTTTTGCGATACAATCTCGACCGTTTCGAGCTCGACCGACTGCGTACGAGGCGGCGGTCCGCCGTGTCGAGGAGGGGGTGCTCGTCGACCGATTGAGCTGGCTGGCCGCCGATGCGCCCAACGAACAGGTGCGGGCGATTGCGTCCTTCAAAATGGGGAAGCTGGCCGATCGCCTGAAGGCGGGCGCCGGCCGCAGCGCGGACGACCAGGCGGAGGATCAGCTGCTGGCTTCGGACATCACGCGGTTCCTGGCGCGGCCGTACGGGCCGATGGCGCCGATCTGCATGCCGGGCGCGCCGCCCGGCGCGCCGCTGGGCGACACCGGGATGGACTGGCTGGCACCGGCGCCGGTCTGCGGCCGGAGCCCGGCCCACCCGGATTCCTGGACGTGGAGGGCCGGACCGGGATTCTGAGCGGGGTCAGCGCCCCGGCGCCGCGGCCGGTCCGGGATTGAACCAGCGATCGCCCCACGACGTGTAGAGGTGATTGAGGAACGCGTTCCACTGGGCCCGCGTCCGCTCGGGCGGGAACGGTTCCGGCCGGATGGGATAGCCGGACGACCAGACGATCGCGAACTGGCCGTCCGGCTGAATCCGTCCGATGCGGACGGTGCGCCACGTGTTCCGATTGCCGCCGTCCACGTAGACCATCCCCTCGGGGGCGTCGAAGCTCCGCTCCGTCACCGCGCGGCGGATCACATCCGGATTCGTCGTGCCCGCCGCCTCGACCGCCTGCGCCCAGAGATAGACGTCGACGTACGCGCTCTCGATCGGATCGCTGGTGACGCGCGAGGCGCCGAAGCGCGCCTTGAAGGCCCTGACGAACGCGTGGTTCCTCGGGCTGTCGATGCTCTGGAAGTAGTTCCAGGCGGCATAATCGCCCGCCAGGTCGCGCCGCGGCAGGGCCGTGAGCTCCTGCTCCGCGATGCTGAACGACATCGTGGGGATCTTCTGCGGCGTGATGCCGGCCGCGCGGAGCGCCTTGAAGAACGCGATGTTCGTGTCGCCGTTGATCGTGTTCAGGATCACGTCCGGGCGGGCCTTGACGATCTTCTGCACCACGCCGGCCACGTCCTGGCTCCCGCTCAGGATGTAGTCCTCGCCGACGATCTGCCCGCGCCAGCGCTTGACGTAGTCCTTGATGATCGCGTTGGCGGCCCGGGGAAACACGTAGTCGGACCCGACGAGATAGAAGCGCCTGCCCAGGTTGCCGAGCGCCCACTTCAGGGCCGGGATGATCTGCTGGTTCGGCGCCGCGCCCGTGTAGACGATGTTCGGCGACTCCTCGAGGCCCTCGTATTGCAGCGGGTAGAACAGCAGGTTGTCGTACTTCTCGAAGATCGGCTTGACGGTCTTCCGCGATCCAGAGGTCCAGCAGCCGAAGACCGCCACGACCTTGTCCTTCGTGATGAGCCGGGTCGCCTGCCGCGCGAACACCTCGGGGTCGGAGCGCCCGTCGGCCACCACCGCCTCGATCCGCCGGCCGAGCACGCCCCCTTTCGCGTTGATCTCGGCGATCGCCATCTCGGTCGCGTCGACGAGCGGCCGCTCGCTGTCCGCCATCGTGCCGATCAGCGAGTGCAGGATCCCGACCTTGATCGGGCCCCGCGGGCGCAGCCGGCCCCACGCCAGCACGCCGCCGGCCGCGAGCGCGACCAGCGCCACGATCGTCAGCAGGCGGCCGCGCCCCGTCACCGCTCTCCTCCCTGCCGCCGCCCAGGGTTCTGCCGCATCCCGCTCACCGCGTCGCCCTCACGACAGCACCACCAGCGTGGCCAGGAACAGCAGGCCGGTGTACAGCGGCCAGTAAAGCACTTTCGGCAGCAGGTTGTCCCGGAAGTGGATCAGCCGCGGCCGGCGGCGGGAGGCGAACAGAATCGCATTGATCGACACCAGCATCAGCGCGAGGTACGTGATGAAGTAGAAATACTCGAAGTACATCAGGCCGGGCGACGCCAGCCGGTTGCGCAGCGCGATGTGCTGGAAGCTGACCACGAAGAACAGCGCCGCGGTGCCGAGCACGACGTCGAGCGCGGTGAACCCGGACAGCATCGACCGGCGCTCCTCCTCCGTCCCGGTCAGCAGCAGCGCGAACAGCATGGACGCCGTGACGATGAGCGGGACAATGTTCGAGATGAACGGCCCGAGGAAATCGCGCCGGATGTCCACGTCGAAATACAGTTCGGGCCGGCCGGCCGGGCCGTCGAAGCCGGGAATGCCGAAGCTCGTGTCGTACCGCTGGACGCGGTAATCGAAGTTGCTCCCGGTCACGGTCCAGCCGGGCAGGATCAGATCGCCGGCCACGCCCGGACTCGCCCGGGGATTCATGATCTGATAGGACGCGAAATCGGGCACGAGCACCACGTGCTGGTCGAACCCGGCCGGTCGCAGCCGCACCCACACCGCCTGCCGGTCGAGCGGATAATCCCGGTACGAGAACTCCTGCCGGAACACCGCCGTGAAGTGCGAGTCGATCACCTCGCGGTTGCCGTCGGTCCGATCGGAGACCTGCTGAATGACCGGGTTCTCGGCCTCCGGCATCACGAAGCCGCGCGGGACGCCGTCGTCGACCCCCTTGAGGTATTTCTGCCAGACGTAGCCGCTCACGGTCACGTCACTGCTCGACTGGAACTCGATCGACTTGACGTAGACGCCCGTCGGGATCCGGATCAGCGGCGCGGCGCCTCCGGCCGGCCCGCCGAGCCGCCTGAGGAACGCGTCGGTCGCGGAGGTGTCGAAGACCTTGACGCGCGCATCCCGCAGCTGGGTCGGATACCGGTACGAAATCCACCACAGCGTCCCGATGCCGGCCGCCAGCAGCAGGCTCACCGCCGCCACGACGCTCCACACCACCGCCGGCGCCTCGTAGCGCACCAGCAGCGGCGCCGCGACCATCAGCACGATGCCGAGCACCGCCAGGAACACGACGGCGAAGAGCTGGTGGCGCTGGTGGTCGGCGCTCGGCTGGAAGTCGTCCTGGAACACCACCGCCGCCAGCGTCCAGCCGGTCGTCGGCACTGGCGCGTAGAAGATCCAGCTCGACTGCCCCGTCAGCTCGTCGTGGGACCCGACGTACCCGTGCTCCCCCTTGATCGCCCGGATCGCCATCGAGTTCAGCGCCGTGTCGTTCCGCCGCCAGGCGGTCTCGAAGACGGTCTGCCGGTCCCGCACGAGATCGGCACGCGGATGACTGAGGTACACCCCCTGGCGGGAGAAGATGAAGGAGTAGCCCGACGTGCCGGCCCGCAGGCCGCGCAGCGATCCGACCAGCGTGCGCAGCGACACGGTCGCGAACACCAGGCCCGCCGGCTCCTCGTCCGGGGTCCGCGGCCCGGGCTTGTAGAACGGCACGCAGTACATCGCGACCGGCCTGGCGCTGTGGAGCGGAAACAGCGGCGCCTTCCACATCGCGCCCTCGAGAATCGGATCGCCGTACCAGCGGTACTGAAACTGCGTGTAGTCGTACCAGGTCGCGATATCGGTCAGCTGGAACGACCTCCCCTGCCGTTCGAGGTACGGCGCATACAGCCGCGTCCCCGGCGCCTCGGCGTACGGCTCGTACGCCACGCCGAAGCCGCTCAGCAGCGCGTGCCCCGTGAGCTCGGCGTGGAACCAGGCCGGCAGGCCGGGCGCCGTCAGCCGCCCGGATGACAACTGATCGGCCGTCCGGGTCACCAGCGGCATGACCGACCGCAGACGCGTGTCGAGATCCTGCGCCGCGGCGGCCACGCCGGGCCCGGTCGTCGCAATCGCCTGCGCGGCCATCCGGTGCTGCAGCGTCAGGTCGTCCCACGCCAGCACGCCCGCGAGGCCGACGGACAGCGCCCCGGCGGTCACGAGGACGCCGAGGA
The DNA here is from genome assembly GCA_035534615.1 of Vicinamibacterales bacterium. Taxonomy (GTDB): domain Bacteria; phylum Acidobacteriota; class Vicinamibacteria; order Vicinamibacterales; family CAVVIG01; genus JAGWRA01. The sequence goes on from DATLRO010000137.1 coordinate 4,641, forward strand.
CCGTCAGCCGCGCAAGCAGGGCGCGCATCGGAACGTCCTCGACAAGGGGAATTCAGGGACCGCGGACGGACGAACGACGTGGCCGGAACCGGCTGGAGCGGGTATGAATCGGCGGAACGGCAAGTTGGCGGATGTTACGCACTCCGCCTCGCGCCTGTCAACCAGGGCGGTTTCGGGGTGTCGAACCGCCAGCCCGACTGTCCTCGCCCAAAGACGCGCTGTTACCGGCCGATGACGGCCGCCTGCCGGCACCCGGGGCTGTTTTCACGCAGGCCGGCGAATCGCCGCCACTTTTCCGTGGCCACCGGCACGGCCGATCTGGCATCGTGGTTGCTCCCTGTTCCAGTGGCGCCTGCCAGAGGGATTCCGGTGCGTGTCAAATCTGCTCGTCTCAGCGTGCTTCTCGTCGCCTCAGCCGCCCTCGCGGTGATGCTCTGGCCTGCCTCCGCCCGCGCCGAACACGGTGGGGACCGGGACGGGGACGCCGGCGGCCGGGGTACGGTCGTCGTGGTCGGCGGCTATTCCGGCTACCGCGGGGTCTGGGGGCCCTGGGGCCCGTGGGGAGGCTGGGGCCCGTATGGTGGTGGCTGGTGGCCGCCGTACGGCCCGCCGTATCCTCCTTACTACTACGCGGCCAGGGACCGGAGTGCGCACCTCAAGGTGCTGGTCAAGCCGAAGCAGGCGCAGGTCTACGTCGACGGCTACTACACCGGCATCGTGGACGACTTCGACGGCCTGTTCCAGAGTCTGCGCGTCCGGTCCGGCCCGCATCTGATCGTGCTCTATCTGCCGGGGTACCGGACCGTGCAGCAGAAGCTGTATCTGCCGCCGGAGACGACCTACAAACTGCACTACACCATGGAACGGCTGGCGCCGGGCGAAAAGAGCGAGCCGCCGCCACCACCGGCGCCGTCGACGCAGCCGGTCGCTCCAGGTCCGGGCGCAGCCGCGCCGCCAGCTCCGGAGACGCCGCCCGCGCCGGGCGTCCCGCCGGCACCGGGTGTCCCGCCGGCACCGGGTGAAGCCGAAAGCGCCGGATTCGGTACGCTGATCATCAGGGTGCAGCCGGCCGACGCCGTCGTGAAGATTGACGGCGAACAGTGGATGGGGCCGGCAGGGGCGCCGCTGGCGGTGCACCTGGCGGAAGGGGCGCACCACATCGATGTCAGCAAGGCGGGCTACCGCAGCTTCTCGATCGACGTGGAGGTGCGCGACGGCGTCACGACGCCGCTGAACGTCAGCCTCCCGCCGCTGCCGCAAAACCAGCGGTAGCGGTCCGCTCGCCTCACACCTGTGGGGTCCTCCGACCGCTTCGTCCGGAATCCGGGCGGGCGGGCGGAGGGCCCGGGCAGGCCCCTTCCTCTCCGCGGCACCACCCGCCCCGCCCGGTCCCGGCGTTCGTCGACACGCTCGGCATGAGCCGCCATCCGGTGATGGTGGCGCTGCAGCAGCTCGCCAACGACGGCCTCGTGGAGATCATTCCGCAGGTCGGCTGCGTCGCCGCCGCGCACTCGCGGGACGCCATCGATGATTTCTACCGGCCTTTCGGCGAACGCCTGACGCCGCCCGGCGACCCGCTCACCCCCGGTTCAGCAGGAAGTCGAGGTGCAGGCGGTTGAACGTCTCCGCATCCTCGAACTGCGGCCAGTGGCCGCACCCGTCCATCACCACGAGGCGCGCCCCGGAGATTTCGCGCGCGAAGGTCTCCCCCACCTCCACCTTCCCGGTCGGGTCGTGCGTCGTCCAGACGACGAGCGTCGGCGCCTGAATCGTCCGCAGGTCGGCAATCGGGATCATGTTGCGCTGCCGGACCGGCATCAGCTGGAGGCACATGATGTGCTCCATCGCGCGCGCCATGTCGGGCTGCCGGTAGATCCGGTAGCGGAGGTCGACCAGGTCGTCGGTGACGGTCGCCGGATCGTGCATGAGCCACTCGAGCCGTTTGCGCACCGCCTCCCGTTCCGGGTGGCGGACCGCCTCCAGGCTGAGCGTCCGGAGCCGCTCCATGACCGCCGGGTTGGCGGTCAGGCCGCCGGCCGTGTTGAGCACCAGCCGGGCGACGCGGTCCGGATGGCGGATGGCCAGGCGCGCGGCGACCCAGCCGCCGAGCGACTCCCCCGACACGAAGATCCGCGGCGCCCGCACGGCGTCGCAGAACGCGACCAGATGGTCGACGTAGTCGTCGATCTCGTAGTCGCGGTCGGGCTTGGCGGTGAAGCCGTGGCCGAGCATGTCGATCGCGAACACGCGCAGGTGCGCCGCGTGCGGCAGGATGTTCCGCTGATAGGTCTCGAGATGGCCGCCGCTGCCGTGCAGGAACACGAGCGGCGGGCCGTCGCCGCGGCCGGCCGACAGGCAGCGCGTCCGCACGCCGCCGGCATCCACGAAGCCGAGTGAGAACTCGCCGTGCGCCAGGTCCGTCCAGAGCATGGGCGTTTGCCTCCGCTGGGGCGACATGCTAGCATGCCACCCTTCCAGCTGCCATCGGATCGAGCCCCATGCCCGCCCGCACCGGACGCGACTACCTCGACCGCCTCCGCGCCCATCCGCGCGACGTCCGCCTCGACGGCCGCCGCCTGGACGACGTCACGGCGTACCCCGCGTTCCGCCGGCCGCTCGCGCGCCTCGCGCGGCTCTACGATCTCCAGCACGACCCGGCCTGCGCCGACGTCCTGACGGCGCCGGTCCCCGGCGGCACCGGCCGCGCCGGCCGCGCGTTCATCATTCCGCGCACGTACGACGACCTCGTCCTCCGCCACCGGGCGTTCCGTCTGTGGGCCGAGGACACGTTCGGCCTCATGGGCCGCTCGCCCGACTTCCTGAACTGCACGCTGGCGGCCTTCGCCGACGCCGCCGACGTCTTCGCCCGGGGCGGCCGGCAGTACGCCGACAACGTGGTGCGCTACTACGAATACGTCCGCGACCACGATCTGTTCCTGACCCACGCGCTCATTCCGCCGCAGAACGACCGCTCGCAGCCGTCCGGCGGCCAGGCCGACCCCTTTCTGCACATGGGCGTCGTCCGCGAGACGCCGGACGGCCCGATCCTCCGGGGCGCCCGCATGCTGGCCACGCTCGGCCCCCTCGCCGACGAAGTGCTCGTCTACAGCCTGCCCGGCCTACGCCAGGAGGAGGAGGCGCACGCCATCGTCTTCGCGCTGCCGATCGACACGCCGGGCCTGCGGCAGGTCTGCCGGCCGCCGTACGACCGCGGCGACCTCGATCCCGCCGAGCACCCCCTCGCCAGCCGCTTCGAAGAGTGCGACAGCCTCCTGATCTTCGACGACGTCCTGGTGCCGTGGGACCGCGTGTTCCTCTACCGCGACGTGGCGCTCTGCAATGCGCTGTACGCCGACTCGAACCTGCGGCAGTACACCGCCCACCAGACCGCGGTGCGCGCCCTGGTGAAGCTCGAATTCGTCACCGGCGTGATCATGCAGATGTCCCGGGCGGTCAGGACCGACGTGCACCTGCACGTCCAGGACATGCTCGGCGAGTGCATCAACGATATCGAGATCGTGAAGAGCTGCATCGCCCGGGCCGAATTCGAATGCGAGACGACGCCGCGCGGCACGGTGCGCCCGGCGTTCGAGCCGCTCATGACGCTGCGCACCTGGATTCCGCGCGTCTACCCCCGCCTGATCGAGATCATGCAGATCATCGGCGCCGGCGGCCTGCTGATGGTGCCGTCGGCCGCCGACTTCGACAGCGAGATCGGCGACGACGTGCGCCGGTACTATCAGGGCGCCGGCACGCCGGCGCTCGAGCGGACGCGGCTCTCCCGGATCGCCTGGGACCTGGCCGGCGAGGCGTTCGGCATGCGCCAGGTGCAGTACGAGCGGTACTACAACGGCGACCCGGTCCGGACGACCGCCGCCCGCTATCTGAGCTACGACAAATCGACCTGCTTGGCGCTGGCGCGGAAAGCGATGACAATGTTCGACGACGTCGTCCCGGCCGGCCGGCCGGTGCCGCCGCCGACCGCCGGCTGACCCACCGGGCAGGAAGGAGCCTGTCGCATGGCGACCATCGTCTTTGGCGGCGCCCTGTCGCACTCGCCGCTGATGAACGTGCCGCTGCAGGGGGACCACGACCTCGTCCAGCGCTTCTCCGCCGCCGTCGGCGAGCTGGGCCGCCTGCTCAGCGAGGCGGAGCCGGACGTGCTC
>DATLRO010000138.1:0-9471 GCA_035534615.1 Vicinamibacterales bacterium
TCGTCATGGACCCGCTGATTCCCGTCCCGCCGCGTCAATACGGCGGGATCGAGCGGGTCGTTGCCGATCTCGCCGGCGGACTGGTCGGCCGGGGACACGAGGTGACGCTGTGGGCGGCCCCCTCGTCGCGGACGCCGGCGCAGCTCGAGCCGTTCGGCCGCGAAGGGGAGTGGACGCGGCGCAGCAACATCCGGAACATGCTGCAGCTGGCGCGCCGCTTCCGGGCGCAGCCCGGTCGATTCGACCTCGTGCACAACTTCGGCCGGCTCGCGTACCTGCTGGGGGCGCTCCGGTCGGACGTGCCGAAGGTGCAGAGTTATCAGCGCCCCGTCAATCCGAAGAACATGCGGACGGCCCGGCGGCTGGGCGCGAAGCGGCTGCACTACACGGCCGTCAGCGCCGCCGTGCGCGACACGGCCCTGTCCGGCCACTCCGGCGCCGGCGACTGGACGGTGATTCCGAACGGCGTGCCGCCGGCCCGGTATCCGTTCAACGCCGGCGTGGATCCGCAGCGGGCGCCGCTCGTCTTCCTGGGGCGGCTGGACCGCTGCAAAGGGCCGCACACGGCCATTGCGGTCGCGCGCCGCCTGAACCGGCGGCTGACCCTCGCGGGCAACGTCTCGTCGCTGCCGCACGAGCGCGCCTATTTCTATCAGGAGGTCGCGCCGCTGCTGGGCGGCGGCATCACCTACATCGGTCCGGTGGACGATGCCCAGAAGGCGGCCCTGCTGCGGGGCGCCGCGGCGCTGCTGATGCCGGTCGACTGGGCCGAGCCGTTCGGCATTGTCATGGTGGAGGCGCTCATGACCGGTACGCCGGTGATCGCGTTCAGGCGGGGCGGCATTCCGGAAGTGATCCTCGACGGGCGCACGGGCTTTCTCTGCGACACCGCCGACGAGATGGTGGAGTGCGTCGGCCGCCTGCCGTCGATCAGCCGGGCCGAGTGCCGGGCCGACGCCGAGCGGCGTTTCTCGGATGAGGTCATCGTGTCGGCGTACGAGCGGCTGTACGGAACGCTGGTGGGCGCGTGAGCGAGGCGGCGCCGGTGGGGGACGAACGGCCGGCCACCGGGACCGCGCGGCGGACGGTCGTGCACCTGCGGAAGGCGGTGCGCTTCGCGGTCCGGTACGTCGCCGGCTACTTCGAGCCCGGCCGGTTCGCGCCGGGCCGGTCCCCGAAGCTGTCGCTCGAGACGACCAACATCTGCAATGCGAAGTGCGTCTTCTGCGCGAACCCCGTGATGACGCGGCGCAAGCAGCCGCTCGACATGGAGGCGTTCTGCAAGGCGGTCGACGAGTTCGCCGCGATGGGCGGCACGGACATCGACTTCAACGCGACCATCGGCGACCCCCTGCTCGATCCCCGGCTGCTGGAGCGGGCGCGCTACGTCCGGCGGCATCCGCAGTTCGCCAACCTCGGCTTCGTCACGACGCTCCAGTGGCTCCACCGGTTTCCGCTGGACGACTTCTTCGCGGCCGGCTTCACGTGGCTCGCCGTGTCGACGACGCTGTCGGGACGGGAGCGGTATCACGAGTTCTTCGGCGTCGATCTCTATGACCGGATGCTGGCGAATCTCGTGGCGCTGCTCGAGGAGAACAATCGGCGCGGGCGTCCGATCCACGTGGCGATTTCGATCAAGCCGACGAACGAGCCGCTGGCCCGGGTGATCGCGCATCCCGACCTGGAGCGGATTGCCCGCCTCACGGACCAGGACCTGGCGGCCACCGTGAGGTCCCAGGGCTTCTACGTGGACGACTGGCTGGGCGCCGTGACGCTGCCGTCCTATCTGAAGAAGCGCCCGCTCTACCCGCGGAGCTTCCGGCCCTGCCGCCTGCTGTATGCCGGCCTCATGGTCTATTCGAACGGCAACGTTGGCGCCTGCTCGTGCCGGGATTTCGAAGCCACGAGCGAGCTGATTCTCGGCAACGTGAAGGACGCCACGCTGGGCGACCTGTGGACGGGCGACACGCTGGCGCGGCTGCGCGAGGACTGGCGGCGGCGCAACCGCGTCCCGGACATCTGCCGGTCCTGCCGTCACTACCTGTACTGAGGACGACACGAAGCCACACGAAGCCCGTCAGATGCGGCCCTCGCGAGTGCTGATGGTCAGTCCGCACTTTCCGCCCGACAGCAGCGCGGCGGCGCACCGCGTCCGCCTGCTGGCGCCGCACCTGGCGGAATTCGGATGGGAGCCGACGATCGTGGCGGTCGATCCGCGCGACTGCGAGGGCCGCCTCGATCCCGGCCTCGAACGGCTCGTGCCGCCGGACCTGCGCATCATCCGCTGCCGGGCCTGGCCGGTGCGATGGACGCGGCGGATCGGCGTCGGCGATCTCGGGTTGCGCGCCTGGCACGGACTCCGCCGGACGTGCACCAGGCTGCTGCGGCAGGAGCGGTTCGACGCGCTGTTCATCACGGTCTATCCCGTGTATCCCGCCCGGCTCGGTCGGATTCTGAAACGGCGATTCGGCGTGCCGTTCGTGCTCGACTATCAGGACCCGTGGGTCGGTGCGTGGGGACTGAGCGTCGGCGGCGGGCCCGGCGGGGCGCCGGACCTGAAGAGCCGGATCAGCCGGCAGCTCGGACGGATGCTCGAGCCGGGCGCCGTGCGCGCCGCCGACGCGATCACGGCGGTGTCGGCCGGCATCTGCGAGGAGATCGCCCGGCGGATCCCGGACGCCTCGACGCGGCCGCAGGCGGTCATCCCGCTCGGCTGGGAGCCGTGCGATTTCGCCGGGCTGGATTCGACCGGGCGCAACCGCTGGTTCGATCCGGCCGACGGGCAGGTGCATCTCTGTTACGTCGGCACGCTGCTGCCGACCGGCTTCGAGACGCTGCGGCTGCTGCTGACCGCCGTGGCACGCCTGCGGGACCGGGAGCCGGACCTGTATGCGCGGCTCCAGCTCTGGTTTCTGGGGACGAGCAATCAGTCGTCCGGGACCGCACCGGATCGCGTGCGGCCGCTGGCGGAGGCGCTGGGCGTGGCCGCGCGCGTGCACGAAGTGCCGGCCCGTGTTCCGTATCTGGAAGCGCTCGCCGTGCTGACACAGGCGGACGGCATCCTGCTGCTCGGCAACACGGAGCCGCACTACACGGCCAGCAAGCTGTGTCCGGCGCTGCTGGCGCGACGGCCCCTGCTCGCGCTGTTCCATGACGCGAGCAGCGTGGTCGAGATCCTGCGGCGCGCCGGCCGGGAGCCGACCGTGCGCGTGGTGACGTACGATGCGGGGCATCCGCCGATGACGCGCCTGGACGCGGCGACCGATGCCCTGGCCGCGCTCATCCGGCGACCGGCGTACGGATCCTCCGACGTCGATCTCGGCGCGATCGAAGACGTGTCGGCGCGCGGCGGAGCGCGCGCGCTCGCCGGCCTGCTCGATCGTGTGACCGGCCGCGGGCCGGCGGCCTGACGCCCGGCGGTGACGCTCCGATGCCTTCCGTGACCGAACCAGCCATCGTCCCGCCGGCGCCCGCGACCCGCACGGCGCGGCCGATTCGCCTGACGGTCGTGCTGACACATCCGATCCAGTATTTCGCCCCCTGGTTCCGTCACATCAGCGTCGCTTCGCCGCTGATCGACCTGACCGTGCTGTACGCGTCGAGTCCGACGCCCGCCCAGCAGGGCGTGGGCTTCGGCCAGCCGTTCGTCTGGGATGTGCCGCTCACCGAGGGGTATCGCCACCGGATCGTGCGGCCGGCGCAGCCCGACGACCGGTTCGGCAGCGATCGCTACCGCGGACTCGACGTCCCGGAGATGGTCGAGGCCGTCCGCGAATCCCGCCCCGACGTGGTCCTGACGCCCGGCTGGAATTCCATCACGCTCGTCCGCGTGCTTCGGGCGTGCCGCCGGATGGGCGTGCCGGTCCTGTATCGAGGCGATACGTACCTGCAGTCCGGACCGTCCGGCTGGATGCGCGCCCCCTGGCACGTGCGTACCCGCTGGCGGTTGCGCCGCTTCGACGGGTTCCTCAGCGTGGGGCGACGGAGCGAAGCCTTCCTCCGGTACTTCGGTCTGCCGCCGGGCCGGATCTTCTCCGCGCCCCACTGCGTGGACAATGCCTTCTTTGCCGAGGCGGCCGCCGCGTGGCAGGCGCCGGATCGACGGGAAGCCGTGCGTCGCGAGTACGGCTTCGACAGGGAGACGTTCGTCGTCCTCTTCGCCGGCAAGTTCGAGACGAAGAAGCGGCCGCTGGATGCGATCCGGGCCGTCGGCCGGCTGGGTGCCGGCGCGGGGCTGCTCATGGTGGGCGGCGGGCCGCTCGAAGAGGCCTGCCGCCGGGAGGCGGCGGCGCTCGGCGTGAGGGTGTCGTGGCCCGGGTTCCTGAACCAGCCCGCGATGGCGCGGGCGTACGCGGCGGCCGACTGCCTGGCGCTGCCCAGCGACTGGGGTGAGACCTGGGGCCTGGTCGTGAACGAAGCGATGGCGACCGGCCTGCCGTGCGTGGTCAGCAATCGTGTCGGATGCGGGCCGGACCTGGTCGAGCCTGAGGTGACGGGCGGGACGTTTCCGTGCGGCGATCTCGACGCGTTCGCCGGAGAGCTGGCGCGCGTTCGGGCGCGGCAGGCCGACGGCCACGATTTTGCCGCGGCGTGTCGCGCGCGGGTGGCACGGTCGAGCGTCGAGCAGGCGACGGCCGGTCTCGAGCGGGCCTGCCGCGCCGTGACGGATCGGCCGGCGGCGCCGCGCCGGCCGGCGGCGCCGCGCGTTCTGGCCTGCTGCGGCTCGATGGTCGTGGTGTTCGGCCTCGAACGGGTGGTCTTCGAGGTGCTGGAGGTGCTGCGCGGGCGTGGCGCCGCCGTCCACTGCATCGTGAACAGCTGGGAGAATCATCGCATCACGGCCCGGGCGGAGCAGATCGGCGCGAGCTGGTCGATCGGGGCGTATCGCGCGCCGCTCAGGCGCCGCACCTGGAACCCGATCGACTGGACGCGCGCGGCGGCAGACATCCTGCTCACCAGCGCCGGGCTGGTGCGCGACGTCATCGGTTTCCGGCCGACCGCGATCTTCGTGCCGGACATCACGACCGTGATTCGCAACTGGCCGGGGCTGGTGCTGTGCCGGACCGTCGGCCTGCCGTGTGTGATGACCGTGCAGAACGCCCCGGCGGCGTCCCCGTTCTACCGGGCGCTGTGGCGATGGGGCGTCAGTCCGGCCATCGACCTGTTCGGCGCGAGCTCGCGTTTCGTGGAATCGCAGCTCCTCGCGCATGGCATTCCCGCCCGCAAGGTGCGGCTCATCTACAACACCGCGCCTTCGCGCCCGACGGACGCCCGCGGGCAGCCGCCGGTGCGCGATCCGCACACGGTGATCTACGTCGGTCAGATCATTCCAGAGAAGGGCGTCGATCTGCTGCTCGACGCCGTCGGCCTGTTGCGCCGGCAGGACGTCGACGTGCGGCTGGAGGTCGTCGGGCAGATGGAGGGCTGGATCTCGCCGGCCTACGGTGACTTCAGGGAGCGTCTGCGGACCCGGGCCGCGCAGCCCGACCTGGCCGGGCGGGTCCGGTTCCTCGGCGCGCGCGAGGACGTCCCCGCGCTGCTGGCCGGCGCCGCGGTGCACTGTTGCCCGTCACGCCCGCAGATGCGCGAGGGGCTCGTGCTGGTCGTGCTGGAAGCCAAGGCGGCGGCGACTCCCTCGGTGGCGTTCGACGTCGGGCCGCTGCCCGAGCAGATCAGCCACGGCGTCGACGGCTGGATCTGCCGCGAGGTGAGCGCCGGGGCGCTCGCGGACGGGCTTCGCCTGTTCATCGAAGACCCCGGACGCGCGCGCGAGGCCGGGCAGCGGGCGCTCGCCTCGGCGGCAAAGTTCGACCACCGGCGGTTCGAGGACGCCTGGTCGGACGTCTTCGACTGTCCCGCGCCGATCGAGGCGCTCGCGGAATCCGATGCCGTACGAACCGACTGACGCCTTCGACTCGTACGTCTGGGAGGCGCACGAGCTGACGAGCTCGTGGTCCCTCCGGGTGCTGCCGTTCGTCGCGTTCTTCGTCGGCTGGATCGCGGCGGACGACTGGATCGGCGGCCTTGCGGGCCTGAGTCTCTGGCTGGCGTGGCGCCTGCTGCTCATCGACGGGGCGCCGCCGGTGCTGTTCTGGGCGTTCGCGTTCGAATGGATGCAGGCGACGATCGGCCTGTTCTATTCGGGGCTCACGGGCCGGATTCTCCCGACGATGGTCCTCAGCGACTACCGGCCGATGGTGCTGCTGGGGCTGGGCTGCGTCATGGCGCTCGCGATCGGGCTGCGCAGCGGCGTCGCGCTGCACCGGTGGGTGCACGGGCAGCGCCGGCGGACTGCGGATCCGCCGCCGACCCACGTGCTTCTGAGCTGGCGGTTCCTGATCACGACGTACGTGGCGATGCTCGGGCTCAACGGGACGCTGCTGACGATCGCGGGCCAGTATCCGGAGCTGACGCAGCCGCTGTTCGCCCTGACGGCGATCCGGCTCGGCCTGCTGCTGCTGATCTTCCGCCGGCTGGTGCGGCCGCAGTTCCGCACGGCCTGGTTCGTCGCGATCCTGGGGCTGGAGGTGGCGCTGGGCGCCAGCGGCTTCTTTGCCAGCTTCCGCGAGCCGCTGATGCTGGCGGCCATCGCGATGTTCGAGCAGTTCGACCGGCGGCGGGCGAGCCACTGGGTGGCGGTGGCCGGCATCGCCGCGGCCAGTCTGACGGCCGGGGTGGTCTGGATCGGCGTGCAGAAGAACTATCGAGCCGACTACGCCGCGCTCGGCTCGCGCGTTGCGCGCCTCGAGCGTCTCGGCCAGCTGACGGCGCTCTGGTGGGACCAGAACCAGGGCGACCCCGGGGCGACCATGGATGCCCTCGTCGGCCGCCTCTGGGCCGTCTACTATCCGGCGCTGGCGATCGCGCGCGTGCCGGAGGTGCTGCCGCACACGAACGGCGCGCTGCTCGAGGCGGCCGTGATGGCGGCGCTCGAGCCGCGCATCTTCTTCCCGAACAAGCCGCCCCTGCCGTCCGACAGCGACCTGGTCCGGAAGTACTCCGGCGTCTACGTGGCCGGTCCCGAGAGCAACACGAGCATCGCGTTCGGCTACGCCGCCGAGTCGTACATCGACTTCGGCGTGCCGTGGATGTTCGCGCCGTCGCTGGTGTTCGGCCTGCTGATGGGGATCGCCTTCTCGTGGTTTCTGACGGTCATCCGCCACATCGAGCTGTCGACGGCGCTCGTCACGGTGGTCTACTGGCTGTCGCTCTACCTCTTCGAGCGCTCCTGGGCGTTCATGATCGGCCAGGCCGGCACGATGATCCTCTATCTCGGCGGCGTCACGCTGTTCGTCGACCGGTACCTGTTCGCCCGTCTCGTCGCGCGCGGCGATCTGGTGGAGGTGCCGCCCGAGGGGACGGGAGCGTTTCATTCACAGGGGCCGCTGTACTGAGCCGCCCGGCCGTCCGCATGCGCGTCCTTCACGTCACCCCGTATTTTGCGCCGGCGTTCGCCTATGGCGGACCGCCGCGCAGCATTTTCGAGCTGTGCCGGGCCCTGCGCCACGCGGGTGTGGACGTGCGGGTCGTGACCACGACGGCAAACGGCGCGACCATGCTGCCGGCGTCGGGCGCCGCGGCGGACGTGTACGACGGCGTGCCGGTGCGGTACTGCCGCCTCGCCCGGCCGGCCTGGTACTTCAACGCCGCCGTCGGTGCGGCGCTGGACGAGGATCTGCGCTGGTGCGACGTCTGCCACGTCCACGGCGTCTGGAACGTCCCCGAATGGCGCGCGACGAGCCGCGCCGCCCGGACGGGCGTCCCCTACGTTCTGTCTCCCCGCGGCATGCTGGAACCGCGCGCCGTGGCGCGGGGGCGATGGCGGAAGGCGATGGCGTACGCGCTGGTGGAACGACGGGCGCTGCGCGACGCGGCGCTGCTGCATGCGACGTCGGCGGGCGAAGCCGACACGCTGCGCGAGCTGGCCCCGGCGGCCGGGATCGTCACGCTGCCGAACGGTGTCGATCTCGAGGCGGCGTCCCGCGGGCCGTCCGGCGTCTTTCGCCGGACGGCCGGCATCGCGGCCGGTGAGCCGCTGATCGTGTTCCTGGGACGCCTGCATCCCATCAAACGTCTCGACCTGCTCGCGGCGGCGTTCGGCCGCGTGCGCGCCGCGCTGCCGCCCGCCCGGCTCGTCCTGGCCGGGCGCGACGAAGGGGGCTTCCGCCGGACGATCGAACCGCTGTTCGCGCCGTTCGGCGCCGCCGTCTTCTGGGCGGGCGAGCTGGCGCCTGCCGACAAGTGGGCACTCCTGCGCGACGCGACGGTCCTCGTCCTCTGTTCGGATTCCGAAAGCTTCGGCCTCAGCGTCGCCGAAGCCCTGGCCGCCGGCGTGCCCGCGGTCGTGACCCGCACCTGTCCGTGGCCGGATCTCGACGCGTGGGGATGCGGATCGTGGGTCGAGCAGACGCCGGTCGCGATCGGAGATGCGCTGACGCGCATCCTGCGCGACCCGGGGGCGGCCGCCGCCATGGGCGAGCGCGGCCGTACCGTCGCCCGGGCGCGGTTCGACTGGACCGCCATCGCCGCCGCCATGGCCTCGCACTACGGGGAGGTGGCGGGGCGCCGCGCCGAACGCCGGAGTCGACTGGCCTCATGACCGGGCCTGGCCTGCGCGATCAGGTGCTTCTGCTCACGCCGGACCTGCACGGCGCCGACGGTGTGTCCTGCGTGGCACGCCAGCTCGCCAGGGCCGTGGCCGCCGCGGCGCCGGCCGCGCGTCTCGACGTCTGGGTGCTGGCCGATGAGATCCGGACCGACCTGGCCGAGGCGGCCGTGCCCGGCCAGGTTCGATCGGCCGGCGGCCACCGCGCGCGGCTCGTCCGCTGGATCCTCGAGCGCACGGCGTTCGACAGCCGCCGCCTGCTGGTCATCGTCGCGCACGCGCGGCTGGCGCCGCTGGCGCTGCCGCTCGTGGCGCGTGGCGCGCGACTCGCGGTCTACCTTCACGGAATCGAGGTCTGGCGCCCGCTGCGCCGTTTCGAAGCGACCGCCTTCAGGCGCGCGACCACCCTGCTCGCGAACTCCCGGCATACGATCCGGGAGTTTCAGGCTGCGAATCCGGCGTTCGCCCGGACGCCCGTCGGATGCTGCCCCCCCGGTGTTCTGCCGCCGGCCGTCCCGCACCGGCGCCCGTCCGGTCCGGCCCTCGTCCTGACCGTCGGCCGGATGTGGCGGGAGGAGCGTTACAAGGGGCACGATCTGCTGCTGGATGTCTGGCCGGCCGTCCGCAGCGCCGTTCCGGGCGCCGAACTGCTGATGGTCGGCGACGGCGACGATCGGAGGCGGCTCGAGCGTCGGGCGGCCGAGCCGGTGTTCGGCGGGTCGATTCATTTTCCGGGACGCGTCTCCCGTGCCGACCTCGACCAGTTGTACGCCGACTGCGATCTGTTCGTGATGCCGAGCGCGCGGGAGGGCTTCGGCCTGGTCTTCCTCGACGCGATGGCGGCCGGCCGCCCGTGCATCGGGGCG
>DATLRO010000139.1:0-47574 GCA_035534615.1 Vicinamibacterales bacterium
CGGGCGGCAGGCGGGCGCTCTTTTCAGACCCGGCCGCAGTCGGCTCAAGACTGACACACTATCTGACACGCTAACCTACGGAGGCAAGGGGAAACGGGCGGACGAGTCGGAAGCGACAATGCGGGCTAAAGAGCTGGAAAATGCGGTCTGGCCGCGGCTGGATTGGCGTCAGCTATTCTTAATCTGCGGGTTGACGGGAAGAATCTCCCGACGAACGTTGACAGCCAATCTGACAGCCAAGGCGACGGATGCCAGTGGACCGTCAACGGGTCGCTGGACAGAAACTCCAGTAATTCTGACGCTCGGGACACCGATGGACGCCGGCAAACACGCCCTGTGCTGATTCGTAATCAGCAGGTCCTCGGTTCAAGTCCGAGCGCCGGCTCCAGATTTCTTAAGCAATTCAGCGATTTCGTCAGGCCGCCTCTTGGCTGGACGCGTGGTTGACCCCTTGGTTGACCCCGCTGTCCGGCGACGCGGGCGCGATCGCCGTCACGTTGCGCTTCGCCGCTGCCTCTCGCAGGTCGCTGGGACTGACGATGTCGTACCGGTCCAAGACCGCCCGCGTCTTGTGTCCGGTCAGCTTCATCACCACGTTCTCCGAGTTGCCGGCCCGGATGCAGGTCCCGCACGCCCGTCCGTCGGAAGTCGTGCGCGATGCGTCCCAGCACGCCGGCACCAGCACAGGCCGTCTTCCAGGCCTTCGCGAAGCTCTTGATCCGCCGCCCTCCGGTCTTCTTCCCCGTTCGGTGGAACACCCACGGGGAGAGAATGCCCTGCTTCTTCATCGGCCGCCATGCCCCGCGCGTACTCGCGCTCTGGACGTGGTCCGACAAGAGCACATGATCACCGGCGGCACGCCTCGAAGGCGCGGGCGCAGCCTGACCTCGCCGCGGCCATACGCCGCGCCCACCGGGCGCAGGTCGCTGGCCCGTCCGTTGCAGCGGCGCTCAAGGGCGCGGGCGCCGCGGACATCGACGCGGCCAACGTCGATCTCGCGGCGCTGATCACTGAGGCGCTCGCGGCCAACGCGGAGGCCGACCGGGCGGCGGCCGGCGAGGACCCGCAGGATCCGGAGCCGCCCGCGTCGAGGTAGTGGATCGCGGCGGGATCGCCGAACCAGCGGACGTACATCTCGCGCAGGAGGCCCGGCGTCAGCGGGCCGCCGATCGCAGCCGGCACGACGGCGCCGATGCCGCACACGGGGCAGATCGCCGTCGCGCCGCCGTCGCACCACCGGTCGATTCGCGCCGGCGGGTAGAGCCGGCAGCAGAAGAAGCAGCCGACGACCGGCGCCGCCTCGACGGCCGCCCGATGGCGGGAGGACAGCCGGTGCGAGGCGTCGAGATCGTAGACCATCACCGCATCAACGGCAGCGCGACCGCCGCGTACCAGGCGAAGAAGATGGCGACATAGAACAGTGACATGACCACCAAAGCCTGCCGAATCGCATTGTCCAGGGCCTGCTCGTCCGACCCGCGCAACCGGCGGATTGATCGCAGTAGCCTAAAACTAATGAGCAGTCCTTCCCAATAGGCGATCACGAACGCGATCCAAGCGCCGAGAGTCATCGGAGTCAGAGCTGGCCGAACACGCCAGTAACTCACGATCAACGCGGTAAAGACGATCACCGCCTCCGCAACAACCAACATCGCAAGCGGTTGTCCCTCGGTCCCAGGTCGATCCAGCCGCAGTAGCCGACGCTCAAACGCTCTCATGTTATTTGTTCTCCATCAAGTCACGGGCGAGCGGCTTCTCCTCGGCGCACTTCAATCTGAGAAGAAGTCAGCTCAAAGACAACCGTGTCTGCGTTACCGTCGGGTACTCCCTCGCCACGATGAGTTTGTTCACCGCAGGTTCAATCAGCTTGAACTTTGGTGCCCCCTTCAGCTTGTGGGCCTGAATCGACTTCACATCGGAATCTACGACCTCTCTCCAGGAGCGCCCACCCTGCCGCTAGCGAGCAGTCGGCCCGCGCTTTCACCCAGTCCAACGTCTTTGGTACCGGTTCCATCACAGCGACTCCAAAAACGGTGCATCTGCCTGCACTGGCCCTGCGGCGGGATAGGGCGGATTATCCACCGATTCCCGGTACTGCAGGCGCTTGCCGTCAACCTGTCGAATCGCCCGCGCCACGCGCTCGCCGTCGTCAACCTTCCGGGTGTTCCACCGGAATTCACACTCGTTCAGGTAGTCCCATGCTGACGCGGCACACCGTCTTTGCGCCCGCGGCGGCGACTCGCCCCGATGTACGGAGGGGCTTTCAACAAGTCCTCACTCCCGTTGCATCGGGGCTCCACCCCGCCGAAGTCCGCCGACCTTAATCACGCTCGGCGACTCGCGAAATATTTTTCGTCATTAACTCTCCGGGATTTGTCGCCTCGCTCCGCGGAATATTGCACGGCCGCCGCCGCCTTTCCTCATCAGACCGCGACCGCGCAGCCTGATGTCTCCCGGCACACGTGCTGCATGAATAGTCGACATCCGGCAAATGCCCGCGGCTGCGCACGGCCTGCGGTGCGGTCCCACTTCAACGGCCGGGGGCTGCCGGCCGCACGGCAAGCAAAGGAGAGGGTTGTATGAAGCGCACGATTGTCCTGCTGTCAGCGGCGCTGTTCGTCTTCGCCGTCGCCAGTGGTCAGGCGAATGCGAAGAACTCCAGTTCCTCCGCACAGATCACGTCCCAGACCGGCACGGTGGCAGAGGCGCCGAGTCAGACGAAAAGCCGCGGAGGCTCCACGGCCTCCGAGGACACCTACTTCACGTTCTCGCTTCCAGTGGCCCTGGCCGGCGTCATGCTGCCACCCGGCACCTACCTGTTCCGGCACCTGCCGCCGGCCCTCACGTCACATCGTCATGTCGTGCAGGTGCTCTCGGCCGACCGGAAGAAGGTCTACGCCACGCTGCTGGCCGTTCCAATCACCCGACTGACCCCGAGCAGCAAGCCGGTGATCGTCTTCAGTGAGACACCGGTCGGCCAGCCCGACGTGATCAAGGCGTGGTTCTACCCTGGCGAGCACGTGGGTGACGAATTCGTTTTGCCCGCGGCCGTCACAACCGAGGAAGCCCGCTAGCATCCGGCGGCTGTCGCAATGACGAAGCGGACACCGGGTGGTCCGGGACCATCTGGTGTCCGCATGCCATGTCCCGTCCGGTTCGGCTGCAGCGAGCGACGCCATGACGATCCATGCGCTGGTTCGTTCCAGTCGTGGCCCACAGGGCCTGCGCCGGCGTGCGCCGCTGGCGCTCGTGCTCGGCGCCGCGGCGTTCGTTGCCGCCGCCCAGCCCCCGCAGGGTTCCGGCGTGCCGCCGCAGGGGCCGATTCTCAGTGCAACCACCAGCCTGGTCGTGCTGCCCGTGACGGTGCTCGGCCCGCACGATCGGTTCGTCCCAGATCTCACGAAAGATAATTTCGCGGTCTACGACAACGGCGTCCGGCAAACGATCCAGTTCTTCGGCAATTCGAACACGCCGGTCGCCGTGGGCCTGGTGATCGACAACAGCGGCAGCATGCGGACTAAGCTGCCCGACGTCATCAGTGCCGCCACGGTCTTCGTCCAGACCAGCGACCCGCACGACCAGATCTTCATCGTGAACTTCAACGAGCACGTGTCGATGGGGCTGCCGCCGGGCATGCCGTTCACGAGCAGCATCGCCGAGCTTCAGCAAGGCCTGAATTCGGTCTCGGCGCGTGGCATGACGGCCCTGTACGACGCCGTATTGGTCGCCCTTGCGCATCTGCGCCAGGGCGCCCGCGAGCGCAAGGTTCTGCTCGTCGTCAGCGACGGCGGGGACGACGCGAGCCGGGCGACGAAGCAAGAGGTCATGGCCGCAGCCGAGCGGGAGAACGCCGCAATCTACGCAATCGGCCTCTTCGATCAGTACGACCACGACCGCGATCCGGGCGTGCTCAAGCAACTGGCGCACGCCACCGGCGGCCAGGCGTTCTTCCCGCGCCGGATCAGCGACGCCGCCCGGGTGTGCAAACGGATCGCGCGGATCATCCGCAGTGGCTACACGATCGGCTACACGCCGACCGGCGTCGACAACGGCCGCCATACGATCCAGGTCGTGCTGCTTGGCGCCGCCGCCAGCCACGGCTACCGCGTCGTGACACGTCCGGGCTACCTCGCCGGCCAGGCGCCAGCGCGACAGGATCACCCATGACCCGCCGCCTCTGACCCACGCCCTGTGCCGGCTCAAAGCGCAGGCTCACGACGGCGACCGGCTCCCTTCGTCAGTCCTCATCATCGGGGGCGGCCGCCGCGGCGCTCCGCGGCTCCGCCACGCCAGGCTCTCAGCCGGTCGAGCCTCACCTGATACACACGCCGCGCGGCGTCGTAGCGCACCCGGTACTGCGTCGGGTAGTGCGCGGCGAACGAGTAGGCGCCCGGGACCGGTATCTTCCGTCTCATGTCCGGCCGGCTGTTGAGGAACGCCAGGCTGACCATCGGCTCGAGGAAGACGAGCTGTTTCGCGGCTTCCATCTCCTGCCCTTCGTGCGGATAGCGGATAGTGGATCGCCGACCGCCGCGCCTCGTCGATCAGGAAGAAATGGAAGTCGAAGTGGGGCACGGTGTAGATGCCCTGCGGCGGATGGCCATGCGGATTCCAGTTGATCATGACCTGGTCGAATCCGGTCGGCGGCGCCCCCTTGGGAAATTGAAGCATGTAGTGCCACCCGAGCATCCCGCCGTGGAGATTGTCTTCCGTCGGCAGCCCCTGCAGTGCTCCCTCGCTCAGCTCGATGCCGAGCGTCTGGAGTGCTCCCCCGCGCCTTGTGACCACCACGGTGCGCGCAGTTCCCCGACCGATCCGGACGGCAGGGCCCTTCCAGACCCGGCCGGCCCGCGTCTCCTGGCCGGAACCGGACGCCGGCCGCGCCGGCTTCGCCGCCGCCATGAGCCCGACGCCGCCGGTCGCCGCGACCAGAACCAGGGCCACCCACACCATGCGTGTACGCAGGATTCCTCTGTACATTTCCCTCTCCAGTTCCTCTGGCCTAATCGAGGCCGCGGTCAGAACCGCTCGGCGCAGTTGAACCGCTCGTAGAGCCGGCCGGTTCCGGGATCGCGGGCCCGATCCCGGAACGCGGCGATGTACTGCGCCTCCCGGCCGGGCGTCTTTTCCATCTGCGTCCGGTGCATCCGGATCGCCTGCACCTTCGCCTCCCACTCCACCGTGATGTCGACCGGCACCGCGCCGGTGAAGCTCACCGTCCAGACGTGCGGCGTCCGGTGTGCCGGCTCGGGCAGGTCGCCCGGAAAGAAATTCGGCAGCCGCGCGAACACCACGCTGTCGAGCGCCGCATACGCCAGGGTGCGGTGGTCGGGGTGATAGCCCATCGAGAACTGCGTCTGGCTCGCCGGGTCGTGGGTGATGAGCAGATCCGGCCGCACGCGGCGGATCGTCTTCACGAGACGGACGCGCAGCGCGTGGGGCGGCTCCAGCTGCAGCTCGCAGTCCCGCAGGCCGAGGAACGTGGTCTCGGCGACGCCGAGCACCGCGTTCGCGTCGCGCTCCTCCTGCTCGCGGCGCTTCGCCAGCGTCTCCATGGTGAGGCCGCCGTACGTCCCCTTGTCGCCGGACGTCGCCACCACCGCGTGCAGGCGGTGACCGCGATCCGCCAACTGGCGGGTGGTCCCCCCCATCGCGAACGTGATGTCGTCAGGGTGGGAGAACAGGAGCAGAACCGTCGCCGGGTCCGCCGTCGGAGCGAGGAATCGATCAAGCATGGCGTCGAGAGGACCTGAAGGGTCGCGAGCCGCCCGGGGACTCAGTATATCGCCGCACGCGCCGCCGCAACTCAGCGGCGCGCCCGCCGGATGGGCCGGCCGTTGCACCGCACGCCGGGCGCGGCGTCGAGAAGCCGCTCCTGCGTCCCGACATCAGGACTACAATCACAGCCGCTGGTCCGCGCCGGACGCCGTCGGACGGACCCGGAGGCCACTGGCTGAGCTGCCCGCGCTCAGCGCCCGCGTATCGCGGTGCTCAGGCCTCGAGGGCGGGACAACCGCGGATTGGGGCTCTTCCCCATCCGGGAGCGATGGCCATGACTTCATCATCGTTACGAAACGTCGCGCGATCGATTGCCGGGGCGGCCGTGCTCGCCGTCACCGCCTTCTGGCTGACCGGTGCCCCGCACGCCCAGGCTCCGCACGCCCCGGACGCCAATCCGCTCCGGCAGCTTCACTTCCGCTTCATCGGCCCCACCGGCGGCCGCACGTCGGCCATCACCGGCGTGCCGGGCGCCCCCGGCACCGCCTACGTCGGCAACGCCGACGGCGGGATCTTCGAGACGACCGACTACGGCACCCACTGGACGCCGATCTTCGACCACGAGCACACCGGGGCGATCGGCGCGCTCGCCGTGGCGCCATCGGCGCACAACGTCGTCTGGGCCGGCACCGGCGAGCCGTGGATCATCCGCGCCAATCCCGACATGGGTGACGGCGTCTACAAGTCCACCAACGGCGGCCGGAGCTGGCAGCACATGGGGCTGGACACGACGGGCCACATCGCCGCCATCGCGATCGACCCGCGCAATGCGGACGTCGTCTACGCCTGCGCGGTCGGGCAGGCCTATCGCCCGCAGCATGCGCGCGGCATCTTCAAGACGACCGACGGCGGCCGCACCTGGCACCAGGTG
The DNA here is from genome assembly GCA_035534615.1 of Vicinamibacterales bacterium. Taxonomy (GTDB): domain Bacteria; phylum Acidobacteriota; class Vicinamibacteria; order Vicinamibacterales; family CAVVIG01; genus JAGWRA01. The sequence goes on from DATLRO010000139.1 coordinate 6,650, forward strand.
CTGTTCGTCGACGAGAACACCGGGTGCTCCGACCTCGCGATGGATCCGCACGACCCGGACACGCTCTTCGCCGGCATGTGGCAGGTGATTATCCACACGTGGGGCCTCGACAGCGGCGGTCCGTCGAGCGGCGTGTACGTCAGCCACGACGCCGGCGCCACCTGGACGAAGCTCGCGGGACACGGGCTGCCGGCGGCCGGCCAGGCGATCGGCCGCGTCTCGGTGGCCGTCGCCCCCACCAATCCGCGGCGCGTCTATGCCCTGCTCGAGCAGCACCCGCCGGGCCTGTACCGCTCCGACGACGGCGGCGGCTCCTGGCGGCTGGTGAGCCACTCGTACGCGCTGGGCGGCCGCATGCCGTACGACAGCCGCTTCGGCGTCTCCTCGGGTGACGAGAACCGGCTCTACTTCCTCGGCACGCAATGGAACGTCTCGCGCGACGGCGGCCGCACGCTCGAGGCCCATCCGGCGTCGGCCGGCAGCGACCTGCACAATATCTGGGTCGACCCGGGCGATCCCGGGCACTTCATGGTGAGCGACGACACCGGCGGCGCGATCACCTGGAACGGCGGCCGGACGTACCACCAGATCATCCTGCCGAACGCGCAGCTCTATCACGCCTACACGGACCGGCGGATTCCGTACCGCGTCTTCGGCAACAAGCAGGATGGCGGCTCGATGGCCGTGCCGAGCAACAACCTGGACGGCCGCGGCGGCATCGGCCTCGGCGATCTCTTCCACGCCGCCGCGTGCGAGAGCGGGTTCGTCATCCCCGACCCGACCGACAACAACATCGTGTGGATCAGCTGCTACGACGGCAACGTCGGCCGGCTCGACCTTCGCACGGGCGAAGCGCGCCTGGTGTCGCCGTGGCCGGACGGGACGTTCGGCTGGAAGCCGGCGGATGTGAAGTACCGCTTCAACTGGACGATGCCGCTGCTGATTTCACGGCACGACCACAATCGCGTGTACGTCGCCGGCCAGAACGTGATGATGACGACCGACGGCGGGCAGTCCTGGAAGGTCATCAGCCCCGACCTCACGCTCGACGACAAGAGCCACGAACAGGCCTCGGGCGGCGTCACGCCGTACGACCTGTTCACCTTCGAGGGCGAGACGATCTTCGCGCTGGCCGACTCGCCGGTGCAGGCGGGCGTGCTCTGGGCCGGCACGACCGACGGCCAGGTGAGCCTGACGCGGGACGGCGGCGCCCACTGGACGAACGTGACGAAGCACATCCCCGGCCTTCCGGCCTGGGGCACGGTGCAGAACATCGAACCGTCCCACTTCGCGGCCGGGACGGCGTACATCACGGTCAACCTGGAGCAGGTGGGCGACTACCGCCCGTACGTCTACAAGACGACCGATTTCGGACGGACCTGGACGGACATCGGCACCGGCATCCCGAAGTCGGTCCTCAGCTTCCCGCTCTGCGTCATTGAAGATCCGGTGCGCAAGGGGATGCTCTACCTCGGCACGGGCAACGGCCTCTACGTGAGCTGGGACGACGGCGCCCACTGGACGTCGCTGCGGAACAACCTGCCGCCGACCGCCATCAAGTGGCTGACGATTCAGCCGACCTACAACGACCTCGTCGTGGCCACCTACGGCCGCGGCTTCTGGATCCTGGACGACGTCACGCCGCTGCGCGCGTGGGACAAGGCGACGCAGGCCGACGCCTATCTCTTCCCGCCGCGGCCGGCCTACCGCTACCGGCAGTCGGACGTGTCGCGCAGCGTGGTGCGCAACGTCGACAATTTCGGCCAGAATCCGCCCGACGGCGCCGACATCAACTTCTACCTGCGCCAGCCGGGTGCGGCCACCCTCACCATCCGCGACGCGCACGGCGATCCCGTGCGCACCCTCGACGTGCACGGCACCGCCGGACTCAATCGCGTCTGGTGGAATCTCGAATACACGCCGGTGCACCGCCTCGAGCTGCGGAACCCGCCGGTCGGCGCGCCGTGGGTCACCGCCGGCAGCACAGGGTGGCGCGCGTACAAGAGCACCATCAACTACGTCGGCGCACCGAGGGTCGTTCCGGGCACCTACACGGTCCAGCTCACCGCCGGCGGCAGACAGTTGTCGGCGCCGATCTCGGTGCTGCGGGATCCGAACGGGCTCGCGACCGACCAGGATCTCCACGCCAACGTGGCGTTCGCCCGCGAGGTCGTGGGCGAGCTGAACCAGACGGTCGACACCATCAACCAGCTCGAATGGGACCGGAAGCAGATCGCCGATCTCGAGACGATGCTGGAGGGCCGCGGCCACAGCGCCTCGGCGCTGGCCGCCGCCCGGCAGCTGGATCAGAAGGCCACGGCGCTCGAATCGACGATCATGGACACCGAGATCACCGGCGGCAACGTCGAGGAGTCCTTCAGCTATCCGGCGCGGCTCTACGAGCGGCTCGTGAACCTGATGGACGGATTCGGCCACCAGATCTGCTGCGGCGGCAGCGCCGGCGGCTCGGCCGGGCTCCCGCCGACGGCCGAGGAGACTGCCGTCAACAAGCTGTATCAGCAGCAGCTCGCGCAGGCCGAACAGGCGATGCACGAATTCACCGGCCACGACGTGCCGGCATTCAACGCCACGCTCAAGGCCGATCACCTGTCGACCGGCATCGTTCCCTGAGTCGCCCCGGATTCAGGTCGGCTCGGTCCCGGGCCGCACGCCTCAGGCGTGCGGCCCTGGACCGAGCGCCTCCCGCCACGAATCAGCGTTCCTCCGACCGACAGCCGTGCCGCGGTCGGCTCTGCCGTCATTCGGGGTCGGATGGAAACGGGGCGGCTGCGGTCAGCGGATGACGTTCTGGTAGTACTCCGGCAGGTCCTTCTTCGTCGCGCGCAGGATCTGGACGACCGCCTGGCGGTCGGCCAGCGTGAGACGGCGATGGTATCGCGGGTCGCTGGTCTGGCCTGCCAGGATCTCCCACATGCGCTGGTAGACCGCGCGCTTCGCCATCGCCGGCAGGTCGTCGAACGCGGCCGAGTAGATCATGTAGCTGCACGGATACTTCATCAGCCAGTGGTGCAGGTCGAACTGGCGCAGCGACCGGCCGTGTCCGTCGAACGGTCCCTCGGCGGCAAAACGCTGCTCGAACCCCGACGAGCCTTCCACCGGCCCCGGCAGCGGCGCCTCGTCCACGAACAGCATGTAATCGGCCAGCGTGCGCGCGATCTGCCGGACGTCGGACGGTGCCTCCACCAGATGCGGTCCGGACAGGATCGTCCGGCTGGTCTTCGCCTGGTACGCGTCGACCCGCGCCTGCCACCCGATATAGGTGAGCAGGTTCATCATCCGCGTCTGGTGCTCGAGCACCATCAGCGCCACGATGTCGCTGTACGGCGTCGGATAGCCCTCGAGATCGATCTGCCCCTTGAGCGACGCCAGCACGGGCGGATGCTTCGGGCGGGACGCGATCGGCATCTCGACCGGCACGTTGCCCATGTGCCTCATGGGGCCGGGCCTGCCGGTCACGTACCAGCCGCCCCACCGCTGGGCGAACGGCGTCGTGTCGTCGGTCACCCCGCCGGTCGCGTATCCCTGCGCGTCGTCCGGGCCGGTGCTCATGACCATCATGCCGGGCACGCCGTAGGTCGGCCACGACACGTGGCACTGGAGGCAGGCGGTCACCCGCCGGAAGACCGGCTTGTCGGGCGTCTGCGCCAGCTCGTAGAACATCACCCCCTGCCGGGGATCCTGCGCCGCCACTTCCATGGCGCCGCCCCGCACCCAGCCGACCGCCACGTGATCGTTGAAGTAGATCACCCGCGGGTCCTTCCGGCTGATGAGGGACGACTGAAAGCTGGTCTTCGAGTAGACCGCCACCTGGGAGTCCAGCGGGACGTCCAGCGCCTTCAGGACCGAGAGCAGGTAGCCATTCTGCGGATTGAACGCGAGCCTGGCGGTGCCGTCCTGCAGCTTCTTGACCAGCTGAGTGACGGCGTCGGTCTTCGCTCCCTGGTAGTACTCGATGGCGGGGCTGTTGAACGACTGCATGAAGCCCTGCTGCTCCTGCGCGAGCAGGACGACACCCAGGGTCGCGGCGAAAACCGCCGAGACGACAGCGAAGACGGCCGCGGGCTTCACGGGTTCAATGTAACACCGATGGCGGGGGGCGAGGCAACGCGGACGGCGGGGCGGCGGGCACCGGTTCCGGACGCCAGGGGAGGCGGCCTCCGGAACCGGGCCGATCGATCGCCGCTCAGCACGAGACGCAGTGGTGGTTGTTCTTCGCGCCGAGCCCTTCGAGCAGCTTGATCGTGCCGGGGAACGGCTGGATCCGCTGCACCGGGCCGTTGGCCATGTCGACCGTCGTCTGTCCCGCCCGGTTGACCGCCTTCACATTGGCCCCCTTCGACACGAGGTACAGGATCATCTCGTTGTCGCCGCGGGCCGCCGCGTTGTGGAGCGCGGTGTTCCCCTCATGGTCGGCCGCGTTGACGTCGACGTGGAGCACCTCCACGAGGTACTTCACCGCCGCCAGCATGCCGGTCGGCGCGAAGCGATGGGAGTTGGCCGCGAAGCCCTCGCCATAGCCTTCGCCCGACGCCGCCAGGAGCGGCGGGACGCCCGGCCCGCCGACCGGAATCGGCGGGAGCCCCGACACGTCCTTCACGCGCCGCTGTCCGCCGCCGACGAACGGCCGGCCGGCCGGTTTCATCGTCGGGATGTTCGGATCGGCCCCGTGCTTGACCAGCAGCTTCATCGCGTCGATGTCGTCGGCGTAGGCGGCGCGCCAGAACGGCGTGGCGCCTATTTCGTCCACGCCCGAGAGGTCGAAGCTGTAGCCGGAGTACCAGACCTTCTTCGTCAGCCGGACGTTCGGCTTCGCGCCCTTCTCGAGCAGGCTCTGCATCAGCTGCAGGTACGCCGTCTTCTGCTGCTTGTAGGACTGGGGCTGCGGATACAGCGCCTTGGGCGCCCACTCGCAGTTCAGCACGGCGTACAGGGGCGTCACCCCGTTCTCTTCGGCCAGATTCGGGTCGGCGCCGTGGTCGAGCAGGTATTTCGCCAGATCGAAGTGGCCGTTGATCACGGCGATGAGCAGCGGGCTCGTCTTGTCGCCGGCGCTCACCTGGTTGACGTTCGCACCGGCCGTCAGCAGCGCCTGGACGGAATCCAGATAGCCCTGCCTGACGGCGAAGAGCAGCGGCGTCAGGCCACCCTGCTCACCCACCAGCTCGTTCATGAGATACGTGCGATCGATGCCCGGCACCTGCGGCGTCTTGTGCGTCTTGGCCAGGGAGGCTTCGTAGTCGAACTCGTCGTCTCCCGCGTCTTCCTTCTTCCTGGTCTTGTCGCCGGCCATGGCGGCGCCGGCGGGCGCCTTCTCCGCCATCTTCGCCGCAGGCGCCGGCCCCTGTTCCTTGCCGGCCGCCGCGCCGGCCGTAGCCGGCTCCTTCGCGCCCGGAGGCCCGGCCACCGGCGCCCTGGCGTTGGCTTCTTCGGCGACCGCCGCCCCCGCCCGGGCTTTCGCGTCCGGAGCCGGCTTCGCCGCTGCCTTCTTTGCGGTCGGCGGCGGCGGGGGGTTGCCGAACAGGATGGCGCGAAGCCGCGCCGGGTCCTTGCGGCTGAGGGCCGCCAGATCCACGACATCGGTCGTCGCGCCGACCGCCGCCCCGCGCTGCGTCAGGAGCGCAATCACGGCCGGCCGGTCGGCGGCGGCGGCGAACATGAGGGCCGTCTCGCCGCGGATCGATTCCCGGGCGTTCACGTCCGCGCCGTGGTCCAGCAGGACCTTCACGGTCGCGGCATCGCCGGACGCGGCCGCCAGCATCAGGGCGGTCGCGCCGCTGCCGGTCGCGATCTTCGGACTGGCACCCGCCTTCAGGAGCGCCTCGACGACCGCCGCATGTCCGTACTTGGCCGCGAGCGACAGCGGCGTGTACGGCCCGAGGCGGGTCGCGGCATTCACGTCGGCGCCGGCGTACAGCAGCATCTGCACCGTCGCGGCGTCGCCGTGCATGGAGGCCCAGTGCAGGGCCGTCATGCCGTCCCCCTGAGCCGCGTTCACGTCGGCCGCGTCCTTCAGCAGCGTCCGGACCGCGGCGCTGTCGCCCCGCATCGCCGCGTCGGCCACCGGGGTGGTGGACGGCGCCGCGATCAGCAGCGTCGAGAGTGCGGCGGCGCCGATTGCGCCCGCGCCGAGGGCGGTGATCCACCGTGTGCGCATCGTCATCTTCCCCTGTCCGCTACGCGCGGGTGGTCGTCGTTTCCGGGACCGACGTCAGGTCGAACTCGCCCGTGCTGAGCCCGAGCGACGGCGCGTTGACGCCGAGCTTGTGCAGGACCGACAGCCAGACGTTGGCCATCGGCGTGCCGTCCGGCGCCTTGAGGTGCAGGTTGCCCGGCAGCTGCCCGCCGGCGCGGCCGGCCATGAACAGCGGCAGCCGCTTGTGGTTGTGCACGTTCGAGTCGCCCATCGGCGACCCGTAGATCACCAGCGCGTTGTCCAGCAGGGTGCCGTCGCCGTCCGGCGTGTTCTTCAGCTTGTTCAGGAAGTACGGCACCATGCTGACGTGGTAGTGGTTGATCTTCGCGAAATCCTCCACCCGTTCCGGCTTCTCCCCGTGGTGCGACGCCGAATGGAACGCCGCCATCACGCCGCTCTCGGGATACACGCGGTTGGACGCGTCGCGTCCCAGCTTGAACGCGAAGACCCGGGTGATGTCCGACGCGAACGCGACCGCCTGGAGGTCGAACATGATCCGGACGTGCTCGGAGAAGGAGTCGGGGACGCCGATCGGCGCCTCCGGCAGATCGCGCGGTTCGCCGCTGGCGTTGTGCGCCTCGATCTGCTGCAGCCGCCGCTCGATCTCGCGCACGTCCTGCAGGTAGTCGCCCAGGCGCGCCCGGTCGGACGGCCCCAGGTCCATCTTCAGCCGCGCCACCGACTGGGTGATCGTGTCGAGGATGCTGCGGTCCTCCTGCCGGCGCAGGGCCCGCTCCGCCGGCGTGGCGCCGATGCCGAACAGCTGGTCGAACACCGTGCGCGGGTCGCGGATCATCGGCAGCGGCTGCGTGGGCGACGCCCAGCTGATCGAGTCGGTGTACACGCAGGAGTAACCGTACGAGCAGCCGCCGGCGGCGTCGACGTTCTCGATGCAGAGCTGCATCGAGGGGATCGCCGTGTCCTGCCCGTGGGTCTTCGCGTACAGCTGATCCAGCGAGGTGCCGGCCTGGACGTCGGAGCCCTGTGTCTGCTTCGGGTGCGCCTGGGTCAGGAACGTCGCGCTGGAGCGGAAATGGTCGCCGCCAATCTCCGGCGCCGACCAGGCTTCCGCCGCATGGTCGTCCGTGTTGCTGACGATCGTCAGGTACGGCCGGAACGGCTCGAGCGTGGCGAGGCTCGTCGGCGTCAGGTCGAAGTTCCGGCCGACGGCCGCCGGCGACCACAGGTTGTTCTTGAGTCCGTACGGCGTCGCGCCACCGGCGCCGTGTACCATCTCGATCGCCACTAGCCGGACCTTTTTCTGGCCGGCCGGCGTCCTGGCCCATGCGGTCCGCGCGGGCGCCATGGCGTCGAGGAAGGGCAGGGCCAGGGTCACGCCCAGCCCCTTGAGAACCGTCCGGCGGGACAGGTGCTTCTGGGTCAGATACATCGTCGCTCTCCTCAGCTTCCTTGGCGTCCTCGACGTCCCTAGCGGGGACGGGACTTCGACCGCACCGGCGCCGCCGTGGCTTCCGTGGTCGTGGTGGGCGTGATGTCCGGCCGGCTCATCCGGAACGCGGGGCTGTTGACGATCCCCAGGATGAACGAGGACATCCGGTTGTCGTGCGTCGCCGCCGTCCGCAGGATCCCGCGGATCGTCGGCATGTCGTAGTACTCGACCCGCCGCCCAATGGCGTAAGTCATCAGGTTCCGCGTGAACGTGCGGAGGAACACGTCCGAGTGCCTGACGAGCGCCGCCTCGAGCGCCGTCGGCCCGTTCACCTTCGTGCCGTCGTACAGCTCGCCGTTGGCATCGACCGGCACTTCGTTGTCCTTGATCCGCCACGCGCCGGTCACGTCGAAGTTGTCGAGCGCGAGGCCGAGCGGGTCGATGACCCGGTGGCACGAGGCGCAGGCCGGGTTCGCGCGGTGCTGTTCCATGCGCTCGCGCGTCGACAGCATCTTGCCGCCCTGCGTCGCCTTCACCGAGTCGTCCAGCGGCGGCACGTTGGGCGGCGGCGGCGGCGGCGGCGTGCCGAGGATGACTTCCATCACCCACTTGCCGCGCTGCACCGGCGAGGTCCGGTCGGCGACCGACGTCAGCGTCAGGATGCTCCCCTGGCCCAGCAGGCCGCGCCGGTACGGCGGCAGCGTCACGCGCTGGAAGCTGCTGCCCACGATGTTCGGGATGCCATAGTGGTGGGCCAGCCGCTGGTTGACGAAGCTGTAGTCGGCCGTCAGCAGGTCGAGCACGCTCCGGTCTTCCTTCACGATGCTGTCGAAGAACAGCTCCGTCTCCCGCTTCATCGCCTCCGACAGCGTGTCGTCGTACATCGGATACAGCAGGTAGTCCGGATGGATCTTGTCGAGATCCTGGAGCCGCAGCCACTGGGCCGCGAACCGGGTCGCCAGCGACATCGACCGCGGGTCGGCCAGCATCCGGCGGACCTGACGGTCCAGCACCACCGGGTTCTGCAACTGGCCCTGGCGGGCCACCTTCAGCAGCGCGGCGTCCGGCATCGAGTCCCAGAGGAAGAACGACAGGCGCGACGCCAGATCCAGATCGTCGATCCGGTAGCTCTGGCCGGCCCGCAACGTCGCCGGCTGATCCTCGACCCGGAACAGGAACCGCGGGTTGGCCAGGATGCCCTGCAGCGCCAGACGGATGCCGTTCTCGAATCCGCCCGCCTGCCGGCCCTGCGCGTAGAGCCCCATCAGCGGCGTGAGGTCGACGGCGGTCGCCTCGCCGCGGTAGGCCGCCGAGGCCAGCCGCGTGACGATCCGGGTGGCGCACGGCGCCTCTTCGGCCGCCGTCAGCGGCCGGCAGATGAAGATCCGCTCCCGGCTGATCGTGTCCGAGATGCCGGTAACGCGCATCGGACCGACCACGGTGAAGTCCCGCATGTGCGGGAGATTCGTGACGCCGAACGTGTTGCTGACGTCCGCGAGCGAATTGCCGAGCGGCTCGATGAGGTCGTCCACCGGGCCGTCCATCTGCTGGACGAACGCCGCCGAGATCCGCTGCGGGCCGGCCTGCACGTGGATCGGCGGGGTCGACACCACCAGGCCGTTCTTGAGGTCCGTCTCGCTCATCTGCGGATTGAGATCGAGCAGCGCCACCCGCCGGCCGTTGATCGACACGTCGATCTGCTCGTGAATCTTCATCGTCACCATCGGGATGGCGCCGAAGATGTGGCCGAGCGGCTCGTAATGCATGCTCGCCTTGAAGACGTACTCGCCGTCGGCCGGGAAGATGTGCACCACCGAGAGGCCGCCGCGCGTCCCCATCGGGGCGCCGTCGACATGGTTCAACTGGGACATCGTGCGGCCGAGCTTGTAGGTGACCGACGTCGCCGACGCGTGGCGGTCGCCGACCGCCAGCCGGCTGATTTCGCTCGCCGCGCGCAGGTAGCCTTCCATCAGCGCCGGCGAGAAGCCCTGGACGTCGGCCACGTCGTCGAAGCCCGCGCTGATCGTGTCGGGCGGCAGGAATTCCTCGACGCTCACGTCGAGCCCCAGCAGGTCGCGGACCGCGCGCGAGTACTCGGCGCGGCTCAGGCGCTGGAACGGGCGCCAGCCGGGATTGACCCGCAGCGCGGCCGCCCGGTCGATCTGCCCCTCCATCGACACCACGAAGGCATGGATGCTGGCCGCATCGGGACGACGGGGCGCGTTCTGCGGCGGCATCATGCCGACCCGCAGCATGTGGATCATCCGCTCCGCCGTCTCGGCGCCGGCGGAGGCCTTGGCCGCATCGAAGTGCTCGAAGGTGAGCCCGGCCGGCTTCCGCTGGTCGGTGTGGCACTGGGTGCAGATCTCGTGCACCATCGTGTTCTGCGCCTGCACCGTCATCCGGTCGCCCGTATGCGGGAACGCCACCACCGTATGCTTCACCGGCGCGGCCGCCTGCTCGACGGCCGGCGCGCCGACGGCGTGCACCTGCAGCAGCTTGATGAAGGCCTCCATCGTGGCCTCGTCCGGCCGCGCCTGCCCGGCGGGCGGCATCTGGCCGGCCTGCAGTTTGCCGAGCATCTTCGCCGCCAGCACCGCGGCCACCGTCGACGCGTCGAACTTCTCCAGCGACACGCCGCCCGGCGCCTGCAGATCATCGTGGCAGCCGACGCAGTACTGCTGGACCAGCGCCGTCCCCTCCTTGGGGGTCATGCCGGCCGGCAGCGCTGCCGGTGCGCCCGCGGCGCCCGCCTGCGGCTGGGCTGGCGAAGCCTGGCGGCTCGCCGCGGCCAGGCCTGCGGTGACCAGCGCGACGGCTGACACCGCAAAGATGAGCTTCCTCATGCGCTTCTCCCGTCCCCGAGCACGAAGTCACGTTCGACAGGCACAGCCAAGGCACGAACCGCCTGTCCGCCTCTCGTGACTCAACAATACGAATACAGACGAGTATAGGCCTAAACTCAGCAGGAAATGCCTTTTGTCGTCATAAATTGTCATCGATTGTCTCCATTCCCCGTCGCGCCGCCGAGCGGCCCCCTCCCGTCGTAGCGCCGAGCTTCAGCTCGGCCTGCGCTGCAGCGCCGCGCCTGTTTTCAATCTGGATTCCGCGTGGCAAAATCAGGAGGGAAGAAGGAGGAACGCCGGATGCCCCTGTACGATTTCGAGTGCCGGAGCTGTGGAAACGAATTCGAGGCGCTGGTCCGGCCGCAGGACCCGCCCCCGAGTTGCCCGTCATGTCACGGGACGGAGCTGGACCGGCTCGTCTCAAGTTTTGCGCTGGACACCGACGAGCGCCGTGCCGCGGCCGCGCTCGACTCACGCAAGCGCCAGATCGCCAAGCGCAAGGATCCCATCATCGCGCAGCAGGAATACCGGATGCACCACGACGACTGAGGGGCGGACGAAGAGTTCTCTGCGCTGAGCTCGCGTCAGAGCCCCTATCCGCCACACGGCCAGCTCAGATGGCAGCGTGGGACGCCATCGATCCCGCCCGGCATGCCGTCATGTTCACGGGGTGGCACTGTTGCTGCCGGACTTTCCAGAACCGCTGAACGACTTCACCAGCGAGATCAGATCGACGGCGATGCCGATCTTCCAGTCGTCCCGACTCATCTGATCAGCCGTCAGTGTGTCCACGTAGATGTCAGGGTCCGAAACCGAAACCGTCGACGGCGCCAACGGCATGAAGAGCGGAGGACTATTCTGACTCTTGCCCAGTCCCAAATACATGGCGCCGAAGATATAGAGTGAATTCGCCAGCGTTTCCGAAGGAAATGGATAGAACCCCTCCAGCTTGATGACCGAGTGGCTGAAGCGCCCTCCGGTCACCGCTTCGTCGTACCCCCAGGTCACGTCGATCTCCCCCGGAAAGTTCACCTCCTTTCGCTGTGACGGGCTACAGGAAGGCTCCCCGGCGGGACAGTCGAAATGGTGGCTCTTCAGCCGAAAGCCGGCGAACACGTTGCGGAAGAACCGGCTCCGATTCGGAGGCACGAAGGCAATGTAAGCGTAGTTGCCCTCGGACGGAATCGTGAATTGTCTGGATTGCTGGATGGCTTTGATGGCTTGTGGGGTCAGCGTGTAAACACTCGGGGCGGCGCTCGTCGGGTCGAGCGGCGTCTCGGCCCCTGCGCCAGCGATCAACGTGGGCTCGAACTGGTAGTGGTGCGAAGCACCATCGGTCGTGGCCCCATTCAGGAGTTTTATCTCGATGCCCGCCCGGAACGAAATCCCCTGCACGGACTGATTTGAATCGGCTGCCACGATGCCATCAGCCAGTCCCGTCGCAACCTGCTTGACTGTGGCATAGCCCTGCTGCTGGACACCTTTCACATCAAGCCCGAGCCAGACCGCAGCCCTGGTGTAATCATGCTTTCCGGACTTCATCGTCTGTTTCGTCAGAGGGGCCGTCAGCATCATATCCACCAACGGGAATGAGGCGGACGGGGAGGACGATGCACCGAACTGCTCGAAGCCGGCAGTGAGTCTCGTATTGACGGTCGACAGCACTGTCCCCGGCGAGCTCGCCTCCTTGAAGGTCACCGCCAGCTCTCCATTCTGCTGAAGCGAAGCGCTGAACGAAGTTGCCTTGAAGCCCAGATCATTCTGCAGCGCCCGACCTATTGCCTTGCCTTGAGCACGAGCAATTCCACCAGACGGCCCCTCGAGTCGCTCGATGGCAGCCGACTCAGCGACGAAGAGCTTCGTGGAAGCCTGCTCGAGGGTCAGGTGTCCGCCCGTTCCGAGGACCACTTGGCTCTTCCCCCGGAGCTCGAGCGACTTGGCGACCTTCAAGGTGGCGCCATTGATGGTAAGTACGGCGCACCGGTCAAGAGTGAGCGATTGGACCTCGTCATCAGCGGACAGGACCGGAAATGTCGACTGCGTTGGGCAGTCGCCGGCGCTGCCAGGAATATACACATCGTCCTTCGCCCCCGGCACCACGCTGGACGACCAGTTGGCTGGCGCTGTCCGGCGCTGGTCTACGGGCGCCGAGCGCCACACGGTTGTCCCGCCTCCAGCCTGTTGCGCCGACGCCACTCCGGCCACGAGGATCGCCGCCGCCAGTGATACGCCGGCTCGGACTATTCGATTGGTCATGAGCGCACTCCCTGTGGCGACTGCGGCCGCTGATGCCGCTGCCCGTTGAACAAGTGAGCAGTCGACACCCGCGGCCCGGCCGCCTGAATCAGCCGACCTCGGCGCGCAGGGCGCCGCAACAGCGGCCAATCCGTCAATTGCCTTCGTAGACGGACGAATGAGCCCGGTTCTCGCGTGATTTCCCGGACTGCGCGAAAGTTGTGAGCGTTGTGAGAAAGGGAGCGGAAGCTGCAGGTCGGGTCGCGCACCGCAGCACCACGGCGCACCTGTCGGGATCGCCCGCAAGGCGGATCGTGTCCACTGAAGGATCGCGAATGAGGTTCGCGCCGAACGGACCGCAGAAGAAGGGGCGCCGGAGCGTCGCTACGTGCGCACGAGCGTCATGACGCAATGGAGCGGATCGCTCGGCGTCCGTGGAGTGATGGCGGCGCCCATCCACAGATCTTTCCGGGTCACCGGATCAACGAGGTTGTGGAAGAACCGGAAGTGATCCACGCGGCTCAGGCCGCCACAGGTCACCGGCGTCATGTACGAGCTCGATTCACTGGTCACGGTCGCCGTCCTGCCCGGGAGGAGATGCACCGCCCGATGGATGTCAAGAATGATGCCGGAGGAGTCCCCCTCGTTCATCGAATACACGACCTCGTTGGCAAACCAGTGTGGTTGTGCTTTCCCCGGGTCGGGCACCGCGCCGTTCTTGTTCCCGTAATAGAACAGGAATTTCACTGCCGGCTCCACGCACGCGATCGTTCCGTTGTTCAGGGTCAACGAGCCGACCGCGTTGGCGCAGTTGGTCACGCCGCCTGACTTCAGCCCGCAGGCGTCGAGCAGATCGGGAAGCAGGTCGATGCAGTTCCACGAAGCGGGGGGCTGGCCCTGCGTTCCGGCATTGCCAGCCCCGCCGAAACACACCGTCACATCATCAGCGTTCTGGCTTGTGCCGGCGGACATCTGGCAGCCTTCGAGGCGCCAGGCCACGCAGGTTCGCTCGCCGGACGAAGCGGGCGTTTGCGATCGAGCCGAGACGGGCGGAACGATGAACATGTAGTCCCATGGCGGTGTGCTTCTGATGTCAACCAGATCATCCCGCCGCACGATCAGCAGGGGCCGATGGCACGGATCTCCGGCCGACGCGAAATGGACCTTCATCTTGCCGATATTCTGGCCGGGTTCAGAGTCGCCCGACCATTCCAGCGCGCAGAGCCCGGACACCCGGATCGTCAAGGACACATCACCCATCACTCACCTCTCGCAAAGGTCTTGCGGCTGGACGTCGGAGAGCTGACAGCAAGGGCGGGATGAGCAGCCCTCTGCGGCACACCGCCTCCGAAGACCACGGCGCCCGCCCAGGCGGCGGGACGGCGGTCGGCGGCGCGGCCGCTGTGGAGCATGGCCAGCTGCGCCTGCCGCAGCGCGACGACCGGATCGCCGACCGCACGGAGCACCGGATAGAACGCCGCGAACAGGTCGCGGGACGCCGCATCATCGACGTCCCACAGGCTCGCCACGACGGTCGGCACGCCGGCGCTCAGCCACGATCCGGCAAGACCCAACACCCGTTGCCCCTGATACGTCGCGCCGTCAGCGCTCCGGCAGGCCGCCAGCACCACCAGCCGGGTGGCCGGAAACCGCATCCGCTCGACGTCCCTTCCGAGCACGACGCCATCGTCCGCGTTCGAGCCGGGGTCGGGTGCGAACAGAAGCCGGGAGAACGCCGGATGCAGCGGATTGACGATCGCGTGGCCGGCGAAATGCACAACCTGGTACCGTCCCGCCTCGCGCAGGAACGCCGACTTCGTGGCCGCCGCGCCCACCAGCCGATCGGCGTTCGGAAAGACCCGGCGGATGGCCGCCACCTCGTCTGCCGCTCCTGGCAAGGCCGGCAGATCCGGAAACACCGCTCGATCGAACGCGGGATTCCCAACGGCGAGCACCTTGAACGGCGGCGCCAGCGGGGCGCCGCGATGGTCATCGATGGTGCGGACGAGCGCGGCAGCGCTGGGCACGAACTGAATCGCCCGTTGCTGGACCAGAAATCGGCCGGTCCCGGGATCGACGAGCGCGGCGAACGGCAGGTGTCCAAGCGGGCCGGCCGGCACGATGATGAGCCGGTCGGCATCCCGGAGTTGGTCAGCGGCGGGCCGAATCAGGTCGTCGTACAGTGAGGTCGTCGCGGCCCGCGACGAATCGCCGCCCTTTCGCGCCCTGATGGCCCGCACGACCCGGGTGACGAGCTGCGCGAGCCGGCTCTGGCCAACGGGCTCTTCGAACATCCGCCGGCCGTTCCGTGTGATGACCCAGCCAAGCAGACGGTCGTTCAGCGTCGCGTAGTACAACACGGCGGCGTCTGCCGGAAGGTCGCGCGTCAAGGCGTCGATCTGCTGCCGCGCCCACGCCAGGGAGCGTCCGGAGCCCGGCCGCGCGCGTCCCAGTTCGGCGACCGACAACGCCTCATCGCCCCGGCCGGCGGCCGACTCGAGCGCGATCAGATCGCCGAAGAGGCCCCACGACCCGTTCAGATACGACGCCCGCATGTCGACATCGTGCAGATGCGCGGGGTCGCCTTCGAAGACACGGATTCCGTCGAGCAGCGCCTGTTCCGCGGCATGGCGGTCGTGCATCCCGGCGAAGGCGCGCCCTTCCGCCAGATACAGCGCGCTGATGCGGTACCCTTCGCCGACCGCGCGGGCCAGGACGATGCCGCGTGAGAGATCCCGAATCGCCGCCGACGGATCGCCGGTCGATGCGAGAGCCGCGCGCTCGATCAGCAGGTCGACCTGCAGCGGTGCCGCCATGGTCCTGTCGTCCACCCGCTTCAGCGCCTGTGCCGCCTTCCCGAGATCGTCGGCCGCCTGCGATGGTCGTCCGAGCCGGCGCTCAATCTGCGCGCGGTGAAGGAAGGCCTGCATCTGCACGGTTGGAGGGCCCCATTTCCGGACCTCGGCGACCAGCGCGTTCTGAAAGTGCAACGCCGCCTCCGGCAACGAGTCGCGCAGACAGGCCTGTGACGCCGACTCGTACAGGACGTAGCGCAGCCGGGCGTCGTGCGAGGCGGCCAGCTGCGCCAGGGCCTTCCGGCGCTGCGTCCACGCCTGCTCCGGCTCCCCGACCAGGTCGTAGGTCTCCGCGAACAGGATCCGGAGCATCGCCCCGTGGTCGACTTCACCCGTGCGCGAGAACTCCGCAGCGGCGTGCCTGTAGCTGACGAGCGATCCACCGAGGTCGCCGTCGAGGGCATGGATCAACCCAGCGAGCCAGTCGACGCGCCCCTCGAGGTTCAGGTAGCCGGCCGCCCGGGCGCGGCGCCCCAGCGGCACGAGCTCGGCCAGCGCCCGGGGATGGTCGCCTTCGTGGTAGACACCCACCGCCAGCCAGTATCGAGCCCATTCGACGAAGGGACTCCCCGTCGACGCAAAGCCTGCCTCGGCTGCGGCAAAGCGACGCTCTGAGGCCACGAGCTGATCGTTCGCGTACAGCTCCTGCCCTTCCTGAAACGCCTTGTGGGCGCGTGCCAGTTCCAGGCATCGCGCGGGAACGCGGCCGGCACGCTCGACCGCCCGCACCGCGTCCAGCGGCAGCCGGTCGTGATGAACGTCAGCGACCGCAACCGCCAGACGTTCGGCGCGGACCAGCGCCTGCGCAGCGCGCCGGCGATGTCCGGCCAGCACGCGATTCGCCCACGCCGGCAGCAGATCGTTCTCGACGAGCTCGCGCGTCTGCTGGCCGAGGCGGCGGACAATCGCCTCCACGCGTCCGCGATCGCCGGCGTCGAGCGCCGCCAGCAGCGTCCGCCGTTCCGTCCGCCAGGCGCCGACCTGCCCGCCGGCATCCAGCGTCTTCAACCGCCGCCTCGCCTCGTCTGCCCACTTCGACCTGGCGTCGTGCTTCAGGTAGTCCCGCCAGGCGTGCTTCGCTTCGTCCGTGAGGGAGAGATCCTCGAGCGCCAGCGCGCGGTTGAACCAGGCTTCAATCAGCGACGGATCCGCCTTGATGGCGCGCTCGGCCGCCGCGAGCGCCTTCGGGTAGTCCTCGGCGCGCCCGAGCCGCCGCGCGCGTACCAGATAGGCGGCCGCGAGATCGCTTTGAAGATCGCCGTTTCCGGGCTGCCGGCCGACGGCATCTTCGAGCGCGTCCACCGCCTTGTCGACGTCCCCGCTCACGAGGTACGCGACGCCGAGCGCTCCCTCGTTGTCCGGCGTGTCGTACGCCCGGGCCAGCTTCTCGATGCGGGCCACGGCGATCTGCACGTCAGGGTCGAGCTCGCCCGTCGAGGCGCCACGCATCGGCGACGGGGGCGGTCCGTACGCGAAGCCGCCAGTCAGCCGTGGCTCGACCGGCCGATGGTCGCCGACCGCGGCGACGAGCGCGGCGAGCACCGGCCGCGCGTTCGGGCCGGCGGCGACAGGCATCTTCACCACCCAGACGGCCAGCACGAGCACCGCGGCCGCCACCAGCACCGATGCGGCCACCGCCCACACCGCGCGCCGGTTCCGGGGTGCTGCCGCAGGCTGCTTCAGCGCCACGCCGGCCTCACGAAACCTCGCCGTTTCGGCCACGATCTCCCGGCAGTCGGCGCACCGTGTCAGGTGCGCCTCGACCGCCGCCCGGTCCGTCGCCGCCAGCGTCCCGTCGATGTACGCCGCAAGCGCCTCCTCGTCCGGGCACGCGTCGGGCCGACCGACGCGCACCCGGTCGACCGGCCCGCGCGTGCCGTCGTGGTCAGTCACCAAGTCGCGCTCCTTCTGACATAGACGGACGCCGAGTGGCTGCGTCCCCGTGCCCGGCGGGGCCGGACGGCCACTCGACCTGGCCGATCAGCTCCACCACGTCCCGGGCGTCGAACCCATTGGCCTCCAGCGCGCGCCGCAAGTCGCGCAGCAGCCGGTCGATCCGCCGGTACAACGCCTTCTGATCGAGATGCATCGCGCCGGCCGTCTGCGCCACCGACAGGCCGTGCTCGAAGCGCATCTGCAGAATCAACCGGTCCTGCGGGTCGCGCTCGGACAGCGCCCGGTCGAGCGCTTCCCGGAGGCGGCGCATCAGCTCCTGCTGCTCGGCCTGCAGCACGCCGCGCTCGACGTCAGAGGCCGCCCCGGGCACTTCGTCCAGCGCTTCCTCGCCCACGAAGCGGCGCCTGTTCCGGACGGGAAGCTGCAGGGAAAGCGCAGACAGGTCGGCACGCGTCAGGGCAACGTCCCGGTGCGTCTTCAGGACCTCACAGGCTTCGTCGAAGGTCAGGCCGTCCCGTACGAGCAGCGTTTCCAGATGCACGGCAACCGGTCCGGCCCGCCGGGCCTCCGCGGACGGGCGCCACTTGCCCCACAAGGCAACCCGGTAGTCGAGAAGCAGGCGCTGGATGACGACGGTGAGGTAGGTCTGGAGGCTGCTGCGGTGCTGAAAGCGACGGAGTACGTCGTAGTCGTTTTCGATGAGTTTCAGGCGGACGATCGACCCGAACTCCTCGGCCTCGTCGGCCGTGAGGCGCCGGCGCCGGGCGACGAACGCAATGACCCGGTCGATGAGCTCGATCTGAGACAGAAAGAGCTGTTCGTAATCCATGGACCCTGCCGGGGTTGACGTCGGGCGTCGAGAGGATATGTCAGAGTGCGGGGCAGGGAAACAGAATTGTGATCGCGTTTGCGTGACTTATTGGCCCCGCCCACGACCTCATCAGTTGATATAAGGAGCGATCGAAGAATGAGGGTGATGCGGGGCCTTACAGTCTCGAACTCTTCGGCCCGCGCAGTACTCTCGCCGGCAGCAGCAGGGTGGCCTTCAGCAGTTCGAACACGCCTTCGACGGCGATCCCCAGCAGCCGGAGCGGCAGGAGCAGCAGCCAGACGAACGGATAGAGCACGAGCGCCAGCAGCGCCAGCGGCCAGCAGAGCACCAGCAGGATCAGCCAGAGCAGGAACTTCAGCATGAGAGAAGGGCGGGCGCCGGCCGTCGGCACCGTCTGCTCCCATCATAGTGGGAATCGGACCCGCCACGAGCTGATTCTCCTGCTGCCGGCCTCCTACCGCCCCTCCCACCGCGGTTTCCGTTTCGCCAGGAACGCCTCCACTCCTTCGTGGAAATCGGCGCTCGTGTAGCACCGCTCGACGAGGTCGCGATCGGCGCCGGGCGGCAGCCGCCGGGCCGCCATCAGACGGCGGTTCAGCTCCTTGGTGACGAGGATCGTCAGCGGCGCGTTCGCCGCGATCTGCGTCGCGAGTTCGTGCACCGCGCCGTCGATGTCGGCCGCCGGCACGATCCGGTTCACCAGCCCGAGCGCCAGCGCCTCGGCCGCATCCACGAAGCGGCCGGTGAACAGCAGTTCCTTCGCCCGCGCCGGCCCGACGACGTCCACCAGCCGGCTGTAGGTCGTGCCGGCCAGACAATTGCCGAGCGTGCGGGCGATCGGAATGCCGAAGGTCGACTCGGGCGTCGCCACGCGCAGGTCGCACGTCAGCGCGATCACGCTGCCGCCGCCGGCGGCCACCCCCTCCACCTGCGCGATCGTCGGCTTCGTCACCCGCTCCAGCCGGTCGAGCAGCTGCGCGATCCGCTCCTCGTAGCGGATCGCATCCGCCGGCTCCCGGAACTCGCGGAACTGGCTGATGTCGGTCCCGGCGACGAACGCCTTGCCGCCCGCGCCGCGCAGCACGAGCACCCGCACGCCCGCATCCTCGTCCACGCGGTCGCACGCGTCGGCCAGTGCCTGATACATCTCCCACGTCATCGCGTTGCGGGCGTCGGGCCGGTTGAACGTCAGGATCGCGAGCGCGCCCTGCGTCTCGTAGATGGTGTGCGCGGTGGACAAGACGGGTCTCCTCGGGTACAAGACGGGTGGACGGAGTGCCTGTGGCCCGCGCCCCTTCGATGGCGCCCGGGGTCGTGCCCCGGGGCCCCCGGACGGGGCGAGGCTCTTCATCGTCATGCCCGCGGAAGCGGGCATCCAGCCAGCCGGCATCGCGGAGGCCAGGCGGCTCGACTGGATCCCCGTTTTCGCGGGGACGACGGGTCTTCGACTCGCGCGACCGGCCACAGGGAGCCAGTCGGACTCAGCATGATGATGCGGGATCAGTCTTCCACCCGGTCCGCCCTCGGCGGCCTCCGCGTCCTCGACGTCACGCAGGTCATGGCCGGCCCGTTCTGCAGCATGATGCTCGCGGACCTCGGCGCCGACGTGATCAAAGTCGAGGCGCCGGGCGGTGATTCGACCCGTCAGATGGCCGGGGCGGTCGGCACCGACAGCCCGGCCTTCAACGCCGTCAACCGCGGCAAGCGGAGCCTCGTCCTCGACCTGAAGACCGACGGCGGGCGCGACGTCTTCCGCCGGCTCGCCGGTCTGTCCGATATTCTCGTCGAGAACTACCGGCCGGGCGTCATGGCCGGCTTCGGCCTCGACTACCCCACCCTGTCGGCCGCCAACCCGCGGCTGATCTACGCCTCGGTCTCCGGCTACGGTCAGACCGGCCCCGACCGCCTGAAAGGCGGCCTGGATCTCATCGCCCAGGGGGTCTCCGGCATCATGTCGATCACCGGCGAGCCGGGCCGGCCGCCGGTGAAGGCCGGCGTGCCGCTGACCGACCTCGGCGCGGGGCTGTTCGCGCTCGTCGGCATCCTGGCCGCGCTGGAGGCCCGCCATCGCACCGGGCTGGGCCAGCACGTCGACTCGTCCCTGGTCGACGCCGGCGTCGCGCTGTCGGTCTGGGAGGCGACCGAATATTTTGCCGAGGGCCGGAACCCGGCCCCCATGGGGTCCGCGCATCGTCTCCACGCGCCGTATCAGGCGTTCCGCTGCGCCGACGGATACATCACGATCGGCGCGGCGACCGACCGCCTGTTTCCCCGGCTGTGCGACGTGCTCGGCCACCCTGACTGGGTCACGGTGCCGGAGTTCGCCGACACGCCTGCCCGCGTGCGCCACCGCGCCGCGCTCGCCGAACGGATCGAAGCGGTCACCGCGCAGCAGACGCGCGCGCACTGGCTGGCGCGGCTCGAGGCGAGCGGCGTCCCCTGCGGGCCGCTGAACGACTACGCGCAGGTCTTCGCCGACCCGCAGATCGTGGCGCGCGACATGGTGGTCGACGTCGATCACCCGACGCTCGGCCATCTGCGCACGCTCGGCTCCCCCATCAAGCTGAGCGCCACCCCGCCCGACGTCCGGCGCTGCGCGCCGCGGCTCGGCGAGCACACCGACGCCATCCTGCAGGAGCTCGGGTTCAGCGCCGGCGGGATCGCCGCGCTGCGGGCCGCCGGCGCCGTCCGCTGACGTCCACCCGCGATCAGCGCGCGCCGTCCGCTTCCGCGAGCGCGGGCCACTTCGGCGCGACGCCCGCCGCCTGCTCGAACGCGTACGCCATCTGCAGCAGTCCCCACTCGTCACGGTGCCGGCCGACGATCTGCAGCCCGACCGGCAGCCCCCCGGGCGTGAAGCCGCACGGCACGGAGATCGCCGGATTGCTCACGATCGAGATGTAGTAGCACGAGCGCAGCCAGTCGATGTAGTCGCGCAGCGGCGTCCCTTCGATGTCGGTGACGTACGGCTGCGTCGCGTCGAACGGCGGGGCCTGCGTCACCGGCAGCACGAAGAACTCGTAGCGCTCCATGAACCGTCGCATCCGGTGATACAGCTCCGTCCGGCGGGCCTCGGCCTGGCCGATCTCGACCGCCGTCAGCCGGTCGCCCCGATCGACTTCGGCGACCACCGCCTCCTTCACGACCGACCGGTTCGGCTTCACGATGTCGCCGAGTCCGGCCGAAAACGCGAGCGCGCGCACGGTCCGGAACACCTCGTCCGCGCCGCCGAAATCCGGCTCCGCCTCCTCGACGACGCAGCCGAGCGCTTCGAACACCCGGCGTTGCGCGTTCACGGCCTGCCTGATGCGCGAATCGACCAGCACGCCGCCCAGATCCGTCCACCAGGCGACACGCACGCCCGTCAGATCCCGCCCGAGCGGCGCCGCATAGCGCCGCGGATCGTCGTTCAGCGCGATCGGCGAGCGCGGGTCCGGACCGGCGATGGCCGACAGGAAGAACGCCGCGTCAGCGACGCTCCGCGCCATCGGTCCGTCGACGCTGAGCGTGGACCAGCCGAGCTTCGCCGGCCAGATCGGCACCCGGCCGGGCGACGTCCTCAACCCGACGACGTTGCAGAAGCTGGCGGGAACGCGGAGGGATCCGCCCATGTCGCTGCCGTCGGCCAGCGGCAGCATGCCGCACGCCAGCGCGACCGCCGCGCCGCCGCTGCTGCCGCCGCACGTCTTCGTCACGTCGTAGGGGTTGACGGTCGTGCCGAACACCGGATTGAACGTCTGCGCGCCGGCGCCGAACTCGGGCGTGTTGGTCTTGCCGATCGTAATCGCGCCGGCCGACCGGATCCGCTCCACCAGCAGCGAGTCGCGCGACGGCACGAGGTTCCGGAAGACGGGCGAGCCGAACGTCGTCCGGATGCCGCGCGTCGGCTGAAGGTCCTTGTGCGCAATCGGCAGCCCATGCAGCGGCCCGGCCGCGCCGCCGCGCGCCAGCCGGTCGTCGGCCTCCCGCGCCTGCGCCATCGCCTGCTCCGCGACCAGCGTGACAATCGCGTTGACCGTCGGGTTGACGCGCGCAATCTGATCCAGGTGCGCGGCAACCGCCTCCCGCGCGGAAAGCTCTCCTGCACGGACCAGCCGCGCCATCTCGATCGCGCTCAGCCGGCAGATCTCAGAGGTCGCCGTCATCGTGCCGGCAATCTATAACGGGCTCGGTGGCCCGTCAACGACGCACGAGCCGGGCCGAGTTGGGCCGAGCCAGATTGGGCCGAGCTGAAGCTCGGCGCTACGACGGAGGGGCCATGACGGCGGCACTACGGCCGGTCGCGAGGCGCGACGCGATGGGGGGCGACGGGCGCGGCGAAAGGGCGCTGGCCCTTTCCGTGGCTGGACGCCGGGCGGATAATGGCCGGAGCGGCCCCCGACGGGCGCCGCAGGCCGGGATTGATGCCTGTCCTCCGATCCCTCGTCGCCCTGGCGCTGCTGGGCGGCCTGGCGGCTGCCGCGTCACCCGCCGCCGACCCGGCCCATGATCTGGTCCGGCTCCAGGTCACCCTCAGCACGAATGCCCCCGCCGCGACCCTCACCCTGCACACCGGCACGATTGCCAACGCCTCGGCACAGCAGACCGACGGCCCTTCGTCCGTCCAGCTGAGCACCACCCACGACGATCTGGTGCTGCAGGGCAACACCGCGGGACAGAACGCCGGCGCGCAGTTCCAGGCGATCGTTGCCGGCATCGGTCCCGACCAGGACGTGACCTGGACGCTGCAGACTCAACTCCCCGGAACGACATCCGGCGAGATCGACAACCTGAACGCCCCGTCGGCGCCCGCGCTGGTCGACCGCTTTCAGACGAGTCAGGCGACCGACCAGTGGACGACGCCGTCTACCGCGCTTCGAGCCGGTGGGCCGCTGCGCATGCAGCCGGCCGGTGCCCGCCTGGTCCTCGCAGTCTTCTACCCCTGGTATCTCTCGGAGACCTGGGCCAGCCCGCAGTTCCTCGATCAGCCGCTGGTGCCGTACTCGACCGAGAACCCGCAGGACGTGGGGCGGGTGCTGGCGCAGGCACAGGGCGCCGGGCTCGACGGCCTCATCGTGTCGTGGCAGGGGGGCGTGACGTGGAGCGACGAACGGCTGCGGATCGTCCTGGCGCAGGCGGCGCCGCTCGGCCTCAAAATCTCGACCCTGCTCGAAACGGCGGTGGCCAACCCGGCTCTCGACGCGGCCGAGCCGCCCGATCCGGCGACCGTCCAGGACTGGCTGGCGACGATCACGGACGCCTACGGATCGTCGCCGGCGTACCTGCACCTGACGAACCGGCCGGTGATCTTCGTCTATGCGGCCAATCTGCTCTCGCCGGCACAGTGGCACACCATTATTTCCGGCCTGCACGCCTCCCGGCGCGATCCGGTCCTCATCCTGGACTCCACGAACCGGGCGCTGCTGTCCGACGCCGACGGCGAGTTCATCTACGCATCGGCCGGCTACGACCCGAGCGCGATAGGCCCGTTCGACCAGACGCAGAGCCTGACGATTCGGACGTTCAACCTTCTCACCACGAACAGCGGCGAGCGGCGGATCTGGCCGGCCACCGTAAGCCCCGGCTACAACGACACGCTCCTGACCGACCGGACGACGCACCAGGTGATTCCGCGCGCCGGGGGGGCGCTCTACAACGCCCAGTGGCAGGGGGCGATCTTGGCCAACGCCGACTGGGTGGTGGTGACCAGCTGGAACGAGTGGTACGAGAACACGGAGATCGAGCCGGGCCGGTTGTTCGGCAGCCAGTATCTCGATCTCACCCGCACCTGGGCCTCGCTGTTCCATCGCGCATTCCTGTCGCCGCGTCCGCGGCGGGAGCCGTAGCGGCGTGCAGGCCGGGCTGAAGCTCGGCGCTACGGACCGGCCGGGCTGACGCTCGGCGCTACGAAGAAACCGAGCACCGCGCTCCGGCCTGGAAACTCGCCCATATTCGGGCAGACTCACCCCTGAAAGGGGGCGTCATGAACCGGCTACGTCAGTCCAGCGTCCGCATCGGGCTCGCCGTCGGCTGCGCGATGGTCGCCGCGTCCGTCCTCAGCGCGCAGAAGCCGGCCCTGCACTATCCGGCCGCCCGCCGGGACGCCGTCGTCGACAACTACTTCGGGACCAGGGTTCCGGCGCCGTACCGGTGGATGGAGAATCTCGACTCGCCCGAGGTCAAGCGCTGGGTCCTGGCGGAGAACAGGGTCACTTCCGCGTATCTCGCGTCGCTGCCGCAGCGCGACCCCTTCCGGAAGCGGATCACCGCTTCGATCCGGCCTCCGGCAGGAGCACGCCGTTCGAGCGGCCGGCGCTCACGTTCGATCCGTCGCAGTACGTCACCGAGCGCGTCTTCTACCATTCGAAGGACGGGACGCGCATCCCGATGTTCATCACTCACAGGAAGGGCCTGAAGCGGGACGGCACGAACCCGACGATGCTGTATGGCTACGGCGGATTCGACATTCCCACCCTGCCGACCTTCCGGCCGGACGTGCCCGCGTGGCTCGAGCGGGGCGGCGTGTGGGCGACGGCGAACATCCGCGGCGGCAGCGAGTACGGCGAAGCGTGGCACCACGCCGGCATGCACGAAAAGAAACAGAACGTCTTCGACGACTTCATCGCCGCCGCCGAGTATCTCGTCAGCCACCGTTACGCGTCGCCGCGGACGCTGGCGATCATCGGCGCGTCCAACGGCGGCCTGCTGGTCGGCGCCGTCATGGAGCAGCGGCCGGATCTGTTCGCCGTGGCGCTCCCGGCGGTCGGCGTGATGGACATGCTACGCTACCAGAAGTTCACCGGTGGCGAGGCCTGGGAGACGGAGTACGGCTCGTCGGACGATCCGGTCGCCTTCCGGTACCTGTCCAAGTACTCGCCGCTGCAGAACCTCAAGCCGGGCACCTGTTACCCGGCGACGCTGGTGACGACGGCCGACCACGACGACCGCGTGGTGCCGAGCCATTCGTTCAAGTTCACCGCCGCCCTGCAGGCGGCGCAGGGTTGCGCGCGGCCGGCGCTCATCCGCATCGAAACCGAGGCGTCGCACGGCTATCGGCCGACCGACAAGCGGATCGCGGAAGAAGCCGACCAGTGGACGTTCGCGCTGGCGAACATGACGCCGCCCCGGGGCCCTGGGAGCGGGCGGCCGTAACCCGCTGTGTTGGGGCCCTTTGCGCCCGGTGCGGGCGCAAAGGCGGTCTCCGTCCGCGCCACGAGCCCCCGACCGCCTGGTCAGAATCGGTCGCCGGCGGCGTCCGATCGGCCCGATAATAGAAGCAGGCGGGATCGACACGGTCAGGCACGAAGCGGCCGCGAGGCCCTCCCGCGGAGCAACAACCATGGGCGTCAAGAAAATCGTTTACGGTATGGCGGTGATCGTCGCGCTGGGTGCGACCGGCACCGCGTTCGCGCAGCGGCACCCGCCTGCCCGGGGCGGGCACGAGACGGCGGTCCCGCGCGGGCGGGTCGTCCGGCCGGGCGGCGTCCGGATCCGACCGCACGCGTACATCTACCGGCGGGATCTCGATCACCCGCGCTACTACCAGCCGGCGTTCAGGTTCGGCCTCTACGTCGGCAGCCCATACGGGCTGTACGGCTACCCGTACAGCTATTCGTACGGCTCTCCGTACGGCTCTCCGTATCCGTACACGTACACGTACTCGTACGGCTACCCGTATGCGTACACGTCCCCGTACGGCTACCAGGATCCGTACGCCGGAGCGGTCGCGATCGATCCGACCCCGACACCGGTTCCCGAGTACCAGACGGCGCCGCCGGTTCAGCCGGCGCCGACCGAACGGGGCACGATCGCGATCGAGGGTGCGCCGGCGGGCGCGACGATCTCCGTGGACGGCTACTACGCGGGAGCCGCGAGTGACTTCACGAGCAGACAGCCGCTCAGCGAGGTGGCCGGGTATCACCGGATCGAAATCCAGGCCCCGGGCCGCCGCCCGGTGGTCATCCACGTCGACATTCAGCCGGGCCGGATGCTGACGTATCACTATCCGACCGACAACCCGCTTCCCTGACGCAGCGCGTCCGGCTCCGGGCCACGGCGCGAGCCGCCGCCCCGGGGCCGCCCTTCGGCGGTCCCCGCTCCACAGACGAGGTATGCGACGGCTCAGCCGGCCGCCGACCGTCGAGTCGGCGTCCAGCGGCCGATCGGCCGGCGTGGTAGCATCAGGACAGGACGGGATTCACGACGGTCGACGTGCATTCGGCGAAACAGGAGACGCGATGGCGAGCACTGATCTGGCGAGGGACACGGGATTCTCCACACTTTCCGCAGCCGAGCGTGTCAGCACGTTCCTGCGTGCGGTGTACGGCTGGATGGCCGCCGGCCTCGCCATCACCGCGCTCACGGCCTGGCTCATCGCGTCCTCGCCGGCCGTGGTGATGGCGGTCGCGACCAACCAGCTGCTGTTCTGGGGGCTGGTGATCGCGCAGCTCGGCATCGTCTTCTATCTGTCGGCGCGCGTCCAGCGGCTGGCCCCGGCCACGGCGGGGATGCTGTTCGTCCTGTACTCGGCGCTGACGGGCGTAACCATTTCGTTCGTGCTGCTCGCCTTCACCGGACAGTCGGTGGCCACGACGTTCATCGTGACCGCCGGGATGTTCGGCGCGCTGGCGCTCTACGGCACGGTGACGGCGCGCAGCCTGCAGGGGCTCGGCCAGTTCCTGTTCATGGGCCTCATCGGCGTCGTGATCGCGTCGGTCGTCGGCATGTTCTGGCACAGCAGCGCCCTGGAGTTCATCATCTCCTTCATCGGCGTCATCGTCTTCACGGGGCTGACGGCATACGACGCGCAGCGGTTGAAGGCGATGTCGCTGTCGATGCCGGAGGG
This sequence comes from Vicinamibacterales bacterium, assembly GCA_035534615.1. Taxonomy (GTDB): domain Bacteria; phylum Acidobacteriota; class Vicinamibacteria; order Vicinamibacterales; family CAVVIG01; genus JAGWRA01. Next base: position 33,742 of record DATLRO010000139.1, read on the forward strand.
CCAGACCGAGTCCTACGCCATCGTCGGCGCGCTGTCGCTCTATCTCGACTTCATCAACCTGTTCCTGTTCCTCCTGCAGTTCATGGGCCGCCGGCGCGACTAGCGCCGGCCCCCGCCGTTCCCGCGAGCGGCCGCCGCACCTCGGTTGCGGCCGCAGTCCGGCCGCCCGGCGGCGCGCGCGTGATCCGCGCCCGCGCCCTCCTTCCTCACTTCCTCATGCCGCCCGGCGTTGAGCTTGATATCCTGGCCATGCTTCCCCATGGCCCTGCATCCGCCGTTGCTGGTCGACCTCGCCCTGGCGCTGACCTACGCGCTCGTCGGCGGCGTCGTGGCACGCCGGCTCGGCCTGCCCACGATCGTCGGCTACCTGCTGGCGGGTGTGGCTCTCGGGCCGTTCACCCCGGGCTGCCAGGGCGATGTCGCATCGCTCCGGCAACTGGCCGAACTGGGCGTCATCCTGCTCATGTTCGGCATCGGCCTGCACTTCTCCCTGCGTGATCTCTGGCAGGTTCGCCGCATCGCCATTCCCGGGGCGCTGCTCCAGATGGCTGCGGCCGGTGTGGTGGTGTCGGAGTCCCCGTTCAGTCACCAGGTCGGCGCGGATCTGCTGCCGTTCCGGGAAGCGTTCGCCGTGCTCTTCTTCGTCTCGGTCGGCATGCTGGTGAATCCGGCGTATCTGGCGAGCCACTGGCGGGAGGTGGCGGCGCTGACCGTGCTGATTGTCGCCGGCAAGTCCGCGGTGGCCGCGCTGATCGGCTTCGCGTTTCCCTATCCAGCCCGCACCGCGGTGGTCGTCGGGGCCGGACTGAGCCAGATCGGCGAATTCTCGTTCATCGTGGGCCAGAGCGGCCTGGCGCTCGGCCTGGGCGATCTGGACATCGACTGACTGGCGGAGGCACGCCGGCGGCTCGACGCGCTCCGGCCCTGAAACGCGTGATCCGGTCGCACGGGCGGGGCGTCAGTTCCGTTCCTTCCATCCGCCATCCTGGAGGCGGGCGATCTCGCGGTCGACCAGCTGCCGGGCCCGTTCGACCCGGTGCCAGTCGTGATAGCGGGTCTCGCTGGTCACCTGCCCGTCCTGTTCGGCAAGCACTTCCCAGCCCTGATCCCGGTGGGCCCGGATCGTGTAACGGCGCGTGTGCTGGTCACGCTCCAGACTGCGGGTAAACATCATGACGTCCTCCTCGACCGCAACGACCGCCGCGTCTTCCCGGATTGACAGCCCCTCCCGCCGAGGGCCTGCGCCTCTTGCCGGGTCAGGAGCTGCGCTCAGCCTCGAACGTTCCCCAAGATTGGGCCGGGTAAGCCTGTACATATCGGAAGGCGGACGCTCTCCAGCGTTAACACTGTGTAAACAAACACCGCCGAGCTGGTGTACGACCGTCGAACTCATCGTAGGGCATCCACCCGCGGGCGCGACAACTGCGCGATCGCAGGGAAATGCGCCGGTCTGCGATAAGATGGCCCGCGCGCCGGTTTGCCGGCAGGTCACGCTCCGGTCGCCTATGCCGCTCTCTTCCCCGACTGTCGCCGGCCTCATCGTCGAGGCACTGCACGCCGCCGGCGTTCAGCGCCTCTTCGGCATGCCCGGGGGCGGCAGCAACCTCGACCTCATCGAGGCGGGCCAGGTCCGCGGTCTGCCGTTCGTGCTGGCACACACGGAGACGGCGGCTGCGCTGATGGCCTGCGCGGAGGCGGAACTGACGGGGCATCCCGGCGTCTGTCTCTGCACACTCGGCCCCGGCGTCGCATCGATCGTCAACGGCGTCGCGCACGCGTATCTCGACCGGGTGCCGCTGCTGGTCTTCAGCGATCGCCATCCCGACAGCGCGCAGGCCTGTCTTCACCAGCGACTCGACCATCAGGCGATCTTCGCCCCGGTTACCAAGAAGCGCTTCGAGCTGACGCGCGATGACGCGCGCCGGATCCTGGAGGAGGCGCTGGCCACCGCCGTCGCGCCTCCGGCCGGCCCGGTGCACATCGACTGTCCCTCGGATGTTCTCAGCGGGCCGCCAGGATCCCGGACCGCACCGCATCCGGCTCCTCCCGTCGTGCCGCCACCAGCGCCGTTGCCGCCGGCGATTGCCCGGCTCGTCGCGCACGCCAGGCGCCCGCTCGTCCTGGCCGGACTGGGCGCCGCGTCCGCACCGGCCGCGCAGGCCGTGCGCGCGTTCTGCGAGGCCCACGCCGTGCCGGCCATGGTGACGTACAAAGCCAAAGGCGTGCTGCCGGACGGGCATCCGCTGTACGCCGGGGTCTTCACGAACGGCGCCATCGAGCGGCCGATCCTGGATCGCGCCGATCTTCTGATCGGCGCCGGGCTGGATCCGGTCGAGCTGCTTCCCCGGCCTTGGAACCACGCGCAGCCGATTCTCTACTGCGGGCCGCCGCTGCCGGCACAACGCCACGTTCCGTTCGCCGCCGGGATCGCGGGTGAGCTGCCTGCCGCGCTGGCGAGCCTGGCCGCCGGCCGGCCGGGCGGCACCGACTGGGATCCGGACGAACCGCTGCGAGCCGTCGCCGGACAGCGCGCCGCCCTGCGCGTCGACGCGCCCGGTCTCGCTCCGTTCCGCGCGATTGAAGTGGTCGCTGCGGCGGTCGGCCCGGACGCGCGCGTCACGGTCGATGCCGGTGCGCACATGTTTCCCGCCGTCGGGCTGTGGCCGGTCGTCGCGCCGCGGCAGATGCTGATCTCGAACGGTCTGTCGACGATGGGGTTCGCCCTTCCGACCGCCATCGGGGCGGCGCTCACCGATCGCGGTCGGCGAACGGTCGCCATCACGGGCGACGGCGGCCTGCTGATGTGCGCGGGCGAACTGCGGACGGCCGCCCGGGAGCAGCTCCCGCTGCTGGTCGTGGTCTTGAACGACGCGTCGCTGAGCCTCATCCGGATCAAACAGGACGGCAAGGGCTACGCGCCGGCCGGCGTGGGGATCGGCGAAGTCGACTGGCGGGCGGTCGCAGGGGCGATGGGCGTGCCGGCCTGGCGCGCAGACGACGCGGCGTCCCTGAGGGACAGCCTCCGGGCCGCCCTGGTCCTCGCCGGGCCAGCCTGCATCGAGGCCCGCGTCGATGGACAGTCCTACGCCACCACGCTGAAGGCTGTGAGGGGATAGTCCGCCCTCTGCCCATCAGCGTGCTCACCTGCCTTCATTTGTAATTTGTTGTCTCCAGAAATCGAGAATCAATTCACCTGTCGGTCTTTCGACAAGGAAGAGCGACCCCATCTTCAGATGAATTCCTGAGTCTCACTTAGAGGACGGAAAAATTGACACAGTCGATCAAAAATATCAAATCTGTCGCTTAAATGACTATATTGACATGTCAATAACTCCTTCCATAAACTTCATGCCTACTTCGCGGTGCTCTGTTCGGTTCCCGGCGTTTCGTCAAATGTCAGCGCGGACATAGACCATGCAGCACCGGCCGCCGTCGCCTCGCAGCTTCATTTCCATTTTCATTCTTGATGAGCTTGTCGTCTCTTCGCTCACGGCGGCCGTGTGCTCCGCTCCGGCCCTGCCGCGCTGGAGACCACGATGAGAGAGCCGTGGCGTTCCGAGCGAGTCCCTGACAGATCGGCGTACGCACCGGACCACGGCGGGGCGGTCGTCGCCTCGGACTGGCGGGCGCGACTGCCCCTGCTGACCGGCGCGCTGGTCACGCTGCGCGCCCTGCAGGCCGAGGATGCCGCGTCGCTGTTCTCGATGCTGACGACCGAAGAAGTCAGCCGCTTCATCTCCCCGCCGCCGACAACACTCGAGGGCTTCCGGCGGTTCATCGCGTGGACGCAGGAAGAACAGACGGCCGGTCGTCACGTCTGCTTCGCCGTCGTCCCGCGCGATCTGACCATGGCGATCGGCCTGTTCCAGGTCCGGGCGCTCGAACCGACGTTCGAAACGGCGGAGTGGGGCTTCGCGCTCGGCTCGCCGTACTGGGGCTCGGGGATGTTCGTCGATGCGGCCCGCCTCGTCATCGACTTTGCCATCGGCACGCTCGGCGTCCATCGTCTGGAGGCGCGCGCCGCGGTGCAGAACGGCCGCGGCAACGGCGCGCTGCACAAGCTCGGCGCGGTGCGGGAGGGCGTCCTGCGACGGTCGCTGCTGCGCGGCGGCCGCTATCTCGACCAGCTTCTGTGGACGATTTTTCACGACGAGTGGACGGATGGCGGCGCCGCGCCGGAACCCTCGCCAACTCCGCGCAACGAGTCCTGAACCCGGTTTTCCAGGAGAACGATTGTGAAGCGCTTTCTATTGCTCGTTCTGGCGGCTCTGGTCCTCACGCTCGGCAGTTCCGGTGCGTTCGCGCACGGGCGATCGGCCACCGCCGGCGGGGCCTCGCACTTCGACAAGTTCGACCGGCACCTGCGGCAGATGCTGCTCCAGTCGCAGACGGGCGGGAACAAGCGGATCATCGTCGGCTTCAAGCCGGGCGACGACTGGACGGTGTACCAGGACCTGCTGAAGCAGGGGGCGACCGTCACCGGCTACTATCCACGCCTGCATGCGTTCGCCGTCACGATGCGGGACAACGACCTGCAGAAACTGGACAACGACACCAACGTGACGAACGTGGCGACCGACGCGAAGGTGCACGCGACCGACGTGCTCGGCGACCTGCTCGGCGGCAACACCGGCACGGCCGACACGCTCCGGGCCTCGCTGGGCCTGGCCGTGGCGAGCGGCGGCGGCGCCTACACGGGGCCGACCGGGGCCGGCATCACCGTCGCGCTGATCGACTCGGGCCTCAGTCCGTCGCCCGACGTCGACGCATCGCGCATCACCGCCTTCTACGACTTCACCCAGGGCGGCATCCTCACCACGCCGTCCGACGGCTTCGGCCACGGCACGCACGTCGCGGGGCTGATCGGCGGCACGGGCGCCGAGTCCAACGGCCAGTACGCCGGCGTCGCGCCGGGGGTGAATTTCGTCGTCTGCAAGGTGCTGGACAGCACGGGCGCGGGGCAGACCAGCAACGTCGTGGCGGCCCTGCAGTTCATCACCGAGAACAAGGACGCGCTGGGCGTCCAGGTCGTGAACATGTCGCTCGGCCATCCGCCGTATGAAGACGCCGCCGACGACCCGCTCGACCAGGCGGTGGAGCAGGCCGTGCAGGCGGGGCTCATCGTCGTCACGTCGGCCGGCAACTACGGCCAGAATCCGACGACCGGCCAGGTCGGCTACGCCGGCATCGCGGTGCCGGGCAACGCGCCCGAGGCGCTGACGGTCGGCGCAGTGATGACGCAGAACACGACGACCCGCACGGACGACCGCGTGGCGCCCTACAGCTCGCGCGGACCGACGTGGTACGACGGCTACGCGAAGCCGGATGTCGTGGCCCCGGGCCATCTGCTGACCTCGGACCAGGCGCCCAACTCGTACCTCGTCAATGAACTGCTCGGCCTCGGGTACACGAATCTGCTGGTCGGCAGCGACTACCTGACGCTGTGCGGGACGAGCATGGCCGCGGGCGTGACGACCGGCGTCGTGGCGCTGATGCTGCAGGCGCACCAGCTGGCGGAGCCGCATGCGCCGCCGCTGACGGCGCATGCCGTGAAGGCGATCCTGGAGTTCACCTCCAGCTCCCTGAACGACGACACCGGAACGCCGTACGACTCGCTCACGCAGGGGACCGGCGAAATCAACGCCGCCGGCGCCATTGCGCTGACCCAGGCGATCGACACCAACCAGCCGGTCGGCTCGTACTGGCTGATGTCGCCGGTGACGCCGTCGACGACCATCGGGGGCGAGACGGTGACCTGGTCCCAGAACATCGTGTGGGGCAACAACATCGTGTGGGGCAGCTCGGTGTATTCCAACTCGGACGCCTGGGCGAACAACATCGTCTGGGGCAACAACATCGTGTGGGGCAACAACATCGTGTGGGGCGAGAATATCGTCTGGGGCGAGAACATCGTCTGGGGGAACAACATCGTCTGGGGTGGCCTCTTCTAGGAAGGCTGTGACACGAGCGACGAGGAGACCCTGCTCATGAACACGGCCAGCCTTCGTATGAGGCCCGCAGTCCTGTCATCGGCCGCGCGGGACGCCGCGGGTGACCTGGCGACCCGGCCGCGGCAGGCGCAGATCTACGTGGGGGTCGTGATCGCGCTGGGCGCGACGGCGCTCGTCGCGCTGTTTCCTCCGGCCTGCCCCAAGCCGACGCTGTTCCTGCTGTTCCTGGCGGTCTCTTCGGCGGCGGCCGCCTTCAAGATCAGCCTGCCGCTGAGCAAAGGGGGATCGACGATGTCGGTCTCCTACGCGTCCGACTTCACGGCGCTCCTGCTCATGGGGCCCGGCCAGACGATGATCATCTCGATGGTCAGCGGCTGGGCCCAGTGCGCCTTCAACACCACCAACGGGAAGCGCACGCCGGCGGTCCAGACGATCTTCAGCATGTCCACGCTGGTCCTGACGACGCAGGCGGCCGGCTTCGTTTACCAGGTGCTGGGCGGCCGGTTCGGGGACTTCGACGGGCACAGTGTCGCGGAATCACTGGTCGGCGCCGGCGCGACCTACTTCCTGGTCAACACGCTGCTCATCGCGACGGCTATCGCGCTGTCGAACCGCCAGTCGATCCGCGCGGTCTGGCTGGAGAGCTTTCTGTGGGCAGGGCCGAGCTACTTCGTCGGGGCCGGTACGGCGGCCGTGCTGGCGACCCTGATTGATCGCACCGGCCCATGGTTCGCGATCCTGGCGGCCGCACCGGTCTACCTGACGCACCGCACGTACCAGATCTATCTGGGCCGCATGGAAGACGAGCAGCGGCACGTGCACCAGATCTCAGAGCTGCACTGGGCGACGATGGAGGCGCTCGAGCTGGCGCAACGCTCCGAGCGCGCGCTCACCTCGGAGAAGGAGCGGCTCGCGATCACGCTGCGATCGATCGGCGACGGCGTCATCACGACCGACACCGCCGGCCGCGTCGTCATGCTCAATCACACGGCGGAGCAGCTGACCGGCTGGGCCCAGGTGGACGCCGCGGGCCGTTTCCTCAGCGACATCGTGCGGCTCACCGACGACTCCGACGGCGACACCCGCGCCGACGAACCGTCCGGCGACCGGCCCAGACGCGGCCTCCTGCAGACCCGGGACGGGGCGAGCCGCGTGATCGAGCGGATCGCCACGTCGATCCACGATCGGGACCACCACGACATCGGCACGGTGCTCGTGATCCGGGATGTCACCGACGCCGTGACGCTGGAGCAGGAGCGGCTGAAGGCGAGCAAGCTCGAATCGCTCGGCGTTCTCGCCGGCGGCATCGCGCACGACTTCAACAACATCCTGCTGGCCATTGCCGGCAACCTCTCGCTCGCCAGCCTGACCGCCGGCGACGAGCCGACCGCCAGGCGGCTTGCCGACGCGGAGGGGGCCTGCCTGCGCGCGCGCGGCCTGACGCAGCAGCTGCTGACGTTCTCCAAAGGCGGCGCCCCGATCCGGCAGCGGACCGCCATCGGGCCGCTCGTCGACGACTGGTCGCGGTTCGCACTGCGTGGATCGAACGTGAACTGCGCGACCGACATCGCGCCGGATCTCTGGGCGGTCGACGCCGACGAGGGACAGATCAGCCAGGTCATCAACAACATCGTGCTCAACGCCAAGCAGGCCATGCCGTGCGGCGGCACCGTCACCGTGACAGCCGCCAACATCCGGATCGAGCCGGGGACCCGGCCCGTCGGGTTCGACGCGCCCGACGGGCGCTACGTCCGCATCTCGATTACCGATGAAGGGCCAGGCATTCCAGACGAGTGCCGCCGCCGGATCTTCGATCCGTACTACACCACCAAGCCGAAGGGGACCGGCCTCGGCCTGGCCTCCTGTTACTCGATCGTGACCAGACACGAGGGACACATCGGCGTCGAGTCGGTCCCGGGAGCGGGCGCCACCTTCCACGTCTACCTTCCGGCGGCGACACCACGCGAGGGCGCGACAGCCGAGCCGGTGCGTGACGCACTGTTCACGGGGCACGGCCGGATCCTGGTCATGGATGACGAAGAATGCGTCCGCGCCGTCGCGGCCGACATGCTGTCGTACCTCGGCTACACGGTGCAGACGGCGAGCGATGGCCGCCACGCGCTGGCGCTCTACCAGGCGGAGCGCGACGCCGGCCGGCCGTTCGACGCCGTCATCATGGACCTCACCGTGCCTGGCGGCATGGGCGGCGTCGAGGCGATGCGGGAACTGCGCGCGATCGACCCGGCCGTGCGGGCGATCGCCTCGAGCGGCTATGCCGACGACCCCGTGATGGCCGAGCATACCCGCTACGGCTTCCAGGGCGTCATTCCCAAGCCGTTCGCCGTCAGGGATCTCGGACGGGCCGTCCAGGGACTGAACCTGCCGCCGGCAGTCGCGGAGGAAGCCCGGCAAACGATGTCGATCGAACGGCACGCCGGCACGGCCGTTGACACGCCGCGCCCGCAGCGCGCGCCGGACGCGGCCGGGATGCCGCTTCGACTGGACGCCAGCCTGGAGATCGCCGAGCGGAACCACATCCTGCGCGCGCTGCGCGATGCCAGCGGCAACAAAGCCATGGCCGCGCGCCGGCTCGGCGTGAGCCGACGGACGCTGTACCGGCGCCTGCAGAAGCACGACCTCCGCACCGTCACGGCCGTGACTGGCGTCTCGGGCGGTGACAGCTACACCCTGTCCAGCGACCCGATCCTGTCGGCAGGAGAGCCCGAGGCCTGAGGGGGTCGGGTGGCCACGTTCCGGCTGACGCCACCCTGCCCCGCGTGATGGCGTCAGCCGGAGGCCCGCGCAATGTCTGACCAGCCCGGCCACACCTGTCCGTTCGACGGCCGGCCGCTCCGCAAGAAGTCGGTGGTGGCGCGGCCGGGCATCGACGGGAGCTGGCCGGCCGAACACGTCACGTTCCGCACGTCCTGGACCTGCCCCTCGCCCGGGTGCACCTATTGCGAGCCGGACAACGCGCAGACGCTCGCCGTCTGGGGATGGCTGCGGGTCTACTATCAGCGCCTGGCCGAACGGGCCGAATATCGCCGGCTGACGTACGACGCCCGGTGGGCGCTGCTCGTGCACGCCGTCGAGCACCTCGGAACGGATCCCACGAGCGCGCTGGAACCGCTGAAACGGGATGCGGCGACGCGCGCGGAGATCCTGAGCTGGCTCGAGAAGCTGCGGCGCGCGGAGGAGTGACGCTCGGAACTCGGGGCTCGGGGCTCGGGGCTCGGGGCTTGAGGCTCAGGCACTCGGACGCCGGGCCCTACTCGCTACGCAGGGCCGCCATCGGGTCGACCCGGCTCGCCCGTCGGGCCGGAAGGTAGGTCGCGGCCACCGCCATCAGCGCGGCGAGGCCCGACACGACGACCAAGGTCGCCGGGTCGGTCGCCTGTATGCCGGTGAGCAGGCCGGTCAGCACCCTCGACAGCGCCAGCGCGCCCGCCAGGCCCAGCGCAATGCCGGCGAACGCCCGCAGCATCCCCTCCCGAAGCACGGTCCGGACAACCTGGGCCGGTTCGGCGCCCAGCGCGAGCCGGATGCCGAACTCGCGCGTGCGTTGCGCGACGGCGTATGCCGTGACACCGTAAATGCCGACGGCGGCCAGGAAGACGGCCATGACGGCGAACACGCCGATCAGCAGCGCCGTGAACCGTGGGCGGACCAGTTGCCGCGCAACCAGTTCGGGCATCGTGTTCACGTGGGTGACGTCCAGGTCCGGCTCGACCCGCGCGAGCAGGTGGCGGATGTCGGGAGCCAGGCGAGCAGGAGTGCCCGCAGTCCTGATCACCAGGAAGGTCGCCCAGCGCGGGTGCTGATAATCAGGCCAGTAGATTTCCGGCCCGACCGGCTCGCCCGCGTAGAACGGCGGCACGTCCCGGACGACGCCGACGATCCGCACGGTCAGCTTCTCCTCCTTCAGTGTCACGAGGTCGTCGAGCGGGCTCGTGCCGGGCCAGTATCGGCGGGCCATCGCCTCGTTCACGATCGCCACGGGAGGCGCACCCGGGCCATCCCGGTCGGTGAAGTCGCGCCCGGCCACGATCGGGATGCCCATGGTCGGGAAATAGCCGGGACTGACATCGAACCATCGGACCGGCGATCCGTCCCCGCGCGTGCCGGCCGGAGCGCCGTCGATCGTGAACGAGTCGGTCTCCCGACCGCCGAACAGCGGGCCGCTGGAGGCGGCCCCGGCCGATACGACGCCCGGGAACGACGACAGACGGCCCAGCGCGCGGCGGTAGAACGCGCCGACGGCCCCGGACCGCGGATACTTGCCTTCAGGCACGAAGATCTGCAGCGTGAGCAGGTGCTGCTGCTCGAAGCCCGGCTGCCACATCACCAGCGCCACGAAGCTGCGCAGGAGCAGGCCGGCCCCGACGAGCAGCATCAGCGCCAGGGCCACTTCCGCGACGATGAGCGTGCCACGAAGCTGCAGGCCGCGGCCGATCCCGGTGCGTCGGCCGTCCTTCAGCGCGTCGCTGACATCCACGCGCGAGGCGCGCAGCGCCGGCAGTGTCCCGAACAGCACGCTGCTCGCCAGGCCGACCAGCGCGGCAAAGACGAGCACCCGCTGGTCGATGACCACCCCGCCGAGCCGCGGGATGCCGGCCGGCGCCAGCGCGAGGAACGCCCGCACACCCGCGAACGCGAGCAGCAGCCCGGCCGCGCTGCCGAGCGCCGCCAGCACGACGCCTTCGGTCAGCAGCATCCGGACGAGGCGCCGGCGGCTGCCGCCGAGCGCGATCCGGACGGCAAGCTCCCGTCGCCGGGCGGAGGCACGCGCCAGCAGGAGGTTGGCCACGTTCGCGCAGCCGATCAGCAGCACCAGGCCGACGGCGCCGAGAAATACGATCAGGGTCCGGCGCACGGGCCCGACGACCTGGTCCAGCAGCGGCTCGACCCTCACGCCCCAGCCGGCATCGGTCTTCGGATGAGCCCGGGCCAGCTGCGCGGCAATCGCCGCCAGGTCGCTCTGCGCCGCGTCGATGGTCGCGCCGGGCGCGAGACGGCCATAGACGACAAATCCCCGCCAGTCGCGGTTCGCCTCGTCGCGCGGGTCGAACGGCAGCGGGGTCCAGAACTGCACCCGCTCGAATTGCGGAACCGAGAAGCCGGCCGGCAGCACCCCGACAATCCGATACGAACGGCCGTCCAGCCTCAGCGTGCGGCCGATCGCGCCGGAATCGCCCCCGAAGCGACTCTCCCACACCGCGTGGCTCAGCACGATGACCGTGTTCCGGCCGGACTGCAGATCGGCCGGCTCGAGCAGCCGGCCGAGCGCCGGCGCCACGCCGAGCACCCGGAACAGCGCCGGCGTGGCCAGGCCACCCAGGAGGCCCTCGGCGCCGGCCGGCGTGCGATGCAGGAACAACCGTGATCGCGCCAGGCCCAGGCCGGCGATCGTGCGACTCGCCTGCCGCATGTCCTCGACATCCGGCGGCGACGCGACGCAGAACCCGGCCACCACGCGGTTCTCCGAGCAGAGCGCGAACAGGCGGTCGGGCCGGGGAAACGGGAGCGGCTGGAGCAGGACCGCATTGACGACGCTGAAGATCGCCGCGTTGGCGCCGACGCCGAGCGCCAGCGTCAGGATCGCCGCGGCGGCAAATCCCGGGTTGCGCCGCAGGCCGCGCAGCGCGAAGCGGACGTCCTGGCCGAGGGCCTCGGCGGAGCGGCGCGCCCAGGAGTCACGGCACTCGTCCCTGGCCCAGGCCATGCTGCCGAAGCGCCGGCGCGCATCGCGACGCGCATCGGCTGGGGACAGGCCGGCTCGAATGCCCGCCTCGGTCTCCATGTCGAGATGAAAGCGGAGCTCCTCGTCCAGGGAGCGCTCGAGCCGATCCCGGCGGAACCAGCTCTCGAACCAGCGCCGGATGTTCGGGAACGCGGTCACGTGCTCCCCCGTTCAGGCGCCTTCCAGAATCAGCGCGACGGCAGCGGCAAAACGCTGCCAGCTGTCCGTCTCGTCCGAGAGGTGACGTCGTCCGGCCTTCGTCAGGCGATAGAACCGGGCCCGCCGGTGGTTGTCCGACAGGCCCCACTCGGCGTCGATCAGTCCGCGCTGCTCGAGGCGGTACAAGGCGGGATACAGCGAACCCTGGTTGATGCTGAGTGCGTCCTGCGACACCTGCTGGATGCGCTGCGAGATCCCCCAGCCGTGCATCGCCCCGGCCTCCAGGACGCGGAGGATCAGCAGATCGAGCGTTCCCTGCAGCAGATCGCTTCGGGTGGGCGGCGCCATGCGATCGACAGGATCGCACGGCTCCTGTAGGACGTCAAGGGGAAGGAGACGAGCTCGATGTCGACTGGACGAGTGCGGGTCTCAGACGTCGGCGACCGGCAGTTCCAGTCCGCTGGTGGTGACCGGCAGCTGGAGATCCGGCATGGGACGTGCGGTGAACAGCCGCCGGCAGGGCCGCGCCATCCAGCGCGCCCAGCGCGCGGATCGCTGCACGCGGGCGCTGTCGGTCGAAATGCCGGTGCCCGCGTACATCTGCCGGTACAGTTTCGAGATCAGCACGAATGCGAGTCGCGAGCGCAGGCTCTGGACGCAGCGCGACCGCCGCCAGATCGCCCCGGTCGCATAGAAGCGGTCCCAGACGCCCTGCGTGCGCTGCCGGATCTCCTCGGCCGACATCAGGGGGTGCGGCGAATAGACGTGCGGCCGCAGGCTGGCGGGAATCAGCCAGTGTCTCGTCAGCGGCATTCCCGCTATCCGCGTCTCATCGCCCGCCATCGTCTTCTCCCAGGTATTGAAGTCGAGCGTGCCGGGGAACGGCGTCAGCATCACGAACTGCGCGAAGGTCAGATTGGCGTCCTGCGCGAGCTGCGCCGTCAGATCGAAGGTTTCGGGCTTGTCGCTCGGCAGGCCGAAGATGAACGAGCCGAGCACGTGAATCCCGTGCTCGCGGAAGCTGCGCAGGCGCGTCGCAAGCTGCTCCCCGGCCAGGTTGAAGTCCTTGTAGACGTCCTTCAGGCCTTCCGGCGTCACCGCCTCGACGCCGATCAGCGCCCCCTTGATGTTGGCCAGGCGCATCGCCTCGAGGAACTCGGGATCCTCGGCCGCTTCCATGGTGATCTGCGTGAAAAACACCATGTCGTGCGGCAGCTGCGCGAGCTGCTTCATCAGTTCGAACCGTTCCTCGCGGATCGCGGTCAGCTCGTTCAGGTGCCTCGGGTCGCTGCGGCGCGCCGCCATCCGGAGGTCCTCGAGCGAGACCGGATAGAAGTTGTCGTCGGCGAGTGCGATGAACCGGAACCCGAGCCGGCGCAGCGCGACGACCTCGCCGACCACCATGTCGGCCGCCCGCTGGCGCGGGCGCTGGCCGTCGGTCCGCCAGACCGAACAGAACGAACAGTGTTTCGGGCAGCCCCTGACGGTCTGCACGGACGCCCACATGTAGCGGTGACGGGGCATCAGGTCCCAGCGGGCCGCCAGGAAGGCATCGGGCTCGATGCGCCCCGCTTCGTACACGCGCTCGGGTGCGCCGGCCGCGCAGTCGGCGACCACCTGGCCCCACGCGACGTCGCCATCGCCGCGGACCACGGCATGCGCCCCACCCAGCTCGTGCGCCTCGTCCGGATACAACGTGGCATGAATGCCGCCGAAGACGACCCAGGCCCCGCGTTCCCGCGCGGCCCGGCCGATTTCGTAGCCGCGCAGGGCGTTGCCGGTGTGAATGCCGATGCCCACCGTGTCGCCCGGCTGAATGGTGTCGACGTCGAGTGGGTCGAGCGTCTCGTCAGTAATCACCGGATCGCCGAATGCAGCGGGCGTCGCGGCGGCCAGCACGTAGAGCCAGCGTGGCGTGATCACGCCGACGCCGAAGGACAGATGGCTCGGATTGACGAGACGAACCTGCACTACGTCACCTTC
>DATLRO010000140.1:0-11037 GCA_035534615.1 Vicinamibacterales bacterium
ATCAAGAACGTCTCGCTGAACGAGCGTTATCTGTCGCCGATCCAGGACGGCCAGCCGGTGCTGCCGCCGACCATCCTCACCGAGGCGGTCGCGCAGGTCGGTGCGATCATGATTCTCGCGAAGCCGGAGAACCGCGACAAGTTGCCCCTGTTCCTGGGGATTCAGCGGGTCCGGTACCGTCGTCCGGTCCACCCGGGCGACGTCGTCGTCATCGAAGCGACCGTGCGGCGGCTGCGGAGCCGGATGGGACTGCTGCGGGGAGTCGCGCGGGTCGACGGCAAGATCGTGGTCGAAGGCACGATGACCTTCGCGCTCGGCCCACGGGTCGACCACACGCCCGAGGAGCCGGTGGGGGGGTAGCTGGCTCGGGGCTCAGTGCTCGGGGCTCGGGACTCAGTGCTCGGGGCTCGCTCACCAACTCATTCCTCGTTCCTCATTCCTCGCCTCGTTCCTCGTTCCTCATTCCTCGTTCCTCATTCTTCATTCTTCATTCCCTCCGCCTCCCCCTTCCACAGCACTCTTCCCAGTCGCGGGTGATAACCGGTGAACTCGCCGTCGCCGCCATCGTCGCGGACGGCGCGGCGGATCTGGTTGATCTTCGCGTCGAGGTCGTCCGCCATCGACAGGATGAATGCCTCGACCGTCATCGGCTCGACCGGCGATCCGAATTCCTTCGAGCCGTGGTGCGACACGATCAGGTGTTCGATCTGCGTCAGCAGCGCCGGCGGGAAGTCGGCCATCGTCCTGGCGGTGTCGCGCACGAGCATCGCGCCGAGCGTGATGTGGCCCACCAGGTTGCCTTCGCGTGAGTACCGCGCCGAGGTGTCGTAGTCCAGCTCCTCCAGCTTGCCGATGTCGTGCAGGATCGCGCCGGCGACGACGAGATCGGCGCTGGCCCCGTACAGGTCGGCCAGTGTCCGGCCGACCTCGGCGATCTTCAGGACGTGCTCGAGGAAGCCGCCGCGATACGCGTGGTGCACCGTCACCGCCGCCGGCCAGATCTTCAGCCGCTCCTCGTGGCCGGCGACGATCCGCTCCAGCAGCGTCCGGATGAACGGCTGCTGCACCCGCGCCACCACCCCCTGCAGCTCGTCCCACATCTCGTCGACCGGCCGGGGGGCCGACGGAATGCACGCCTCCTCGCTGAACCCGAGCGGCCGGTCCTGGTCGGGATTCACCCGCCGGATCCGCTCGACGATGAACTGGAGCCGGCCGTTGTAGAGGTTCGCGCGGCCCTGCACCTTCACGAAGTCGCCGGCGCTGAACTCGTCGCGGTAGCGTTCGACCTCGTCGAAGAGGCGCGCCGTGATCTGCCCGCTGTTGTCCTGCAGCGTGAGGGTGATGAATTCGCCGTTGCGTCCCGTGCGCACGTCCTTGTGCGCACACAGGAAATATCCCGACCCTGACGAGTCTTCGCGGAGGCCGACCACACTTGGGAGCTGGGTCATGGGGAACAGTCTCTGGTGCCTGATGCCTGTCAGGGCCTGCCGGCCGACCTGAAGGTCAGCGCGACGACCTCGACGGCGCCGGCCGACCTGAAAGTCGGCGCTACGACAAGGTACTACGTGCGGAGCGCCTTGCGCCACTCGCTCGGTGCTCGGGCTCAGTGCTCGGTGCTCAGTGCTCGGTACCCGGTGTTCGGTCGAGCACCGAGTCACTGAGCACCGAGCAGTTCCTCCCCGTGCTCTTCGCCTGGTACAGCGCGGCGTCGGCGCGCGCGACCAGCTCCTGCGTGCTGCCGGCGCCCGGCGGCGCCGCGCTGACGCCGAAGCTGCCGGTCACCTGCACCGCCTCGCCGTTCCAGTCGAACGCGAGCGCCGCCACATCCCGGCGCAGCCCCTCGGCCACGCGCCGGGCGCCTTCGATCGGCGTCTCGGGCAGGAGCACGAGGAACTCGTCGCCCCCGTAGCGGCACGTGACGTCGCTGCCGCGCAGCACCTCCCGCATCAGGCGGCCGACCGCGGCCAGCACGTGGTCGCCGCAGAGGTGCCCGTACCGGTCGTTGACCTCCTTGAAGCGGTCGAGGTCGAACATGATCAGCGACGTCGGCCGCGCCCCGCGCCGCGACCGCCGCAGCTCGATCTCGATCGCCTCGAGCGCGTACGTCCGGTTGAAGCAGCCGGTCAGGCCGTCGCGCAGGCTCTGGTCGCGCATCTCGCGGAAGAACTGGACGTTCTTCACGGAAATCGCCAGCAGCGCGGCCGCCGTCGTCAGCAGCCGCCGCCGCGACTCCGGCAGCTCCGCGAGCCTCCCGGGAATGCCGACGACCCCGATCGGCGCGCCGGCCGCGAGCATCGGCAGGCAGATGCCGCCGTCGATGTCGACCGCGTCGACCGCCGATCCCGTGCCGCCCGCCGCGGCGACCACCCGATCCGCCGTCGCGCCGTACAGATCCTCGACGCCGACGCCGTCGCGCGACGCCCCGACGATCGCTTTCCACACGCCGTCCGCCCGGAACATCACCCACGTGTCGTCGCTGCGGGCCAGCCGGCACAGGTGCTGCAGAATCGCGTCCCGCACCGCCTCGAGATCCTGCGCGCGCGCGAGCGACCGCCCGAAGACGACCAGCTCGCCGAGCTCGTCGGTGCGCTCGCGCGACCGCACCGCGTCGCCGGCCGCGATCCGCGCCTGCCGGAACTGCCGCTTGCCGTGCTGCTGGCACAGCAGCGCGAACACCAGTACGGCCAGCGCGGGGACGAGCGCGAGGCGGGTGTCGTCGATGTCCTGCGCAAGGTCGAGGGCGCGCACGAGCGGGTGGGCGAAGACGATGAGGAGTGCGCCGGCCAGCCCGACGAGGAGCACCGCGTCGTGGCGATCGAACAGCCGTATGCGGGTCACGACAGGGCGGAAGAACCTGGCCGGCGTGTGCCGCGGCTGCGGCGCAGACCCATCCGGGGCGAGCGGGACCGGCTCCACTCTCCGGGCGCCGGTGTCGCGCGCAGGCGGATCCTCCGCCCGCATCCGCGTCCCGAGTGCATGGCCGCTAGCGGAGAAACCCGTATTCGCTCCTTCCAAGCCACGCGCCGCCATCGATCGTGAGCACTTCCCCGGTGATGTACCCGGCCTGCGGGGCGGCCAGGTAGGCGACCGCGTCCGCCACTTCCTCCGGCCGGCCCCATCGTCCGAGCGGCACACTGTCGGCGATCCGCTGCGCGGCCTCCCCGGTCGGCCAGAGCTGCTTCGCCGCCCCCGGCGACTCGATCGGCCCGGGGGCGACCGCGTTCACGCGGATCCGGTGCCGCGCCCATTCCACCGCCAGCGTCTGCGTCATCGACATCACGCCAGCCTTGGCGGCCGCCGAGTGAATCGTCCCCGGGCTGCCGGTCCACACGTAGTTCGCCAGGATCGAGACGATGGCGCCGCCGTCCCCCCGCGCGATCATGTGGCGCCCCACCGCCCGCGAGCAGTAGAAGCTGCCGTTCAGCACGATGCCGATGACGGCGTTCCAGCCGTTCGGCGACAGGTCCTCCGCGCGGCAGATGAAGTTGCCGGCGGCGTTGTTCACGAGCACATCGACCCGGCCGAACGCCTCCAGCGTCCGCTCGACCATCCGGTCGACCTGCGCCGGGTCCCGCACGTCGGTCTGGACCGTCAGGGCGCGTACCTCGTCGCCCGCCAGCGCGCGGGCTCCCTCGTCCAGGTGCGCCTGGCTGCGGCTGGCCAGCACGACCCGCGCTCCGAGCGCGCCGAACCGGCGGGCGATCGCCAGGCCGATGCCCGTGCCGCCGCCCGTGACGATGATGACCTGGTCGTTGAAGAGATCTGATGCAAACATCATGCACTCCATGGCCGCGTGTGAAGCCTGTCGCCGGCGGGCGACCGGCGGCAGCCGACCGGGGTGACCGGCGGCGATAGTGTAAGGGCGTACCGCAGAATCGTTCGCCAGCGGAGGCGGTCGGTTATAGCGTACAGCTTGCGGGCCGCGGTCTATCGTCTCCGGGTTGCGCGCGGCGGGCTACGCGCCTGCGTTGCGTCGCGCTACAATAGGCACGTCATGGCCAGGAAGAACGCGGGCGCGCCGCCGCCCGAGCGCAGCAAGTTGCCTGAAATCGGACTCGCACTGGTCGCCGTCGTTCTGGTCGGCGCGTTCTTCTTCCTGCGCCGTCCTGCAGACCGGCCGCCGGCCGCCGTCCCCTATGAGACCGCGCCGGCGGAGACGGCTGCGACGCCGCCGGCGGAGACGCCGGCACCCGTCGCGTCGCAGGCCACGACGCCGCCCCCCGCGCCGCAGAGCACGAGCACGGCTGCAGAGGCCAAAGCGGATGCGTGGCCGTCGGATCTGCCGCCGCTGCCGATCGGCAATTACGATCTGCCGCGCCCGGTGAGCCAGGTGCGGGCGGCATTTCTGTTCGCGGCGAGGCACCCCGAAGTCGAAAAGTACGTCCCGTGCTACTGCGGCTGCAACCTCATGGGCCACCGCGACAACGAGGACTGCTTCGTTTCTTCGCGCGATGCGCACGGGCACGTGACCGGGTGGGAAGCGCACGGCCTGACTTGAGGCATGTGCCTCGACATCGCGCGTGACGCGATGCAGATGTATCACTCGGGCGCGACCGTCGGCCAGATTCAGCGTGGCATCGAGACCAAGTGGGGTGGGAATGGCGCGAACCGGACGCCGACGCCCCCCGCCCCGAAAAGCCACGAATAGGGATGGAGAGTGCGTGGCCGCGCACGGCGCGGCCCGCCCCTCGACCATGCTCGGGGCGCCCTGAGTTCATCGAAGGGCGCGAGAGAGCGGCGCGGGGCATCGGGGCCCCGCAAGCGGTTGCGAACGAGCGGCACGGGGTGTCGGGCCCCCGTGAGCGAGTGAGCTTCGCGGGGTGCAGGGGTCCCCGCGACAGAGCCACGCCCCGGGGTTCGGGCCGCCTTCGCGCCAGTGCGCTTCGGCGAGCGTGGCCGAAGCCCGCGGGTGACGCGACGGGCAAAGGCCCGGCGGAGCCCCGACACGAAGGCCGCGCACGGCGCGGCCCGCGAGAGAGCGGCGCGGGGCATCGGGGCCCCGCAAGCGACCGAGCCGGGGTTCGGGGCGGAGCCCCGACTAAAGATGACCGCCAGCCTGGATCCGCGTGCGGAGGCGTTCGCCCGGCTCTTCGAGGCGGTTCACGAGGCCGTCTACATCGGCGTGCTCGGTCCCCGGCAGTCGACCACCCTGGCGGCCAATCCCTATCTCAAGCTGATCTTCGGCTATGCGGCCGACGTGCCGGAAGCCGAGGTGCGCCCGTTCGACGAGGCGCGCTTCGTCGACCCGCAGGCGCGCACGGCGTTCCTCGAGAAGCTGGCGACCGGCGGCGCCGTCACCGACTACCTGCTGCGCCTGCGCCGGTCGGGCAACGCGCCGTTCTGGGTCGAGGTGACCGCGCGGGCCGACCCGGCCGACGCCGGCGGCGCGATCCGCGTCGAGGCGCTGATCCGGGACGTCAGCGAGCGCAAGAAGCTGGACGACCAGACGCGCGAGCTGTATCAGCAGCTGCTGCAGGCCGAGAAGATGGCGGCGCTCGGCCAGACGATTTCCGGCGTCGCGCACGAGCTGAACAATCCGCTGGCCACCATCCTCACCTGGGCCGAGCGGCTGTCGACCCGCTCCCTGGACGAGGTCGCGCGGCGCGGCGTCGACCACATCCTCCACGAATCCCAGCGCGCCGCGCGCATCGTCCGCAACCTGCTGACGTTCGCGCGCAAGCGGCAGTCGACCCGGTCGATGGTCGATCTGAATCAGGTCATCCGCGAGACGCTGGCGCTGCGGGCGTACGAGCAGCAGGTCGCGAACATCTCCGTCATCGAGGCGCTGGCGTCCGGCCTGCCGCCGGTGTTCGCCGACGGCCATCAGATCCAGCAGGTGCTGCTCAACCTCGTCATCAACGCCGAGCAGGCCATGCTGGCGTCGCACGGCCGGGGCATGCTCGTCGTGCGGACCTGGCACGACGCCGCCGCCGAGTCGGTGATGCTGGAAATCGCAGACGATGGCCCGGGCATTCCGGACGATCTGCAGCCGAAGATCTTCGATCCGTTCTTCACGACCAAGGAGGTCGGCAAGGGGACCGGCCTCGGGCTGACCGTCGCGTACGCGATCGTCGAGGAGCACGGCGGACGGATCTCGCTGCGGTCGGAGCCGGGGACCGGGACGTCGTTCTTCATCGACCTGCCGGTCAGCGGCGTCCGGCCGCCGGCGACCGCCCCGGCGAAGACGAGTCAGATCGGCCCGCCGGCCGCGGCCGGCGCGGCCGTGCTGGTGGTCGAAGACGAGCTGGCCCTGGCGTCGGCGGTCGCCGACGCGCTCGTGGATGCCGGCTACAGCGCCGACCGCGCGAGCGACGGCGAAGAGGCGCTGACCCGCGTCGCCGGGCGGGCGTACGACGTGATCGTCTGCGACCTGAAGATGCCGAAGGTCGACGGCATGGCGTTCTTCCGGGCGCTGGCGGCGACCGCGCCGTCGCTGACCCGGCGGGTGATCTTCGTGACCGGCGACGTCATCGGCACCGAGGCCGAGCGGTTTCTGGAAGAGACCGGCTGCCGGTGGCTGTCGAAGCCGTTCCGGCTGGGTGACCTGCTGAGCGCGGTGCGGCAGTCGATGGGGGAGTAGCCAGGTCGGGCGCTCAGGCGCCCGGGCGCTCGGGCGCTCCTGAGCGCCCGAGCTCGAAGCCCTACCTCGCCGCCGCGACGCTGGCTCGCGCGGGGCGCGCCTGGCGCAGTCGGGTGCCGGCGCTGCGGCGCGCCTGGTACGTGAGGACGACCCCCTGGTCGGCGGACGGCCGCGCGGCCGGACGGGGGGTGAGCTGCGCCTTGGCCGGCTCGGCCTTCCGGTTGAACGACAGCAGGGCCGCGCGCACGGCCTCCACCCCTTCCTGGTCCTGCTCGGTGCCGAGCGCGGCCCGGAGACGACGGATGGCGCGCGCGTGGAGCTGCGAGACGCGCGATTCGTTCACGCCGATCGCCGCACCGATCTGCTTCATCGTCACGTCGCCGTAGTAGTAGAGCGCGATCACCTTCCGCTCGCGCCACGGCAGCGCGTCGATCGCGGCGCGCACCCGCTCCCGCACTTCCGTCTTCTCGTAGGCGACCGCCGGCGAGTCCGGCTCGGACGGCACGAGCACCGCCGGCAGCGACGCCTCGTTCAGATGGTCGGGGGCGGCCAGCGGCGACGTCGACTCGATCGTGTTGATCCGGACGATCGTCCGGCCCAGACGCTTCTCGTCGGAGCCGACGCGGGCGGCCAGGTCGGCGAGCGACGGCTCGCATCCCAGCTCCCGGCGCAGCGCCTCGCGGGCCGCTTCGAGCTCGCGGCGCACCCGGCGCACGCCGCGCGGCCAGGCGTCGCGCCGCAGCGCGTCGATCATCGCGCCGCGCACCCGCCGCTCGGCGAACGTCTCGAACTTGATGCCCCGATCCTCGTCGAACCGGTGGGCCGCGTCGATGAGGCCGATCATGCCGTCCTGGACCAGATCGCCGATGTCGATCGAGTGCGGCATCGAGGCCGCCATCCGGCGCGCCAGCGCTTCGACGAACGGCAGACCGGCCACGATCCGCTGACTCTCGGCCGCCGAAAGAGGTACTGCGTGCATGGCTGCTCCTGAAGCGGGGACCGGCCGGCGGGGTGCCTGTCCGTGCCCCGGCCTTCCCTGGATTCCCCTGGCTGGCCCCGGTCCGGTCGTTCCGCCGTGGCCGCGATGCACTAGCGTTGTGGCAATGCGGATACCAAATGTCGTCGATCTGGGCACTTCAGAGCAGCAAGACGATGATCAATGGCCGCAAGACATTTATTTACAGTGAATTAGCAGGTAAATGTCGCATTGGATGCAGGAGGCACTTCTGCACGCGACAACACCAAAGAGAGGGAGAACCGCCAACAAAATGGCGGATTGAGGACCACTAGTGTCAATTTAGCGACGGCACTAATTACATGTTTGGGTCTGAATTCCAGTTTTCGGGCGAGCGCCCGATTGCGAAGACGAGGCCGCGGAGAGCGGCCTATTCGATTTCCGTCGCGGGACTCAGGTGGCGGCGGATCTCCTTCACGGTCGCCATCGCGTCGAGCACGCTGCCGACGACCTGTCTGGCGCGCGAGCGGTTCGGCTCGGTCGCGGCCTTCGCCTCGAGCAGTTCGGCGTGCGCGAGGATGATGCCGAGCTGATTGTTCAGCCGGTGAAACAGCGGCCGGAGATCGGGAGGCTCGTCCATCGTCCGCCTCCGCAACAGGGTTTCAGCCGAAACGAGCGGTTCCACCGGTCAGGCCTGGTGTCGTGAAGAGGATTGCCAGCTGGCGTCGGCGGGACGGGTCGCTTCGTGCGGGTCGCGCCAGAGCGTATCGGCGAAGATCCGGACCGATCCGCCGGCCGTCCGGACGTATTCGATCTTTCCGCTGGCGAGCCAGTTGTAAATGGTGCGGCGGCTGACGCCGACCATTTCGCACGCCTTCATGATTGAGATCGTCTTCCGCTCCACGTATTCTTCCTCCGCCCCCTCGTATCGGTAGCTGCCGGCGGCGGCAATAGGCTCGGCCTGACGGATCTGTCAGCTCACCCTCTTCCTCCCCCCTTGACGCGCGGCGCCGAGACCGTCAAAATGCCGGCGCCTGACTAAATGTCTGAAAATGCGAAACATCTGCTGATCGTCGAAGACGAGGCTCCGCTGCGCGCCGCGATCGCGGAACAATTGACCGATCGCGGATTCGTCGTGGAGCAGGCGGGCACGGGAGAAGAGGCGCTCGAGCGGCTCGCCGACTTCGCATTCGACGTCGTCCTGACCGACCTGCGCCTGCCGGGCATCGACGGCAACAAGGTGCTGGAAGGCGCGCTCGAGCGGTATCCCGACGTGATCGGGATCGTCATCACCGGGTACGGCACGGTGAAGGACGCGGTCGACGCGATCAAGCGGGGCGCGGCCGATTTCGTCACCAAGCCCTTCCAGTTCGACGAGCTGCTGCACGTGCTGACGGCGGCGCTCGAGCAGCGGCGGCTGAAATCGGAGAACGCCTACCTGCGATCGCAGCTGGAGGAGCGGTACCGTTTCGAAGGGATCATCGGCCGCAGCCGGACGATGGCCAACCTGTTCCAGCTGCTCGAGACGGTCGCCGTCACCGGCAGCACGATTCTCATCACCGGCGAGACCGGCACCGGCAAGGAGCTGGTGGCGCGCGCCATCCATCACAACAGTCCGCGCCGGATGCACCGCTTCGTCGCGCTCAACTGCGGCGCGCTGCCGGAATCGCTGCTCGAAGCGGAGCTGTTCGGCCACGTGCGCGGCGCGTTCACCGGGGCGGTCGGCTCGCGGCAGGGGCGGGTCGAGCAGGCGCACCGCGGCACGCTCTTCCTGGACGAGGTCGGCAACATGAGCCAGGCCGTCCAGATGAAGCTGCTGCGCGTCCTGCAGGAGCGCGAGTTCGAGCGCATCGGCGATTCGAACACGGTCAAGGTGGACGTCCGTGTGATCGCGGCGACCAACAGCGACCTGCAGCGGATGGTCGGCGACGGGCGGTTCCGCGAGGATCTCTACTACCGCCTCAACGTGATTCCGGTCGAGCTGCCGCCGCTGCGCGATCGCAAGGAGGACATTCCCCTCCTCGTGCAGCACTTCCTCGACAAGTTCGCCGGCGAGCCGCACGCCGACGGCAACGGATCGGCGCGGCCCGGCGTCGCCCGCCCGATGACGATGTCGCAGGAGGCGCTGCGCGACCTGATGGCGTACAGCTGGCCCGGCAACGTCCGCCAGCTCGAGAACGCCGTCGAGCGCGCGGTCGCGCTCAGTCTCGGACGCTCGCAGATCGAGGCGGCCGATCTTCCCCCCGAAATCCGGCAGGCCTCCGCCGCCGCACCGGCGCCCGAGCTCGCGTTCCCGGACGAAGGGCTCGATTTCGACGCGTACGTGCGGAACATCGAGCGGGAACTGATCCGCCGGTCGCTCGAGCGGACCCGCGGCAACAAGGGCCGCGCCGCCCGGCTGCTCAATCTCAAGCGAACGACGCTGGTGGAGAAGTTGAAGCGGCTGGAGCGGGAGGGGAACTGAGTCGGTGCTCGGTGCTCAGTGCTCAGTGCTCAATGTTCAGTACTCAGTGCTCAACCGAACACCGAGTACCGAGCACTGAGCGCCGACAAGGATCAAGCGAAGTGCTCTCTCACATCGTGCTCTTCCGTCCGCGTCCGGATCTCCCGCCGGACGACAGGCGTGCGCTGATCGAGGCGCTGCGGCTCGCCTTCCAATCGATTCCATCCATCCGTCGCGTGCGTGTCGGCGTGCGCCGCCTGCATGGGGCGGGGTACGAGCAGGAGATGCGGGAGGACCTGCAGATCGGTGCGGTGCTGGAGTTCGACGACCTGGCCGGCCTGCACGCGTATCTCGAACACCCGGCCCACCAGGAGCTCGGCGCCCGATTCCGCGCGTCGGCCGCCGCCGCGAGCATCTACGACTACGAGATGAGCGACGTGGAAGATCTCGACGCGCTGATTACGGAGCCCTTACTTCTTCTTCCCCCTCCACCCTGAACCAGACGGCCTGTGCGGCCCTGCGCCCTTGGGCCGGAACGGCTTGCGCGGCGGTCGTCCGCCCGGCGCGCCGCCCTGTGGCCGGAACGGCGGCTTGCCACCCGCGCGTTCGCCGCCCGGTGCGCCTCCCTGCGGCCGGAACGGCGGCTTGCCGCCGCGCTCGCCGCCGCCACCAGGTGGCCGTCCGCCCCACGCCCCCTTCGGCTTCGGCTTCCATGCCGGCCGCGGCGGCCGGCCACCCGGTGCGCCCCCCTGCGGCCGGAATGGCGGGCGTCCGCCCGGCGCGCCCCCCTGCGGCCGGAACGGCGGCTTGCCGCCGCGCTCGCCGCCCGGTGCGCCTCCCTGCGGTCGGAATGGCGGTCGGCCGCCCGCACGCTCACCGCCCCCTTCGCCGCGCGGCTCGAACCGACGCTCGCCGCCGCCACCAGCCGGCCGTCCGCCCCACGCCCCCTTCGGCTTCGGCTTCCATGCCGGCCGCGGCGGCCGGCCACCCGGTGCGCCCCCCTGCGGCCGGAATGGCGGGCGTCCGCCCGGCGCGCCCCCCTGCGGCCGGAACGGCGGC
>DATLRO010000141.1:0-10287 GCA_035534615.1 Vicinamibacterales bacterium
CATCGCTGACTTCCGATCACTCATCGGACTTCTCCGCGGCGACGGACCGTCCGGGATGTCCGTACGGCCGTGCCTGCCTCCGTCTTCCTGCTTTCTGGCTCACCGGGGAATATCGCGTCCCCGCCGCTCGAATGTCAACGCGAGCCGGTGCTGCTCCGCGCCTGCGTGACCCGGGCCGGTCGACCGCGGACCGGGAATCCCTGGTCGGGTCTCTATCGCGCCTCGAGCACGTCACCGGCGTCGGCCGGTCGGACCGGAAAGAGCCGCCAACTGGCCGCGCCGACGATCGGGAGCACCGCAACGAGGGCGAACGCCCCGGGGCAGTTGCGCGGTGTTTCAGAGACAGGGTCATGTCTTCATTGACACGGTCGGGCTCCCGGGACGAGACTTCCGCGAATCTGGAGGGCAAACGACATGACCACCGCTCGAACGCCTCACCGACCGGCTCCTCCTCGTCGTCAGACGTGTGCCTGGATGTTCGGCATCGTGCTGGCCGTCGCCACGCTGCTCGCCCCGCTGTCGGCCGCACCCGTTCCGCCCGCGCAGGCGCAGGACCTGGGACCCACCGCCGCGAGCGCCCTGGTGACCGCCTCCCTCGTGCTCAAGGTGCGCAATCCATCGGCCCTCGAGGCTGACGTCGAGGCGACCCAGACCCCCGGGACGCCAGGGTTCCGGCGATTCCTCTCGGTCCCGGAGTTCGTCCAGCGCTTTGCGCCGAGCCAGCAGGACATCTCGATCATCACGCAGTACCTGGCCGGGTTCGGCATCACGGTGACCGACGTCTACGCCGACCACCTGGTGATCAAGGCGACCGGCACCGCCGCCGCCTTCGACCAGGCGTTCTCGGTCGATCTGCACGACTACACGCGTGACGGAAGGTACTTCCATCGGCCGCGGCGGCGGCCGCGCATTCCGGTGCTCCTGCGCGACCTGCTCGTCGCGGTCGCCGGGCTGAGCAACGAGGCGCAGTTCCACCCGATGCACGTCAACGCGAACGCCACGGCGAGCGTGCCGCTCCGGCTGGCTCAGCCGACCCTGCCGCCGAGCGGTGCGACGGCGACCGGCGTGCCCGGCAGCTACACCGTCGGCGACGTCGCGAACCTGTACGACATCAATCCGCTCTACCACGCGCACATCGACGGCGCGGGCCGGACGATCGGCATCGCGACGCTGGCGAACTTCGACCCTGCCGACGCGTTCACGTACTGGAACCTGATTGGCCTCAACGTCGATCCGAATCGACTGACGCAGGTGCACGTCGACGGCGGCGGCCAGCTCAGCGCGGCCGCCGGATCCGACGAGACGGCGCTCGACGTGGAACAGTCGGGCGGGATCGCGCCAGGCGCCCGGATCATCGTGTACGACGCGCCCAACACCGACGCCGGCTTCCTCGATCTGTTCTACCGCGCGGCGTCCGACAATCTCGTCGACAGCCTCTCCACGAGCTGGGGCTCGTCCGAGGTCTGGTATCTGCCCGACAACCAGGGCCAGGGCGACTATACCGCGGAACTCGTCGCGTTCCATCAGGCCTTCCTCGAGATGGCGGCGCAGGGGATCTCGACCTTCGCGTCCTCGGGGGACAGCGGCGCGTACGCCATGAACGACGCGTTCAACGACCCGGTCGACAACGTGCTATCCGTCGATGCGCCAGCCTCGGATCCGGCGATCACGGCCGCCGGCGGCACGACGACGCCGGTCGTGCTGTCGGCCGGCCCTGGCACGCCCGACCTCGTCGTGTCACAGGAACAGGTCTGGGGGTGGGACTACATCCAGAACTATCTGATCCAGCTGTTCGGGCCCACGTTCGACAACGCGCTGTTTCCGATTGGCGGCGGAGGAGGGGTGAGCGTCTTCTGGCCGCGGCCGGCCTACCAAAACGGGACGCCCGGCATTCGCAGGAGCGAACCGGGACAAAGCGTTGTCGTGGGCGGGGTGGACACGCTCGACCTGCCGGCGCACTTCCCGGGCCGTAATCTTCCGGACGTCGCGCTCGACGCGGATCCCTACAGCGGATTCCTCATCTATTCGTCCGTCAGCGGCGGGCTGAGCAACGGCTGGGGTGGCACCAGCTTCGTCGCGCCGCAGCTCAACGGCGTGAGTGCGCTGCTCGAGCAGGTGATCCACGGGCGCGTCGGCTTGTGGAATCCGATGCTGTACAGCTTCAGGAACGTTCATGGCTCCCGCGGCAGGTCGCCGCTGGTCGACATCACCGCGGGAGACAACTGGTTCTATTACGGCGTGCCCGGATACGAGCCAGGGGCCGGCCTTGGCGTGCTCGACGTCGCCAACCTGGCGGCGGCGGTCGCCCGCGAAGACGAGCAGGGCTCCCGGTCCCGACCCTGAAACCGACGCGTGCCCGCTCCACCGAGCGGGCACGCTCCCCACATCGGCCCCGGCGGCAGAAAGCCGTCAGGCAGGCCGCGGCACGCCCGCGAGCCAGAATCCTGTCGGATCACGCTCAGGAACGCCTGCGTGGCCGGGACCACCCGCTTGCGGAATTCAGGCACCGTCTCCCCTGTGGCAAGGTTCATTTTTGCCACTTGGGTGCCCCACAGATGATCTCGAGATTGCGAACGACCGCGTCGATCGTCTTCTCGTCGGCTTGAAACGGTTCGAAGGTCAGGCCTGCGACGTACCGCTCGATCCGGGCCATCGCCTCGAGCATGTCCTCGACCCGCAGACGCAGGTCCTATGCGGCAACCACGGCCTCGCGGAGGATCCGGTCTCGGAGCTGCGGCTTCAGTGCGGCTGGCGTGACGACTTCGACGCGTCGCCCGATCCGTTCGCCCAACTGCCGCTGAAGTCTCACGAAGTCGAAGAGCCCGATCGGGCGGCCGAACTCCGGGATTGGGGGCTGGGGATTCGGGATTCGGACCCAATCCCTGACTGACTGCTAATCCCGAACCCCGGACTCCGGGCCCGACAGGAATCCGCGCGTGTCGCCCTTCAACGATTGACCGCCCGCATCGCCGCTTCCGCATAGCGCGGCCCGGCGGCCACGCCCGGCGAGGCCACCTCGTCGATCGCGCGAAGGTCGTCGGCGCCGAGCTTCACATCCAGCGCACCGAGGTTCTCTTCGAGGTAGCCGCGGTGCTTCGTCCCGGGAATCGGCACGATGTCCTTCCCCTGCGCGAGCAGCCACGCCAGCGCCAGCTGCGGCGCCGTGCAGCCGCGCGCCGCGGCCATCGCCTCGACCTGGCGGACCAGCTCCAGGTTCTTCCCGAAGTTCTCGCCCTGGAACCGCGGCGACTGCCGGCGATAGTCGTCTTCCGCCAGATCGTCGAACTTCCGGATCCGTCCGGTGAGGAAGCCCCGGCCGAGCGGGCTGTACGCGACGAAGCCGACGCCGAGATCGCGGCAGGTGGCGAGGATCTCGTCCTCGGGTTCGCGGCTCCACAATGAGTACTCCGTCTGCAGCGCCGCGATCGGATGCACCTTCATGGCGCGGCGCAGCGTCTTCGGCGCCGCCTCGGACAGGCCGAGGTACCGCACCTTCCCTTCCTGCACCAGCTGCGCCATGGCGCCAACCGTCTCTTCGATCGGTGTCTCCGGGTCGACACGGTGCAGGTAATAGAGGTCGATGGCCTCGACGCCGAGCCGCTCGAGGCTCCCTTCACACGACCGTCGCACGTAGTCCGGCTTCCCGTTCACGCCGCGCACGCCCGGATCCTTCGGATCGCGGACAATGCCGAACTTCGTGGCGACGAGCACCTGGTGGCGCCGGTCGCGAATCGCCCGGCCGACCAGTTCCTCGTTCGCGAAGGGGCCGTACATGTCGGACGTATCGAGCAGCGTGATGCCGAGGTCGAGCGCGCGGTGGATCGTCGCAATCGACTCCTCGTCGTCGCGACCCGCGTAGAAGTCCGACATCCCCATGCACCCCAGCCCCATGGCCGAGACGATGAGGCCGCGCTGACCCAGCTGGCGGGTTTCCATTGAAGAACCTCCTGCCGTGAATGCAGTCATCATGGCATCGACAGGCTGGTCAGTGGAAGCTCAGCGATCTCGTCGAAGGACGCGCCGAACAGGTCGTGAAGGACGAACGCGAGCCGCTCTGGCGGTGTCAGCGTGTCGAGCACCACGAGCCGCGCCAGGCCTGCTCGATGCCGCCACTACGGGCTGACGCCTCCGCAACGCTGATCTCTCCCGCGGCGTCGATTGGAACCTCGAACGCCACACCGGCCGGGATGGTCATCGTGCTCGCCTGCGATACGGCCTCGCTCCCAGACCCTCTGTCCCCCTACACGCTCACTTGCGGACGACGTGCCCGCCGGTTTCTGCACGCGCCCGCCGGCGAAGGCGCCCAGTCCCGCGATGTTGTCAGCGTCGGGCGTGGGCGCCTCGGCCGGCGCCAGCGCGTCGTTCACGGACGGCGCCTCAGCGTGTCATCACGGCCTTGGCATGCGCGATGTCGGCGTCCAGACGCGCCACACCCGCGCGTTCCTCGCTCATGTAGCGCATCGCCACTTCCTTCATCGCGGCAGTGGGCGGCACGAGGACCTGGTCCACCTGGCTCGCGATCGAGGTCAGCCACGAGCGCAGCTCGGCGGGATAGACCAGCCCACCCTCGCCGGACTGGATTCTGAGGTCCACCAGACTGTCGATCTCGTGACTCAGCGCCGCCAATGCGGATTGGGCGGCACCGGCGGAGACGGTCTTCCTGGCCACCGCGTCGCGGAGCGCCGTGCGGGTGTCAATCGCCTCGTTCAGCGTCGTGTCGAGCCGGTTCAGGGCGTCGTGAATCTGCATCAACAGATCGAACCGCTGCTGCAGTTGCCCCTGCGTGGTGTGCAGCCGTGGATCGAGCTTCACCTGGAACGGCTGCTTCAGCGTGGTGTGGCCATAGCGGAGCACGGCGTCATAGGTGCCGGGCACCACCTCGGGGCCGACCGGCACACCGGCGCCGAACCCCGAATAGAAGATGCCCTTGACGTCGGTGGCATTCGGGTACCGCAGATTCCACAGGAACCGGTTCATGCCGGGATGGAGCGGTTGACCCTTTTGGGCGACCGGACCGAAACCAGAGTTAACCGTGCTGGATTTCAGCGGCAGGGTGAAGCTGCGGATGACGTGGCCCGCCGAGTCCGTGAAGCGCAGCGTCGCGGGCGTGTGGCCGTTGTAGCTGGCCGGCAGATGGAAGAAGACCGTCGCGCCCGCGGGTAGATTCTGTCCTCCGACCGACGCCCCACGGCGGAATCCTGCGCGGCGCGTCACCAGCCACGTCTGCTGCGGTCTGAACAGATATGGCGCATCCGGTGCCACCTGCGCGACGCTCAACTGCTCGAGGAACTGCAGGTCGTCCAGCACCCAGAAGGCGCGGCCGTGCGTCGCCAGCACCACCGCATGCTGGGCCGCCTGGATGCCGATGTCGCCGACCCGCACCGGCGGCAGGTTGAGGCCCAACGGCAGCCAGTTGGCGCCGCCATCGAGGCTCATGAACACCGTCTTGCTGGTCCCCAGGAACAGCAGGCCGGAGTCATCGGGATCCTGACGCACGCTTTCCACGTACTGGTTGACGGGCACGCCCGAGGTGAGCGCGGTCCAGTGCTTGCCGTAGTCGGTGGTCTTGTACACATACGGATGGAAATCGTCCCATTGGTAGCGGCTGGCCGTCAGATACGCCGTGCCCGAGTTCGCGTGGGACGGTTCGATGCAGGTGACCGTGGACCATTTCGGCAACTGCGATGGGCGCACCGCGTTCCAGTGGCCGCCGGCGTCCGTGGTCACATAGACCAGACCATCGTCGGAGCCGGACCAGATGACGTTGTCGGTGAGCGGGGAGACCGCCAGCGAAGAGATCGTGTCGAACAATTCCTCGCCCGTCACGTCCGCGCTGATGGGTCCGCCCGGCCGCTGCTGCTTGCTCTTGTCGTTGCGGGTGAGATCCGGGCTGATCACCTTCCAGTGGAGGCCGCCGTCGAGGGTCTCGAACACCACGTTTCCCCCCACCAGTAATTCGTGGGGATTGCCCGGCGCGAACAGGATCGGATGGTGAATCCAGCCGTAGCGGTATCGGATCTCGGCGCCCGCCAGACCGGGCTTGTAGGACGGCCACGGGCTCACTTGGGTCGTCAGACCGGTTCGCCGGTCATCGCGCCAGAGCTGGCTGCTCAAGCTGCTGGCGAACGTGATCCAGGGCCTGCCGGGCTCCGGGGCCACCCAGTTCGCCTCGCCGCCCTGCACGGGCGTCCACACCGGCGGGATGCGGCCAGCGGTCACCGCGCTCGGCGCCTCGGCCGAGCCCTCGTCCTGCTGCGCGCCGTAGATGTGGAACGGGAACTGATCGTCGAGATCCACATGATAGAACTGGCCGGTCGGCTGGTTGTGCTCCGTGCTCCAGTGCCGGCCGCCATCGCGGGTGACCGTGGCCCCGCCGTCGTTGCCTTCGACCATCAGCTCGGGAGTGTTCGGGTTGATCCACAACGCGTGGTTGTCGCCGTGCGACGGACGGAGCGGGCTGATCGTCTTGCCGCCGTCGTGCGACACCCAGAGCGCCGCGACCTCGGGCAGATAGATCGTGTTGGGCTCCTTGGGATCGACGTACACCGTGCTGTAGTAGAAGGCCCGCTGGGTCAGATCCATGCGGTTGTTCACGAGCGTCCAGCTCTTCCCGCCATCGCCCGAACGGAACAGGCCGCCGGCCTGGCCCTTGTACTTCGCCTGAATGATCGCGTACATGACGTCGGGGTTGCTCGGCGCGATCGCGAGACCGATGCGGCCGAAGATCCCCGTCGGCAGTCCGGCACTGCGCGTGATATCCGTCCAGTGGGCGCCGCCATCGGTCGTCTTGTAGATGCCGCTGCCAGGCCCGCCGCTCGACAGCGTCCAGTGCCGCCGGTACGCCTGCCACGTCGCGGCGTACAGAATGTCCGGATGCGACGGATTCATCTCCAGATCGATCGCCCCGGTCTGGGGATTGACGTACAGGATCTTCTTCCAGGTCCGTCCGCCATCCGTGCTCTTGAAGATCCCGCGCTCCGGGTTGGAGGCCCAGACATGGCCCAGGGCCGCCACGTAGACGACGTCGGAATTGTGGGGATCGACCACGATGCGGCTGATGATGTGCGTCTCGGCCAGCCCGATCCGCTTCCAGGTCTTTCCGGCGTCCGTGGACTTGTACATCCCGTCGCCGGTGAGCAGGGTGTTGCGGATATCGGGTTCGCCGGTGCCGACGTAGATGACATCGGGATTGGACGGCGCCACCGCGATCGCCCCGATATTGTTGTTCTGGAAGTACCTGTCGGAGATGTTCTTCCAGTCGAGGCCGTAGTCGTCAGTCTTCCAGACGCCGCCGCCCGTCGAACCCATGTAGTAGAGGTTCGGTTCCTGCGTCACACCGGTCACGGCCACGACACGGCCGCCAACATACGGGCCGACGCTGCGCCAGTGCAGGGCGCCGGTCAGCTGTGCAGGCGGTACCGGGGCTGCAAACGCGGCCGGCACCATCAGGGCTACACCAGATAGAATCAGCCCAATCAGAAGGCATTTCGCTTTGTCCATGGGGAACCGCCTCTCTCTCGTGGGTCGATGCGCGTCCGGACGATGTCGTCCCCCCTCCGCAAACGGTGTGCCAGCAAGGCGAAGCGGATGTCCCTCCGGCCGTTGACATTCAGCGGCGGCTGGGTCGATGACTGCACGATTCCTATCGCGCGACGGTCAGACCAAGCTTCCGATCGCGAGCGCGGAGCCCGCCGAGCGGTTCCAACAGCCCCAGCGACTGGAACATGCCCCGGATGAACATGCCAACCACGATCGACAGATCCGGAAGGCGCACCGATCAGCCGGAAATAGTTCACATTCCGAGCGGGTCATTTTCCTGGAAGAGCTTGGTTGGAGAGGACGTGCGCGGTGTGCGACGACGGACGCCGTCACGATCCTTCGTCGAGCGGCTCGGTCCCGTCCAGCAGCCAGGCGCCATAGAAGCAGCCGATGGCGGCGAGCACGCCGGCGATGGCGCCGATGACCGCTTCGGTTTCCGGATCGGACAACGCGTCGGTCAAGTCCCACAGCATCACGCCGGCCTGGCCGTACAGGATGCCCATCTGACGTTCGTTCGCCCGCCGATACCCGGGCAGCAACTGTTCGATCGTTGGCGTCGGATGCAGGTGGAGCCGCCACGCGGTTCCGGCGCTGGCGACGGCCAGCAGCAGCATAATGGCGCCACACAGCCTGAATTGGGTGGACATGTTCGAGGGGAGACGGCGCCTCCTCGTCGATTCCAGAGCACCACAGCCGCGCGACAAAGTCAATAAGAGGGAGATGTTGGCTCCTCGTGCGTCTGGCTCGGGTGCGCGCGGGTTGGTACCGGGTGTTCGGCAAGATCGACCCTCTCATCGCGCCCGATCCACCCAACACCCAGTCTGGACCCCCAAATCAGCCAGCAACTGTGCCTCGCAACGCGTCTCGGTTCGTCGCGTCACGCGGAACGGGACACGGGGCTCTTCAATCACAGCAACCCTCGCCAACCCAGGCCTCGCGTCCCTCGTGCCACAGGAACGGCACGACAACCAGCGCGCTCGCGCCCGCGATCCACCAGGCGTGAACCGTGAGCTGGGCCAGAAGCGCGACGCAGACGATGACCGACAGATAGCCGCAGGTCAGCGACTCGACCGCGTCGGCGCGCAGCGCATGGCTATGCAGACGTCCGGCCAACCGAAGCTTGCCGCGGGCGAGCAGCGCCATCACCGGAATGGCCGCGGCGGTGACGGCGAGGCCGGCGGCGGAAAACTGCTGGCCGGTGTGCAGCACCAGGCTCCGGACGCCGGCCACGAGCACGTAGACGGAGAGCAGGAACAGCAGGGCGCCCCCGATCCGACCGGCGCGCCGTTCGATCACTTCCGACGGCGCGTTCATGTTCTCGATCTCGGCGTGCAGGCGCCAGAGCAGTACACCTGCCGAGATCAGTTCGATCACGCTGTCGGCGCCGAACGCTTCCAGGACGAGGCTCCCCGTCGCGAGGCCGGCGCCGATGGCGACAGCAGCCTCGACGAGCATCCAGGCCACGGTCACCCATTCGAGCCGGAGCGCGCGTTGCAGATCGATCGTGCGTGCGTCTGCGGTCATGCCAGTGAATCGGTCCGTCTCGATCGACGGTATTTGTGCTGCCCGGCCAGCGGAACGTCCGCTCCTAACATGGTCGTCGGGCTCGTTCCTGGAGCATCGGACACAACGTCAACGGCGGGTGCGGACGAAGCGGGCGCAACAGAACGATGGCGTGCCGCCGGAGGGCGTCTGATACCGCTCGGAAGCTGATTCGGCGAGCTCGAACGCCGGCCCCAGCCCCGCTGACAGCAGGTCGGGCGACTGGAATGTCATCACCGCTGGCGCGCCCAGACCAGTGCCAGATCGACGCCGAAGTAGTTGTGGGTCACTCGGCTCGGTCGCGGATACCGGCGATCTGCTTCCAGGGGATTTCAGGACGTCTCTGCGACGTGACCAAGCAAGATAGACGCGGTCGTGCTTCACAGCGGCCGTGCCTCGGCGAGAATGCGGTCGCGCAGCGCCGGGTGGAGACTCGCGTCGGTCAGCACGTCCACCTTGCGGGCGAGCAACGCCTCGAGATCCTGACCGAGACCGACGAGATCCAGGAGCGAGCGGTCAGCGTCCATCTCTACGAGGAGGTCGATGTCGCTGTCCGGGCGAGCCTCGCCACGTGCGGTCGACCCGAACAGTCGGACATTGCGTGCCCCGTGCTTGGCTGCGACGTCGAGGATCTCCTGACGCTTACTCTGTAACTCCATGGCTATCCCGCAACCACCGCCTCGCGGAGGATCCGGTCTCGGAGCTGTGGCTTCAGTGCGGCCGGGGTGACGACTTCGACGCGTCGCCCGATCCGTTCGCCGAGCTCCCGCTGAAGCCTCACGAAGTCGAAGAACCCGATCGGGCGGCCGAACTCCACGAGCAGGTCAACGTCGCTGTCTCCCCGGGCTTCGTCCCGCGCGACCGAGCCGAACAGAGAGACCCGCACCACGCCAAAGGCATGCAGAAACGCCTGGCTGCCTCGGAGAGCTTGAAGAATCTCGTGCCGTCGGGGAGGCAAGTCGTGACCCATCGGCATGATTTTAGCGCGCTAGCGCGGGCTGAATACGCTGACCGTGGGGTGTGGCGGCGAGGGGTTCCCTGGCGCGGGGAGGGAGAGGAACGGCGCCTCGACCTCGTCCGAAATCTGCAGAAACAGGCCGAAGTCTCGGTGACCGGACCGCTCAAAGGAGACGTGCGGCGACCCCCAAATCCGCCCCAAGCGGCGCTCTTCTTTGCAAAGGAAAGTCAATGAATAGAACCACATAG
>DATLRO010000142.1:0-37470 GCA_035534615.1 Vicinamibacterales bacterium
CGCTCGAACCGGCCGCGGCCCCGTTCGTAGCGGCAGCCGAGGCATTCGGGACACCCGCGCCGGCGGTCACACCGGACGACGCGTCGGGATTCGCCGGCAGTGGAGTCTGCACCTGCGCGAGAGGGACGAGATTGAGCGGCACGCCGGCGGCCGGCGGAGCCTGCGCACTGGTCGACGCGGTTCCCTTTGTGGCTGGTGCGTTACGCTGCGCCGCGTCCGGTCCGGACTGCCGGGCCGTGGGTGATGGAGCCGACACCGGCACCGGATTCTGCGGCGCATCGGCCGGGTCGGCCTGCGCCTGAGCAGCAGCCGTGCCGGCCGTCGTGGCGCCGGTCGTTGTCGTGCCCGGCTGGGTCGGCGCGATCGCCGCAGGCTGGCTCCCCTGGCCGGGCGCGGAGTTGGGCGCAGCGGCGTTCGCTGCGGCCGGTGCGTTGGCGGACCGGGCCGGTGCGGGCGGGCGCGATTTCGCTCGCGCGAGCGGCGACGCGAGCGGCCGCGCCGGCGCAGTGCCGGCCTGGGCGGACGGCCTGGTCGCCGCCGGGCGGGCAGGCGGCAAGGGCGCCGGCTCCGCCGGCGCGGCAGAGGGCGCCGCCGTCTGCTGCGCGAGCAGGTCGCTGAAGGCGCTGCCGGCCGCCGTCCCGGTGCGCGCCGCGGGTGTGAGCGGAAACGGCGATGCCGGCGCGCTGCTGCCGGCGCTGAACAGTCGATCGAGAGCCAAGACCCCTCTCCGTCCGGACGGGGGCGACGACGGACGGATCCGCCGTCACCCGTACCCGGTGCCGATGCGTTTATGCCCTACCGAACCAGCATCAACGTGTCCTGCAGGATCTGGTCGCCGGTCGTAATCGACTTGGCGTTCGCCTCGTAGCCGGCCTGGGCCAGGATCATGTTCGTGAACTCGGTTGCCATGTTGACGTTCGACTGTTCGAGCGCACTGCCGGTAATGGTACCGAGCCCGCCCGTGCCGGCCACGCCGATATTGGCAACCCCCGAGGCCTGCGTCTGGCCGAAGGCGGTGCCGCCGAGTTTCGTCAGGCCGTTCGGATTGTTGAAGTTGGCGAGCGCGAGCTGCCCGACCGGCACGGTCTGGCCCGCCCCGAAGGTGGCCGTAATGGTGCCATCCGGCGCGATAGTGACGCCGCTCACCTGGCCGGGTGCCGACCCGTTCTGATTGACCGACGAGGTGGCGGACGTCGCGTTGTACCCGGTCAGCGTCGGATTGCCGTTGCTGTCGAGGATGTTCCACTGGATGCTGCTCGCCGCGGAGCCGTCGCTCCAGGTGGGGGTGGTGATCGTGAAGTCGGCCGGCGGCGCCGCGGCGCCCGTGCCGGCCTTCACCGTGCTGAGCGTGCCGTTCGCGCCGAACACCACCTGCCCCGTGCCGTTGTCGGCCGCCGGAATGGCGTACGGCGTACCTGCGGTGCCCCCGGTGACCTCGGCGCCCGGCAGGGTGACGGCATAGTTCCAGACGCCCGCACCCGCGTTCGTGTACGTGATGGTCATCACGTGCGGCGTCCCGAGGGCGTCGTAGACCTGCACCGAGGAGGTGTACGTGTTGCCGGCCGTGGCCGTGGCGTTCAAATTGGTCGTCGCGGTGAACGACGTCGTCGCGCTCGGCGGCTGCAGCGCGCCTGGCGAGACCGTGATGTCGGTCGGCTGCCCGCTGGTATTGATCGTGCCGGAGGAGGTCAGCCCGGTGTAGCCCTGCACCGTCGAACCGTCGGGCGCGACCAGGGTGCCGTTGTTGTCGAACGTGAAATCGCCGGCCCGCGAATACTCGAGGCCGCCCGACGAGTTCTTCAACACGAAGAAGCCGTTGCCCTGGATCGCGGCGTTGGTCGGCGTCTGCGTGTTCTCGGGGGCGCCCTGGCTGAACGACGGCGAGATCGCGCTGGTCGCCACGCCGAGGCCGACCTGCATGGGGTCGAAGCTCGAGCCGCCCACGGTCTGGCTGACCAGGTCGGAGAAGTTGACCGTGCTCGTCTTGTAGCCGACCGTATTGATGTTGGCGAGGTTGTTGCCGATGACGTTCAGGGCAGCTTCATTCGCGTTCAGGCCCGAAAGCGCTGCAGAGAAAGATCCCATGGGTGCCTGTCCTCCAGGTGAATACCGGATTACTGCATGACCGTGCGCCCCCCGGCGCGGACGATCACGCCGCGCTGGTGCCCGAATTCGTGCCGGTCGGCGCCGGCGTCCCGCTGGACGCCGGTGTGCCGGTGGTGGCGGTGGTGGCCGGCGCGATCGCCGCGCCGATCTGCGTCGGCAACGCCTGCACCGAGGTGTTGATCGTGCTCAGCATGTTCAGCGAGCTGAACTGCGCGAGTTCGGCGACGAACTGCGTGGGATCCTGCGGCTGGAGCGGATCCTGATTCTGGAGCTGCGTCACCAGCAGCTGCAGGAAGGCGTTCTGGCCCAGGCTGCCCACGGTCGCCGGCAGGCCGGCCGTCCCGGCCGAGTTCGAGTTCGGTTGCCCGGTGCCCGACGAGGGACTGGTCGAGGCACCGGTCTGGCTCACGCTCATTCACGTCCTCCCGGCACGAGGTGCCGCGCCGCATGCTGTAACGTCCCGAGCAGGTCCAGGTCCTTCTGCTCGGCCCGCAGCGCCTCGCGCTGGTAGGTCCGCCAGACCCGGTCCCTGTAGCGTTCGATCACGCGCAGTGCCCGTCGGGCCTCCATGGCCGTCCGGGTCGCCGCCTGCAGCACCGCCCGGCGTTCGTCGAGCACCGCCCGGCAGTGCGTCACGTCCTGCTGCCGCCCTACCATCCAATTCCGGTACCAGAGCAGGACCGTCTCGTCCTGGGCGGACGCCTGGGCCTCCGCGGCGCGCCGCAGGGCGCCGGTCCAGGCCGCCTCGGCGTCGGCCAGCGCCGTCTCGGCGGTCAGAACCGCCGCTTTGGCGAGGGCCAGCGCGCGTTGCGCCTCCTGGTCCGTCTTCTGCCGCAGGTCGAGGACGATGGCCGCCCGAAACCGGAATGGACGCATGATGCGTGGTTGCTCCGCCCGGCGATCCCGGCCCGTCAGCGCAATATGTCCGGAAACCGTCGCGGCCGGATCGTCCGGCCGGCCGTTGCGCCGGTCACAGCGCCAGCAGGGAGTCGCGCGCCTCGGCGGCCGTCGTGCTGGTCTCGGGCGCCTGCGTCAGGAACGCCTCGACCGCGTCCCGCTTCGCCAGGGCTTCGTCCAGCCGGGCGTTCTGTCCCGGCACGTACGCGCCCACGCTCAGCAGGTCCTCGCTGTCGCGCAGCGTGGCCAGCCATTCGCGCACCTGCGCCGCCTTCAGCCGGTGCTCGACCGCGGTGACGTCGGGCATCGTCCGGCTGACGCTCTGCAGGATGTCGATCGCGGGATAGTGGTTGCGGGCGGCCAGGTCGCGCGACAGCACGATGTGGCCGTCGAGGATGGCGCGGACGTGGTCCGCGATCGGCTCGTTGGTGTCGTCTCCCTCGACCAGCACGGTATAGAGCGCCGTGATGCCGCCGCGCCCCCGGACGTTGCCCGCCCGCTCGAGCAGGCTCGGCAGCAGGGCGAAGACGGATGGCGGGTAGCCCTTGGCCGTCGGCGGCTCGCCGGCCGCCAGCCCGACCTCGCGCTGGGCCATGGCGAACCGGGTGATCGAATCCATCAGCAGCAGGACCTGCCTGCCCTGGTCGCGGAGGTATTCGGCGATGGCCGTGGCGGCGTAGGCGGCCCGCAGCCGCACGAGCGGGGGGGTGTCCGAGGTCGACACCACGACGACCGACCGCGTGAGGCCGCGCGCGCCGAGATCGTGTTCGATGAAGCTGCGCACCTCGCGGCCTCGCTCGCCGACCAGCCCGATGACGGCGACATCGGCGGCGGTGGTGCGGGCCATCATGCCCAGCAGGGTGCTCTTGCCGACGCCCGACCCGCCGAACAGGCCGAGGCGCTGGCCGCGGCCGCACGTCAGCAGGGCGTCGATCGCCCGCACGCCGGTGCCGAGCGGGGCCACGATGCCGTCCCGGGCCAGCGGGTTGAGCGGCGGCGGGTGCAGGGGATATTCGGCGGCGCCGACGATCGGCCCGCGGCCGTCGAGCGGCCGGCCGAGCCCGTCGATGACGCGGCCGAGCAGCGCCTCCCCCACCGCGATCGCCGTCCGGCTGGACCGCGTGACGATCCGGTCGCCGGGCCGGATGCCGGCGGTCCCGCCCAGCGGGATCGACAGGACGTTGCCGTCGCGGAAGCCCACGACCTCGACCGGCACGGGCGGCTCGCCGCCGGCGCCGAGCAGCTCGCACAGCTCGCCGACGCGGGCGCGCGGGCCGCGGGATTCGACCACGAGGCCGACGGTCCGGACCACGTGGCCGCAGAGCGGCATCGGGTCGGTCTGTTCGACCCGGTCAAGAAACGGGGTCAGCGAAAAGGGTTCCATCGGCTCCGTCCGGCACGGGCACGGCCTCACCGTCGCCGAGCAGGCCGTGCACGAGCTGCTCGAACTGCGCATCGACGCCGGCGTCGATGAACCCGAACTCGGACTCGACGCGGCAGCCGCCGCGGCTCACGCCCGCGTCGGGCACGACCGTGACGCGGCTGCCGGCCCACTCGGCGCCGCGGCGGGTGGCCAGGGCCGCGCAGTCGTCGGGATTGAGGCGGATGGTCGCGTTCGCGGTTTCGCCGAGGCGGTCGAGCGCCACCCGGGCGATGGCGACGACGAGGTCCTGGTCGATCGACACTTCGCGGTGCAGGATCCGCTTCGCCACGGCCAGCGCGATCTGCACCATCTGACGCTCGGTCTGCGCGATGATCTGCGCGCGCAGGCCGTCGATCTCCTCGAGCGTCCGGCCGAGGCGGCGGAGCATCGCGTCGGCGCGCGTCGAGCCGGCTTCCAGCCCGGCCTGCTCCCCGGCCGCATGGCCCTTGGCGAACGCTTCCCGCTCCAGCTCCGCCAGGCGCCGCTGCACCTGCTCCTGATCGATCGCCGGAGCGGCCGGCGCCGCCGGCGGCCGGGCTTCCTCGACGGCGGCCGGCGCGGCCGGCGCCACCGACTGGGGCACCGGGGACCGGCCCGGCATCGGGCGCGCGCCTGCCGGCGCCGCGGCCCCCGGCACGGCCCCGGCGTCCTCGAGCGTGGCCCACGGGAAGGGCTCGACGCTGGCCCCCGCGCCGAGCCGCCGCGCCCTAAACGACATACGGCTCCCCCGCCGCCGCGCCGGTGACGATCAGCCCTTCTTCCTCGAGCTTCCGGGCGATGGCCACGATCTCGTGCTGCGCCTTTTCCACTTCGCGGAGCCGGATGGCGCCCAGCACGTCCATCTCCTCCTTCAGCATCTCGCCGGCCCGCTTCGACATGTTCTGGAAGAAGCGCTGGCGGATTTCCTCGGTCGCCCCCTTGAGGGCGACGCACAGCACCTTCTTGTCGGCCCGCTGCACGATCTCCCGCATGGCCGCGTCATCGACGTACTGGAGGTCGTCGAAGACGAACATGAGATTGCGGATCGAGACGGCGAGATCGGGCGTCTGCGCCTCGATCGCCTCCAGCACCGGCTGGCTGACGCTGCGATCGAGCCGGTTGAAGAGCTCCGCGACCGCGCGGACGCCGCCGAACGACTCGCGGCTCGTGCTGCCGACCGTCTTCAGGCGCTGTTCGATCACCGACGAGATGCGCGTGATGACGTCGGGCGAGATGTCGTCGAGATTCGCCATGCGCGTGAGCACGTCGGCGCGCAGCACGTCGGGCAGCAGCGTGATGAGCTGCGCCGCGTTCGTGGCGTTGAGGTGCGCCAGAATGAGGGCGATCGTCTGCGGGTGCTCCCCGAGGATGAACTTCGAGAGCTGCTGCGGATCCGCCTTCTCGAGCGACGTGAAGCCGGCCGTCGACTGGTACGACTTCACCAGCCGATCGATGATCCGCTGCGCGGCCTCCTGGCCGAGGGAATCGTTGAGCAGCCGGCTCGCGTAGTCGACGCCGCCGCGGGTGATGAACTCCGAGGCGACCGCCATCTGGTGGAATTCCTCGAGGATCTTCTCACTGGCTTCCGCCGGCACGGTGCCCAGTTCGGCCACCTCGCGGGCGATCCGCTCGATCTCCTCCTCGCTGAAGAACTTGAAGACCTCGCGCGTCCAGCGGTCGCCCAGCGCGAGCGTGAGGATCGCCGCCTTCCGCGTGCCCGACGGGGTGACCTGCCGATGTGCCATGGCCTACCGCTGATCCTCCGCCATCCACGTCCGCAGCAGCTGCGCCACGGCCTTCGGGTTCTCGGACACCAGACCGCCGATCCGGCGGGTCAGGACCGGCAGCTTGCGGGGCTCGCCCGACTTGCTCATCGCATCGAGCTGCGCCTCGATCTCGCTCTCGAGATCCTGCACCGTCCGCGGGAGCTGCTGGGACAGCCCGGCGCCGGCCACCTGCTTCGCCGTCTTCGCCACCAGGGTCTTCCGTTTCCGCTTCCCGGCGATCCGCCAGCCGAAGAAGCCGATCAGCGCGATGAGCAGGACGACGCCGACCGCCACACCGATCCAGATCTGCCGCAGGTAGCGCTGCCAGCCGGTCGGCGTCCGCTGGCCGACGTCCAGCAGCGTCTGGTGGAACGGGATGTTCTCCACCGTCAGCTGGTCGCCCCGGCTCGGGTCGAGTCCCACGGCCGCCGCGACGAGCCCCTGGATCTCCTTCAGCTGGCCGGGCGGGAGCGGTTTCTCCGACTCCACCGTCCTGCCGTTCTTGGCCCGCGTGACCTCCGCCTCGTCGTCCAGGATCACCGCCACCGACAGCCGCGCGACCTCGCCGCCCGGCGTGATCGAGTGCCGGACCACCTTGCTGATCTCGTAGTTGGTCGTCTCCGAGCTGTGGGTGATGTTCCGGCCGACCGCCGGCGTCGCGGCCGCCAGCGACGTCGGCGGCGGCGTCTTGGCCGGGGTCGCCGGCATCGGCGGCGGCATGTTCGCGCGGGCGCCGGCGATGCCGCCGGGATTGACCGCGCTGCTGGCGTCGGTCGTCACCTGCTGGCTGCGCACGACCGGGTTCGGCTGCCACTGCTCGTCGGTCTCGTCCTGGCTCGAGGGATTCAGGCGGGCCGACACGTTCACGCGCACCCGGCCGATCCCGACGATCGGCTCCAGGAGCCGGACGACGCGCGCCGAGAGCTCGTGCTCGATCCGGCGCTGCTCGCCGAGCTGCGGCCCGCTCAGCGCGTCGCCGTCGCCGGCCTGATTGAGCTGGCGGCCGTAGCTGTCCAGGATGACCACGTTCGCCGGCGTGAGTCCCTCGACGCTCGCCGACACCATGTTGACGATGCCGTTCACGGTGGCCGGGTCGATCTCACCCCGCCGCCGCAGCTGCAGCACGACCGACGCCTTGGTCGGCTGCTCGCGGGTCGTGAAGACCGAATCCTTCGCCATCGCGATGTTCACCCGGGCGCTCTGCACTTCGCGCAGCGAGCAGATCGTCTGCTCCAGCTCGCCTTCGAGCGCCCTGAGGTAGTTGACGTGCTCGACGAAATCGGTGGCGCCGAACTGCGTCCGGTCGAACAGCGAGAAGCCGATCCGCCCGCTCGACGGCAGCCCCTGCGCCGACAGGTCGATCCGCAGCTCGTCGACCTTGTCGGCCGGCACCAGGATGGCGCGCCCGCCGTCGGTCAGCTGGTAACTGATCTTCTCCGCCTTGAGTTTCTGGACGACCTGGGAGGCCGAACTGGCGTCCATGTCGGAGAACAGCAGCCGGTAGTCGGGGGCGTTGAGCCAGTAGGCCCAGATGACCGTCAGGCCGACCACGCCGAGGAACGCCCCGCCGATGGTGAGGAGCTGCCTCCGCGTCAGCGTCCCGTAGAGGGCCTTGAGCCGGGCCAGCAGCTGTTCAGGGTTCATCGCAACCGCGCCGCGTTGGAGGACGGCGGACCATTACACGCCCATCTGCATGATGGTCTGGTACGCCGAAACCAGCTTGTTGCGCACCTGGACGGTCAGCTGCAGCGTGAGATCGGCGCGCTGCAGCGCGATCATCGCCGTGTGCACGTCGCCCGAGCCGTCCAGCATCTTCCCGACCGCGTCGTTGGCCGCCCCGGCCGACGATTTCACGTCGGCGAGCAGCTTGCCGAGCGAGTCGCCGAACGAGAGCCCGTTCGAGGACGCGCCCGACCCGCCCGCACCCGGCGTCTGGCCGGACAGCGCCGACGCCAGTCCGCTCCCGATCGATTGAATCGGCATGACGTGAAGTTCCTTGAGGGCTAGGCCTGGCCGATGGCGATCGCCTTCTGGATGAGGCTCTTGATCAGGCTGACGGCCGCCAGGTTCGCCTGGTACGCGCGCGCCGCGCCGAGCA
This sequence comes from Vicinamibacterales bacterium, assembly GCA_035534615.1. Lineage (GTDB taxonomy): Bacteria > Acidobacteriota > Vicinamibacteria > Vicinamibacterales > CAVVIG01 > JAGWRA01. Next base: position 8,270 of record DATLRO010000142.1, read on the forward strand.
TGTTGACCATTTCCTGCGGCACGCTCACGTTCGGCAGCGCCACGTAGCCGTTCGCGTTCGCATCCGGGTTCGTCGGGTCGTACTGCAGGCGCGGCGCGGCCTGATCCTGCACGACCTGGACGACCTTCACCCCGATCGCCCCCGTCTGCCCCAGCGCCGAGTCGAACGACCGCGTCTGGTCGCTCTGCAGCACCACGTCGCGCCGGCGGTAGGGCTGGCCGTTGGCCCCCTGCGTGGTGTCGGCGTTGGCCAGGTTCGACACCGCCACGTCAATCCGCGTCCGCTCCGCGTTCAATCCGCTCGCACTGGCCGACAGGGCTCCGTTCAGCGTATCCACGGCATCAGTCCTCCAGGATTCCCGCCCTTACTGCTACTGCCCGTTGATGGCGTAGCGCACCAGCCGGAATTTCTCCGCCAGCACCGTCTGCGCCGCCGAAAAATCAATCGAGGCCTGCTGCATGTTCAGCAGCTGCTGATCGAGCTGCACCGTGTTGCCGTCGCGCCGCTCCGGGAGATTGGGCGCCACCACGGTCCCGGCGTCCGCCGGCACCGTCCCCGGCAGGTCGGCCGCGTTGGTCGTCTCGAGCGGCAGCGCGCCGAGCTGCCCCGCCAGCACCGACTTGAAGTCGACTTCGCGTGCCTTGTAGCCGGGCGTGTCCAGGTTCGCGAGATTGCCGGCCGCCACCGTCTCGCGCGCGACCGCGACCGTCATCTGCTGCCGCAGCGCCGACATGATGGCGGCATCGCTGATGTTCGCCACGCTTCCGTCCTCCCTGTTCAAGTTCCGGCGGAGCGACCCGATGATCCGGTCGACCGGTGCCTTCGGCGGCTCATTGAGCAAGATTGATGCCCCTCGGGAGGGCGACAGCGGGAGGGCGTGGACGGGCAGGCAGATCGCCGGGCGCTGCGGCGGGCGGCCGCGGCACGGCGGGAGCGGACTGGATCGCGCAGACACGGGGAATTGTCGGCGCGGCGACACCGCGGACGTTCAGGCGTCCGCGGCACGGCGGCGGGCCGGGTTACTTCGGACCGTCGCCGCGGATCTCGCGGAACAGCTCCTCAATCCGCTCGAACCGCCGATCGCGCAGGTCGCCGACCATGGCTTCAATCCGGGCCAGACGGCTGTCGAGCGCGTCCAAACGCGCCAGCAGAAGCGGCGAACTTTCGCTCGTTTCTCGCGCCGCCGGGCGGTCACCGACCTGCCGGGACAGCTGTCGATTTTCCGTCTCCAGCGCCATGCGGTCCGTCAAACGATTGACGATGACGTCGATCTGGCCGAGCGAAAACGGCTTCGTCAGATAGTCGTAGGCGCCGAAGCGCACCGCCTGGATCGCCGAATCGAGCGACGCGTAGCCGGTGATGATGACCACGTACGAGGAGGGGCTCACCTCCTTGGCGGCGCGCAGCACCGCCAGGCCGTCGGCGCCTGGCAGCTGTAAGTCCGTCATTATCAAGCCGAAACGGGCCGGCGCGCGCTCGATCGCCGTGATGGCCGCCCGTCCGTCCGCGGCCGAGCTCACCTCGAACCCGCGGTCGCGGAAGTACTCGACCAGCAGCTCGCGGACGTCGGCCTCGTCATCAACGACCAGGACCTCGAACGGACGACCCGCCGGGCTGGCTGCTGGCATTGACTTTGCTGCTCCGAGGGACGGGTGTGTCCCGATTTTCGTAATCGGCATGATGGCGATTTCTGTGAAGACTCTGTGAAGACCCTGACGGCCCGAACCACTTAACTTGTGCGAGCCCAACCCGCTATGGGTATAATGCCACTCCACTCGCTCGGAACAGAGACCAACGTGCTGCCAGAAGCCGCTGACCCCGGTCCGGTACGGCGTCCCCGCCCCTGCGTGCTGGTGGTCGAGGACGAAGCGGACCTGCGGGGACTCGTCGCGGAGTCCCTGGAGGCCGACGGATTCGCCGTGGCCCAGGCTCCCGATGCGGCCGAAGCCCATGCCCGTCTCAAGGGGTTCGCCTACGACGCGCTCGTCATCGACCTGCGCCTGCCGGATGCCGACGGCATGGACGTGCTGGCGGCCGCGCTGGAACGATACCCCAAGATCGTGGCCGTGGTCATCACCGGATATGGCGGGGTGACGGAGGCGGTGGCGGCCATCAAGCACGGGGCCACCGACTTCCTGATCAAGCCGTTCCAGCTGACGCAGCTCGCCCGCATCCTGCACGCCGCCGTCAACGAGCCGCGCCTGCGCGAGGAGAACGCCACGCTGCGCGCCCAGCTGCACGAACGGTACCGGTTCGACAACGTCATCGGCCAGAGCCCGTCGATGCAGCACGTGTTCTCGACGCTGGAACTGGTGTCGCCGATGAACAGCACCGTGCTGATCCAGGGCGAGACCGGCACCGGCAAGGAACTGATCGCGCGGACCATTCACCACAACAGCCCGCGGGCCGAGCAGCGCTTCGTCGGGTTCAACGCTGCCGCCATCCCCGAGCCGCTCGCCGAGACCGAGCTGTTCGGGCACGCCAAGGGGGCGTTCACCGGGGCGGTCAGCGGCCGCGTCGGCCGCTTCGAGCTCGCGCACAAGGGGACGCTGTTCATCGACGAAGTGGCGCTGATGTCGCTGCCGCTCCAGGCCAAGCTGCTGCGGGCGCTCCAGGAGCGCGAGATCGAGCGGGTCGGCGAATCGAAGTCGATCAAGTTCGACGCCCGCGTGATCGCCGCCGCCAACACCGACCTGCGCAAGCTGGTGAAGGCCGGGACGTTCCGCGAGGATCTCTTCTACCGCCTCAACGTCATCCCGGTCACCCTGCCGGCGCTCCGCGAACGGCGCGAGGACATCCCGCTGCTCGCGCGGCACTTCGTCCAGAAGTCCTGCAAGAACAACGGGCTCGCGCTGAAGACCCTGACCCAGGAAACCGTCCGCTGTCTGATGGGCTATTCCTGGCCGGGCAACATCCGCCAGCTCGAGAACGCCATCGAACACGCCGCGGCCATGACCGGCCACGAGCGCGAGATCTCCCCCGCGAGCCTGCCCGAGGAGATCGTCGAGCCGGCCCGCTCGCTGCTGCTGCCGGCGGTCACGATCCCGGACGAAGGGATCAACTTCGCCTCCGTCGTCTCGCAGCTGGAACGGGAACTGATCCTGCGGTGCCTGGAAAAGACCGGGGGCAACAAGCGCCAGGCGGCCCGGCTGCTCCATCTGAGCCGGACCACCCTTATCGACAAGCTGCAGCGGCTGAATCTGTCAGGACAGAGTTCGGTGGCGTGAGGCCGCGCCGGAGGTTCGGATCGCCGCGTCACGCGCGGCGATCCCGTCTCACTCGGCCGCTTCGAGCAGTTCCACGATGAAGGCCGCGCCCGACGCGGTCTCCTCCAGCCCCACGCGCCCGCCGTGGGCGGCCGCGATCGCCTGGGCGACCGGCAGCCCGAGCCCGATCGCTTCGTCCGCCGGGCGCGTCGTGTAGAACGGCTCGAAAATCCGCTCCGGCGCCGTGATGCCCGGCCCGGTGTCCTGCACCATCAGGTGCACGCGCCCGTCCTCCCGCCAGAGCCGGATGACGATCTTCCGCTCCGCGCCATCGGGATTCTGCGCCAGCGACTGTTCGGCGTTGATGATCAGATTGAGCAGCAGCTGCTCGAGCTGCTGCGGCGACCCGGTGACCACGCAGGTCCCCTCGATCGGCTGGTCCACGGTGGTCGTGATCCGGCTCCGTGCCTGCTGGTACCGCCGCAGCGACAGCGCGTGGTCCAGCAGCCGGTTCACCTCGACCCGCGTCCACTCCGCGCGGGAATCCCGCGCGAACGACAGCAGGTTCCGGATCGTCTCGCTGGCCCGGGTCGCGTGCGTCCCGATCTTCTCGAGCTTCGCGGTCACGTCCGGCGGCAGGTCCTGCCGGTCCTGCAGGAGCTCGACCAGACCGGCGACCACCTGCAGCGGGTTGTTCAATTCGTGAGCGACGCCGGACACGAACTGCCCGACCATCGCGTGGCGGTTCAGATGGCGGAGCCGGTCGTCCTCCAGCCCGTAGCTCGCGATCCCGCTCCGCTCCGGATGCGCCCCACCGGCGCCCGGACGGCCGGCCGTGTTGTCGGTCATCATCCTCTCCGCCCGCGCGCGCCCCCGCCGGTCGCTCCGGCCCGGCCCCCCGCGCCCCCCGGGGTCTCCGCCCAGCATACACCGAGCGTCCCGTCTCCTCCCGGTCTTTCAAGCGATTTTCCCGCCGGCGGCCGCTCAAGCCCCTGCCGCGCCGGCCGATTACTTCGGTGCGGGCGGACTGTGCCGGACCAGCCGGGGTCCGTCGGGCCCCCTCGAAGCGGAGTCACGGTATGCGTTTTCTGGTTGTGGACGACTCGTCGACGATGCGGCGGATCATCATCAATACGCTCAACAAACTGGGCCACCAGGATGTCGTCGAAGCGGCGAACGGCCGCGAGGGGATCGACCGCCTCTCGGACGGCGGCGCCGTGGACCTGATCATCACCGACTGGAACATGCCGGAGATGAGCGGCATCGATTTCATCCGGGCGGTCCGCACCATGGACAAGCTGCGCGAGCTCCCGGTCCTCATGGTGACGACCAACGCCGCCAAGGACGACATCGTCCAGGCGATGGAAGCCGGGGTGAACCATTACATCGTCAAGCCGTTCACGCCGGACACGTTCAAGGACAAGATCGCGGCGGCGCTCGCCCGGTAGCGCCGCCGCCCGCCGGGCGACGGACGCGCCCGGCGGCTGCCGTGGCGGCGGCCGGCGCCAAGGAGCGTTGTGTTGGATCCGAGAATGATCCCCGTCCTCACGCGAACGACCGAAGACCTCTTCGAGACGATGGTCTTCCATCCCGTCGTGCCGGGCCATCCCGGCACCATCCATCGCGTCGTCTGTCCGTTCCGCTTCGACAACGAAGACATCTTCGTGGAGCTGGTCCTGACCCGGGCGGGCCAGCCCCGGCCTGGCGAGATGTCCCAGGAGGCGTCCAGGTGCTCACGCTGAAAAGCCGACTCGCCGACTGCGACACCTCGCTCCCGATGCTGCCGGATCTCGCCACCCGGGTCATCGAGATGACGGCCGACCCCGACACGTCGGCCGCGCAGCTGGTGCGCATCGTCTCCAAGGATCAGGTGCTGGCGTCCCGGCTGCTGGCGCTCGCCAACTCGGCGTACTGCGCCCCGATGCGCGAGATCTCCACCGTCACCGAAGCGGTCGTCCGGATCGGCACGACCGCCGTGCGGAACCTGGTCGTGACCATCTCCTTCTATTCGCGGATGTACGACCAGAAGCTCTACGGCCAGAACGGCCGCCGGCTGGTGGACCACAGCATCGGCACCGCCTACCTCGCCCGGCTGGTCGCCGACCGCGCCGCCACATCCGAAGACGAGGCGTTCCTGTCCGGCCTGCTCCACGACATCGGCAAGCTCGTGATCCTGAAGCTGGCGCACGACCACGAGCGGCAGACCGGCGTCCGCATGGACCCGCGCGAACTCGAGGACGTGCTCGTGGAGGCGCACGCGGAGATCGGCGCCCGGATGCTCCATCGCTGGAACCTGCCGACCACGCTCGAAGAGCCGATCCTCTACCATCACGACTACCGCCAGGCCACCCGCTACCCCCGCGAGACGGCCGTCGTCTACCTGGCGAACGTGTTGAGCCACCGCTATGGATTCGGCTGCGAGCCGCACGTCGCCGATCCGCTGGCGGATCCGGTCTGCGGGGAACTGGGCATCGACGAGGCCTGGATGCAGGATACCGACCTGCACGCGCCCGGCCTGTACGAGGTCGCCCGCCAGGTCCTGGCCTGAACGAGCCTCTCCGGGCTCTTCGCGCCAGGGCGTCCAGTCGTGGGACGCCCGCGTCCCGGTTTCGGACAATCCGGCCTGCCCCGCCGCCGCCGAGCAGTGTATAATCCCAGACGTATCAATCAATTAGTACTGCGCCGCGGTCTGGCATGACCGTTGATGGATGACGGGCGTGATCGTTTTTGCGACGGTTTCCGTCTAAGCATCCAAAGTTCACTTCGCCTATGGATATTGCCCGCCCGTCCTCAGTCGCTCGCAACAAACGCCGCCGGCGGATCTTCTATTTCGCCGGGGGCCTGGTGGCCGTGGCGCTCATCACGCTGGGCCTGTCGCGCCTCAAGCCGGCGGCGCCGACCGTGGACCGGTCGACCGTCTGGATCGACACGGTCAAACGGGGGTCCATGCTCCGGCAGGTGCGGGGGCTGGGGACGCTGGTTCCTGAGGACATCACCTGGATTCCGGCCACGACCGACGGCCGGGTCGAGCGGATTCTCATCTACCCCGGCACGCCGGTGAAGCCGGACAGCGTCATTCTGCTGCTGAGCAACCAGCAGCTGCAGCAGCAGGCCGAGGACGCGGAGCTGCAGCTGAAGGCGGCGGAAGCCGACCTGGCGAGTCTCCGCGTGAAGCTCGCCAACGATACGCTGGCGCAGCAGTCGTCGGTCGCCCAGGTGCAGTCCGATTACACCCAGGCCCAGATGCAGGCGACGGTCAACGAAGAGCTGACCAAGGAGCAGCTGCTGGCGGCGCTCATCACGCGGCAGTCGATCGTCAAGGCCGAGCAGCTGAAGACCCAGCTGGCGCTCGCCAAGGCGCAGCTCAACGGCGCGTCGCGGTCGACGACCGCCCAGGTGGCGGCGCAGGAAGCCAAGGTCGACCAGCTCCGTGCGCTCTACCGGCTGCGGCAGTCCCAGGTGGAGGCGCTGAAGGTGCGTGCCGGCATCGCCGGCGTGCTGCAGGCGGTGCCGGTCGACGTCGGCCAGCGGGTGACCGACACGACGAACCTGGCCCGGGTCGTCGATCCGACGAAGCTCAAGGCGGAGCTGAAGATCGCCGAGACCCAGGCCAAGGACATCCAGATCGGCCAGCTCGCCTCGATCGACACGCGGAACGGGGTGGTCGAGGGGCACGTGTCCCGGATCGATCCGGCCGTCCAGAACGGCACCGTCACGGTCGACGTGCGGATGCAGGGGCCGCTGCCCAGGGGGGCCCGCCCGGATCTGAGCGTCGACGGCACGATCCAGCTGGAGCGGCTGACGAACGTGCTCTACGTCGGCCGGCCGGCGTTCGGGCAGGAGAACAGCACCGTCGGCCTGTTCAAGCTGGTCGACGGCGGCGACGAGGCGGTCCGCACGCAGGTCAAGCTGGGTCGCAGTTCGGTGAACACCGTCGAAATCCTGGGCGGCCTGAAGGCAGGCGACCAGGTCATCCTGTCGGACATGTCGGCGTGGGATGCCGTGGATCGCGTTCGCCTGAAGTAGCCGCCGCGGCCGCCCGCCCGGGTCCGCCGCGCACGAGGAGCGCTCATGACCGAATCCGTCCAGTCGCTGATCAAGCTCGAAGGCATCACCAAGGTGTTCTACACCGACGAGGTCGAGACGCACGCGCTGGCTGGCGTCCACCTGGACATCAGGAAGGGTGAGTACGTCTCGATTGCCGGGCCGTCGGGCTGCGGCAAGTCGACGCTGCTGTCGATCCTCGGGCTGCTCGACACACCGACCGACGGGCGCTACTTCCTCAACGGCCGGACGGTCGCCGACGTGACCGCGTCGGAGCGGGCGCGGATCCGCAACCGCGAGATCGGCTTCATCTTCCAGAGTTTCAACCTGATTGGCGATCTGACGGTGTTCGAGAACGTCGAGCTCCCGCTCACGTATCGCGGCATGAAGGCGGCCGAGCGGAAGCGGCGTTCGGAGGAGGCGCTCGAGCGCGTCGGCATGGCCCACCGGGCGAAGCACCTGCCCAGCCAGCTGTCGGGCGGGCAGCAGCAGCGCGTCGCCGTCGCCCGCGCCGTCGCCGGCGAGCCGCTCATCCTGCTGGCGGACGAGCCGACCGGCAACCTCGACTCACGCAGCGGCGAGGCGGTCATGGATCTGCTGCGGGAGCTGCACCGCGGCGGCGCCACGATCTGCATGGTGACGCACGATCCGCGGTACGCGCGTCACGCCGAGCGGGCCATCCACCTCTTCGACGGCCGCGTTGTCGAAGACATGGAAATGGCCGCCGCCACGGAATAGCCCGGCGGAACGGGTCGCCTGGCCGGCGCCGGCGCCGGCGTCGCGCGGGAGGCGCCAGCCATGCACACGCTGCTTCAGGACCTGCGCTATGCCGCGCGGCTGCTGCGGCGGGCGCCCGCCTTCACGATCGTCGCCGTCGCCACGCTGGCACTCGGCATCGGCGCGACCACCGGCGTCTTCAGCGTGGTCGACGGCGTCCTGCTGCGACCGCTCCCCTACCACCATCCCGATCAACTCGTGGCCGTCCAGAGGGCGACGCCGCGCGCCGTCGACAACGCGATGTCGGCGGCCGACTTCCTCGACTTCCAGGCCCGGAATCACACGCTCGCCGGCATGGCCGCCTCCATCGAGGGCATCTTCACGCTGCGGGTCCGGGGTGTCCCCGTCCAGGTCGCGCGTGCCGTCGTCACCAGCAATTTCTTCCCGGTGCTGGGTGTCACACCGCTGGTCGGGCGCGTGTTCGGCCCGGCCGATGCCAAGGCCGGCGGCGGTCTGCTGGTCCTGAGTGAGCCCTTCTGGCGGCAGCAGTTCGGCAGCGACCCGCGGGTCATCGGACGCGCCTTCCAGATCGGCAACCGGTCGTATACCGTCGTCGGCGTCGTTCCGGCCAGCTTCGCGTGGCCGCACGGGGCGCAGGTGTGGCAGCTGGCGTCGCGGGCCGCTCCCGCCCCGCCGGTCGCCCTCAAGGGCGACTACCTGACGAACCGCGGCATGCAGTATCTGCAGGTGGCGGCACGCCTGCGGTCGGGCGTCACGGCGGCGGCCGCGACCGCCGATCTCGAGACGATTCAGTCACACCTGGCCCGACTCGATCCCGACAACGAGTCCGGTCGAACCATCCGGCTGACGTCGTTGCGCGACGAGCTCGTCGGCCCGGTCCGGCCGGTGCTGCTCATCCTGCTGGCAGCCGTGACCATGCTGTTGCTCATCGCCTGCGTCAACGTGGCGAACCTGCTGCTGGCGCGCGCCACCGGGCGCGGACGCGAGATCGGCATCCGCACGGCGCTCGGCGCCGGCCGCGGCCGCCTCATCCGGCAGCTCGTCACCGAGAGCCTGCTGCTGTCGCTCGCCGGCGGCGCCGCGGGGCTCCTGCTCGCGGCCTGGATCACCGACGCGCTCGCCCACCTCGCGCCCCACAGCCTGCCGCGCCTCGCCGACGTGCACGTCGATCTGCGCGTGGCGCTCTTTGCGCTCGCCGTGTCCGCCGTCACCGGCATCCTGTTCGGCATCGTGCCGGCCTGGCAGGTCTCGAAAGCCGGGCCGATCGAAACACTCCGCGCCGACACGCGTACGGGCACCGGCGCCTCGAGCCAGCGCACCGCCAACGTGATGGTCGTCGCCCAGGTCGGCCTCTCACTGGTGCTGCTCATCGCGGCCGGTCTGATCGGACAGAGCCTGCTGAAACTGATCGAGCAGAACCCCGGCTTCCGCCCCGATCACGTCGTGTCGGCACAGCTGTTTCTGCCGCCGCCGCAATACCCCACGCAGGCCGCTCAGGTCGATTTTTACCGCCGCTTCCTGGAACAGTTCGCCGCCCGGCCGGGAGCGCCGCCGATCGCCATCACCTGTCCGCTCCCGCTGGATCCGGGCGACACCATCAGCGCAGCGTTCAAGATCCGCGGACGCGCCGAGACCGCACCGGGACACCGCCCGCTTGCCGGCCTGATCATCATCAGTCCCGGCTACTTCCACGTGATGGACATTCCGCTCGAGCGCGGCCGGCTGCTCACGGATGCCGACCGTGACGAGGCGCCGCGGGCAATTCTGATCAACCGGACCATGGCGCAGCGCTACTGGCCCGGCGCCGATCCGCTGGGGGGCCAGCTCGATCTCGGGATGAGCCGCAAGGGGCAGCCGACCGCCTGGTTCACCGTCGTCGGCGTCGTCGGCGACGTGCGGACCGCCTCGCTCCGCACCGCGCCCGGACCGCAGATCTACCTGACCTACCGCGAGTTCCTGCTGCCGTTCATGACCGCCGTCGTGCGCAGCCCGCGCAGCGTCCGCGCCGTGACGTCAGATTTGCGTTCGGCGCTGGCCGCCGTCGACCCGAGCCTGCCGCTCGGCACGGTCCGGACGATGCCCGATGTCGTCGCCGCTTCGGTACAGCAGCCGCGGCTGCGCGCGCTGGTGCTCGGGTCGTTTGCCGTGCTGGCGCTCGCCCTCGCCGTCATCGGCATCTACGGCCTGATGAACTATTCGGTGGTGACGCGCACGAGGGAGTTCGGCGTCCGGATGGCGCTCGGCGCCGGACGCGGCCACATCGTCGGCCTGGTCGTCGGGCGGGGATTGAAGCTGCTGCTGGTCGGGACGGCCGCCGGCATCGTGGGCGCCTGGGCGGTGACACGCGCGCTGTCCGGCTTCCTGTACGGCGTGGCCGCCGCCGATCCGTTGACCTACGTCGGGCTCTCGCTGCTGCTGGTGGCGGCCGGTGTGCTCGCCAGCTATATGCCGGCGCGCCGCGCGACCCGCATCGATCCGATGATCGCGCTGAGGAGCGAATAGCGACGAATCGCCGATTCAGAGCCCCCTGCCGTCTCCGGGCCTCAGCCATGCGTCTTCGCCAGGCCGTGCGTGCGCTCCGTCAGAGTCGGGGCTTCACCATCGCGTCGGCGCTGGCGCCGGCGCTCGGCGCGGGCGACGTTCGCCGCCGTCGCGCTGGCCCTGCTGGCGGCCGCGCTACTGGCCTGCTGCCTGCCGGCGCGGCGCGCCCTGCGGATCGACCCGACGGGGGCGCCGCGGGCGGAGCAGGGAGCTGCGTTGGTAGAATTGAAAGCGTGGCGCCCCATTTCGCGGCTCGCGGGCGGCGCCGGACCGGGCCGTCCCGCCCGCCGCGCAGGCTCGACGACCGTGACCGGTGCTGTTCCGATGTGACCTTATGGAACCGATTATCAGGCTCGCCAGCATCGAGAAGTCCTATCCCTTCGGCGTCGGGCGCACGTACGTGCTGCGCCGGATCAGCCTCGAGATCCGCGAGGGCGACTTCGTCTCGATCATGGGGCCGTCCGGCGCCGGCAAGTCCACGCTGCTGCATATTCTCGGCATGCACGACACCGCCTGGGACGGCGAATACTTCTTTCTCGACGAACCCGTGCACCGGCTCAAGCCGAAGCAGCGCGGCGAGCTCCACAAGCAGCACATCGGCTTCGTCTTTCAGAGCTATCACCTGCTCGACAACCTGACCGTGTACGAGAATCTCGAGATTCCGCTCTCGTACCGCAACGTCAGCCGCAAGGAGCGTCAGAGCATGGTGGCCGACGTGCTGGACCGCTTCCAGATCGTCGGCAAGAAGGACCTCTACCCCGGCCAGCTGTCGGGCGGCCAGCAGCAGCTCGTCGGCGTGGCCCGCGCCATCATCGCCAATCCGAAGGTGATCCTGGCCGACGAGCCGACCGGCAACCTGCACTCGGCGCAGGGGCGCGAAATCATGGAGCTGTTCAAGCGGCTCAACGATCAGGGGACGACCATCATTCAGGTGACGCATTCGGAGGTCAACGCGTCCTACGGCGGGCGCGTCATCCAGCTGCGCGACGGCTGGATCGTGGACGGCTGACGCCGGTCCCGGGAGTGAGCCCGTGAGCACCGCCATGCCTTCGTTCGACCGCATCGACTCCGCCGGGCCGGTGGACGTCCCGCCGCCCCGCGTCCTGATCGCCGACGATCAGGCCGACGTGCTCGAGGCCCTGCGCCTGCTGCTGAAGGGCGAGGGCTATCAGCTGGAATCGGCCCGCACGCCGCTGGCCATTCTGGATGCCCTCGAGCACCGGGAGTTCGACGCCGTCCTGATGGATCTCAACTACGCGCGCGACACGACGTCCGGCCGGGAAGGCCTCGATCTGCTCTCGCGGATCCGGGCCGCCGACCCCACGCTGCCGGTCGTCGTCATGACGGCGTGGGGCAGCGTCGAGCTGGCGGTCGAGGCGATGCGGCGCGGCGCGCGCGACTTCATCCAGAAGCCGTGGGAGAACGCCCGGCTGCTGACGATCCTGCGCACGCAGACCGACCTGGCGCGCGCGATTCGCCGCGGCCAGCAGCTCGAAGCCGAGAACCGCGCGCTGCGGCCCCAGGCCGGTCCGCCGATGATCGCCGAGTCGCCCGCGATGCAGCCGGTGCTGCAGCTCGTCGCCCGCGTGGGGCCGTCCGACGCCAACGTCCTCATCACCGGCGAGAACGGGACCGGCAAGGGGACGGTCGCGCAGGCCCTGCACGCCGTGTCGGGCCGCGCCGGGCGGCCGCTCGTCACGGTCAATGCCGGCGGCCTGTCGGAGGGCATCTTCGAAAGCGAGCTGTTCGGCCACGTGAAAGGGGCGTTCACCGACGCGAAGGTCGACCGCGTCGGGCGCTTCGAGCTGGCCGACGGCGGCACGCTGTTCCTGGACGAGATCGCCAACGTGCCGCCGAATCTGCAGGCCAAGCTGCTGCGCGTCGTCGAGACCGGCGAATTCGAGCGGGTCGGCTCGTCGCGCACCCGCCGCGTCGCCGTCCGCATTCTCTCGGCGACCAACGCCAGCCTGACGGACGAGGTGGGCAGCGGGCGGTTCCGGCAGGACCTTCTGTTCCGGCTGAACACGATCGAAATCCTGCTGCCCCCCCTGCGCGACCGCCGCGAGGACATTCCGGCGCTCGCCGCCCACTTCCTCCGCCAGCACGTGCGTCGGTACCGGAAGGCGCTGCACGGCTTCGACTCCGGCGCCATGCAGGCGCTGCTGTCCCATCCGTGGCCCGGCAACATCCGCGAGCTCGACCACGCCGTGGAGCGGGCCGTCCTCATGGCGCAGGACACGGTCGTCCGGGCGCCGGAGCTCGGCCTGCGCCCCGACCGTGACCCGTCGCCGCGCATCGAGGACATGAGTCTCGAGGAGGTCGAGGGCTTCCTGGTCCGCAAGGCCATGGCCCGGTTCGACGGCAACGTGAGCCAGGCCGCCAAGGCGCTCGGCCTGAGCCGCAGCGCGCTCTACCGCCGCCTCCAGCGGTTCGGATCCTGAGCCGCCTGCGGCCGGCGCGAGGAGAGAATCGGACCACCCCAGGAGCGCCGATCCCGATGGCTGCCCCTCCCGTCGAACTCCCGCGGCTCCGCGCCGACCGGTCGCGGCTGACCTTCGATCAGCGCATCTTCCTGCTGGCGCTCGGCGCGGGCGTACCCGGGTCGCTCGTCGCGCTGCTCCTGCTGTGGACCGGCGACTTCACCCCCAAGGTCCAGTGGACACTGACCGTGCTGATCGTGACCGTCTGGCTCGGCCTGTCGTTCGCCGTCCGCGCGCGGGTGGTCACGCCGCTGCAGACCCTGTCGAATCTCCTCGCCGCGCTCCGCGAGAGCGACTTCTCCATCCGCGCCAGGAGCCGCCGCGCCGGCGATTCGCTCAGCGCCGTGGCGACCGAGGTGAACGCGCTCTCGGAAACCCTGCGCGAGCAGCGGCTCGGCGCGCTCGAAGCGGGCGCCCTGCTCCGGACGGTCATGGGCGAGATCGACGTCGCCGTCTTCACGTTCGACGGCCACCAGATGCTCCGGCTCGTGAACCGGGCCGGGGAACGCCTCCTCGCCCGCCCCGCCGAGCAGCTGCTCGGCCGGACCGCCGCCGAGATCGGACTCGGCGCCTGCCTGCAGGGACCGGCCCCGCGGATCGCCGACGTGATGTTTCCGGGGGGCGCCGGGCGCTGGGAGGTCCGCCGATCCACGTTCCGCCAGGGTGGGCTGCCGCACCAGCTCCTCGTCCTGTCAGACGTGAGCCGGCCGCTGCGCGACGAGGAACGCCAGGCGTGGCAGCGGCTGATCCGGGTGCTCGGCCACGAAATCAACAACTCGCTGGCGCCGATCAAGTCGATTGCCGGCAGTCTCGAACACCTGCTGTCGAAGAATCCGATGCCGGACGACTGGCGCGAGGACATGCGCAGCGGTCTCGGCGTGATCGCGACCCGGTCGGACTCCCTCGGCCGCTTCACCAACGCGTACGCCCGGCTGGCCAGGCTGCCGCAGCCGCGGCTGGCGCCGATCCGGATGGCGGCGGTGATCCGGCGGGTCGTCGAGCTGGAGACGCGCCTGCCCGTGCGCGTCCTGCCCGGCCCTGACCTCGTCATCGCCGCCGACGGCGATCAGCTGGAGCAGCTGCTGATCAACATCCTGCGCAATGCCGTGGACGCGGCGCTCGAAACCGGCGGCGCGGTGGCAGTCGGCTGGCAGCGCGTCGCCGCGCAGGTCGAGCTCTGGATCGACGATGAGGGGGCCGGATTGCCGAGCGTGGCGAACCTGTTCGTGCCGTTCTTCACGACCAAGCCGGGCGGCACCGGGGTCGGCCTCATCCTGAGCCGCCAGATCGCCGAGGCTCACGGCGGCAGTCTCACCCTGGAAAACCGCCACGACCGCCAGGGGTGCCGCGCCAGCCTCCGCCTGCCGGTCGCCGGGCAGGTGAAGAGCGAGGCGTGATCGCCGCGGCAGCGCGCACGTCGCCCGTCAGTCCACCTGTTCAATCGCGATGGCCCGTGCCGTGTTCAGCCAGCGCGAGCCGGCGCCGCCGGTCGTCGCTCCCTCCACCAGCACCCAGCCATCGGGGCGGACGGACAGGACCGTGTAGTGCTCCGGCTTGGCGCCGGGCGCCCAGGTGAACGCGTACTCGACGCCCGGATGAAGGAAGGATGGCGCCGCCATCTGCACCGGCGCCACTTCCAGCACCGGGGCCCGGTCCAGGCTGACCGTCCAGGTGCCCTGCTGCTTCGCGTGGACCGCCGGCTCGTTCACGACGCTCACGCTGGCCGGCCCCGGCATGAACGTCGGCGCCGCCGTCGGCGCCGTCTGCGGCGCCTGCGCCGCCGCCTTCGCGCCAATCGAGACGCCGGCGCTGCCAATCGCGAGCTGCAGGCCGAGCGCACCAGCCACACCGGCCGCCACCAGCAGCGAAGCCCTCATCGCCTTCATCGGATCTCCTCTCGGTACTCAGTACTCAGTGCTCAGTACTCAGTGCTCAGTGCTCGGTGCTCAAGGCACCGGCCACGCTCAATGCGGCATCTTTCCCAGCGGTGCGCGCCGCTCGAACATCTGGTACAGGTGGTGCGCTTCGTGGTGAATCATGTACTCCACCTGAAAGTGCACGTCGTACCGCTCGAACTCCGGGTGACGGCCGGTCCGATGCCACTGCGCCGCCGACAGCCCGTCCAGCCGCTGAATCAGCCAGTCGCGGCCGCTGAAGAACGCCTGCAGCACCTCGGCGGCCGGCCGCGCCACCAGGCTGTCGAACTCCCGATCGCCCTCCGGCTCGTAGCCGGCGACCGCCGGATTGTCGTGTTCGAGCATGGCCTCGATGCGCCGGCCGAACACCTGCTGGACGCGCGCCAGATGCGCCGCCAGTTCCTTCAGCGACCACTTCCCGGCCACCGTGCGCGTGGCGAGCGCCCGCTCGTCCAGCCCGCTCGTCATCCGCCGCACCTCGTCCGCCTGCTGGCGCAGGCGCGCAATCAGCCGTGCGTGGGCGGCGTGCCTGTCGTGATCGTGCTGAGATGTCTGGTCCGCCATCGGTCGCTACCCCTCTCTGGATATCCCGGGCGTCCCGCGCCAATCCGCACGGGGCGCCTGAGCACTACTTTACCGGATGCCGGCAGCGCCGTAACATAGCGCCAGGCTGTGCCGGCCCTGCCCGCGCCCTGAGGAGGAACCATGTCGCGCCCGCTGGTTCGCGGTCTCCTGACCGCCCTTCTGCTGCTCGGCCCGGTCGGGACCTGGGCCGCTGCGCCCGACGCGGCCGCGCAGCTGCGGTCGCTGGAACAGGCATGGCTGCGGGCCGCGCGGGATCGGGACACGGCGACGCTCGACCGCCTGCTCGCGAAGGACTTCGTGCACATCGCCTACACCGGCCGCGTGCTGTCGAAGCGCGACGCCCTGCAGGCACCGGTGGCGCCTTCCGGTGTGCGCCAGACGCTGTCGCAACTGCGCGTCCGGACGTACGGCCACACGGGGATCGTGACCGGCCTAAACACCGCGACGACCCCCTCGGGCGCGGTCGCGGTCCGTCTTCGATTCACTGACGTCTTCGTCCGATCCGGCCGCCGCTGGCAGGTCGTCTCGGCGCAGGAAACCGCGGAACAGCCGCGCGCCGCAACCCGGCCCTGACCCCATGCCTCAGCAGGAGCTCTTCACGCGTCCGTCGGGTACGGTCGAGCCGATCGCCCCGGGTGCCTTCCTGCTGCCGAATCTCCTGTCGATCGACGAGCAGTGCCAGCTGCTGGCGCGCTGCCGGGCGCTCGGCGACGCCCTCGGCTTCTACCGCCCCACCGTCCGGGGCGGCGGAAAGATGCGGATGGACATGCTGTGCCTGGGACGGCACTGGAATGCGCAGACGTACCGGTACGAAGCGGTCCGCGGCGACGTCGACGGCCGCCCGGCGCCCGTCCTGCCGCCCGACCTGGCCGACCTCGCGCGACGTGTCGCCGCGCGCGTCGCGATGCGGATCGAGCCTGACATCTGCCTGGTGAATTTCTACGACCGCGAGGGCCGCCTCGGCCTGCATCAGGACAAGGACGAGCAGCCGGACACACTGGCGGCCGGCGTTCCGGTCGTGTCGATCTCCATCGGCGACACGGCGCGCTTTCTCTTCGGCGGAACGCGCCGCCGTGACCCGGTCGACACGCTGCTGCTGCACTCGGGCGATGCCTTCGTCTTTGGCGGTCCGGCCCGGCTCCGCTATCACGGCGTCTCGCGCATTCTGCCCGGCACCGCCCCCGCGGCGCTCGGCCTGACCGGCCGCTTCAACCTGACGTTCCGGCAGTACTGACCTCGGCCCGACGCCGGGACCCGCGCCCCCTCGTCACGCGCCCCGCCTGGCGATTTACTCTTCCAGATTCGCGGTCTCTCCCGCTTGACCGTCGCGCCCCGCCTGCGACTACCATAGGCACGCTTCACGCCGACCATTTCGTCCGCCTCGAGGTGTCCCCGATGCAGATCTTCCGCCTGTCCGATCTTCACCCGGCTCCGGCCGACTCCAGGACCTTCACCGGCGCTGCCCGCGTCAGTCGCCTGGCCACGGACGATGAACGGAGTTCGGCGCGGGTCTACCGCGTCGCCTTCGATCCCGGGGCGCGGTTGCACTGGCACACTCACAGCGGCCCCCAATGGCTCTTCGTCCTGGAAGGACGGTGCCGCGTGCAGGTCTGGGGCGAACCGCCGCTCGATCTGGCGGCAGGCGACAGCGTCTGCATCGATCGCGACGAGAAGCACTGGCACGGCGCCGTGCCGGACGCGCCAGGCACGCACATCGCGGTCAACCTCGGCGCGACGACGACGTGGATGGAGGAGGTGACGGAGGAGAGCTACGCCGGGCGTTAGCGTGGTGAAGCGAGAAAGGAAAACCGTCAGTCCAGCGATTCCGGCTCGAGCGCGATGTTCTTCTCCCCGGCCGCCTTCTTCTCCCAGTACTTCTTCATCCAGGCTTCCCAGCCCCTGCCGGCGGCGGTGTCGCGGCCGGTGAACGCGAGCCCCGCGATGTCGGCGTAGCAGACGGCGATCCGGCCGTCCTGCCCCTTCGGGTAGAGCCGGACGAACGACTCGGCGAGCGTCGCTCCGGTCCGCCGATCGAAGATGTAGCCCTCGACGACCGAGCCGTCCTTGCGCGTGATCGTGACGTCGCCGCGATAGTCGAACGCCTTCTCCAGGCCGTCGCGCAGCTCGGCGTCGCCCGCGGTCGACCAGACCGCCCCCTGCAGCTGTTCGTGCGCGGTGCCCGGTGCGACTTCGAGGACGTCGGGATTGACCGGTCCGGTGCCGGAGGGCTGGGTCATGGCAGGCTCGACATCCGGCATCAGACGCGCGCCTGCTCCGCCTCGCGGCGCGTGGTCAGCGGCACCAGCGGCCCGGCCGGATTGACCGGACGGAGCGGCTCGTCCAGCAGCGCGAGGGCGTCCGCGTCCGGATGCCGGGTGAAGAACGTCGCGCGCACGGTCGCGGCCATCCCCTTCAGCGAGCCGAACGTATCGTTGACCGCCGACGCCTCGTAGCCGGAATGCACCATGCAGTTCGCGCACTTCGGGTTGCCCGATTCCGTGCCGTACTGCGCCCACGCCGTCTCGGCCATCAGGTCCTGGAAGGTCTCCGCGTAGCCGTCCTGCAGGAGGTAGCACGGCTTCTGCCAGCCGAACAGGTTGTAGGTCGGCATGCCCCACGGCGTGCAGGCGTACTGGCGCTGCCCCGTCAGGAACTCCAGGAACAGCGGCGACTGGTTGAACCGCCAGCTCGACTTCCGGTTCGACAGGATCGCGCGGAACAGGCGGCGCGTCCGGGCCCGTCCCAGGAAGTGCTGCTGGTCGGGCGCCTTGTCGTACGAGTAGCCGGGCGACAGCATCATGCCTTCGACGCCGATCGCCATCATCTCGTCGAAGAAGGCCCGCACGCTCTTCGGATCCGCGCCATCGAACAGCGTCGTGTTCGTCGTCACGCGGAAACCGCGCCGGACCGCCTCGCGGAGGCCGTCGACCGCGAGCGCGTAGCCCCCCTCCCGGCAGACCGAGAGGTCGTGGTGGGCTTCCTGGCCGTCGACGTGGACCGAGAAGGTCAGGTACTTGCTCGGCGTGAAGAGGTCGAGCTTCTCCTTGAGCAGCAGGGCGTTCGTGCAGAGGTAGATGTATTTCTTCCGCGCGACCAGTCCACGCACGATCTCGTCGATCTGCGGGTGCATGAGCGGCTCGCCGCCCGGAATCGACACCATCGGCGCGCCGCACTCGTCGACCGCCTTGAAGCACTCCTCCGGGGTGAGCTGCCGCTTCAGGATGTGCGCGGGATATTGAATCTTGCCGCAGCCGGCGCACGCCAGATTGCAGCGGAACAGCGGCTCGAGCATGAGGACCAGCGGATACCGCCTCCGCCCCGACAGCCGCTGCGTCAGGACGTAGGTCGCCACCGTCCACATCTGCGAGACGGGCACTCCCATGCGAAACAATCCCTCCAGGCCGGTGCGACCCGCGCCTGCGCGCGCTCGCCCCAACCAGCCGAATACCACGAGGTTAGCAGGCATTCGGCGCCGCAGCAAGGGCGGGCCCCGGCGCGGCCGGCCTGCACGCCGGGACGCCCCCTGGCCCGGCTGCGTCCGAACGCACCTCGTCGGCCCCGCGCAACCGTCGGATCGATCGCAGCAGCCTGAAATTGACGAGCAGTCCTTCCCAATAGGCGATCACGAACCCGATCCAGGCCATCAGGGAGAATGCGGCCGCCGGCACGGTCAGCAGGCGCGTCTCGACACGATACCGCCCGGACCGTCCCCATCGCCTGCTGACGATGCCGTCGTCATAGGCCCCCGGGCCTTCCGCGAACTGCCTGCGACGGCCACACCCGGCGCGCCGATCGCTCCTGAGGGCCGAGCGGCCTGGCTGCTTCGTTCCAGGGCCAGCGCGCGTTTGACGCGATATTCGAGGCTCGCCGGCTCCGCCGCTTCGGCCCGCCCGTACCAGGCGGCTGCCTCGGTCCACCGGCCCAGTCCGGCACAACAGGTTCCCAGCGCGACATGGGCGAACTCGCCAAAGATCCGGCGATCATAGGCCATCGTCGGGCAGGCGTCGCGCTCGTCCTCGATGGCCGCAAGCTCGCGCAGGAGTGGCAGGGCATCGGCCCACCGCCGCCGGGCGATCAGATCGCTGGCACGCAGCCAGACGAGCAGCCAGTTGTCCGGGAAGCGCTCGCACGCCTCGTCCAGGAGCGCCCGCCGGCAGCCCTCGCTCTGCGCCGTCCGCTGGAGCAGGTCGGTGTACGGGAGGCTGTCGGCCGGGCTCCCTCCAGCGCGACGACGGACCAGACCGATGGCGCACTGCCAGGCGCTCAGCGCGCCCGCGGCGTCGCCGAGGCCGGCGAGGGCACGCCCGAGATCGGTCCAGTAAACGACGTTCTCACCCTCATCCCGGATCGCCTGCCGCAGCAGCGGCAGATCCCGCCCGTGTTTCCGGCCTCTGACCGCCGGATCGTCATGGTGTTCGATGGAGAGGTCGCAGTCGCCCACGAGCGGTGCGGCGCACGCGCCCGTCATGCGCCGGATCGAAGGAAGAACGGATTCGCGGATTCTCCCCTCGAAGCGGATGCGGGGGTCATTGCGGAAGAGGCGGCAGGCGCGATGGCGTGTGAAGAGGGCGTCCGGCCGCAGCCAGACCCGATAGGCGACGGGCGGCGTTCCCGCGAGCGGCGGGATCAGGCGCCGGCGGTCGGCCCGCTCGATTCGCTCGTCTGCGTCGATCGACAGGATCCAGCGCCCGCGCGCCTGCGCGATCCCTTCGTTCCGGGCGGCCGCGAAGTCATCGCGCCAGCGGGACTCCACCACTCGAGCGCCCGCATGCCTGGCGACCTCCCGGGTCCGGTCGCGCGATCCGGTGTCGAGCACGAGAACCTCGTCGACGAGGTCCCGAACCGAGCGGAGACACTCGTCGAGCACGCCCTCTTCGTCGCGAACGATCAGGACAGCCGTGCAGGAGACGTCCGGCATGCCGGCGCAATCACGACCCGTGAGGGACCTGGGCACCCAGCGTGGCGACCTGGAGTGCCGACATCGAAAACGAGGCCATGGCGGGAATCGCGAAGCCGCCACGCACGAGGTCGCGCACGAATTGCCGCCGGTCGGAACCGACGCGCGCAAGAAGCTTCAATTCACCCTCATCTTCTGCCACGGATCTTCCTTTCCATCAGGCTCGGCCGACCAGCGTGGGGCGACCGTCGCGTTCAAGGTGGTCTGCATCAGCCGGGCCGCCATCGACAGGTCGCCCATGTGCAGGGTGTAGCAGTCGGCGGCACGCACCAGCGTGCCGAGCGCTTGAATCCACGCACCCGCCTCGCGTCCGTCGAACAGGCTCTGTGACATGAGGCGCTGGATCATCGCCAGTTTCGGGCACGCCTGGACCGTCGTGGTCCCTCCGTGGTTCGGCTGCAAGAAGAAGATCGCCACAGGCCCGCCAGGCCCGATGGCCCATGGAAGCCCCGCGTCCGTCGGATCGAACGCGACGATCTTCTGTCCCCCCTCCCCCATGACGAACGGCAGGCGGTCGGCCACCGCCGCCACCTGCGGCAGCAGGTCGAGCGCGGGGGCCTTCAGGTGAAAGCGCCTGGGCAGCGCAATCACCTCGCGGCCGAGGCCGAACACCATCTCGTCGCCGGACACGCTGAAGCCCTCGAAGACGAGCCTGGCCATGAGGGTCGACTTGCCCACGCCCTTGGGACCGGCCGTCAGGAACAGCTTTCCCTGGTAGCTGCCACAGCCGGCGTGCAGCCGCAGGCGGCCGTGCATCTGACCGTACACGATCGCGTGCATCCGGCGAAACAGCTCGATCAGGACGCGATCGGCGCTGCCGTCGCGGTACCACACGTTCCCGTTCTCCCGGACGAGGTAGCCGTCGTCCTCCCGGTCGACCTGGTACGCGACACGGCGGGACACCGGGTACTGCTGGACCGCGCTGACCACCACGTAGTCGAGCCTGCCTGCGATCTCCGGGCAGGCGGTGGCGATCGAGACCTCGCACCCCAGCACTTGAAAGGTCCGGGCGGCGGTCACCGGATCAGCCCTTCGCGGGCGAAGCTGTCGAGAATGTCGTTCACCTCCGCCTCGGGCGCGCCCGGCAGGCCGAAAGCCGAGCCCAGCACCGTGGCGATTTCGTCGCGCGCATTCCCGCCCGTGCACAGCTCGAGGACCAGGGCCGCGGTATTGTTCAGATAGTGCACGCGGTCGTTCCCCGCCTCATAGACCACGTACCCGTCGACGACCTCGCAGATATCGAGTCCGTCGCTCCGCTTCGGCTTCCATGCATCGGGCCGCGCCATGTTCAGCTCCGTCTTACGGCAGTACCTTGAGGATCGCGGCGATCCGGTCGACGAACGTGTGCGTGTCTCGAACGGTCCGCATCAGATCGCGCACCCGGGCGACCGCCCCCGGAGCGTGCAGGGCCTCCTCGCCATCCACGAAGAGCTGACGCGTGTCGGGATTGACCACCAGCCGACCGTCGAACATGTCGTTCACCGCCGCCGAATTGGTCAGCCCCAGCTGCCCGTAGCTGATGTTCTTGAAGATCCGGCATGGCACGTAGCCTTCCGCGAGCTGCCAGGTGCCGGTGATCGCGGGAGCCAGGCAGGAGCGCTGGATCAGCGCGATGTGCGTCTCCCGCGACACGCTGGCGCGGTGTACGAACGCCACGCGATGCTCCTGGCACGCCTGCTGGAATCCTTCGAGTTCGTGAACGTTGCCGAACCGGCCGTCGCCGATGGTGCCGATCCAGTGCGAGGCCGGCTCTCTGGCCCTGCCGGCCCAGTCGAGGCAGATTTCATGCGGCAGCAGGTCGGTCGCCCAAGGCTGGTACAGAACGCCGTCGGAATAATACGATGCCGGACCGACACGGTCAAACATCCGGGATCGCGCCGTCGTCTGGCAATACACCTGGATCTGGAGACAACTGCCGAGGACCGGCGCATACCGGGCAAGATCGCAATTGTGCAGCACGTACTTGCAGTCGCGGCGGATCGGGAGGCGGCCGTCCACCTGTCCCTCGGTCAGGAACAGCGCGCCCTTGAGGTCGAGGCCGGACACATCGTCGTCGTTGTCGACCCAGTGGACCTCGTACCCGAGAAACCGGAACGCCCGGACGAATCCCTCGTGCACGTACGAATGTGTGTGCGAGAAGAGCTTGTGGCCCCACACAATCACGGTCTTCGCCATCACGCCTCCCGGACGAGCAGGTACTGGTACTCGTCCATCTCGATCCGGAAGCCATGGGCCAGCAGGAACGGCAGTGAGTACTTCGCCTTCCCGAGCTCGGACCGTTCCCCGAACGTCCGCGGCGTCTGGTTCCGCACGTCGTCGATGAGGATGACCCCGCCGCGCGGCAGCAGGCTGCGCTCCACGAGGAGCCTGGCCTCGGCCAGCTGCAGCTCCGCCGTTGGCTCGAGCGGTGTGATGTCGCCGGTATCCAGGTACACGAGGTCGATGGAGCCGGAAAACCCGCGCAGAAAGTCGCGCGAATCCGAAAGGGCGTACGAAAAGAGCGGCGCGAACGGCTCGGTGACCCGGCGGCAGCGCTCGAGGTGCGAGGCCGCGCAATCGACCGTGACGATCGCCGGCGTCAGGTCCGCGAGGCATCCGGCCGCCAGCCGGCTGAAGCATCCCGCCCCCCAATCCCAGTTCGCCGGCTCGTCAGGGGTCCAGGCGGACCAGTCATCGGTGTTGCACGCCGCGAGCCCACCGTGGGTATAGCTGCGGATGGTGCCCAGCTCCACGACGACGCGACCGCCGGAGCGGCGGAACAGCTCGAACGCGCGCTGGAACGTATGATAGCGCGACAACGGACGCCGCTCGAACGCCGACCAGTCCTGACCGGCGTACGTCCACTCGTCGAGGTAATCCCGGTACTCATCCAACCCGGTCAAAGATCTCTCTCCATTGCGCGAGCGTCCGGGTGGTGTGGGCTTCGCAGAACTCCGCGATCGCCTGCCGGCGCGGCGAGAGGTCGCTCTCCGCGAGTTCCTGCAGCTGGCTCCACGAATCGAAGTACGAGAACAGGCCGTCGTGCGCCGGAGCGTACCACTCGGCCAGATCCAGACAGTCGGGCCAGAACGGCGGACTCCAGAAGAACTCCATCGAGCCGGCGAGATCCATCAGCATCCGTCGCGAGGGAATCAGATACGGCAGGCCCGCCTGCAGGTTCTCGAACAGCGCGAAGTTGGACCACGCGTAGGGGATGTGAATCACCGCCCTGAAGCCCCGGAGGTCCGACGGTCCGCCGTAGCGCCCGCCGTACGCGGCGATGCCGAGCGTCCGGCAGCGGCCGTCGAGATCGGCGGCCGTATCGTTATGACGGGGCGGAATGACGCAGGTCGTCGGACGGTCGATCGCCGCCGGCACGAGTCCCACGGCCTGACACGCCAGACGCCTCCCGACCGGTTTGACGGTCAAGGAGCCGAGAGGGATGCCCCGGGCCCTCGCGTAGTGGTGCTCGAAATCGGTGTAGGCCGCCACGACGGTCCGCGGCCGCGCCAGCGCCGACGCGAACAGCCGGTAGTACCCGGCATCGGGGAACCCGCAGTCGTTCGTCGCCTGGTCGCAGTAATCGAACCGGTTGCAGATCCAGATCACGAGCCCTTTCGGCCAGTCGTTCTGCAGGAAGATCCGGGCCAGCGGCGCGGTATCGGATGTCAGGATCACATCGTAGGCGAGAAACCGGTCGCGGTCGGCCTGCCATGCCGCCTCGGCTCGCGTCGCATCGATGTTGTACCCGCCGCGATAGTGATAGTGATCGATCGTGATCCCGAACCGGGCCGCGACGTACTCCAGATCGTCCTGGCACCCCTGGTGGTGCGTGACGTGGAGCACCTTCACCGGCGCATCTCCGCGTGCGGTTTGTCGAGAGCCACCAGCTTGCGCGGCAGCGGCAGCGTCATCGACTCGGGATAGCAGTACGACGGGCTGAGGATGAGGCTCGGGGATCGGTCGCAGAAGACCCGGTTGAGATAGCTCTCGTCGTGCCACACGGCGACGACGTCCCTGGCCAGATCCTCGTCCACCAGGCCGCGCACCGCCCTCGCCGTGTCGAGGAACGACGTCGCGCGCCCGCCGTTGAACCCGCCGGCGAAGTACCAGTGCCCCTCATCCGGGGCGATGCAGGCACGCGAGCACGACCGGGTTTCGTACGGAAACTGCCGGCGCGGCACCCGGAAGAAGCCCGGGTGCAGCGTCCCGACGCGATCACCGAGGATCTCCGGCCCGACATGATCCGTGAAGCACATGTCGGCGTCGCAGCAGAAGAGATAATCCAGCCTGGCGAGGAGCGCCTCCTGCCCGAGATACATGTGGTACCGCATCAGCGTGGGGCCCGGCCAGGGCAGGTGCGGCTGGTCGACCCTCCAGACACCCTCGGGGGCGTGCGGTTGATTCGTGAACAGGACGATCTGCGTCCGGTCGGTGGGGTGGAAATAGCGCCGCACGGACTCACAGAGTCGCTCGACGAACTCGAAGTACCGGTTGGTCGCCACTACGAGCAGCCCAGTCGTCACGAACCGTTCCTCTCCCGGAAAGGCTCCCCCGATCGCCGACCGCCGCTACGGGGCGACCCGCGCAAAGATCTCGTCGAAGCGGTGCGCATAGGTGTGCTCGGCGACCGTGCGACGATGCCCGGCCGCCGCGATCCGCTCGCGCGCGTCCGCATCCGCCAGGTACCGGCGGATCTTCTCGACGAGCTCCTCCACTCCCGCGTAGGTCTCGACCTCTTCACCGTAGCGGAAGTACTCGTCCAGGTTCTCCGCGGTCTCCGTGAGCAGAAAGCCTCCGCAGCCCGGCACCTCGAAGTTCCGCCCCTTGATCTGCTTGAACGACGCGTCGACCGCGTTGTTCAGGTTCAGGTTGATCTTGCTGCGGTTGAAGAGGCGCACCATCCCCTCGAAGCTCAGGCGGCTCGTCGGCGGGGGCCAGCCGGCGCCGAACACGCGCACGTCCACGCCGGCGCGCCTGATCTGCTCGATCACGTCCGCACGCGTCCCGTAGCACTGCCCCACGAAGGACACGTCGACGTCGCGCGCGACCTCAGGCAGCCGGCGGTAGGTCGGCGCGGCCCCCCATTGCGACTTGATCACCCTGGCCGCGAGGCCGTCGGCGACGAACCGCGCGTACGCCGACTGCGACGTCGTCACCTGGAAATCGAGGTAGTCGGCCCAGGGCCGGTCGAAGGCGCTGTAGCGCCAATGGGAGTCGCAGAACCACCCGACGGTCCGGCAGGGCGTGGTCCGGCTGATGGTGCGAATCGCCTCGCGATCCGGGTCGTGCTCCTCGTTGAACCAGATGCCGAACAGCACGTCCGGCTGGAAACGCTGCACCTCGTCCAGCAGCATGCGCGACATCCGCTCCAGCCCGTGGGCCTGCCCGAGCGCCATGAAGTCGAAGTGCTGGAGGGCAAGGGTCCGCCGCCACTCCCGCAGCGCAGGATGGAAGTTGTCGTGCTCGAACGATCTGCCGCGCGCAGGATCGCCGTAATCCCACTGCATCGCGAGATACAGGATCCGCAGTCGTCGTTCAGCCGATGAGGCTGGGGTGGCGTCGGTCATGATCGAACGGACTCGGATGCACGAGGCAGAACCTGAATCGACTGGGAAGCAGCAGATCGACCGGCACGCCCTCGTAGCGCATGGCCATGAAGCGGCGTCCGGCTGCGCCGCGGATCAGATACGCGAGCGAGCCGAACACCCGTACCGGCCCCCGCCAGAAGCGCGGCACCAGCAGGTCGCGTCCTGCGACGCCGGCCCTCCGCTCGAACCCCGCCGGATCGAACCCGCGGCCGTGCAGGGAGACGACCTCATGCTCGGCGAGCGCCGCCGAGGCCGACTCGACGATGCTCAGCCAGCCCTCCACGTTCGGCACCGCATCATCCTCCAGCACGAGAACCGGCTCGCCCGATGCGAGCCCGATCGCATCCTGGTGGCCCCGGAAGCAGCGGTAGGCGCCGACCTGATTATAGGCGGCCAGGCGGATATCCGTGGTGAAGCCGGCGGGCAGCTCGTGGTCGGGTGTGTAGCTGACCTGGTGCTCCAGGCCGTCGAGCCAGTCGAGCACCGCCGCCGGTCGATGCCGATTCGCCACGACGACGATAAGGGGCACGGTCACGCTCGCCGGTCCTGCGGACGCGCCGGAGTCCACGCGGCGCTGGGGCCGGAGCTTACACACGCGCCGTTCGGTCTGTCAACACACCCGGCGCAACCGCGCGACGCGCGCCGGACCGCGGACCGCCCGGCGGGTCTTTCTTGCCCGCGTGCAGGCGGCTCGCATACGATAGGCGCGCGGCCCTTGATCTCGGACTCTTCGCTGATGCGGGTACGCCCTCGCGGAGACCGCCCGTGCCCGCACGCGCACACAGTCGGCTCGCCCGGGCACGGTGATCGCGAACCGCCGCGCCGCATGCGGTGTGCGGGCGGTTCACGCTCGAACTGGTGCAGACCGTGATTTCAGTCGTCATCCCGACGTACAACGACGCCCGTTTCCTGCCGACGGCTCTCGCGAGCTGTCTGGCCCAGACGATCCCCGTCGAAATCGTCCTCGTCGACGACGGGTCCACCGCGCCGCTGACGGAGGAAGTCTCTCGCTTCGTCGCGGAGCACCGCGACATCGTGACGCAGGTCCGCCACACCCGGAACTGCGGCTTGAGCGCCGCGCGCAACACCGGCATTGCGCACGCGCGATTCGACCTGGTGATTCCGCTCGACGCGGACGACTGGTTCCTGCCCGGCACGCTCGCCCCGCTGGTGGCCGTCCTGACAGACGAGGTGGATATCGCGTACGGGAACGTCATCGACAGCGGCAAGGTGTACGAGCCGGTCAAGCGGCCGCTGCGGCGGGCCGACTTTCTCGAGGACACGCCGATCTTCTGCAGCTCACTGTTTCGCAAGACCGTCTGGCAGGGGGTCAACGGGTACACCGTGCGCGACGGACCGCATTACGAAGACTGGAACTTCTGGGCGAAGGCGTTCAAGGCCGGCTTCCGGTTCCAGTACGCGCCGATCACCGTCTACGAGCACCAATCGCGCCCGGACAGCATGCTCCGCTATCTCCACCACGAGCGCGCCCGCTACGTGCAGGTGGCCACGGCGCCGCTGACGGAGACCGCCGCTCCGGACAAGGCGCAAGGCGAGCCGGCCGTCGCGGTGCCGGACATCGCCGGTGCCGTGGCGGCCCGGCTGGCCGATCTCATCGATCCCTCCCTCCGGGACGGACGGACGGACCTCGTCCTGCGCGCGCTGGCGGGAGAGCCGTGTGAAGGGCTGGCGGCCGGGCACGGCCTGGATCAGGAAGAACTCCGGAGGTGGGTCCGTCGCTTCGTCGAGCAGGGCGCGCGCGCGCTGGAGCCGGGCGAACGCAGACCGCCGGCCCTCCTGCTCGCCCACGCGCGAATCGGCCAGCTCATGATCGAGCTGGAGCGCGCCAGGGCGCAATCGGCTGAAATCCGCGACGCCCCGAGGTCGCCGGAGCTCGTCGCCGCCCACGCGCGAATCGGCCAGCTCACAATCGAGCTGGACCGCGCCAGGGCGCAATTGGCTGAGGCCGGTGATTCCCGCAGGTTGCCGGAGCTCATCGCCGCCCATGCGGTCATCGGCCGCCTGATGCTGGAGCGGAGTCCGGTCTCCAAGGAAGCCGCTCAGGATGCCGCGCGCACCGTGACTCAGGAGAGCCGTGACGCCGTCACGTCAACCCTGACCGCCGGGCCTGCGCAACGGGCGCCTTTCCCCACGAGGCAGGAACGGTCCAGGGCTGAGCTGCAGACGGCGGGCAGGATTGATGCGGAGTCGAACCACGCGAAGGCGGGAAATTGGTCGGGATGACAGGATTCGAACCTGCGACCCCCTGACCCCCAGTCAAAATATCGTGACTTCGGCTGAAAGCGACCGCAATCGTCTGCCATCAGGATCCGCGCTATTTTGCCCTATTTTATTGCACTTTTTGGCCACTTCTGGGCTCTCAGTAATTTTCAGCGAATTTCTTGCCGTCGCAAGTGCCGTGGACCCATAATGGACCCATGAGCACTGACCTGCGGGACAGAACGGCGCCCGTTGCCAACCGGACCGTCCTGACTGACCGACACCTGCGCGCGATGCGCCCGGGGCCGACCGCAATTGACACCTGGGACGCCCAGCAGCGCGGCTTGATTGTGCGCGTCCTACCCAGTGGACGCATCGAGTTCGCCACGCGGTATCGCATTCACGGCAAGCGCCGACGCCTGAAGCTCGGCGAGTATCCCGCCGTCAGTCTGGCTGCGGCCCGGAAGCGTGCCCGGCGGGCTCAGAGCGCGGTCGACAACGGGGAAGATCCGGCCCGTGACCACCAACTGGCGAAGGCTGCCCCGGTCGACACGGTAAAGGCCCTGTCCGACGACTACCTGAAGAAGCACGCCAGGAAGTTCAAACGCTCCGCCGACGAAGACGAGCGGATTCTGAACGTTGACGTGCTGCCGAAGTGGGGCGACCGGTCAGTGCGCGAACTGACCCGGCGGGACGTGCGAGGCCTCATCGATGGGATTGTCGATCGCGGGGCGCCCGTAATGGCCAATCGGGTGCTCGCCATCGTACGCAGAATGCTCAATTTCGCGGTCGACAACGACTGGATCGAGGCGAATCCGGCCGCGCGGCTGGCCAAGCCGACGCGGGAGACTTCGCGGGAACGGGTCCTGAGCGATGAGGAAGTCCGTAGGCTGTGGCGCCTACTGGAGCACTTCCCCACCACGGCCGAACGACCGGCGGCGGGC
>DATLRO010000143.1:0-4768 GCA_035534615.1 Vicinamibacterales bacterium
GCTGAGCTTGACCGCTCCCTTTTCGCGGCGCTATTCTGCGGGTAGCTCTCCGGTGCCGCATGGCACCGTCTCCGCGATCGGAAATCGATCCGGACCGCTGCAAGCCGACGCTGCCGCAGCTCGACTTCCTGCTTCCCCACCGAACACAGACCCGAGATGACTGCGCGCTTTAAGGCGTGCGTTCTCCGGCATCCGCGATCGAAGGCTCCGGCGTTTCCGCCCTACGCCTGCGAACTCGCCAATGCGTCGCCGCTGCGCCGTCACTCGTTGCGCAGCGCCGCCGTGTCGGCGCCGGCTCGTTTCTGCCGGCGTCGAGGATGGAAGGTCATGGCTGTGGAATCTGTGGAGCCGGTCCTCGAGAAGCACTATTCAGTCGAAGACCTGGCTGAAGCGTGGAGCCTGAGCAAGGACTTCGTGCGTCGGCTGTTCCTGCGCGAGCCGGGGGTTGTCGTGTTCTGGAGGCAGCGGCCCGGACGCCGCGTGTACCGGACGCTGCGAATACCGGCCTCAGTTGCCGAGCGGGTTCACAGACGGATGAGCACGATTGATTGAAGCGGCGGTGCAACTCGCTGTCGCTGTTTCTGATGGCCGGGTGGGCGCGGCAACCGGGCCTCGACGTCCCTTATGGCCCTCCGGCAGTCAATGCGTCACGGAGCATCCTCCCGATGATCGCCGCCGTTGGACGCCAGTTGCCCTCCATTGCCGCTGCGCCGGCGAGACCGTAGCCGCCATCCGGCCTCGGCCGAAGTCGGACGGCCGGTGGAAGGCCGTAGCGCATCAGGAGCGCGTTGGCCCAGATTCGCGCGGTTCGGCCGTTGCCGTTGGCGAACGGGTGGATCCGAACCCACTCCGCGTGCGCCCAGGCGCAGAGGTCGATCGCTGCCGCGAGACCGTCTGGATCGAGCGCCTGGTCCCGCGGGTACCGCGCGTCCAGCGCTGAAACGGCGCGCTGCAGCGTCCGCTCGAACGCGGCGAGCTCGTCGGCGACGTCGGCCGGCGCCGTGCCTTCGCGTGCGCCAACCCACACGCGCGTCGTCTCGAGGCCGGGCTCGCCGCGGAAGCGACCG
The DNA here is from genome assembly GCA_035534615.1 of Vicinamibacterales bacterium. Taxonomy (GTDB): domain Bacteria; phylum Acidobacteriota; class Vicinamibacteria; order Vicinamibacterales; family CAVVIG01; genus JAGWRA01. Next base: position 1,068 of record DATLRO010000143.1, read on the forward strand.
ACGTACTTGGCATCGGGCACATCGAGACCGGCCATCGAATCGCGCTGCCAACCGCGTGCGTCCTCCACGGTCGGGACATCCCTGCGAGTTGCCCGGTCTCGGGCGTCACGCAGGACGTGGATCAGGTTCTGGCGAAGGCGAGGACTGTTCGCGTCCCAGTCAGCCACGAATCAACTCGCGCACCAGGCGTTGGGCGGGGCCTTGTGCGCGTGTGGTCTGGCCTTCCACGGCGTCCTCGGGCGCGAGTTCGGCCTCCGCCTCCGCAAACTTGGCAATGGCGCGTTCAAATTCGGGGTCGGCACTCCGGTAGGCCTTCACGCGACGAAGCGTTTCCTCGAGATCCGCTTGCAGCGTCGCGGCGTGCACCTCGAGGTACTCATTCACCGCCTCGTTGACGAGCCGGTTCAATGGCGCCTTCCGCACGTTGCTCAACAGCTGCAGCCCCCGCTGGAGCCGCGGCTCCAAGCGAAAGGTGGTCGCCTGACGGGGGGCTTGCTGCTTCGCGGCCGAGTCGTGGCGCGGAGCCTTGTGAGTGTTGGTCTTGGCTTTCATGCCAACATGATATCAGATTAACAATGTGACATCAAATGCCTGATGTGACGTCGCATACGCATCCCAGCAGCAACCCCATTTCCGAGGAGTGTCCCTACAGGAGAAGCGGCCGGCTACTTCACGCCGGTCCACGTGGCCCGCACCGCGGCATCCAGCTGCCGCTGTCGTTCCTTCACCCACGGCGAGTAGTGCTTGAGGACGATTGCCGGTGTGTTGCCAAGGAGGACGGCGACGTTCTCCACCGAGACGCCGCGGACGAGCAGGGACACAGCGAACGAATCGCGGAATCGGTGGAAGTGCGCGTGTTCGACCTCCGCGAGCTTCGCCAGCAGTCCGAAGCTCCGGCGGATGTCCTCAATCGCCGATTTCGGCTTGGCGTCGCCGGACCAGAACAGATAGCGCTCGCCCGGCAGCTTCCGCAGCGCGGTCGTGACCTTCTTCGGCAGCGGCACGGAGACCGGGACGCCTGTCTTCTGCGTGTAGAGGAACACCTTGTCGCCGACTAGGCGATCCCTGGTCAACGCCACGGCGTCGGAGATGCGCAGGCCTGAGTGACGCAGGAGCAGGACCAGTGCGTAGAGACGGTCGCCGTTGCCCTTGAAGCGGCTGCAGGCATCGAGGAGCCTCTTGATCTCCGCCTCGGAGAACGGCAGGGTCGGCTTGGGGGCCAGCTTGGGCGGCTTGAGCGCTCTCGCTGGATTCGAGCCGATCCAGCCGGCATCGGCCGCGAACCGGAAGAAGGCGCGCAAGGCCTCGAGTGTCTTGGCCTGCGTCGTGGGCGCAAAGGTCCAGGACTCACGGAACTCGCGAACCGCCTGGACGTCGAGCTGCTTCAGTCTTCGCCGGCCGGTCTTCTCGCACCACGGCAGCAGGTGGCCGTGAAGAAACAGTCGGTACTTCTTGAGCGACGGCTCCTTCAGATCACGCGCTTTGCAGTCGGCGAGGTAGCGGTCGATCGCCTCGGGCAGCGTCGGCACTTCAGCGCGGACGACCCCGATTTCGCCGGAGGCCTCCCAGCCCCGAACGATGTCCTGGGCAGCCTCCCAGGAGCGGAGTCCGAGCGATTTCTTGACCCACTCGCCGCGAAGCGTCCCCTGGACCCAGAGCGGACAGTTGCAGCGGCGGTAGCGGCGGGATCGGTGCGTGCAGGGCGGGTAATGCCTCCGGTAGATCTGGAGCATACCCAATCGTCTCACCAGAGGGACGAAATTGGAACGGCGAACTATTGATGAGCGAAAAGAATCAATGAAATAAGGGCTAAAGTAGTGGCGGAGGGAGAGGGATTCGAACCCCCGGAACCGTTTCCGGTTCAGTGGTTTTCAAGACCACCGCCATCGACCACTCGGCCATCCCTCCGGGAGAGTCAACGAACGCTTGTCGCCTGCGATCTGCACCGTGCGGCGTCCGCGCTTGCTTCGTTCGACGTTCTGCGTTCTACGCTACGGATCGCGCGGAGCCCTCGTATGCATGGTTCATGGCGGATGGGGCCCCACCCTCATCCGCTCGCGCTCGGCGGCTCGGCTCCGCCTCGCTTCCCTCCGGCGCCTCGCGCGGGCCGCAGGCGCTACCCCACCGGCTCGATCACGTCCATCCCGCCCATGAACGGACGAAGCGCCGGCGGAATCACGACCGACCCGTCCTGCTGCTGGTAGTTCTCCAGAATCGCAATGAGCGTGCGGCCGACCGCCAGGCCGGAGCCGTTCAGCGTGTGCGCCAGCTCGGCCTTCCCGGTGCCGTCTGGCCGGAACTTGATGTTCGACCGCCGCGCCTGGAACGCCGCGGTGTTGCTGCATGACGAGATCTCGCGGTAGGTCTGCTGGCTCGGCAGCCACACCTCGATGTCGTACGTCTTGGCCGACGCAAACCCCATGTCGCCGGTGCACAGCAGCACGGTCCGATACGGCAGATCGAGCCGCTTCAGCACTTCCTCCGCGCACCCGGTCAGCCGCTCGAGCTCGTCATAGGACCGGTCGGGCGTCGTGAACGACATCAGCTCGACCTTGTCGAACTGGTGCTGGCGGATGAGGCCGCGGACATCCTGACCGTAACTCCCCGCCTCGCTGCGGAAACAGGGGGTGTAGGCCGTATAGCGCAGCGGCAGCCGCCGGCCGTCGAGCATCTCGTCGCGATGCAGGTTCGTCAGCGGCACTTCCGCCGTCGGCACCAGGAAGAGATCCCAGTCGCCGGCAATCTTGAACAGGTCGGCCTCGAACTTCGGCAGGTTGCCGGTGCCGGTGAGCGCCGCCCGGTTCACCAGGAACGGCGGCTCCACCTCGGTGTACCCGTGCTCGCGGGTGTGGAGGTCGAGCATGAAATTGATCAGCGCCCGCTCGAGCCGCGCGCCGGCGCCCAGCAGGACGGCGAACCGCGCGCCCGACATGCGGGTCGCCCGCTCGAAATCCAGGATGCCGAGGGCGGTCCCGAGATCCCAGTGCGGCTGCGGCGTGAACGGGAAGACGCGCGGCGTGCCGTGCCGCCGCACCTCCACGTTGTCGGCCGCACCGCCGCCGACCGGCACCGACGCGTGCGGCAGGTTCGGCAGCGTGAGCAGCACCTCGTGCCGCCGCGCCTCGATCGCGTCCAGGTCGACCTGCGCCTCCTTGATGCGCCGGGACCGCGCCCGGTTCGCCTCGAGCTGCGCCGTCGCGTCGCGCCCCTCGCGTTTGGCCCGGGCGACTTCCTCGCCGGCGCTGTTCTGCTCGCGCTTCAGCCCCTCGACCTCCGGGATGATCTCCCGCCGCCGGCTCTCCAGCGCGGCCAGATCCTGGAGCACGACGTCAGGGTCCAGGCCCCGGTGGCGCAGGCCCCGGCGCACGTCTTCGACATGATCACGGACGAATGCGGGATCGAGCATAGGGAATCGCTGCCCCTATTCTACATAGCGCGCCGGGCGCCGTGCGAAATCCGGCAGGGTGGGGTAGGATGACCTCGTGCCCAGTCGCATCCGCAAAGCCGTCTTCCCGGCCGCCGGCCTCGGCACCCGGTTCCTGCCGGCCACCAAGGCCCAGCCGAAGGAAATGCTGCCGCTGGTCGACAAGCCGATCATCCAGTACGGCGTCGAGGAAGCGGTCGCCGCCGGCATCGACAACATCATCCTCGTGACCGGCCGGGGCAAGAACGCCATCGAGGACCACTTCGACGTCTCGGTC
>DATLRO010000144.1:0-56024 GCA_035534615.1 Vicinamibacterales bacterium
CGCTCGTACACCGGCGACCTGCTCGACCGGTCGGTCGTGCGCAGCCTGCTCGACGCCGCGGTGCGGGCGCCGACGGCGATGCACGCCGAACCGTGGATGTTCGTCGTCGTGCAGGATGGCAGGCTGCTCGAGCAGTTGTCCGACCGGGCGAAAGCCGCGTGGGCGGCCGAGGCCCGCCGGTTCCAGGATCTGCACCGGACGAAGGGCGAAGGGCCGGCCGGCGGGTTCGCGGACCGGATGGCGAGTCCCGGCTTCTCCGTCTTCTACGACGCGGGGACGCTGATCGTCATCTGCGGCCGGGCGCGCGAGCCGTTCGCGGCGGCCGACTGCTGGCTGGCGGCGGAGAACCTGATGCTGGCGGCGACCGCCCTCGGGCTCGGGACCTGCTGCATCGGGTCGGCCGTGTCGATGCTGAACGAGTCCGACATCAAGGCGACGCTCCGGATCCCGCCCGACGTGACCGCCGTGGCGCCGATCATCGTCGGCGTGCCGAAGGGCGTGACGCCGTCCGTGCCCAGGAAGCCGCCCGAGATCCTGTACTGGACATAGCGGGCGGGCCGGTGCGGTCGGCCGTCCGCGCGCGAGGGAGGGCACGATGGCGCAAGCGAGACGGATTCTCGTCGGCCTGAAGGACGTCGAGCATGCCGCGGAGCTGACGCGGGTGGCCTGCCAGGTGGCGGGACGCGGCGCGTCGCTGCTGCTCGTCAACGTGATCGAGCTGCCGGACATGACGCCGCTCGACGCCGAGGTGCCCGACCTGGAAGCCGAGGCCGTCCGGATCTTCAAGGCTGCCGAACGCGAAGCGCGGCGGCGCGGCCTCAACACGGCGCGGCTCGTGATCCGGGCGCACTCGGCGAGCTACGCGCTGCTCGACGAGCTGGCGCAGCGGAAGATGGATCTCGCCGTGCTCGGCTATCACCACAAGCGGACGGCGGGCGAGCGGTTCTTCGGCACGACCGCGCAGCACCTCGTCGCGCATGCCGCCTGTCCGATTCTCCTGATCATCCCGCCGCGGATGCGCCCGAAGCGGCGATGAGGCGCCGGCGGCGCCCGCCCTCCGGCCTTCACTCCTCCTGCAGCGCCACCAGCGGATCGACCCGCGTCCGCGCGCCGCGCCGGCACGTCCGTGGCGGCCTGCCGGCCCCTTGGACGGCCGCGCGCGGCCGCAGGTTGTCGGGCTCGCATCTCGCCCGGGGGCTTCGTGGCGCCGAGCTTCAGCCCGGCCTCTCTCGGGGCCGGCGAACGGGCTGGTCCCTCAAGCCGCCCGGGACGTCTGCGACGGCACGTGGGGGCGGGACTTGTGCATCACCCAGATGAGCGGGGACACGAGGAGGAACAGCCCGGCCAGCAGCCGGAACCCGTCCAGATAGCTCAGGACGACCGCCTGCTGGTTGACGATGTTCGAGAGCAGGATGGTCGCTTCGCGCGTCGCGTCGGTCGGCGCGGTGCCGCGCTGGATCAGGCTCCGGCTCAGCGACGACAGCACGCCGGCGGTGACGGGGTTCAGCGCCGCGACGTGGCTGGCGAGCATCGCGCGGTGATACTGCTGCCGCCGCGCGAGCACCGTCGTCACGACCGAGATGCCGATGCTGCCTCCGATGTTCCGCATGAGCGAGGTGATGCTGGTGGCGTACCCCATCTCCTCGGCGGGGATCGGGTCGACCGTGATCGTGGCCAGCGGCACGAAGGTGAACGACATGCCCATGCCGATCACGATTTGCGGCAGGACGAAGTTCAGCGGGCCGGCCGAGAGATTGAGCAGCGACAGGGTGAACGTGCCGAGCGCCGCCGACAGCACGCCGAAGAACAGCAGCGCCCGCATGTCCCACCGGCGGGTGATCAGGATGCCGGCGATCGGCATGAACGCCATCGTCACGAGTCCCCGCGGCGCGCTCCAGAGGCCGGCGGTCACGGCCGGGAATCCCAGCAGCTCCTGCATGAACAGCGGGATGAGCACCGTGCTGCCGAACAGGACGACCCCCATGACGGCCGACAGCGCCACGCCGACGGCGAACGTGCGGTGCCTCAGCAGCCGGAACCGGACGATCGGATCGGGGCTCCGGAGCTCCCAGATCACGAACGTGACCAGTCCGACGACCGCCACGACCGCCAGCACGAGAATGAGGTGCGAGCTGAACCAGTCGTCTTCCTGCCCCTTGTCCAGCATCACCTGCAGCGCCGCGATGCCGGTCACGAGCATCCCGAGCCCCCAGTAGTCGATGCGATTCGACGTGCGGCGGATGTACGGCGGATCGACGATGAACGCCTGCACGAGCAGGAGGCCGACGATGCTGATCGGCACGTTGATGAAGAAGATCAGCCGCCACGAGTAGTTCGTCGTCAGCCAGCCGCCCATGACCGGCGCGAGGATCGGCGCCATGACGACCCCGACCCCCCAGAACGCCATCGCCTTGCCGCGTTCCTCGGCCGGGAACGTCTCGAGCAGAATCGCCCGCGTCACCGGCTGCAGCGAGCCGCCGCCCAGGCCCTGGAGGATCCGGAAGAAGACCAGCAGCGGCAGCGTCGGCGCCAGCCCGCACAGGACGCTCGACAGCGTGAAGATCGTCACCGCCATCATGAGCAGGCGCTTGCGCCCGAAGTAGTTGGCCAGCCAGCCCGCGATCGGCAGCACGACCGCGTTCGACACGAGATACGACGTCAGGACCCACGTCGCCTCGTTCACCGACGCAGAGAGGTTGCCGGCGATGTACGGCAGGCTGACGTTGACCGCCGACGTGTCGATCAGCTCCATGATCGCGCTGGCCATGACGGCAATCGCAATCAGCCAGCGGCCGGCCGAGCCCGTGCGGAGGCTAGACGCGCTGGGCGCGGGCATCCGGGGTGTCCGTGGGGCGGGCGGGAGATGCTGGTGTCGAGGTCATGGACAGACGCGTCGAGCGGCGGACGGCACGCGCGCACCGCTCCCTCATTCTACCGATCCTCGAATGGATGAGTCTGTCAGTGGCGTGTGAGCCACGCCACGAAGGGGACGCCCAGGAGGATCAGCGCCAGGATCGCCCACGCTGCCGGACGGGCGAAGTTCATTGTGTAGCCGCCGCCGAACCGCTTCTCGATCAGCAGCGCCGGATCCGCCCGGTTGATGTAGATCACGCCGGCCCTCCAGTACCGATCGTCGGTGCGGTCGCCGACCACCTCGCCGTCGGAGGAGGGGGCGGCGGCGCCGGCCAGGCGTGTGCCCCCCTGGCCCATGCGGGCCAGCACGAACGCCGTGCCGCCGGCGAACACCAGCGCGGCCGCCGGAATGGCCGCCGGCGGCCCGGCCGTCACGTGGACGTGCGCCCGCGCGACCAGCGCGAAGGTGCCGGTCACGAAGTACTCGGCCGCCAGCAGCAGCCGGAGCACGGTCCGCCGGAACTGCCGCTCGGCTTCCGCCGGCTTGCCGGTGGCATGGATCTGGCGCGTGCGGTGTGCCGTGGCCCACGCTGTCAGCAGCAGCCCGGCGCACAGGACGGCGGCGACCGCCAGCTCGCCGTACACGCCCGGCGCCGTGCGCGTGGCCCAGCGGTCCGGCCGGCCGTCGAAGGTCCAGTGGACCGGGAAGCGGACCGGGATCTGGCTCCAGTGCGCGTGCAGATACACGGCGGCGGCTGCGAGAATGGCGAACGGTCCGAGCTGCGCCCAGAGGGCGGGGAGCCGGGGCGGCGGCGCATCGAGCGCCGACTCGCGAACGGTGCCGGACACCGCCGCGAACGGCTGGGTCCGCCGGTGTGCACGGTAGTAGACCGTCGTCAGGCCGGCCAGCTCGACGACCAGGCTCACGAGAAAGGCGGTCTGCACGTGTCCGGCCGCGCCGGCGAGGCACGACGCGATCGAGACCACGGCGACGACCGCGGCCCCGCGCCGGTAGGCCGCCAGGATCGCCCGTCCCTTGGCCGTCCGCCGCACGGCCGGATCGACGGTGACGGCAAACAGCAGATCGGGACGCGTGCGGTCGGGGACCACCAGGGCCCAGACCGCGATGAACGCCTCGAGTCCGAGGGCGAACAGGACGAAGCCGGATGCGGTCATGAACGCCTCCTCAGTCCTTCCTCAACTGGGCCGCCAGCCGTTCGAGATGGCGCGCCGCCGCCGTGCCCGACAGCCCGTCGGTCAGTGCCTTGGCCGTCAGTTCGCTCAGCCCCTGCGCGAACTTCGCCTCGGAGGCCGGGTCGGCCCGCGGCGCCTCCCGATCGCACACGACGGCCCCGCGCTTGCGCCGCAGATCGAGCCAGCCTTCGCGGGCGAGCAGCCGATAGGCCTCGGCCACGGTGTTGTGGTGCACGCCGAGGTTGAGCGCCAGGTCGCGGACCGGCGGCAGGGAGGCGCCGGGGCGGAGGCGCCCGCTCACCAGGTGCGTGCGGATGCCGTTGGCGATCTGCTCGTAGATGGCCACCGACGAGCGGAGATCGAGCCGGACGAGGAGTGCGTCGGTCATCGTCACGCCCCCGCTTCCACCTGCGCGCGGATCCATGAGGCGATCGCCTCGAGCGCGGCCGGCGCGATGGTCTCGTCGATGGCGGCGTACTCGTTCACGTCACCGGTCTGCGCCGTCTGCAGCAGGTGATTGAGCCCTGGCATCTCTTCGATGGTGATCTGCCGGTTGCCGCCGGCATCGAGCGCCCGGCGGATCGCCGGCAGGTTCTGGTCCGCCGGCGCCTGCACGTCCCGGCTGCCGGTGATGGCGAGAACCGGACACCGGACGCGCCGCAGCGCCAGCGCCGGATCGCACGTGAGGAAGTAGCGGAACCAGGGCGACTCGGCCGCCTTGAGGAGGGCCTCCATCTGTCCGGGCGGCACCCTGCCGCGCAGTTCCGCGTCGAGGACAGCCCGGATCGCGCCGCGCTTCACCACGTCCACGACCGCCCGCTCGTCGTCGGCCGCGCGGTCGGCTTCGGCGGCCGTCTTGCCCCGGGCGAGCATGAGGCGGCGCACCTGCTCGACCAGCAGGTCGTCGCCCGGCACGCCCGGTGCCGCCCACAGGACGAGGAAGGCCACCTCCGGATGGGTGGCTGCCACCATCGGCGCGATGAGGCCTCCTTCGCTGTGGCCGACGAGGCCGATCCTCCGTCTGTCGATCTCCGGGCGGGTCTCCAGCCAGGCCAGCGCCGCCTCCACGTCGGTCGCGAAATCGGCGCTCGTGGCCCCCTTGAACGTGCCGCCCGACCGGCCTTCGCCGCGATCGTCGGACCGCAGCACGGCGAGGCCGTGCCGCGTCAGGTGGTCGGCGAGCACCAGAAATGGACGATGGCCGAACACCGTCTCGTCGCGGTCCTGCGGTCCCGACCCGGTGATGAGAATCGCGGCCGGGAACGGGCCGGCGCCGGGCGGCACGGTGAGCGTGCCGGCCAGCCGGATGCCGGCCTGCCGGTTCTCGTACGACACCTCGTCCGCGCGGTACGGATACGGTTCCACCGGATCCTGGGGGCGCCGCGTCGATGGCAGGGCTGACCCCGCCGTCACCCGGTCGAACACCAGCGGCAGCGAGGCGCCGCCCTGCGTCCACGTGCCCGCGATCGAATCGCCGCGGACGTCCCCCTCGTAGGACGCGTGCGCCACCGGCACGTCGAGCCGGAGGTGGCCGCCCTCGATCGTGACGGCGGCGATCGGGATGCCGGAGGCGTTCTGGTCGAGGCTGTCGAACGTCGCCCGCCACGGGCCGCCGGTCGTCCGGCTGATGTGAAGGAGGAGGCGCAGCCGGAGGACGCCGGTCTCCAGCCTCCCGAGCCAGTCGCCTGCCGGCTCCGGCGGCGGGGTCGGTGCTCCGCCCGGCGCGGCGAAGGGGGGACGGGCAAGGAGGATCACGGGCTGCATCATGGGAATGTATGTATATCCTATACAAATGGAAGATACAAGCTCGACCGGCAGCCGCTCCGTCCGACCTGGTCGCGCGCCGCCCGGGCGACGCGGTATCATGAGCGGGTCTCACGCGTCCGGCGCCGCTCCCGTGCAGCGCCGCGAGCGTGCCGCGTCCCGTCGGGTCCGCAGCATGGCGTCGGGCGGCCGTCGACGTATCCGTCCACCGAACGCCCGCTCGAGGAAGCCGCTGCCGTGACCGCGCCACTCGCCGTTCCCCGGGATCTCGACCTGACCCCGATCGCCGATCTCGCCGCCGCCGCCGGCATTCTGCCAGAGGAACTGGAACCGTTCGGGCAGTACCGCGGCAAGGTGCGCCTGTCAATCCTGGACCGCCTGGCCTCGCGTCCCGACGGCCGGCTGATCATCGTCACGGCCATCACGCCGACCAAGGCGGGCGAAGGCAAGACGACGACGAGCATCGCGCTGGCCGACGGGCTCGGCCGGCTCGGCAGGAAGGTTTCGTTGTGCCTGCGGGAGCCGTCGATGGGGCCGGTGTTCGGCATCAAGGGGGGCGGCACCGGCGGCGGCCGGGCGATGCTCGAGCCGATGGAGGCGATCAACCTCCACTTCAACGGCGACTTTCACGCCGTGACCGCCGCGCACAACCTGCTGGCGGCGGCGCTCGACGCCTCCCTCTATCACGGCAACCCGCTCGGGATCGATCCGCAGTCGATCACCTGGCCGCGCACGCTCGACGTCAACGACCGGTCGCTCCGGTACACCGTGATCGGGCTCGGCGGTCGCGCGCACGGCATCCCGCGGGAGAACCAGTTCGTCATCACCGCGGCCTCCGAGGTGATGGCGATCTTCGCGCTGGCGAGCGACCTGCGCGACCTGCGCGCGCGGCTCGGCCGGATCGTGGTCGCGTCGACCGTCGACGGCCGGCCGGTGACGGCCGAAGACCTGCAGGTGGCCGGCGCGATGACGGTCGTCATGAAGGACGCGCTCAATCCGAATCTCGTGCAGACGCGCGAGGGCCGGCCGGCCCTCGTGCATGCCGGGCCGTTCGGCAACATCGCGCACGCGAACAATTCGATTATTGCCGACCGGATCGCGCTGAAGCTCGCCGACTACGTGGTCACCGAGGCCGGGTTCGGCAGCGATCTCGGCTTCCAGAAGTTCTGCGACATCGTCTGCCGTGTCGGCGCCCTGCGGCCGGCTGCGGCGGTGCTCGTCACGACCGTCCGCGCGACGAAGTCGCACGGCGGCCGGCCGTTCGCGCAGCTCGGCGTGGAGGACCTCGAGGCGATCCGCGAGGGGATGGGCAACCTGGCCGCCCATATCGACATCGTCCGACAGTACGGCCTGCCGTGCGTCGTGGCGGTGAACCGGTTCCCGACCGACACGCCGGCGGAGCTGGCGCTGCTCGAGCGGCTCGCGCTCGACGCCGGGGCCGGGGCGCTGGCCGTGCACAGCGGGTTCAGCGACGGCGGCGCGGGGAGCGTGGATCTGGCGGAGGCCGTGGTGTCCGCCTGCGACGAGCCGAACCACTTCGCGCCGCTCACGCCCGACGGCACGCGCGTGGTCGATCAGATCACCGCGATCGCCACGCGGCTGTACGGCGCCTCCGGCGTGGACCTGCTGCCGCAGGCGGTGAAGGACCTCGCGTACGTCGAGGCGCTCGGGCTGGGGACCGCGCCGGTCTGCATGGCGAAGACCCACCTGTCGCTGTCGCACGATCCCGCACGGCGCAACCGCCCGACCGGGTTCCAGCTGCCGGTGCGCGGCCTGGTGCCGTCGACCGGCGCCGGCTTCGTCGTGGCGCTCTGCGGGGACATGCAGCGGATGCCCGGCTTCGGCCGGACGCCGGCGTTCATGCAGGTGGATATCGACGAGCAGGGGAGAACCGTCGGCCTGTTCTGAGCGCCCGACGGCCGCCGCGTCCGGCGCTGCGCGCGCAGTGCCGGACCTCGCCCCCCGCGCCGGCCTCAGTGCCCGCCGAGCACGGCCTGCTTGAACCGGCGGCCAGGGCCGGGCTTCGGCCCGATCCAGCTCGCCAGAATCGCGGCCGCCGTCGCCGGTCCGGTGAGCGTCCCCTTCATCGCGCCGTTCACCTCGATCCCGGTCCCCCGATCGGGCAGGTAGGTCAGCGTCATGGTCTGCCCGCTGGCGATCGGCCCCATCCAGTCGCACAGCAGCGCGAAGTTCCGCTGGACCGCCGCCGGCGCGTCCGGGGTGTTGTCCTCGAGCCCTTCCTTCCAGGCATCGCACAGCTCGCTCCTGGTCACGCCGTGCAGGAAGTGAAACGCCATCTGCCACGGCAGGTGGCCGCCGAGGATGGCCGGCGCCGATCCGTTCTTCTGCGGCAGGTAGAGGCCGCCGACGTACACCTTGATGAAGAACTTTGTGCGCAGCCCGAGGCCGTTGAGGACGAACGCGTGGCCGTCGACCTGGAGGGTGTCGGGAAGCGTGACGCCGGCCAGTTGCGCAGCCGACAGCGGCACGGTGGCCGCCGCCAGCCCGGCCACGACCAGCGCGATCGCCAGGGTGTGGACGCGTGCTCGCATGGATTCCTCCGCATGAATGACGCGTGGAACGGACGCCGGCCGTCTCCTCCGAAGTGTAGCGCGGATCCGCCACCGGTTCCGGTGCCGCCGATCGGAACGGCCGCGCGGAGGGCGCGGCCGGGCTCCTGCGGCGGTATGCTGGGAGCCGGATCCAGGATGAGGCGTCGCCGGCTCTTCAAATTTCTCGCGTTGCCCGCTGCCGACCGGCGGCTGCTGCTGCGTGCCCTGGTCGTGATGACCGGCGTGTGGGTGACGCTGCGGTTCCGGGCGTGGCCGGCGGCTGAACTGCGGCTGGGCCGACGGACGCGGGTCGGCGCGCCCCGCGATCCGGCCCGTGCCGTGCCGATTGCGCGCCTGCGCTGGGCGGTGCTCACCGTGACGCAGGCGGTGTTCCCCGCGTCCTGTCTCGTCCAGGCGCTCGCCCTCCAGATCCTGCTCGCGCGCCATGGCTGGCCGTCACAGCTCCGGCTCGGCGTGTCGTCCGCGTCCGGCGCCCCCTTCGGCGCGCACGCGTGGCTGGAATGCGACGGCGCCGTGGTCATCGGCGCCGCCCCGGCCGGCTTCACCCCGTTGCCGGTGCCCCGCGACCGGCCGCTGTTCGGCCGGCCTCGTCACGACGACCCCTCCTGAACGCCGCGGCTTCTCGATGTGGCGGCCTGCGTCGTGGCGCGCCATCTGTTTGGCCCGGCTCTGATTTCGTGTACACTAGTTGACGCCTGCTTGCTTGATTGAGTTCAGTGGCGGCTTCCGGCCGTCAGCCCTCCGCGGCGTTTCTTCCGGGGCTGCATGACTTACCGTCCAGACGGGTTGGGAGCTTCCGCATGCACCGCTCGGGGCGGACCGCGCGTCGCGCAATCGGTGCGTGCACGCCCGCCGGGGGACCGCGCCGGCTCGTCACCGCGCCGATCGACGTGAGAGCAGGAAGGTCGCACGTGCGTCGCGCGTGACGTCGTGCGTCGAGATTGCCCGGACGGCGCCTGCGGGCGGCCGGCCGGTGCTGACGGCGGGGAGACATTCCACGGGGAGGGACGATGAGCTGGTCGCGACCATCACAGAACAAGCGTCAGCGGGAACGCCAGCAGCAGGAGCGGCGGGCGGCGAAGCAGGCCAAGCGCACCGCGCGCCGGACCGACTCGCCGGCGACGCGTACGCCGGGCGTCGACCCGGATCTCGAAGGCATCGAGCTCGGCCCGCAGCCGCTGCAGGACTGGCAGAAGACCGAGTGACCCGGCCGGGCCGGGCGCCCGCGGCCGGCCGCTAGCGCGCCGGCGCGAGGAACTGCTGCAGGAGCCGGTCGATGCCCGGCTGTTCCGTCAGGTCGCGGGACAGCGGCTGCGGCCACTGCACCGTGAGCGTCGTGACGGCACGATGGCCGTGCAGATCGTCGAAGGTGAGCGTGACGTGGTCCCTGGCCACCGCGACCTTTCGCACCTTCAGCATCGTGCCGGCGGCGTACGTCACCAGCTGCGCCGGTCTCGACACCGGAATGGGCGGCAGCAGGCGTCCGGTGTTCGGGTCGTTCCGCATCGGCATCAGGCGGTGTTCGGCGGAGACCTCGTCCACCACTTCCTGCAGATCGCGCCCGACGACGTCGTGGTCGCCCGCGAAGAAGCTTCCGTGGAACTGGTAGTAGATCCCCTTCTCCGGGCTGACGACCGTCAGCCCCTCCCGTGACAGCACCGCGCCGCCGCCGAACGTGCCTCGCATGACGAGGACGGAGTAGAGCGGCTGCGTCAGCACGACCTTCCGATGGAGCCAGCTCGACTTGAGGCTGGCGCCGGCGGCGAGGCCGGCCGTGGCGAGCGTGAGCAGGGCCACCGTGGCGACGAAGCGGCGGAGCATGGGCGTCCGGCTTTCCCGCACGCGCGACCCGGCCGCGTCACCGGCCGGCCCGACGTGCCGTGCGTGTCTCTATCCTAGCCGGTTCCCGGCTGTCCGGCACGCGCGTCGCGCCGCCCGTATGGCCTTGAACCTCATCGGCGGCTTGCGGCATGATCAACCACCCCGAAGGGAGGGATGTTGATGGCGGACGCCGCCGCGCGGAAGGAGTCGGTCAGCCCCGAGCGCATCATGCAGGTCGGTCTCGGCTTCACGTTCGCCAAGACGCTGCTGAGCGCCATCGAAATGGACGTGTTCACCGAGCTCTCCCGGCGGCCGGGGACGCTCGAGGATGTTCGGGGGCGGCTCGGTCTGCACGGACGCGCGGCGCGCGACTTCCTGGACGCGCTCGTGGCGCTCGGGTTCCTCCAGCGCACGAATGGCGTGTACGCCAACACGCCGGAGACGGACGGGTCGCCTCGTCACCGGGCTCACGAATAGACCGGTCCGGCAGGGCGGCGCGGGGGCTGACCGGGAGCGGGTGCGCCAGGACGGGATGAGCGAGGATTGTGGCGCCACGTGAAAAGGCGGATGATGCCGACGGCGGACCTGCCTTTGTTGATGTGTCCGCCGCTGGAGGCACCGATGAACGCAGGGGACGACCGCAGGACGGGACGTACAGGGACCGGGGGTGTCAGGACTGCGAGGTCGAGACTGCTCGGCGCAACCATCCTGGCGTTGTCGCTTGCGGCGGCGCTGATCGGTTGCCGGCGTCAGGTGATCTTCGAGGGCGCGGAGATGCAGCGGGCGACCGGCACGGTGAAGATCGCGGCTCCGGCGCCGCTCTGCGGCTGCGCGAACGTCACCAACATCACGGGTCAACCCCTCCGCCTGGGCGCCGTCTTCAATAGCCGCACGACGGGATCGACCGTTCTCCCGCCAGGCCAGCGCCTCCAGTTTCGCTTTGATTGGGCCGGCCCGGCCACGGACGACTTCTACGTCATCGAGGGAACCACGGAATCCGGGCAGCATGTGGATCTGACGAAGGCCCTTCGCCTGCAAGTGTCCCAGTGGCAAGACTGCAGCACCGCGACCTGCAGCTACGCTCCGTTGGGGATGAATGTGGGAGAGAAAGCGCACTGACGGGGCTCGTCGAGGCCGTGCGCGCCTGGTCAGGCGCGACCTTCCGGTCGCGTTGACGAACGGACGAGCGGAAGGACCCTCCGGGCCGGGCGCTACTCCCGCGCGTCAATGAGGGCGACCGCCCGCAGGACGGTCCGGCCGACGATACCGAGGCTGCGCGCCGACACCTTGTCCATCGTGTCCGCGTCGGTGTGGTGGTACTCGCCCATGGGGTCGAAGTGCGGTCCCATCGGGCCGTATCGCGCATCGACGACGTCGACGGAGGGAATGCCGATGTCGGCGAACGACTTCTGGTCGTCGATGATGCCGACCCGGTACTGGAAGAAGTACTTCGAATAGCCCAGTTGCCGCGCCGCCCGGGCGATGACGTCCTGGAGCCACGGCGTCGAGTAGGCGGTCTCCCGGGCGACGCCCAGGTCCTTGTCGCCGATCATGTCGAGCAGGAAGAAGCCGCGAATCCGCGGCACCAGGCCTTCGGCCGCCAGCTTTTTGGCGAAGTGCCGGCTGCCATAGAGGCCCGGATCGTTCCCCGTGAAGGTCTTGTTGACCGCCTCTTCCAGATCCGTCCAGAGCAGCCAGACCTGCATCTTCGTGTGCTGACGCGCCAGCGCGTCGGCGAATGCCAGCAGAATGCCGGTGCTCGACCCGCCATCGTTCGCGCCGACGAAGCCCTTCTGGAACAGCGTGTCGTAGTGGCCGGCGAGGATGAAGATCGGCTGAAACGGGTCGTTCGTCACGTTGAACTTGCCGACGATGTTGTGGACCGGAAGGCGGCCGCGCGGCGTGATCGCGGTGAAGTCGTCGGTCTCGATCCGGGCGCCGTCCCGGGTCAGTACGCGCTTGATCAGCGCCTCGGTCTTGCGATGGCCGACGGACCCCGGCGGACGCTCGCCGAAGCCGGTGACCTCCGCCGTGTACGCGTACGCCCGTCTGGCGCTGAATGCGCGGTCGAGCGGCGCAAGGCGCGGCGCACCGGCGGTCATGCCGATCATCAACGGACCCGTGAGAGCGAGCAACGCGAGCAGCAGTCCTCTGGTCACGGACTCAGGATAGCTCACCGGAAGGCTTCGCATCACTGGTGGCGGTCGTCCAGCGCCTGGCGCGCGAGCGGAAGCCCTGAGCCTCGGGGGCGCTGGCGCCATCTGCGCGCGTGCTCCGTGTCACCAGGCTTGCCCGGTCCAGCGGAGCCGCGCTTCGATCAATGGCCCCGCGGACCTGATGAAGGAGGCTTCACGGCCTGAGCTGGACGGGGATCGGGCAAGACACTGGCCGTCCTTCACAACGTGCGTGTTGAATCCGTTCACAAAGTGCGCATCCTTCGCGGTCACCTGAATCGGCAGCGCGGCGAAGTTCTGCAGGGCGGTGGCTACGCGCTTGCTACAAGAGATCGAACGGTTCCGCCCGTGTGTCTCAGCCTGCAATCTCAGACCACTTGGCGGTGTCAAGATTCAGAAGAAATATCCGCCGCCCCGGTAGGACAAGCGCCTTCGCCTTCGCCACCGCAGCGGTATGGTCGCTCACGTATTCCACGTTCACGCCACCGTGAAAATCCTGCTGCCCATCCTTCGACACCTCTCCCACGCCGTAGATGGCGGACGGATGGTCCGTCTGTAGAATCAACACGTCACCGACCTGTGTGGGAATGCTCTTGGACCATTGGTTCTTCATCGATGTCACTCATCACCGAGCGGGCGAGAAGACACGCGTCCGCACTCTTCGCAGCGGTAGTGGATGAGCGGCGGGTTACCGGACTGACCGACAATCCCTGTCCGATGACTCCCACACTTCGGGCAGACGGGCGGTTCGGGCTTCGCCATTCGTTGCCGTCACGATTGCGCCGCCGGCGTTTCTACTCATTTTCCATCCACGACCATTTCCCCATGTCATACGCGAAGACACCAAGCACCAACACGCCGACGACGATGGTAGCATCCATCAGACATTCGTCACGGTCTGTGGGCTTGCCGACAGTTCGGCGGTTCTTGTGCATACGAAGAAGTGCGGTTAGCCTGTCGGCCAGGTTGCAGGCAGTCGAAGTGAGCGCGAATGGCGGCATAGCAGTCGCACGACACGGCTTCTAGACCTGTTCGGTCAACGACGGTCACGCGCCCATGCGAGTAGCGAATCAATCCAGCGGCTTGTAACTGTCCGGCGACCGCGCTGACCGTTGGACGGCTTGCGCCGAGCATCTCCGCCAGAAACGCGTGGCTCAAAGTAAAGTTCTGACGGTGCATGTGGTCGTGCGCTATCAGCAACCAACGGACGCAACGCTCCCGCACGCTATGGTGCACGTTGCACGCTGTCGTTTGCATCATCTGACCGATGACGACTTGCAGGTAGCGACCCAGCAGCGTGCGCAGCACCGGTCGCTCGGCAAGGGCGCGTCGAAAGGCTTTCACGCTGAGTCTCTCAGCATCAGTGTCCGGCACCTGCATGATGGCCTCGCTCAACGAGACCGCGTCGTCCCTGAGAAACGCCTCGATGCCAACGAAACCAGAATCGCCAATGGTCGCCGCCTCTACAATGGCACCGTGCGACAGCCTCGTCGTCAAGGAACAGACCCCACCGTTCAGGAAGTAGACATGTCGCAGCCGTTCGCCCGCCTTATGAAACACCTGTGTGCGGCGAACCGGGACCGTCTGCAAATGCGGACGAAGATGATGAAAATCCTCGTCGGGAAGTAGAGCCAACAAGCGGTTCTGTGGTCGTCCCTCCGTGGATTGTCGAACGGACAAGGGGCGGCGCTTCTTGGGCATGGGCTAAGCTCCGTAACGCTCATGCTTGAGGGAGGGGTGCGAGCCGTTCCGTGCAAGCGGCGGGCGCAGGCAAGCATGAAGGGTGCGGTGAGACTACTACGCGGGGACGTGATTTCTCTAGGACTGTCGTCTGGACGACAGTCCGTCCGTGTCACCTGTAGAACAACTGCCCGGCAGAGTCAGGTGTCGTGATCGGCGAGATATCACCGAATGTTGCGGATCGGCTCAATGACAGAAGGCGGCATACCCCCGTCAGTCCCGGCAGTCGGCGGCGGCGCAGAACGGGAGTCGCCGATTGGCGCTGGTCAAGACGTCGCTTTTTCTAGCGAGTTGAATCCAACCGACATCGCCAAAGCCTTTCGCTGAGCCAAAGCGCCCGGCGCTAGGCGCGCGGCCGGACGATATGCTTCGGGCAACCCTGGGACAAGCGGCCCGTCTGGCATGGATCGGTATCGGGGTTGGGGTTGGGCTGGCGGCCGCTGTCGCCGTGTGAGCCAGCGCCTCCCGGGATAGGCCCTTCGCGCGTGGACGGTGACCAAGTCCGGCCACTGCATCGAGGGCATCCTGCGCGACGAGAGCCCGTATGGCGCTGAACTCCTGATCATCGTGGACGGGGTGCCAGACGCGCCGGGGGCGACGCGCCACGCGTGACGAGGCGTTACGCCTGGCCAGCCAGGCCAGTCAGCGCCTGCACGCGATGGGTTGGGGGGGATCTCACGCCTCCCGCCCTGGCGCGCTCGATAGCAGGATGACGTCGCGCATGCCCTGGAGCGGTGGGCCTAACAGGCCGGCGGTGTAATTCCGACCGCTGGCGTCCCCACAAAATCCCCCCACAACGGGCCCAGACGATGCCGCGCCAGACACGGCGAATCAGCAGCCAGCAGTAGCGTCTAACGTCTTGGAATTTAAGCCAGTTAAATTGCTGGTGCCGGAGGTGGGAATCGAACCCACACGGGCGGTTAGCCCACGGGATTTTGAGTCCCGCGCGTCTGCCAGTTTCACCACTCCGGCCCGTCACCGCACGAGGGCGCCGCGCGGAACGCGCGGCGACAGGAAGGTATCGGCAGTATACCATTCCGCCGACGCGCGGCGTCTGCGGCAACGCCCCCTGGGACGCGGCGGTACAATAGGGAAAACTCACCCGGAGGCTGCCCGTGCCGAAACCATCCACCCATCATCCCGAGTACGTCAGACGCGGGGCGGAAGTCCGCTTCCGCGAACTGCTCCACGAACTCGGAAAGCTCACCGCCGCCTTCCCGCACCTGCAGGACACGATAGACGAAGATGAACTGCCGATCCGGTTCGTCCTCGCCCACGGTGCGCCGAAGACCACACGGCGCCGGCGGCCTGCGGCGGCGGGCCGGAAGAAGCGCTGATCGTCCGGAACCAGGGAACAGGCGCGCTGAAGGCGCGCCGAAGCGGCGGGCACACGCCCCGGCTGCAGCCGCGCGAGCGGCCGCGGCCGGGGCGCCGACCCTCAGAACCGGATCCCGGCCGACAGCAGGAACGTCCGGCCGCCCACCACGCCCGGCAGCGGCGACGGATAGTCGGCGTTGCTGTTCGCCTGCCCGTAGCTCGGCGCGGGCAGGTAGCCGGTCGGCAGTCCGAGGCTGTCCTTCGGGCTGTTCGGATCAGGCAGGATCGTCGTATCCCACGCGATCTGCTGCAGGTTGTTGAACAGGTTGTAGACGTCCAGCTTCACCCACGGCGCCAGCACGCGGAACACCGGCACGTGGTAGCTGACCGACGCGTCGACCAGCCCGTAGCCCTTGAACTGGCCCACGCCCCGCGCCCCGAAATACACCGTCTGGCTGCTCGGCGCATCCGGGTAGGCCGCAATGAGCGCCAGCTGGGTCGGCGTCAGCGGCATGCTGAGCGCATAGCTGTACACCTCGCCGGAATCGTACCGCCACAGGCCGGCGAAGGTGACGTCACCGTGTCGCCCGAGGTCGAGGTCGTAGATGCTCCAGAGGCGCACCCGGCTGCGCTGGAAGTTCTGCAGCCGGCCCATCGGATACGAGCGGGCGGCGTCGAACGCCTGGGGATAGTTCCCGATGACCGACACCAGCCCCGGCTGGCCCGGCGCTTCACCCTCGTAGTTCCCCTCGTCCTGCAGCATCAGCGTGTAGTTGCCGTTCATCGTCCAGTTGTCGCGCAGCCGGTAGTTCCCCTGGAAGATCATCCCCTGGTAGCGCCGGGTGGCGAGGTTCGAGTTCTGGTACACGATGTTGGTGAACGTCCCCAGGTCCACGCCCCCCTCGACCACTTCGGTCGTGCCGTTGGCCAGCGTGATCGTGTCTTCGATCAGGTTGTTCGTCCGGCGCAGGACGTAGGTGACGTCGGCGTAGCCGCGCCGCGTGAGCTGCCCTCCCAGCGACAGCGTGAACTCCTTCGTCACCGGTGTCGACAGGCCGGGCGCCAGCGAGACGTTCGCCGTCGGGAACAGGCCGGCGACGGTCATGTAGTTCGCCGGGGCGAAGCCGGGCGCGAAGCTGCGCCCCTCGCCGGCCGGCCCGGTGTACACCTGGATCAGCTCGTTCGGATTGCCGACGTTGGAGTTGGCCGCTATCTGGTTCTCGTTGTACCGGCCGGCATAGTGGCCGTAGGTCGCGTGAGCCATCAGCGTGCCGTCCTTCTTCAGGGCGTACGCCACCGCCAGCCGCGGCATGAACGTCTGGGTGTCGATGCCGACGACCCCGGTGCTGTCCTGGCTGTGCACGTGCTCGACGCGCAGCCCGAGATCCGCCGAGAGGCGCGCGTCGATCGTCCAGTGATCCTGCGCGTACACCGACTGCGTGTCGATGTTCAGGACCTCGCCGCGCTGCGGCATGTAGTCTTCGACGAATGTCGCCCCCGGCTGGAAGATCGGCACGAGGCGGCCCGAGGCGTCGTAGATCGGGTCGCCGGTCGCACCGGTCGCGTAGTCGGCGTGGAAGACGTAGTTCGTCGCCGACTGCGAGTTGCCGCCGGTGCGCTGACTGCGGAACCACTCGTAGCCGGTCTTGAGCTCGTGCTGGCCGGCCCCGTTGAAGAAGGCGGTCAGGCTGCCCGTCAGCTGCCGGTTGTTCCGGCCCTCGGGGTCGGACATGTCGAAGTACGGCGCGTTGTACTGCCACATCCCCGTCAGCGCGAGAAACGGTGAATCCACGATGTTCGTGTTCGTGCCGCCGGACTGCCGCGACCAGGAGCGCTGCGAGTACTGCGCCTCGGCCAGCAGGTGGCTGTTGATGACCCCGTGATAGTTCGTGAAGAAATACGCATTGGGCAGCGTCACCGTCGCGATCGTCGCCGGGTCGATGCTCAGCGACGGGATGGACGGCATGCCGACCATCTGCGTGTAGTTGTTCACGTACCCGGCCTGCACCTGCTGGGACGGCGTCACGGTCGCCGTCAGCTTGAACTCGCCGCGGCGGTTCTTGTCGGTCTCACTGGTCGCGATGTCCGTCCGGGCGAACGCCCCGGCGGTCGCCGTGTTCTCGAGCCGTCCCGCGGTGAAGAACCAGAGGCGGTCTTTCAGGATCGGCCCGCCGAACGTCCCCTCCCAGTCCTTGCCGAGCTGGTCCGGGTTCGTGGTCCCCGTCGCAGCCTCGAACGGGGTCTGCGTGCTCCAGGCCGGGTTGTTCATGTTCAGCCGCAGGCTGCCGGCGAAGATGTTGCCCCCGCTCCTCGTGATGACGTTGACGACGCCGCCCGTGAAACGGCCGTACTCGGCCGGGATGCCCGAGGTCAGCGTCTGCACTTCCTGGATCGCGTCCGGGATGTACAGGTCCTGCGGGTAGCCGAACAGGTTGTCGTCCACGTCCACGCCGTTGATCATGAAGATCGTGTCGAAGCCGAACGCGCCATTGATCGACACCTGCCCCGCGTTCGGCGTGATGGTCGTCAGGCCGGGGGAGAGCGCCGCAATGTCCGTCAGCGTCGGGACCACCGGCAGCGAGTCCACCTCGTGGTAATTGAACGTTTCGCCGTCGGTCGGCGTGGCGGCCGGCGGCGGCGTCTGCGCGACGACGTCGACCGACTCGCGATGCGCCGCCAGCACGAGCGTCACGTTCTGCTCGACCGCCCCCCCGAGCGGCACGGTGGCGTGCACGGCGATCGGCGTGAAGCCGTTCTGCACGAAGACGATGTCGTACTCGCCGGGCGGCAGCGCCCGCAGCACGTACGTGCCGTCCTTGCCGGTCAGCACCTCGCGCACGCCCTGCAGCGCGGGCGAGGTCACCGTCACCGACACCTGCGGGACCGCGAGCCCCTGTGGATCGTGCACGACACCCCGGATGATGCCGGTCTGCACGCCCTGGGCGAAGGCGGCGCCGGCCGTCAGTAGCAGGGCGCCCGCGATGATGACGGTGGGCGCCAGCCGGCCACAACGGCGACCCCAGATGAAGCGCAAGTTGAGAGTCATAGTGCCTTTCCGCTATGAAACAGCCGTGTATCAAACCATTCCGCCCGACGATATGAACGAAGCAATCACCGCGGCGTACGTGCTCCGCACGCACGATGCGGTGCATTCGAGTACTCAATCGGCAGGTCGTGACAGCTGAACAGAGAGAATGATCCCGCGCATGCCCGCGGGTTTTCGCGTGCCGCGCGGGAGCCGACCGCCTCGGGGCAGCTCCGAGGCCGCATGTCGTGTGCGGGGGCGCGCACTGGTGAAGGACGGGGCAGTGCGAATCGGAAGGTCCGGCGCGACAGGCCGGGCAGCGGGCGTCAGAGAGTCCGCAGGAGGCCGTACTTCAGCATCCACCGCACGGCGAACTCTCCCTGCGGCGCCGGCAGCGAGGCCTCCGCCAGCAGGTCTGCGACCGGCGCGCCGGCTTCTCCGCCGGCAGCGGCGCAGGCGTGCAGGCGCGCGAGCAGCGGCGGCGCGACGAGCCACGCCACCTCTTCGTACGGTCGGACGTCGCTCGGATCGCCGCACGCCGCCAGGCGACGGTCAGGGGAAAGCGTCTGCGACGGGTAGTGCGGGAAGATCCGGGCCGGCCCGAGGTTGTACGGGTTGTCACCGGCCGGTGGAAGGCCGGCGGCCAGCGCCTCGGCAGCGAGACGATCCCACGTCTCTTCGTAGCGCGCGATCACCCGGCTCCAGCGATACTCCCGATCCACCTTCGCGCGACCGGCCGCGCCCATGGCCGCTCTCAACCCCGCGTCTCCGATCAGACGCAGGACCCGCTCGGCCAGCTGGGCGAGGTCGACCGCGACCCCCTGCGACTGCACGAGCTGCGCCACGTTCGGGTCGGTCAGGTCGAACCATTCTCCCGCGGCGTCCGAGGTGCCGCCGTACGTGTCGATGAGAAACCCGTCGACGCCGTCCCGCACGAGATCCTTGTAGCCATCGAAGCGCGACGCGACCACCGGCAGCCCGGCCGCCATCGCTTCCAGCAGGCTGAGGCCGAACGTTTCCTGCGCGTTGTCGACCGGCGACACGAGGATGTCGGAGGCGGCGAGCAGGGCCGCCTTGTCGCCCTGGGGAAACTCCGGACGTATGGTCACGTGCGATTGGATGCCGTAGCGCCCGATCGCCTGCCTGACCAGCAGCACATCGTCGGGGGTGGCGCTCCCCGCGAGGAGCAGGGTGACCGGCCGGGCGCTCTGCGGCAGGATGGCGCGCGCGAACGTCTGCAGCAGCGGCACCAGGTCCATCTTCTGGAACGGCGTCATCCGGCCGAGCACGAGGAGGACCGTGGCGTCGGGCGCAATCCCGACCTGCGCGCGGAAGCGGCGGCCGGCGTCGCGGTCGGCCGCCGCATCGAGGTGGGCATCGTCGATGCCGAGCGGCAGATGCTCGAGCCGGCCGTTGAAGGCGCGACCGGCGATCGCGGCGCCGCCGTCGAGCAGCCGCCGCAGCGCCTGACGTGCGTCCACGCTGGTACAGAAGACGGCGTCGTACGGCGCCAGGCCGGCGTGGGAGAGCCGCACGGCATGATCGACGACGTCGGGACCGTGGAGCGAATGCGTCACCGCCGTGATCGGCCAGGGGTTGCAGGCGTAGCGCGTCCGGGTGTAGTGCAGCCCCGGCATGAACCAGCCCCAGCCGCCCAGGTGGAAGACGTGAAAGCGCTCCGCCTGGAGCACCGCCGGCAGCGCCGGGTAGGGGACGCACCGGACGCGCGACAGCTGCGCGTCGGACAGTCGCCAGGTCCGGAGGGCGCCGGAGAACGCGTTGAGGTTCGCCCGGGAGCTGTTGCTGAAGACGTATTCGTCGAAGGTGCCGTACGTCAGCAGGGCCTTGACGAACTCGTAGTTCGCCACCAGGCGCCCGAGATGGCGCGGGCCCCAGCCGTTTTCGAGGAAGGGATAGATTGACCCGAAGCGCTTCATATTTCCGGGACGGGTTATGTCTCTGAACGTCTCCGGGGCAGGGCGAGGCACCGGGGCCGGCCAGGCGAACCACAGGTGTAACGCTCCGGACGATGTTCGTGGACAAGCTGTTACGGGAACAGCCGGTTAACGGGGAGATGGTTGCAGGAATGGGGCGTCCAGGCAAGGGCGAAAGTGGAAGGGAGAACGGAGAGCGAAAAAAATGCAAATCTCAAAGTTTTTCGGCCTGATTCCGTTGCGTTTCGGGCGAATCCGCGCTATACTTGCAGGGCTGTAATCAGAACGGCGCGGCCTGCCTTCCATCCGGTTCCTTGAACAGGGGGACACGTGACATTCCAAGTCGGCGACAAGGTCATATACCCGAATCACGGCCTCGGCATCGTAGAGCGGATTGAAGATAAGACGATCCTCGGCACCACCTGCGGTTTCTATCACCTGCGAATTTTGGCGAACGAAACGATCGTGCTCGTGCCGCTGGCGAACGTGGACGGGGTTGGACTGCGGCGCGCCATCGGCGATGAGGAAGTGGAGCGTCTGTTCTCGCTGCTGGGGGATGGCAAGATCGACAGCCACCAGAACTGGAAGGGGCGGTTCAAGGACAACTCCGACAAGATGCGCAGCGGTTCGATCTACGACGTGGCCGACGTGCTGAAGAACCTGACGTTCCTCAGCCGTTCGAAGAGCCTGTCGTTCCGCGAGAAGCGGATGCTCGACCGCGCCAAGTTCCTGATCATTTCCGAGGTGTCCGAGGTGATGCGCCAGTCGATCGAAGCGATCGAATCACGCGTCGACACCGCCCTCGAGCGCTGCTTCACGGTGAAGGCCCGTGCGGCGGCGCGCGCGAAGACGGTGAAAGCGGCTCCCGCGCCGCGGACCGCGACGGCGCGGCGCAGCACCGCGCGCGCCTCGTAGCCGCCCTCCGTGCCGCCGCCGGCCCGGCGTGGCCGGCCTCGTCTCCAGGCCTGAATCGGGTCGACCGATTCAGGCCTTTTGTTTATCATCCGTG
Source organism: Vicinamibacterales bacterium (assembly GCA_035534615.1). Classification (GTDB taxonomy): domain Bacteria; phylum Acidobacteriota; class Vicinamibacteria; order Vicinamibacterales; family CAVVIG01; genus JAGWRA01. Next base: position 21,405 of record DATLRO010000144.1, read on the forward strand.
GGACGACGTATGAGCCAGGATGCCGCCGATTCCCCTTCTGCGGACGCCGTGTCCGCGCCGCGGCCCGAGGAGGGTGCGCTGCGTCTGGTCGTGGCCGCCGTCCGCTCGGCCGTCACCTACGTCGCCACGTCGCTGTACGTGCTGGTGACGGCGCCGATCGGCATGCTGCTGGCGATCACGTTCGGGTGGAAGAACATCCTCTACGTGTTCGGGCATGGCGGCGTCCGGATGGCGCTCGCGCTGACCGGCATCCGCTACCGGGTGGCCGGCCGCGAGCACCTGCCGCCGGTCCGCCGGGCGGCCGTCTACTGCGCCAACCATCAGAGCAACGTCGATCCCCCGGTGCTGTTCGAGGCGCTCCACCCGCGCCTGCACATCTTCTACAAGGCGGAGCTCAACAGTCTGCCGCTGCTGGGTCGCGCGTTCGGCCATGGCGGCTTCGTCGCGGTCGATCGGCGCAACCGCGACCAGGCGCAGCGGGCGATCGAGACCGGCGCCGCGTCGCTGCGCGCCGGCAACTCGTTCCTGATCTTCCCGGAAGGGACGCGCAGCCGGACCGATGTCCTGCTGCCGTTCAAGAAGGGGGGGATCGTGATGGCGATGAAGGCGGGCGTCCCGATCGTGCCGGTCGCGATCCAGGGGGGCCGGGCCGCCATGCACAAGGGCAGCCGGGTCGTCCGTCCGGTCCAGGTGAGCATCCGGATCGGCGAGCCGATCGAGACGGCCCGGCTGTCGCTGAGCGATCGCGACACCCTCATCGACGAACTGCGCGCCCGCATCACCGCGCTGCTCGCGCAGGGGCCGGTCACGCCGGACGAGGCGCGCGCGAACCGGCGATGACGGGGCTGGCCTCGCTCGGGCGGACGCTCGGCTTCTCTTTTGCGGCCGGCATCAACCTGTACGCGACGGTGGCCATCCTCGGCCTGAGCGCCCGGTACGGCTGGGTGGCGCTGCCGCCGCAGTTCCAGGCGTTCGCCAACCCGGTCATCATCGGCGTGGCGATCGTGCTCTACCTCGTCGAATTCCTGGCCGACAAGATCCCGTGGGTCGACACGTTCTGGGACGGGCTCCACACGGCCGTGCGGCCGCTGGGCGGCGCGCTGATCGCCGTCGCCGCCCTCGGGCAGGCGGGGCCCGGGATGGAGGCGCTGGTGGCGCTGCTCGGCGCCACGACGGCCGCCGGCAGCCACTTCACGAAGGCCGGCACGCGCGCGCTCGTGAACGTCAGTCCGGAGCCGTTCTCCAACTGGCTGCTGAGCCTGGGCGAGGACGTGTTCGTCCTGGGGCTGAGCGTCGTGGCGCTGCGGCACCCGGTCGTGGCGCTGGTGATCTCGATCGCGCTGATCGGACTGGTGGTCTGGCTGGCCTGCCGCACCGGCCGCCGCCTGTGGCGCTGGGTCGCGCGCGCGCCGGCCGCCTGACGCTGACGGGGCGGGGGCGAGCGGCTCAGGATCCGCCGAGGACGAACGTCAGCGTCCAGGGCTTCAGCGGCTGATGATCCGTGCCGAGGATCCCCGGCAGCAGCGTCACCTTCACCGTGCGGAATCGTTCGAGCGGCCGGGAGAACAGGATCTCGAGTTCCCGGCGGTCCGGGAAATAGTGCAGGGTCGTGCTCACGGCCGGCGGCTGCGGCTCGCCCCGCCGTACCGACTCCGCGAGCAGGTAGCCGGCCTCCACGTGGTGCGCGAACGTCGCCGGGTCGATGTCGCGCGAGAACTGAATCCGGACGGCGGTCGACAGCGGGACGTCGCTCTGGCCCTGCGTCGGCACGCTGAAGATGACTTCGGGCGGCGGGAACGGGGCGACGGCCGGCGGCGGTGCCGCCGCCGGTCCGGCGTCCGCCTGGACGGCCGGCGGGCGGTCGTCCCTGATGCCCCCCTTGGCCGCTTCGATCCAGATGAGGCCGCGCGCCTGCCGCACGACGCCGCTCACTTCCAGCCAGTGCTCCGTGTCCACCCGGTTGTCGAGGCTCAGGTCGAAGCCGGCCCCTTTCGGGCGCTCGCCGGTGACCCAGAGCGCGGCATGATCGGCGCGCAGCACGAAGTCCCACGGGCTGCGGCCGGGGGCGTCCGGCAGCTCGCCGAGCAGGTTGCGCCCGCTGAACTGCCCGGCGATCGTCACGTGCCGATCCAGGTACCGCGACGGATCCAGCACGATCGTCCGGAGCGTCGTCGTCGCGGGGGGCGAGGCGGGGGAGATGCCGTCGGCGTGGATGACCAGCAGCGCGCCCGACTTCGGCCACGGGGTGGTCGGCGTCAGACCCAGCCGGCGCTGGATGGCGGCGCTCGCGATGCGCGGATCGTCCGGCTGCATGCCGCCGATGTTCCAGAACTCGCCGCGGACCTCCACGAGCCCGTCCGGCACCGGCGGGCCGTCGTAGAGCACCTGCACCTGAACGGCGCCGGACGTCAGGAGCAGGCGCCCCTCGCCGGTGCGCGAGAGGATCGCGTCGACGGCGATCGGCCGCCCCTGGAAGAACTCGGGATGCGTGTGCAGGGCCGCGAGATTGGTCGGGCGCCACGCGGTCGCTGCGTCGATCCGCGGCGTCACCGACAGCGTGAACGCCAGCAGCGCGGCGGCGATCAACCTCGAGCGTGTCGGCGACGAGAGCACCCGGTCCATCGTGCTCATCATGCCAGAAGGCGGATGCCGAGGCCAGCACGGCCGGCGCGGATCGGCCGAGCTTCGGCGCGTGATACCGTGCGTGCACGGATCACCGGGGCGCGCGCGGCCCGAGGTTGACGGCCAATTTTTCGAATCGTTACAATCGGCGGAGACGCTTGTGAAAATCAGGAACAAATCCAGGGCCTCCGCGGAGCAGGTCTCCGAGCTCACCACCAATCGGCTCTCCGTCTACCTCCGGTGCCTGAACCTGCTCGACGCGGCCGGGGCCACCACCGTCTCGTCGCAGATGCTGGCCGAGCAGTTCCATCTGAACGCGGCGCAGATCCGCAAGGACCTCGCCTGTTTCGGCGAGTTCGGCGTGCGCGGCGTCGGCTACTACGTCAAGGAGCTCAAACGGCACCTGCGCCAGATCCTCGGCCTCGATCGCAAGCTGCACGTCGCCATCATGGGCGCCGGCAACCTGGGGCTCGCGCTGGCCGACTATCCGGGCTTCCGGCAGGAGGGCTTCGCCATCACGGCGCTGTTCGACACGCTCAGCGCGAAGGTGGGACGGCGGTCGCGCGGCGGCGTCCCGATCTACGACATCACCCAGTTCAGCAGCGTCATCCGGCGCGACCGGATCAGCATCGCGGTGATCGCGGTGCCGGCCGAATCGGCCCAGCACGTCCTCAACATGGTCGTGGCGGGCGGCGTGAAGGCGATCCTCAATTTCTCGCCGGAGACGCTCGACGTGCCGGCCGGCGTGAAGCTCAAGAGCGTCGACCTGACGGTCTCGCTCGAGAGCCTGTCGTTCTATCTGGCCCGGAGCGAGGCGGACGAGCATGACGCGGCGAATCCCGAAACCGAAGCGCGCGACTGACGGCGCCGGCGCCGGCCGGCCGGCGGCGCTGTCGCACGTCGACCGCGCCGGCCGCCTGCGGATGGTCGACGTCGGCGCCAAGGCGGTGACCGTTCGTGAGGCGATCGCGCGCGGCGCGATCACCATCGCGCCGGCGGCGCTCGCGCTGATCCGCGCGGGGCGCGTCCGCAAGGGCGATCCGCTGCAGGCCGCGCGGCTCGCCGGGGTGATGGCGGCCAAGCGGACGGCCGATCTCATCCCGCTGTGCCATCCCCTGCCGCTGTCGGGCATCGACGTCACGCTCGAGCCGACGGCGACCGGCTACGTCATCGAGGCGCGCGTCCGGACGCAGGCGCAGACCGGCGTCGAGATGGAGGCGCTGACGGCCGTGGCGGTGGCGGCGCTGACGATCTACGACATGGTGAAGGCGGCGGATCGGACCATGGTGATTTCCGACATCCGCCTCGTCGAGAAGCGCGGCGGCCGGTCCGGCGTCTACCGCCGGCGCGAGCCCTGACCGCCGCCGGGAGGCGCCGCACGCCGTGAAGGTCCTGCTGGCCCCCCTCAGCCACGTCCCGATCTGGGCGATGCCCGCCGACCAGCGCCGGCGGATCATCCAGGCGTGCCCCGGCGTCACGTTCGCCGACGTGTACGCGCGCGAGGAGATCCCGCGGCACATCGGGACGGTGGACGTCGCGTTCGTGCCCGGGCTGACGCCGGCCGAGATCGCCGCCGCGAAGGCGCTGCGCTGGGTGCACACGCAGGCGGCCGGCGTCGGCCATCTGCTGTCGCGGGAGTTCATCGACAGCCCGATCGTGCTCACCAACAGCCGCGGGGTCCGGGCGCCGGCCATCGCCGAGCACGTGCTGGCGATGGCGCTCGTGCTCGCGCGCCAGATCCACACGGCGCTCGCGCGCCAGCGCGAGCGCGTCTGGGCCCAGGACGAGCTGGAGCGGGCCGGCCTGATGTGGACCCTGCGCGGCCGCACCATGGGCGTCGTCGGGCTCGGCGCCATCGGCGCGGCGGTCGCCCGCCTGGCGTCGGCCTTCGGCATGGACGTGATCGGCCTCCGCCGCCGCACGGACGCCCCGGCGCCGGACGGCGTGCGGCAGGTGATCCCGCCCGATCGGCTGCCGGATCTGCTCCGCGCCAGCGACGTCGTGGTGCTCGCGTCGGCGCTGACGCCGGCGACCGAGGGGCTGGTCGGCGCGCCCGGGCTGCGCCTGATGCCGCCGCACGCGCTGCTCGTGAACGTCGGCAGGGGCGGGCTCGTCCGCGAAGCCGACCTGATCGACGCGTTGCGGGCCGGCGTGATCGGCGGCGCCGCGCTCGACGTCTTCGAGGACGAGCCGCTCGACCCGGCCAGCCCGCTGTGGACCCTCCCCAACGTCATCGTCTCGCCCCACGTCTCGGGCGCGACCGAACGCTACTGGGATCTCGTGGGCGATCTGTTCATCGAGAACCTGCGCCGGTTCCAGCGCGGCGAGGCGCTGCTGAACGTCGTGGACAAGCAGGCGGGGTACTGACGGCCCTCACTCCCCGTCGCCGGTCCCGTCGTGGCCCCCGCCATCCGGCGGCGGCTCGATGTGGATCACGGCGTCGACGATCTGTGGAAAGCGCGCCATCAGCCGGTCCTTCACCAGGTGGGACAGCTGATGGGCCCGGTCGAGCGCCATGTCGCCCGGGAACCAGACGTGCATGTCGAGGAAGACCTGATCCGCCGATCCGCGGGTCCGGATGTGATGGCAGCCGAGGACTTCCGGCAGGCGCATCACGACCTCCCGCACGTCGTCGCGGCTGAAGACCGCCTGATCGCTCAGAATCCGCGACGCTTCCCGCGCGATTTCATAGCCGGCATAGCCGATGAAGATCGCGATGCCGAACGCCGCCAGCGGATCGAGGATCGGCAGGCCCGCCCGCGCTCCGCCCAGCGCCGCGAGGACCGCGATCGACGTCAGCAGGTCGCTCTGCGTGTGCCGCGCGTCGGCGCGCAGGACCTCGCTGCCGAGCTCGGCGCCCTTCCGCCGCTCGTAGCGCACCACGAACAGGTTGACGGCGAGCGTGACGAGCATGACGAGGAAGCTCGCCGGGCCGATGTGCGGCGGGGGTGCGGCGCCCACCAGCCGGCCGACCGCGGCCCGCAGCACCTCCACCATGACGACGATCAGGAAGACCGCGATCCCGATCGAGGCCATGGTCTCGAACTTCCGGTGGCCGTACGGGTGATCCTCGTCGGGCGGCTTGCGGGCGGCCCTGATGCCGGCGAGCGCGACGACGTTCGAGAATCCGTCGGTCAGGGAGTGAAAGCCGTCCGAGAGGATGCTGACGGTGCCGCTCAGGTAGCCGAAGACGATCTTCGCCGCGGCCACGGCGAGGTTGAGCAGCAGGACGCGGACGAGGACCGTGGCGACGGCGCTGTAGCGGTCGTGCCCGGCCGGGCGGGCGGCGGGCGGGGGGGACGGGGTCATCGGCGGCGTCGCGGCCCGGCGGATGCGGACGGTCACGTCAGAACAGCCGTGCCCGATCGATCGGCCACCAGCGCAGCTGGATCCGGCCGACGACGTAGCGCTCCGGGACCATGCCCCACTGCCGGCTGTCGGAACTGTCGTCCCGGTGATCGCCCATCACGAAATAGTAGCCCTCCGGGATCACTTCCGGGCCCCAGTTGTCGTGGCTCCGGTAGGCGGGCAGGACGTAGCGTTCGTGGAGCCGGACGTCGTTCACGTACACGTGCCCGTCGACGATCCGGACGGTGTCGCCCGCCTCCGCGATGATCCGCTTGACGAGCGATTTGCTCGGGTCCAGCGGATAGTACAGCATCACGATGTCGCCGCGGTGGGGGCTGCCGATCTCGTAGGCGAACTTGTTGACGATGAGGCGGTCCTGGTTCTGCAGGGTCGGCGCCATGCTCTGGCCCTCGACCCGCGCCACCTGGAAGCCGAAGGTGACGATCAGCGTCGCGTAGACGGCCGCCGAGACGATGGTCCTGAGCCAGGCCAGGAGCTCGTCGCGGATCTGGGCCCCGCTCAGGCCCGGGCTCGCGAGCCGCAGCGGCGCCGCGGCGGGCGGCTCGAACGGCGGCACGTTGGCCTCGAGCGCCAGCCGCAGGTCGGACGGTCCGGCGGCCGGGTCGCGGCGGCCGCCGTCGCCGGGCGCGGGCGGAGGGGCACCGGCCGGGTCGCTCACAGCTTCAGATACTCCCGCAGGCGCCGCGTCTGGGCCCGGCTGACGGGGATCTCGGTGTTCTTCGCGTCCTTCATCTTCAGGATGTAGTTCCGGCTGAACCCGGGGACGATCTCGCGGATTTTGTTGATGTTGACCAGGTGCGCCCGGTGCACGCGCCAGAACGTGGCCTCGTCCAGATGTCCCTGCAGCTCGTCGAGCGTCCGGTAGTTGGACGTGCCGGCGACCTGCGCGGTCACCACCGTGATCCCGTCGTCGGCCATCGACGCGTAGACGATGTCGTCGGCCTGGACGAGCAGGAAGCGTTCGCCGACCTTGAGGGCCAGCCGCTCGCGGCGGTGCTGGCGCTCGGTGACGAGCTGGACGATCCGCTCGAGCCGGTCGTTCAGCGGCCGGTCGCTGTCGATGCGGCGGCGGGCGCGCTGCAGCGCCAGCTCGAGGCGGGCGGGATCGACCGGCTTCAGCAGATAGTCGACGGCGTTCACGTCGAACGCCTCGATGGCGTACTGATCGAACGCCGTGACGAAGACGATGTGCGCCCCGCCGCCGTCCTCGAGCAGCTGGCGGGCGACCTCGAAGCCCGACAGGCCCGGCATCTGCACGTCGAGGAAGATGACGTCGGGGTGCAGGCGGCCGATGGCCGCCAGCGCCTCGGGGCCGTTGCCGGCCTGCCCGACGATCTCGACCCCGCCGGCCTGCTCCAGCAGGTAGCAGAGCTCGTCGCGCGCGGGCTGCTCATCGTCGACGACGACGGTGCGGAGGAGATCCATGTCAGGCGGTGATCCGGTCCGGCATCATCAGCTCCGGAATCTCGATCTGGGCCGACGTCCCCTGGCCCGGGACGCTGTGCAGCTTGAGCTGGTAGGTGGCGCCGTAGATGACGCGCAGGCGTTCGTTGACGTTGCTGAGGCCGATGCCGCCCTGGAGCGCCCCGCTCAGCCGATCCGGGCTCATGCCCAGCCCGTCGTCGGCCACCTCGATCACCGTGTGGCCGTCGTCGCGGCGCGTGCTGCGGATGGTGATGCGGCCGCCGTCGACCTTGCGCGTCAGCCCGTGCTTGATGGAGTTCTCGACCAGCGGCTGCAGGATCATGCTCGGCACGACGACGTCGAGCGTGCGCTCGTCGATCTGCTTGTCCACGCGCAGCTTGGCGCCGAAGCGGACGACCTCGATGTCGAGGTACTCGTCGATCGAGGCCAGCTCCTCGCGCAGCGTCACGAAGTGCTCGTGGCTCTTGAGCAGCCGGCGGAGCAGCGCCGACAGCTTGGTGATGAGCATGCGGGCCGTCTCCGGCTTCGTCCGGATGAGCGAGGAGATCGACGTCAGGGTGTTGAACAGGAAGTGGGGGTTGATCTGGTTCGACAGCGCTTCGATCTGCGCCGCCAGCAGCAGCTTCTCCTGCTCCTGGAGGCGGTGCTCGATCCGGGCGTTGTTCCAGATCTTGATCGGCGTCGCCACGGCCAGCACCGTCGCCACGAACACGAGCAGCGTCATCCAGGGCGACGGCGACGACAGGTAGAACAGGCGGTGATGCCCGCTGAAGCGCGCCCCCAGCACCTGCCGCAGCCCCTCGAGGGCCACCGGCGCCAGCAGCAGCACGACCTGCCAGTCCACCTGCGGCGTCCGGATCATCTTCCAGACGCGCTTCGGAATCTGCGTGAAGATGAACGGCGAGAAGTGCCAGATCGACTCCGCCGGGCACAGCGCCCGCAGGCCGCCGCCGGCGAACCCGCAGCCGACCGCGAACGGCAGCGCAATCCACTCGCCGGCCGGCAGCGGGGGGATGCCGACCATCGCGCCCACGAGCGCACCGGCGTACGGGCCGGCCACCAGCCCGATGACGAACGGCCCCTCGAGCGACAGGTCGGCCGCGTTGTACTGCAGCAGGAGGCGCGCCGCCACCCCGGCCGCCAGCGGGATCCCCAGGCTGAAGGCGAAGGTCAGGCGATCAGGCCAGGCCCGGCGCTCGAAGATGAGGATGTGCCGGAAGCGCCGGTAGCGGACCAGCATCGTGGCCAGCGCGGCCATGATGGCCAGCTTGACCACCAGCGTGGTCAGCAGGAACTGGTCGGCGGAGAGAAACTTCGGGCCTTGTATCACGGGATGACACCTACGAACCGGACCGGCGGACGCCGCAGCTCCCGCGCAGGACCGGCGCAACGGCCGGACGCAGGCGTCCCCGGCAGACAGTCGACCCGATCGGAGGCCGGGGCCAGTCGGCATCTTAGCGGCCGCTTCGGCGGGGTGTCAAACGGGCGCGGGGTGAAAGTGTTATGATTGAAGGGCTTAGCGCACGGCGCGTCGGCGGCCCCTGGTCGCCGTTTGACAGCGATTGCCGGCTTCGGGTGAACTGTGGAGCGGGCGCGTCCGTCGAGCCGGCGCGCATGGGTGTCTTCTGACCGAACGAGGTGGCCGTTGGCGATCATCCGTCCCCTGATCATCGGGTTCGCAACGACGTTCAAGCACATGTTCAAGAAGCCGGTCACGGTGAACTATCCGGAGCAGAAAGTGCCGGTGTTCCCGAAGTACCGGGGGAAACAGGTGCTCATGCGGGACGAGAACGGCCTCGAGAAGTGCGTGGCCTGCGGCTTGTGCGCGGTGGCGTGTCCGGCCGACGCGATCTATCTGGAGGCGGCCGAAAACGACGGGTCGGTGGAGGCGGGCCCGCGCTACGCCTCCGTGTACCAGATTCACAAGACCCGCTGCATCTTCTGCGGGTACTGCGAGGAGGCCTGTCCGGTCGGCGCGATCTTCATGGGCAAGGACTACGAGCTCGCGGTCTACAGCAAGGACGATTTCATCTGGGACAAACAGGACCTGCTGGTGCCGGCCACGGTGGCGCAGCAGGCCTCCGCCTGACCGGCGCCTCGCGGCGCTGCCGCCATCGTGATCTTCGGCGCTCTCGGTGACATTCACGGCGACTTCGAGGCGGTCCGGGCGGTGATGATGCGTCACCCGGAGGTGCCGTTCTGGCTGTCGGTCGGCGACGTGGCGGCCAACGACGGCACCTATGCGTCGCCGCCGGCGCCGCTGTACTGGATCAAGGGGAACAACGAGGACTTCGACTTCATCCAGGATCAGCTGGAGGGCCGGGCGCCGCTCGAGCACCTCCACTACGTGCCGAACGGCGTGGTGCAGACCATCGGCGCGCTGCGCGTGGCCGGGCTCGGGGGGACGTTCGCGCCGACCTGGTTCGACGCGCGGGCGAGCGACCTGCCGCGGGCCCGCCGCACGCCGCGGCCGGGCGGGCCGCCGCGCAAGCTGGGGGCGGCGCGCGACGACAAGCGGCGGCACTTCGTGCGCAGCGAAGTCGAGGCCTGCCGGCACATGCGCGGCATCGACGTCTTTCTGACGCACGAGGCGCCGCGGCCGTTCATCGTCACCGACGACGACGGGCGGCGGCACCGGCACGTGCCGCGCGACGCCGGCAAGACGCCGATCAACGAGGTGCTGGCGGCGATGCGGCCGCGGCTGCACCTGTTCGGCCATCACCATCAGTTCGTCGCGCGCGTGGTCCACGGCGTGCCGTCCATCTGTCTGGACCTGGTGGGGAAGTCCTATCTGCTGGTCGACGCCGACACGTTCCATTACGAGAAGCGCGAGACATGATCGGCCTGCAGCGACCCCTCTGATGCGACCATTTCTGGATGCCGTCGACGCGCGGGTCCTCGTCTGCGACGGGGCGATGGGGACGATGCTGTACGCCAGGGGCGTCTTCATCAACCGGAGCTTCGACGCGCTCAACCTCGCGCAGCCGGACCTCGTGGCGGAGGTGCACCGCGAGTACGTCCGCGCGGGCGCCGATCTCCTCGAGACCAACACGTTCGGCGCCAACCGGATCAAGCTGGGGGCGTTCGGCCTGGCCGACCGGCTGCACGCGATCAACGCGCAGGGGGCGCGCATCGCGCGGCACGCCGCCCGCGACCAGGCGTACGTGGCCGGGGCGATCGGGCCGCTCGGCATCCGGATCGAGCCCTGGGGCCGGACGGGCCGGGACGAGGCGCAGGAGTATTTCCGCGAGCAGGCGGCCGCGCTGCTCGACGGCGGCGTCGACCTCTTCATCCTCGAGACGTTCCGCGATCTCGACGAGATCGGCGCGGCCATCGCGGCGGTGCGCAGCCTGTGCGACCTGCCGATCGTCGCCCAGATGACCACCGAGCAGGACGGCAACAGCCTCGACGGCACGCCGCCCGAGACCTTCGCGCCCGCGCTGCGGGCGCTGGGCGCCGACCTCATCGGCGTGAACTGCAGCGTCGGACCGGCGCCGATGCTCGAAACGGTCGAGCGGATGGCGGCGGTCACCGACGCCCGGCTCGCGGCGCAGCCCAACGCCGGCAAGCCGCGCGACGTCGAGGGGCGGAACATCTACCTCTGTTCGCCGGAGTACATGGCGTCCTACGCGCGCCGTTTCATCCTCCACGGCGTCCGGCTCGTGGGCGGCTGCTGCGGGACCACGCCGGAGCACATCCGCCAGATCCGGATGGCCGTGCGCGGCATGGCGCCGTCCGCGCGCGCGGCCGTGACGGTGCCGGCCCCCGCGGCCGCGGCGGAGCCGGCCGCCCAGCCGGTGCCGCGCGCGGAGAAGTCGCGGCTCGCCCACGCGCTGGCGCGGGGGCGGTTCGTCGTCGCCGTCGAGCTGGCGCCGCCGCGCGGCTACGAATGCGACGAGGTGATCGAGCAGGCCCGTGCGTTGAAGATCCGCGGCGTCGACGTCGTGCAGGTCCGCGACGGCCAGCCGGGCGGCGCGCGGCTGAGCGCCCTGTCGCTCGCCGTGCTGATCGAGCAGCAGGCCGGCATCGAGACCGTCCTGCACTATTCCTGCCGCGACCGGAACATCCTCGGGATGCAGTCAGACCTGCTCGGCGCGCACGCCATGGGGCTGCGCAACGTGCTGCTCGTGACCGGCGCGCCCGGCCGGATCGGCGGCTATCCCGACGCCACGGCCGTCTTCGACGTCGACTCGATCGGGTTCACGAACCTCGTCGCGCGGCTCAACCACGGGCTGGACGTCGGCGGCCAGCCGATCGGCCGGCCGACCGCCTGCCACATCGGCGTCGAGGTGAACGCGACGGCGCTCAACCTGGACCATGAAATCCGCCGGTTCGCCTACAAGGCGGACGCCGGCGCCGAGTTCGCCATCACGCAGCCGATTTTCGACGTGGCCGCGTTTCAGGCGTTCCTGGCGCGGATCGCGCCGGCGCGCATGCCGATCCTGGCGACCGTGCGGCCGTTCGAGAGCGTCCGCCACGCCGAGTTCATGGCCAACGAGGTGCCGGAGGTGCAGGTGCCCGACGCCCTGGTGGCCCGCATGCGGCGCGCCGCCGATCCGGCGGCTGAAGGGGTGGCGATCGCCCGTGAAATCGCCCTGGCGCTGAAGCCGATGGTGCAGGGACTGCAGCTGTCGACCGCCGCGGGCCGGATCGCGCCGGCGCTCGACGTCCTCGACGGGCTGCGCTGAGCCGGCCGGCGTGCCCCGAACGGTCCGGCTCCACGGGCCGCCGTGGGCCGCGCGGTCCGGCTTTGGACTTGTGCCGGCCCGGTCCGGAGAGATATATTCCGTTGGCGGTCGTGTTTTTCTGTCGGGATGCCGCCCCCGCCACGGGCGGCTGAACCGGAACGCCGGACTGCGCGCCCGGCGGGCAGACGACTGACGGTCGCGGCCGATGCGCCGCAGAGGCTCTTCATGCCGCTATTCGAGCGGAACAATTCTGAGACACCCGAGATCCTCGCGTCGAGTGACGTGGCGACCCGGGCGCTGTCGGTCACGGTGGTCGAAACCGATTTCGTGGCCGGCGTCTACAAGAAGCTCGCGCTCGTCTACGATCTGACGTTCGGGCCGACCCTGCACGCCGGCCGCCTCCAGGCGCTCGATCGGATGCACATCCGGCCGGGCGACCGGATCCTCGAAGTGGGCGTCGGCACCGGCATCAACGCGCCGCTGTATCCCAAAGACGTGCAGGTCGTCGGCGTCGACCTGTCGGCCTCCATGCTCGAGCGGGCGCGCGAGCGGATCGCGCGCAAGGGCGTCAAGAACGTCCGCGTGCTCGAGATGGACGCCACCGACCTCAGATTCCCGGACGACTCGTTCGATATCGTCTACGCGCCCTACGTCATCAGCGTCGTTCCGGATCCGGTCGCGGTCGCACGCGAGATGGTCCGGGTCTGCCGGCCCGGCGGACGCGTCATCATCCTGAACCACTTCCGCAGCCGGAACCGGGTGTTCGCCCGCATCGACCGGATCCTCTCGCCGTTCACCGTGCACATCGGCTTCAAGTCGGATCTCGATCTGCCGGCGTTTCTCGCGCAGGCCGATCTCGAGCCGGTGTCGATCGAGAAGGTGAACATTCCCCGCATCTGGTCGCTCGTGACCTGCGTCAAGGCGACCCCCGGCGCGACGGCGTAGCCATCGCGCCGCGCCGGCCGTGCGCCGGATCGCACCACGTCAGCGGACCCGGTTCGACAGGCCCGGCCCCGGAGGCTCAGGGCCCGGCCTGTTCGATCAGCGCGTTCAGCCGCTCGTCCCCCAGCAGCACGCACAGCGCTTCGGCGTCGGCGAACGGCTCGCCCGCCTCGTCCACCAGGCGCGCCCGCGTGATCACCTTGCGCCCGTCGATCGACTCGACCCAGGCGTGAACGGTCGCGTCGGTGCCGAGCGGCACCATCCGGCGGAAGTCGGTCGTGAGCCGCGCGATCAGGATCCGGTGGCCGGCCAGCCAGGCGGCGCCGCCGGCTGCTTCGTCGAGGACGGCCGCCATGCTGCCGCCGTGCGCGTGTCCCGGCGGCCCCTGGGCGTCCTGGCCGAACCAGACCCGCGCATGGAGCGTCGCATCGCCGGGCAGCCGGTAATACGCGAGGCGCAGGCGGCTCCCGCCCGGATCGCCCGAGACGAACGACCGCGTGCCGGCCAGCGCGGGGAACGGATCGACCGGGACGGCTCCCGGCGGCAGGATCACGGGGGGCGCGGCGGTTGACGGAGACATGGGCATGAACGGACTCGCGCCGACGGGTCAGAGCCGGTCGAGGATTTCCCGGGCGGCGATCCCGGCGCCGTTCGTCGGCGGACGGACCGCCGGCGCCGGCAGGTCCAGCAGGCGCTCGAGGTGCCCGGCCCAGTGGCCGGCCAGCAGGTCGCTGTTCGGGATGTACCGGCAGCGCGTCAGGCGGTGCATGGCCTCGACGAGCACATCGTACTCCACGAACCGCCCGCGCGACGTGTACAGGATGGACGTGCCGTTGGCAATCGCTTCGGCGACGATCCCGTAGCCCGGCTTGGTGACGACGACGTCGGCGGCGCCGACGAGATCCTCGTACCGCAGTCCGTCGCGGTACAGCGTCTGCGCGTCGATCTCGACGACGTTCGACGGCGGGCGGTCGCTGCGGGCGCCGGTCGTCAGGAACGTGAAGTCCTGGTGGCGGCCGAGCGGCGCCGGGTCGAAATCCTTCAAGCCGTGTCCGCCGAACGACACCAGCACGATCGGCCGGTCATCCGGCAGCGCCAGCCGCCGGCGGACGTCCGCCGGCGCCTGCCGCGCGTGCCGGGCCACGAGCGGGATGTCCTTCGTCACGCTCATCACCGGCGCGAACCCGCCCGACATCGGCAGCCGGAGCGCGCAGGCGGCGCCGGCATAGGCCTGGCGGACGATCGACAGCAGGTGCGGCGCCCCGGTCAGGCTGTCGGCGTAGCCCTCGTAGATCCAGTCCCAGGTGAAGTTGCCGATCAGGATCGCCGGCAGGCCGGCGGCGGCCGCCGCCGCGGACGCGAGCGGCGGAATGTCGCCGACGACGAGGTCCGCGCGGACGGCGCGCAGCGCCGCCACCTCGCGCGCGACGTGCGTCTCGAGCGCGTCGTAGAACCGGGCCGCGCGGCGCACGGTCTCCCCCTCGTCCAGCCGCAGGCTGTCGATCTGCGCCACGCCGGTGTCGCAGGCGACCTCCTGGTACGCGATCGGGCCGTCGAGCGACGCCTCGAACAGCCAGCGCGCCGCGGTCGTCCTGACGGTCACGTGCAGGTCGGGCCGGGCCGCGTGCAGCGCGTTCAGAATTTCGATGTCCCGCGACGCATGTCCGAACCCGTGGCCGGACACGTAGAACACCAGCGAGGGCGACGACGGTCCGGGCGGCCGGGCGAAGGGCAGGACGCTCACGCGTGGGACGGCGGGACCGCCGGCGCCGGCAGCGCGACCTGCAGCACGTCGTCGAGCGTCCTGGCCAGCACGAACGTCATGCTCCCGCGCACCTCGGCCGGCATCTCCGCGATGTCCGGCTCGTTGAGCGCCGGGAGGATGAACGTCGTGATGCCGTAGCGGCGGGCGGCGAGGGCCTTCTCGCGGATGCCGCCGACCGGCAGGACCAGCCCGGTGAGCGTGATCTCGCCGGTCATCGCGACGTCGGGGCTGACCGGCTGCTTCCGGACGGCGGACAGGATGGCGGTCGCCATGGTGACGCCGGCCGACGGGCCGTCCTTCGGGATGGCGCCGGCCGGCACGTGGATGTGCAGGTCGTGGTGATCGAGGAAGTTGTCGGCGACGCCGAGCTCGGCGGCGTGGGCGCGGATGTGGCTGACGGCGGCGCGCGCCGATTCCTGCATGACGCTGCCGAGCTGGCCGGTCAGGATGATGTTCTGCGCGCCGCCCGGCAGCAGGCTCGCCTCGATGAACAGGACGTCGCCGCCGGTCTCGGTCCAGGCGACGCCGGTCGCGACGCCGGGACGCGACGTGCGGAAGACGGTCTCGCGGTGGAAGCGGGGCGGGCCGAGGTAGCCCGCGACGTCGGGCGCGTCGACGACGAGCGGCTGCGGGATCGGCGCGGCGTCGGCCGGCCGGGTGGCGACGCGGGCCGCGATCTTGCGCGCGATCGTGCCGATGCGGCGCTCCAGGCTCCGGACGCCCGCCTCGCGCGTGTACTCGGACACGACCAGGCGCAGCGCGTCGTCGCGGAGCTCGAGCGCGCCGGGCGGCAGGCCGTTCTCGGTCAGCTGCCGCGGCAGGAGGTAGCGGCGCGCGATGTGGAGCTTCTCCTCCCCGGTGTAGCCGGGCAGCTCGATGATTTCCATCCGGTCGAGCAGCGCCGGCTGCACGGGGCCGAGCTGGTTGGCCGTGGCGATGAACAGCACGCGGGACAGGTCGAACGGGATCTCGAGATAGTGATCGCGGAAGGCGTGGTTCTGCGCCGGGTCGAGCACCTCGAGCAGGGCGGCGGCCGGGTCCCCCTGGAAGCCGACGCTCAGCTTGTCGATCTCGTCGAGCATGAAGACCGGGTTGGCCGCGCCGACCTGCTTGAGGGCCTGGATGATCCGGCCCGGCATCGCGCCGATGTAGGTCCGGCGATGGCCGCGGATCTCCGCCTCGTCGCGCACGCCGCCGAGCGAGATCCGCATGAACTTGCGGTTCATCGCCCGCGCGATCGACTGCCCGAGCGACGTCTTGCCGACGCCCGGCGCGCCGACGAAGCAGAGGATCGGGCCCTTCAGGTCGCCTTTCAGCTTCCGCACGGCGAGGTATTCGACGATCCGCTCCTTGACCTTGTCGAGATCGTAGTGGTCGGCGTCGAGCACCCGCCGCGCCTCGATCGGGTCCAGCCGGTCTTCGGTCGTCGTCGTCCAGGGGACGTCGAGCACCCAGTCGACGTAGGTCCGCACCATCTGGTACTCGGGCGACATCGGCGACATCTGGTCGAGACGGTCGACCTCGTGCAGCACCGTCTGCGCGACCGCCTCCGGCAGGTGCGCGTCCTCGACCCGCTTGCGCAGGTCGCCGACGTCGCTCTTCTCGCCCTCGCCGAGCTCCTCCTGGATGGTCTTCAGCTGCTGCCGCAGGTAGTACTGGCGCTGCTGATCCGTCATCTGCTGCTGCGTCTGCGACTCGATCTTGTTCCGGATCTCCAGCAGCGCGATCTCGCGGGTGAGGGCGGCGGTGAGCTGCTCGAGCTTGTCGACGAGCCGCTCGGCCTCCAGCAGCTGCTGCTTCTGCTCCGCCTTGATGTCGAGCAGGCTGGCCAGCAGGTAGCAGAGCCGCAGCGGCTCATCGATGCCCATCACGACGTTCCGCAGCTCCTGCGACAGGCCGCTGGCGAGCGACAGCGCCCGGTCGACGAGATCGTGGATCCGGCGCATGTAGGCGTCGATCTCCAGCGAGCTCTCGACCCGGTCCGGCGACGGCGCCACCGTCGCCTGCATGATCTGCTCGGTGCGGCTCACGGCCAGGGCCCGCGCCCGGACGAGCCCTTCGACCAGGACCTGCACGCCGCCGCCCGGCACCTTGGCCATCTGGCGGATGATCCCGATCGTGCCGACCGTGTGGAGGTCGGCCGGTGAGGGATCCTCGGCGTCGGTCTTCTGCAGCAGCAGGAGCAGGAGCCGATCGCCGCCGAGCGCGCGGTTCACGGCGTCGATCGAGACCGGCCGGTTGACCGCCAGCGGCTGGAGCGTCAGGGGCAGCGCGACCGTCTGGCGCAGGGCCAGGACCGGCAGCTCGGACGGGTACACGTCGGTCCGCTCGGGCGGCGCCGGGGCGGTGGCGTGGGGAGGCAGCGACGGGTCAGCGGCGTGGTCGGTCATGGCGTCGGACAGGGGGGCGCCGCACGCGGGACCGTGAGCGCCGTCGTGCGCGACCGGGCGCGTTCTCTGCCAATGTGAATCAAATCGGCGCGCGAGTCAAACGGACGGCCGGACCGGCGCCGGGCGCCGGCACTGGTGGTATGATGCGCGCATGGCCCTCGACGAGCGGCAGTTCTTCACCGAAAAGTCGGAGACCCGCCCCGCGACGTTCACCTGTCCCCGGTGCCGGCGGGCCGGCGAGTACCAGGTCCGGTGGGTCATCCGGACGAAGAAGGACCGGCTGCCGGCCGGCGCGGACGAACGCGATCGTGCGCTGTACGCCAAGCTGCGCGACTACATGATCCGCGTCGACGACACCATCACCTGCCAGGCGTGCGGGCGGCGGTTCGACATCCCGTCGCAGCACTCGCTGGTGTTCCTGCAGCAGTCGTGACGACCCTCCGTCCCGACGACTTCCGCCGCGCCCGCGCCGTGATGGGCGACCGGGTGTATCGCACGCCGCTGCTCACGTCCCGGCTGCTCAGCGAGCGGACCGGGTTCGACGTGCGGCTGAAGGCGGAGCTGTTCCAGAAGACCGGCTCCTACAAGATCCGGGGGCCGCTCAACAAGTTCAGCCACCTGACCGACGAGCAGAAGCGGCGCGGCGTCGTCTGCTCGTCTGCCGGCAACCACGCGCAGGGCGTGGCGCTGGCGGCCGCGCTGACCGGCATGCACGCCGTCGTCGTGATGGCCGAGAACGCCACGCCGTCGAAGATCGCCGCGACCCGGGGGTACGGCGCGGAAGTCGTCCTCCACGGCACGATCTGGGACGAGGCGGACGAGAAGGCGCGGCAGCTCGTCGACGAGCGGGGACTGACCTACATCCATCCGTTCGACGATCCGCAGCTGATCGCGGGGCAGGGGACGGTCGGCCTCGAGATTTACGAGGCGTGGCCCGAGGTGGACTTCGCGGTGGTGCCGATCGGCGGCGGCGGGCTGATCTCGGGCGTCTCGATGGCGCTCAAGGGGCTCAACCCGGCCATCCGCGTCATCGGCGTCGAGTCGTCCGGCGCGCCCGGCATGAAGCGCAGCGTCGAGGCGGGGCGCGTCGTCACGCTCGACCGCGTCGAGTGCATCATCGACGGCCTGCGCGTGAAGCGCGTCGGGGAGATCACCCGGTCCATCTGCAGCCGGTTCGTCGACGCCATCGTCACGCTGCCGGATGCGCAGATCTTCGACGCCGTCATCTGGCTGATGGCGCACGCCAAGCTCGTCGCCGAAGGGGCGGCGGCCGCGACCGTCGGCGCGCTGCTGCAGGAGCTGATCGACGCGCCGGCCGGCTCGCGCATCGCCTGCGTGCTGAGCGGCGGCAACGTGAATCTCGATCAGCTCAAGGGCCTGCGCTGGAACTGAGCGCCCGACGTCAATATACCCCCGGCAGCACCTTCCAGCGCACCTGCCGCTGGTAGGCCGCGTACGCCTCCCCGAACGTCCGCGTCAGCGAAGCCTCCTCCCACGGGATGGCGACGAGCAGGTAGCCGCTGGTGAGCACGGCGAACAGCAGGCGGTTCAGCGTCAGGGCGGGGGCGGCGAAGACGAGCAGCATCCAGCCGAGATACAGCGGGTGCCGCACCCGGCGGTAGGGGCCCCGGATCTGCAGCAGCGCCGGATCGCGCGGGCGGTCCAGCTGGCGGATGCCGGCCAGCTCCAGCGGATCGATGACGCGGGTCGCCGCGACGATGATCGCGACGCCGGCCGCCTCGACCACCCGGGCGAGCCACGCCGCCGCGCCGGTGACGTGGTACAGGCCGCCGGGGATCCCCTGCCAGCACAGGCACGTCAAAGCCAGCAGGAGGCTGGCCGTCCAGACGTACAATGGACGCTCGAGCCCGGAGCCAAGGTGCCGGTGGATCCACGCCTTCACGCCGGGCCGCGCCATCGCGCTGTGATGCGTCGCGAACAGCGTGAAGAGCGCCAGGTCGACCAGGATCGCGCGTGCGGTCGCGCCGGCGCCGAGCGGCGCCACCGGGCGCTCGAGCGCGACGGCGATGAACCACGCGCAGCAGGCGAGCGAACCGACGAACGCCGCGCCGCCGAGCCAGGCGATTGCGCGGGCCGCGCGCGGAGCCGATGAGCGGGTAGCGTCCATCGCGCATCCATTGTACAAGGACTCCCCATGGCCGGATCGACAGCACCGCGGGTCGTCATCACCGGCATCGGGGTCGTGTCGCCGTTCGGCATCGGCCGCGACCGCTTCTGGCAGCACGTCAGCCGCGGCTGCAGCGGCACCCGCGCGATTGACGACTTCGACGCCTCCGGCTTCCCCTGCCGGGTCGCGGCGCCCGTGCCGCCGATCACGCCTGACGACATTCCCCCGCTCGCCGGCGAGGAGGCCGACCCCCGCGACGCGCGGGCCGATCCGAAGCGCTATTCACGGACGGCCCTGATCGGGGTGATCGCCGCCCGCGAGGCGTGGACCGACGCCGGCCTGCGCTCGGGGCAGCCGGGCGCCGGCGTGATCATCGGCAGCGGCGGCGGCGGCATCGATGTCGGCGAGCGCCAGTATTACGACTTCTTCGTCGACGGCGGCCGCAAGGTCACCCCCTACGCCATCGCCATCTCCATCGTCGGCATGGTGTCGAGCGAGCTGTCGATCTCGCTGCGGCTGCGCGGCATCAGCCACGTCCTGTCGACCGGCTGCACCAGCTCGACCGACGCCATCGGCTACGGCGCGTCCCTCATCCGGTCCGGCGAAGCCGAGGTGCTGCTCTCGGGCGGCGCCGACGCGTGCGTCACCCCCGGCATGATCTTCGGCTTCTCGCGCATGCGGGCGGTGTCGACCCACTACAACGACCGCCCGGCGGAGGCCTCGCGCCCGTTCGATCGCGGTCGCGACGGCTTCGTCCTGGGCGAGGGCGCCTGGATGGTCGTGCTGGAGCGCGAGGACCGGGCACGGGCACGCGGCGCGCACGTCTACGCGGTCATCGAAGGCTACGCCTCGACGTGCGACGCCTACCACCGCGTGCAGATGGCGCCGGACGGCACCGAAATCGTCCATGCCATCGAGCTGGCCATCGCCCGCTCGGGCCGGCCGATCGAGGAGATCGACTACATCAATTATCACGGCACGTCGACGATGCTCAACGACGCGGTCGAGTCCCGCTGCGTGCGGCAGGTCTTCGGCGCCCGGGCCGATCGCGTCGCGGGATCCTCGGTGAAATCGATGATCGGGCATCCCCAGGGGGCGAGCGGCGCGGCGGGCGTTGTCACCGCCGCCCTCGCCATGACCCACCACTACCTGCCGCCGACGGCCAACCTCACCGACGGCGACCCGGCCTGCGACCTGGATTTCATCCCCGTGACCGGGCGGCCGGCCGAGCCTCAGGCGGCGCTGTGCAGCTGCCTCGGCTTCGGCTCGAAGAACAGCGCCCTGGTGATCGGCGCCGGCTGGCCCGGGCAGTCATGACGGAACCGGTCGACGTGCTGGTCGCGGGAGCGGGCCCGGCCGGCACCGTCGCTGCGACACTGCTGGCGCGCGCCGGCGCGTCCGTGCGGCTCGTCGATCGGGCGCGATTTCCGCGCGACAAACTCTGCGGCGACACGCTCAACCCCGGGGCGCTCGCGGCGCTCCGGCAGCTGGCGCTGGCTCCGCCCGGCCTGGCGCGCGGGCTCCGCCTCGAGGGCATGCGGGTCAGCGGCTCCGGCGTCAGCGTGGACTGCCGCTATCCGCGCGGCCTGTACGGCGTCGCCATCCTCCGCCGCGACCTCGACCAGGGGCTGCTGGAGATCGCCTGCGCGGCCGGCGTGCAGTTCGAGGAGCGCGTGAGCGTCCGGCGGGCGATCCTGGAGGGCGGGCCGCGCCGCCCGCGAGTGGCCGGGCTCGTCGTGGCGCCGGCCGACGGCCGATCGGGCGAGACGCCGATGCGTGCGCGCGTGACGATCGCGGCCGACGGGCGGCGGTCGACGCTCGCGTTCGGGCTCGGCCTCGCGCGGCATCCGGCAGCGCCGCGCCGCTGGGCGGTGGGCGGCTACTTCGACGGCGTGGCCGGCCTGTCGTCGCTCGGCGAGATGCACATCCGGGGCGGATACTATCTCGGGATGGCGCCCGTGCCCGGCGGGCTGACCAACGTGTGCCTCGTCGCCTCCCCGGGCGGCGGCACGGCCTTCGACCGCCGGTTCGGCGATCCGGTGGACCTGCTGCGTACAGCCATGGCGATCGACCCGGCGATCGCGCTCAGGTGTGCGGCCGCGCGTCCGGCCGGCCGGCCGGTCGTGCTGGGGCCGCTGGCCGTGGACGTGCGCGCGGCGGCGATCGACGGGCTGCTGCTGGCCGGCGATGCCGCCGGCTTCATCGATCCGATGACCGGCGACGGCCTGGGCTTCGCCATCCGCGGCGGGGAACTCGCCGCACGGGCGGCCGTCGAGGCGCTGTCGTCCGGCTGGGACGGCGTGCACCGGCGGCTGGCGGCGCGCCGCCGCCGCCGCTTCGCCGCCAAGCGCGGCTTCAACCGCAGCCTGCGCACGATCGTCGGATCGCCGGCAGCCGTCCAGGCCGCGGCCTGGGGGGTGATGCTCGCGCCGTCCGCGCTCCGATTCGTCATCCGGATCGCCGGAGACACGTGGGCCGCCGGCGACGCGGTCTGCGGCCCGGCCGCGCGGGAGGCGTGGTGACCGGTGCCGGCCAGATCCTGGCCATCACGGCGGCGGTGTTCGCGCTGCTGGCGGTCGAGGCGGTGATTGCGGCGCGGCACGACGTGCGGCTCCGGGCGCGCGGCGGGTTCGAGGCGCCGGACGATGTGTATGCGCTGATGCGCATCGCCTACCCGGGCGCGTTCCTGGCCATGGCGATCGAAGGCCTGTTGTCGGGCCCGGCCCCGCCGCGGCTGCTCGCCGCCGGCCTCGTCGTGTTTGGTGCGGCCAAGGCGTTGAAGTACTGGGCCATGGCGGCGCTCGGCGAGCGGTGGAGCTTCCGCGTGATCGTGCTGCCCGAAGTGCCGCTCGTCACTTCCGGGCCGTATCGCTGGCTGCGTCATCCCAACTACGTCGGCGTCTGCGGAGAACTGCTGGGCGCGGCGCTCCTGCTGAGGGCCCCGGTCGCCGGCGTCGCCAGCCTCGCCGCGTTCGGCCTCCTCCTCGCGCGAAGAATCGCGGTGGAGGAGAGGGAGTTGAAGAGAGGAATGAGGAATGAGGAATGAGGAATGAGTGGTGAGGAATGAGTGGTGAGTGGTGAGTGGGCGGAGATGAGTCCCTGAGGCTCCGACGCGCGCATGTTATACTCCGCGCTTCGACACCCATCCGGCAGTCCGGTTCGAGCGGAGATGGGCTGTGCGGGTCGCGGACGATCCGACGCTTGTCATCCGTAACGGCCGGGAGTGCTCCAGCGGGGAGGAGAGACATGGCTCTGTCGCGCCGCGCGTTTGTGCGGTCTCTTGGCATGGGCGCCACGGCCGGCGCCGTGGCCGGCCGGTTGCCGGGCGGCTGGGTGTCGGCTCGCGGGCGCGAAGCGTCCGGGGGCGAGCCGGCGGCGGCAGCGGCCGTGCCGGCGCTGGAGGTGCCGGACGCGCTGCGGCTGAACAGCAACGAGAATCCGAACGGGCCGTCGGCACTGGCGCTCGACGCGATCCGCCGGGGCCTGAGCGAAGCGAACCGGTATCCGTTCCTGCCGGTCGACCAGCTGACGCTGGCGATTGCACGGCATCACGACGTCGCGCCGGAAAACGTCCTGCTCGGCTGTGGATCGACCGAGATCCTGAGGATCGCCGTGCAGGCGTACACGGGGCGCGGGCACGCGCTCGTCACGGCGGCGCCGACCTACGAGACGCCCGGGAGGGAAGCGGCGCGGCTGGGTACGGAGGTGATCGCCGTGCCGGTCGACGCGTCGCTGCAGCTCGATCTCTCCGGCATGCAGCGGCCAGGCAGCCGCGCGGGACTCGTGTACTTCTGCAATCCGAACAATCCGACCGCCACCGTTCACGGCGCGGCGAGCGTCCGCCGCTTCGTCCACGCGGTCACCGGCGCGTCCGGATCCACCCGGGTGCTGATGGACGAGGCGTACTTCGAATACGTGGACGCCCCGTCGTACGCCACGGCGATCCCGATCGCCATGGAGAACCGCCGGGTGATCGTCGCGCGGACCTTCTCGAAGGTGCACGGGATGGCGGGGCTCCGGATCGGCTACGCGGTCGCCCATGCCGGCACGATCAACGAGCTGCGGCCGTTCAAGCTCGGCCTCGGCATCAACGTACTGGCCATTGCGGCGGCGCTCGGGTCGATCGGGCAGGCGGGGCACATCGAGAAGGAACGCCGGCTCAATCGCGAAGCGAAGGACTATACGCGCCGCTTCTTCGAGCAGCTTGGCTACAAGGTCGGCGTCTCGGAAGCGAACTTCGTCCTGGTCGACATCCGCCGCGACGCGCAGGCGTTCCAGGACGCCTGCCGTGCGCTCGGCGTGCTGGTCGGCCGGCCGTTTCCGCCGCTGACGACCCATGCGCGAATTTCACTCGGCACCCTGAGCGAGATGCGGCGCGCCAGCGACGTGTTCCGCCGGGTGCTCGCGGCGCCGGTGACGACCGCACGACAGGGCTGATTCCTTTCTCCGCCACGGGGGCGGCCCTGGCGCCGGCCTGCTCCCGCGCGCCGCTGCCTTCCACCAGGATTTTTTGTCCACCGGTCGCTCTCGCGGCTCGAACCGCGTAACTGTACGGTATTCTGCAAGAGCAACGCTTGCGGCTCCTTTTTTCCGACAACTGAACGGGCTCGCCCGGTGGCGGGCAGGACCGACGCCTGTCGGCGGTGCGGGCTCCATCCTGGCGCCCGACGCCGCCTGATCGGGATTTCACGATCCGTGACGTGCGTGACAGGATGAGCCGGACACGGCTGCGTGAAGGCTGCGCTCGCACGGGGCGGTGGCGGCGGACGGGAGTCGCCATCGCGGCGATCGTCCTGTGTCTGGCAGGCGGCGCCGTGGCGGGGTCGCAGCCGCCGCGGCCGGCGTTGGAGCAGGCCGGGCAGGCGTTCCGCGAGGGGCGGTATCCGGACGTCGACGCGCTGCTGGCCAGGCTCGATGGACGCGATCCGGCGGTCGCGGCCCTCGAAGCGCGTGCGGCGATCGCCCGCGGCCGCTACCCGCAGGCCGACGCCCTCCTGACGCCGGTGACCCGGCGTGCGCCGGGCAGTGACGCGGCGCTGGTCCTGGCGCGACTCGACGCGTTCCTCGGCCGCCGCGTGCAGGCCCGGCAGACTTTTGAAGCGCTGGTGGCGGCACTGGAGGCGACACCGGGCGGGTCGCGCACGCCGCAGGAGCAGGCGCGGCTGGCCGCCGGCTACGAAGGGCTCGGCCGCTTTCAGGATGCGAACGCGCTGTTCCGGGCGGCCGCCCGGGCGGCGCCGGACGACCCGGCCATCAACACGGCCTGGGGCCGTCTTCTCCTCGACAAGCACAACCCTGCCGATGCGATCGCGTCGTTCCGCGGCGCGCTGAAGGCGGATCCGGCGTGGGAGCCGGCGCTGGTCGGGCTGGCGCAGGCGGCGGTGGACGCGGACCAGCCGCAGGCCCACGCGCTGCTCGAGCAGGCGCTGGCGCTGAATCCCGCCGATGTCGACGCGCGTCTGCTCGTGGCCCGCCTCGCGCTCGACGACGGGCATCCGGGCCGGGCGGTGGCGGCACTCCAGCAGGCGCTCGCCGTCAACCCGTCCAGTCCGCAGGCGCACGCGCTGCTGGCCTCGCTCGCCTATCTCGAAGGGCGCTCGGCGGACTATCAGCGGGAACTGGGGCGTGCGCTGGCGGTCACTCCCGCATCCGGGGAAGCCTACCGGATCGTGGCGGACGAGGCGGCGCGCCACTACCGCTTCGACGAGGCGGTCGCGCTGGTCCGGCAGGCGGTCGCGCTCGATCCCGACGATGCGCGGGCGCAGGCGGACCTGGGGCTCGACCTGCTGCGAACGGGCGACGAAGCGGGCGCGCGGGTGGCGCTGGATCGGGCGTTCAAGACCGATCCGTACGACGTCGTGACGTACAACCTGCTGGGGCTGCTCGACACGCTCGGCAGGTTCACCACCGTGCGCGACGGCGATCTGGCCATCCGCCTGAGTCCGGACGAAGCGCCCGTGCTGCGTCCGTACATCGTCCCGCTCGCCCGGCAGGCGCTCGCGACGCTCTCGAAGGAGTACGGGTTCACGCCGGCGGGACCGATCCTGATCGAGGTGTTCCCGCATCACGACGATTTCGCCGTGCGCAACCTCGGGCTGCCGGGCATGATCGGCGTGCTCGGCGCCTGCTTCGGCCGCGTGGTGACGATGGATTCGCCGAGCGCACGGCCGCCCGGCACGTTCTTCTGGGAGGCGACGCTCTGGCACGAGCTGGCGCACGTGGTCACGCTGCAGATGTCGCGCGACCGGGTGCCGCGCTGGCTGACCGAAGGCATCTCCGTCTACGAGGAACAGCGGGCGCGCCCCGAGTGGGGGCGCGCCCTGGACGTGCCGTTCGCGCTGGCGATGGAGCACGGACAGGTGCTCCCGCTGTCGAATCTCGACGCCGGCTTCGGCGATCCCCGGCGCGTCTCGCTGGCGTATGACGAAGCGTCGCTGTTCGTCGCGTACCTGGTGAGGGTCTACGGCCAGACCGGTCTGAATGCGCTGCTCCGGGCGTACGGTGACGGGCTGGACACCGGGGCCGCGCTGAAGAAGGCGTTCGGCGTCGGCCTGGCCGAGCTGCAGATCGGGTTCACCGCGGCGCTGGACAGGCAGTTCGGCCCGCTGCGCCAGTCGCTCCGCGGGCCCGACGCGGAGACGCTGCGGGTCCTGCCGCTGCCGTCGCTGGCCGGCCTGGCGCAGCAGTATCCGGTGAGCTATCCCGTGATGATGGCGTACGCCCGGGCGCTGCGGTGGAACGGCAACATCCGCCAGGCGATGGCGGTCTACGAACGGGCGGCCGAGCTGGTGCCGACGGCGACCGGCGACGACAGCCCGCATGCGATCGTCGCGGGGATGGCCATCCAGGGCGCCCACATCGCCCTGGCGATCAGCGAACTGCAGGCGCTCCTGCGGTCCGACCACGATAACCTCGAGGCCGCGCGCCAGCTGGCGGCGCTGCTGAAGACCAGCACGGACACGGCCGCCCTGCAGGCGGTGTACGGCCGGATTGCCGCGCTCGATCCGTTCGACGCCTCCGCGCACACGGAGCTCGGCCGGCTCGCGCTGCAGCGCCGGGACACGGCCACGGCGCTGCGCGAATTCCAGGTGGCGCTGGCGGCCGGTCCGGCGGACCGGGCGGCCGCCTACTGCGATCTGGCCGAGACGGACGACCTGGCCGGGCACCAGGCCGAGGCGAAGCGGGAGACGCTGGCCGCGCTCGAGATCGCGCCGTTGTACGCGCGCGCGCAGGACCTGCTGCTGAAGCTGGTGGGGGACTCGCCATGAGCCGCCGCGCCCCCCTCCGGCTGCCGGTCGTCGCCGGTGCGCTGGCGATCGGCGTCGCGCTGCTGGCCTTCGGCTGGCGGCCGGCGCAGGCGCAGGTCGTGCCGCAGCGGGGCGATCCCCGGTTCGCCGGGCTCCAGTGGCGGTTCGTCCGGATCCGCTACCACTTCCAGACGCCCGCCAGCGCGCTGCGGGCGTTCGGCGAGCCGTGGTACATCGACGCGCCGGCGGCGGAAGAGAATCTGTCGCGCCGGGTGAAGTCGGCGACCTCGATCCAGGTGGAGGATCCGATGGTGCTGTCGCTGGACGACCCGCGGCTCTTCGAGTACCCGTGGATCTACTTCGTCGAAGGGGGCAACCTCCGGCTGCTCGACTCCGAGGTGCCGATCCTGCGGGAGTACCTGCTGCGGGGCGGCACCGCGACGTTCGACGACTTCCACGGGCCGTACGAATGGGCGAACGTCGCGCACGAGCTGCACCGCGTGTTCCCGAACCGGCCGATCGTGGAGATCCAGCCGCCGCATCCGATCTTCACCTGCTTCTACCGGATCGACCGGTATCCGCAGGTGCCGGGCCTCGGATCGTTCCTCGCCGGGCGCACGTGGGAGAAAGGCGGCTTCGTGCCGCACCTCCGGGCCATCCTGGACGACACCGGCCGGCCGATGGTGCTCATCAACTGGAACACCGACATGGGTGACGGCTGGGAGTGGTCGAACGCGGTGGAGTTCCCCGGGTACATCAAGTACACGGCCATGGCGTATCAGATGGAGATCAACGAGATCGTGTACGTGCTGACGCACTGACCGCGGGCGGCCGGGGCAGGGCCCCGCCGCCGTTGAACGCAGAAGGACACGCACCCGATGGAGCAGACGGTGGAGACACGGGCGGCCACGCCGGAGCGGGTGGTCGAGGGACGCGAACGGATTCTCGGCGAGCTGCGCAAGGTGATCGTCGGGCAGGACGAGGTCATCGACCAGGTGCTGACGGCGCTGTTCACCGGCGGGCACTGCCTGATCACCGGTGTGCCGGGGCTGGCGAAGACGCTCCTCATCAAGACGCTGGCGGACATCCTGGACCTGTCGTTCAAGCGGATCCAGTTCACGCCGGATCTGATGCCGTCGGACATCACGGGGACGGAGATCCTCGAGGAGGATCGCGGCGGAGGGCGGGCGCTCCGGTTCGTGAAAGGGCCGGTCTTCGCGCAGATCGTGCTGGCCGACGAGATCAACCGGACGCCGCCGAAGACGCAGGCGGCGCTGCTCGAGGCGATGCAGGAATACCACGTGACGGCGGCCGGCCGGACCTACCCGCTCGAGCGGCCGTTCTTCGTGCTGGCGACGCAGAATCCGATCGAGCTCGAAGGGACCTATCCGCTGCCGGAGGCGCAGCTCGACCGCTTCATGTTCAACCTCGTCATGACCTACCTGTCGGAAGACGAGGAAGTGCGGGTCGTGACCGAGACGACCGGCGCCGAGCGCCCCGCGCCGGACCGCGTGCTGACCGGCGCCGAGATCCTCGCGTTCCAGCGCGTCGTGCGGCAGGTGCTGGTGCCGGAGGAGGTGGCGCGGTACGCCGTCCGGCTCGTCGACGCGTCGCGGCCCGGGCGCGCCGGCGCGCCGGCGTTCGTCGAGAAGTGGGTGAAGTGGGGCGCCGGACTGCGCGGATCGCAGTCGTTGATTCTGGGCGGCAAGGCGCGCGCGCTGATGCACGGCCGGGTGCACGTCTCGGTCGGTGACATCCAGGCGCTCGCGCTGCCGATTCTGCGCCACCGCGTCATGACCAACTTCTACGCGGAGTCGGAGCGGATCACGCCCGACACGATCGTCACGCAGCTGCTGGCCGAGGTGCCGACGCCGAGGAGCGGCCTGTGAGCCGCGGCCGCCGGGCGGGCCGGAGGCGACGCCACCGATGAATCCGCACCCGCGCGACGAACGCCGGTACCTCGACCCGACGGTGATCGCCCGGATCGGCACGCTGGATCTGCGGGCGCGGTCGATCGTCGAAGGCTTCCTGTCCGGGCTGCACCGCAGCCCGTTCAAGGGGTTCAGCGTCGAGTTCGCCGAGTACCGCCAGTACATGCCGGGCGACGACATCTCGACGATCGACTGGAAGGTGTTCGCGCGCAGCGACCGGTACTACGTCAAGAAATTCGAGGAGGAGACCAACCTCGAATGCCATCTGCTGCTCGACATCAGCCGGTCGATGGGCTACGGGTCGGGCGCGATGACCAAACTGGAATACGGCGCCTGCCTGGCGGCGTCGCTCGGGTACCTGATGAACCGGCAGCGGGACGCCGTCGGCCTGATCGGCTTCGACGACCGGATCGTCGCGCGGCTGCCGCCCAGCTCGCGGCCCGGGCACCTGCGCGCCCTGCTGATCTCGCTGTCACGGCTCGAACTGGGGCTGCGGACCGACGTGTCGAAGCCGCTGCACCAGCTGGCCGACGCCCTCGTCAAGCGCGGGATGGTCGTGCTGATCTCCGACCTCCTCGACGATCCGGCGGCGGTGATCAAGGGACTGAAGCACTTCCGGTTCCGCGGCTCGGACGTGATCGTCTTCCACGTGCTCGATGCCGACGAGATCCGGTTTCCCTTCGAGCAGGCGAGCCGGTTCGAGGATCTCGAGACGGGCGAGGAAGTGGTGGCGGTCCCGGCGCTCGTGCGGCAGCACTACCTCAGGGAGATGGACGGGCTGATCGGGCGGTATCGCCGCGAGCTCGGAGCGGCCGGCATCGACTATTGTCTCGTCGACACGTCGCAACCGCTCGACCTCGCGCTGATGGCCTATCTGTCGTCGCGCGGACGATCGTTCTAGCGCGCCGCCCGGCGGCGCACGGGCCAGGGGGATGTTCGGACTGTCCTTTCTCGTTCCCGGGTTCCTGGCGGCAGCCGCCGCTGTCGCGGTGCCGATCGTGCTGCACCTGCTGCGCCGGCACCCGGACGTGCGCGTGCGCTTCGCCCCGGTGCGGATGCTGAGGCAGGCCCCGCTCGAACAGGCCCGGCACCGCCGCCTGCGCGAATGGCTGCTGCTGGCGCTGCGCGTCGCCGCGCTCCTGCTGCTGGCGCTCGCCTTCGCCCGCCCGTACGTGCCGGACGCGTCGGCCTCGTCCGCGGCGCCGGTGACGATCGTCGCGGTCGACACGTCGTTCAGCCTGTCGGCGCCGGGACAGTTCGCCCGGGCGCGGCAGCTGGCCCGCCAGGCCGTCCGCCGGGCGGCGGGCGGCCAGCCGGTCGGCCTGGAACGGTTCGCCGATCGGGCCGACCTCGTCGTGGCGCCGACGATGGATCGGCCGCAGGTGCTGGCGGCGATCGATCGACTGCGGCCGGGCGCCGGCGCCACGCGCTACCAGAATGCCCTCGCCCGGGCCGCCGGCGCGATCGGCGCCAGACGGGGCACGGTGGTGCTCGTCACCGACCTGCAGGCGAGCGGATGGGACGCCGGCGAACGTGGCGCGCTGCCAGGGCGGGTGGCCATCGAGCTGGCCGACGTCGGCGCGCCGAAGGGGAATCTCGCGGTCGTCGATCTCCGCCGCCAGGAAGGGGGCGTCGTCGCGACCGTGCGGAACGAGGGGAGTGGAGCCGCGACCGGACAGGCCCGGCTGACGGTGGACGGCCGGCCCGGCGTGGTGCAGCCGTTCTCGGTGCCGCCCGGCGGCGCGGTGCAGGTCCCGTTCGCCGCCGCCCTGCCGGAGACCGGCGCGGCGGCCGTGTCGATCGACGATCCGACCGGCTACGTCGCCGACAACACGCGGTTCCTGGCGCTCGACCCGCCGGCGCCGATGCCGGTGCTGGCGGTGACCGCGTCGGGCGGCGGCTCGGCGGACGCGTTCTATCTGGCGCAGGCACTGCAGGCCGGCGGGGCGGCGGAGGCGCGGTTCTCGTTCCATGCCGTCCGGCCGTCGGCTGTCGGCACCCTGCCGGCCGGCGAGTGGGCGCGCGATCGGGCGGTCGTGCTGCTGACGACGCAGGGGCTGGACAGCAACGGCCGGGAGGCGCTGGCGGCGTTCGTCCGGCGCGGCGGCGGGTTGTTCGTCGCGGTCGGGCCGGGCATCGACGCCGACGTGCTGCGGAGCCTGCTGGCCGGCCGCCTGCTCGACGTCACGCTGCCGTCGGCCGACGGCCCGCCGTTGTCGCTGGTGCCGGCCGATGCGCGGCACCCGATCGTCGCCGCGCTCGGTGCGGCGGCGGCGAACCTTGGTGTCGCGCGGTTCCGGCGGGTGGCGCAGGTCACGGTGCCGGCCGGAGCCGACGTCGTGGCGCAGTTCAGCAACGGGGCACCGGCCCTCGTGGAGTACCCGGGGGCCGGAGGCCGGGTCCTGTTGTTCGCCTCCGACCTGGGGGACCGGTGGAACGATTTCCCGCTGCACCCGATGTTCCTGCCGTTCCTGTACGAGGCGCTCGGGTACCTGAGCGGCCCGCGTCAGGCGCCTGCCGGTTATTTCGTCGGGGACGTGCCGCCGGGCGTGCCGGCGGCGCCCGGGGTCGTGAGTCTTCCGGCCGGGCGCGGGAGCGGCGCGGTGCGGCGCGTGGCGGTGAACGTCGATCCGCGCGAGTCGGACCCGGCGCGCCTGACCGCCTCCGAGTTCCGGGCGGCCATCGTCCGCCTGAAGGAGGCAGGGACGGCCGAGGCGCAGGCGGCCGCGGTCTCGGACGAAGCGCGGCAGAATCTCTGGTGGTACGCGCTCGTACTGGTGCTCACCGTTCTGGCGATCGAGAGCGTCGTCGCCCGGCGGGCGGTATGAACGAGGCAGCCGCGCATGACTGATCAGTATCGTGAGATCGCCGCGGTTCTCCGTCGGGTCCGGGTGCGGTGGCGTGCTGTTCGCGTGCTGCTGGGGATCGCCCGCGGGTTCGCCGGCGCGGCGGCCGTGCTGCTGCTCGCGCTCGCCGCCTGGACGCTGGGCGGCTCGGGCCGCGATCTGCTGCTCGTGTCTGCTGCGGCCGCGCTGGTCGGGGCGGTGGCGGCGGTTGCGTGGGGCTTCGCGCGGATCGGCCGCGCGCCGTCCGATCGACTGGTGGCCCGGCTGATCGAGGAACGTTGTCCGGCGCTCGAGGATCGGGTCGCGTCGGCTGTCGAATTCGGCGCCGGCGCCGGGGCGGAGCGGACGCCGATGCTCGGCCGGCTGCTGGACGACACGGCCCGGCGCCTGGCGGCGGTGGATCTCGACACGATCGTCAGCCGTCGCGCGATCCGGCAGGCCGCTGGCTGGGCGGCGGCCGCCGCCCTGGCGCTGGCGGCGGCGGTGGCGATCGTTCGCGCGCCCGCAGCCCGGGCCCTCGAACTGGCGCGGTTCACGCTGTTTCCCTCCACCCTCACGCTGCAGGTGACGCCGGGCGATGCCCGCGTTCCGATCGGGACGCCGCTGCAGATTGCCGTCACCATCCCGTCGCGTCACGGCGGCCTCGTGCCGACGCTCGAGTTCGGCGGCGGCGATCGGTGGCGGCAGGTGGCCATGCAGCCGGCGGGCGTGAGCGGGCGGTACACGTTCACGTTCGCGACGGTCACGAGCGGGTTCCGGTACCGCGTCGCGGCCGGGCAGGCAGCCAGCCGGCGCTACGCCGTCACGGTGCTGCAGCCTCCGCACGTGACGCGGATCGATCTCCAGTATCGGTATCCCGCCCGCCTCGGCCTGCCGTCCCGGACGGAAACGGACGGCGGCGACATCTACGCGCCGCCGGGCACGCGCGTCCGGCTGCGGATCACGACCAGCGAGCCGGTGGCGTCCGGCGCGCTCACGCTCGACGGCCGGCAGCGCCTTCCGCTGGCCTCCCTGTCCCGGATGACGCTGGAGGGGGAGATCGACGTCCGGCAGGACGGGTCGTACCGCGTGGCGCTGGCCGGCCTCGAAGGGCTGAAGAATCCCGGCGACACGGAGTACTTCATCAGGACGCTCGCGCATCGCCCGCCGGACGTCCGGATCATCCGGCCGGCGCAGGACCGGCAGGTGACGCCGCTCGAGGAGGTGGCCATCGAAGCGCACGCCGACGCTGAATTCGGGGTGGGCCGCTTCGACCTCGTCTACTCGCTGCCGGGCGGCGCGGAGAAGGTCGTACCGTTCGCGGAGTCGAAGGCGGGCCAGGGGGGCGTGGACGGGCAGTACCTGCTGTATCTCGAGAACCTCCACGTCAAGCCGGGCGATCTGATCAGCTACTACGCGCGGGCGCACGACCGGACGCGCAGCGGCGCCGCCGGCGCCGCGCGCAGCGACATCTTCTTCCTCGAGGTGCAGCCGTTCGAGGAGGCATTCGCGGCGGCGCAGAGCCAGACGCAGGGGCTGGCCGGGGGGCAGAACCGGTCGATCGACGACCTGGTCGCGGCACAGAAGGACATCGTCGTCGCGACCTGGCGGCTGGACCGCCGGTCCCGGGCGGCGGACCGCCAGTCGGCGCAGGACATCCGGTCGGTCGGCCAGGCGCAGGCGGCGCTCCGCACGCGGACCAGGGAACAGATCGGCCAGTTCGATGCGGCGATGATGCGCGACCCGCGGCAGCCGCAGCCGCCCGGCGACCCGGGCGGGGTGGAGGCGGCGGCGCAGGCGATGAACGGGGCCGCGACCGCGATGGGCAGGGCGGTGACGTCGCTGGACGGACTCGAGACCGGCAAGGCGCTGCCGCACGAGATGGACGCGCTGAACCAGTTGCTGAAAGCGCAGGCCGAAGTCCGGCGCCGGCAGGTGACCCAGCAGGCGTCCGGGCCGGCGCAAGGCGACTACCGGAGGAACCTCGACCTGTCGACGCTGTTCGATCGCGAGCTGCAGCGGCTCCAGCAGACCAATTACGAGACGCCGCCGGCCTCGGAGCCGCAGGCCGATCGCGCGGGCGATCGGGCGCTCGACCGCGTCCGTGAACTGGCGCGGCGCCAGGACGATCTGGCCCGGCGGCAGCAGGCGCTGGCGAAGCAGCGCGCGAAACTCGGTCCCGACGAGATGAAGCGCCAGCTGGAACGGCTGACCCGCGATCAGTCGGAGCTGCGCCGGCAGGCAGAGGATCTTGCGCGCCAGTTGAAGCAGCAGGCTCCGAACGGCGCCGCCGGGTCCCAGTCGGCCGCGGGGCAGCAGATGGACGCCGTGTCGAACGCGATGGGGGCCGCCGCCGGCGAGCTGCGCCGGCAGAATCCCCGGGACGCGAGCGCGCAGGCCGGCCGTGCCGGCGACGAGCTGCGGCGGCTGGCCGAGCAGATGGCGGATGGAGCGCCGGCGGCCGATCCGACGTGGCGGGCGGTCGGCGACCTTCGGCTCCAGACGCGCGAGCTGGCTGACGCCGAGCGGCAGATGGCGTCGCAGCTGCGGCAGTTCGGGCAGGGGGCGCCGGCGCGCGACGCCCTGCGGCGCCTGGCGACGGCGAAGCAGCGGCTCGCGGATCAGGCGCGGCAGATCGAGCGACGCGTCGCGCAGTTGAACAAGGACGTCGGCCACGGGACACCGGATCGGGCCGGGACGCGGGATCGGGCCGGGGCACAGGCGCTGGCGGCGGCCGCCCGCGAGCTGGCGAAGGACCACCTGTCGGAACGCATGCGCCGGTCGGCGTCCGAGATGCACCAGGCTGCGGCGGGCGGCGCCCGGATCGACCCGGCCGCGCGCGCCGACGCGGAACAGCAGTTGGGCCAGGCGCTCGACCGCGTGTCACAGGCACTGTCTGCCGCCGGTGCGACCGGAAGGGAGCACGCCCGGCGGCTCGCCGAGCAGCTCGCCCGCGTCCAGTCGCTGCGTGACCGGCTGAACGGCGTCCAGCGGCAACTCGATCAGCTCGCCAAGGCTGCCCGGACGCCGCAATCGGGCGACGGGAAAGCGGCCGCGAAGGCTCCGGGGGAGCGAGGCCGGGACGAGGGGGAGCGGCAGGGGCGGACACCCGGCTCGAAGATGGCCGGCCTCGAGCAGCTACGGGAGCAGCTGCTGAACATGCTGCGACAGACGCAGGAAATGGTCGAGGCCCGGCGGCGCGAGGGAGACGTGGGCCTGCGCGCCGGTCTTGGTTTCACGCCGGAAGGGCAGGGCATGGTGCTGTCGTCTCCCGGGACCGAAGCGTTC
>DATLRO010000145.1:0-15056 GCA_035534615.1 Vicinamibacterales bacterium
TCCGACCGGTCGTGCGGCTCCCAGTCGTTCTGCCCCTCCTCGATCCAGTAGTACGGCCGCCCCTTGGGATCGTGCCGCTCGCCGACCGACGTCACGTGGTTCCGCTTCGCCTGCACGGTGACCCGCACCCCCCTGGCCTCCCCCCGCGGCACGTTCACGTTCAGGAACGTCCGCGGCGGCAGGCCGTTCTGCAGAATCGCCGCCGCGATCCCGGCCGCCACCCGCGCCGCCTGCGTGAAGTCCAGTTCGCTGCCGCGCGGATACTGCAGCGAGACGGCCAGCCCAGGAATCCCCAGCAGCGCGGCCTCCATCGCCCCGGCCACGGTCCCCGAATAGGTCACGTCGTCGCCGAGATTCCACCCTTTGTTGATCCCCGAGACGACGAGGTCGGGCATCGCCTTCAGCACCTGCGCGATGCCGATGTTGACGCAGTCGGTCGGCGTCCCGTCCACGGCATACGTCCGCGGCCCGAACGGCTCGAGCCGCAGCGGCCGCCGCAGCGTCAGCGCGTGGCCGATCGCGCTCGCCTCGGTGGTCGGCGCAACGACGGTCACCTCGCCGAGCGCGCCGAGCGCCTCCGCCAGCGCCTTCAGCCCTTCGGAGTGCACGCCGTCGTCGTTCGTGACAAGGATCTGTTTCATGCTCGTCAATTATACCGGGTCGCGACCGACGCGCGCGGCATCCGGACGGTCACGAGCAGGCCGGACGAGATCAGCGCCAGCACCGCGCCCAGCGTGAACGCCACCGGCGCCCCCACCAGCGTCCAGATCAGGCCGAAGACGACGCTCGCGACGAGCGCCCCGATGCCGAGCACGGCGTTGTAGAGACCGAACACGGTGCCGCGCAGATCGGCCGGCGCCAGGTCGGCGATCAGCGCCCGCTCCGCCCCTTCGGTGAAGGCGTAGTACACGCCGTACAGCAGGAACCAGCCCGTCAGCGCGGAGGTCGTCACGCTTCGCGCGAACCCGAGATACACCACGGCGTACAGGAACCATCCGCCGCCGATCACCCAGCGCCGATCGACCCGATCCGACAGCGCGCCGCCGTAGGTCGACAGCGCGGCCTTGACGAGATTGAACAAGGCCCAGAACAGCAGCACGTACAGCGGGCTGCCCTCGACGTCGGTCAGCCGCAGCAGCAGAAAAGCGTCGGTCGAATTCCCGAGCGTGAACAGCGCCAGGATGAGCAGGAACACCTTGAGATCACGCGGCATCGCCCGGCGGATCGCCGCCACCGACAGCCCGGGCGGCGGCGCCGCCGCCGGCGGGGCGGCCGCCCGCGGCGATTCGGGCAGCGCGACGAGGATCGCCACCGCAATGGCGCCCGGGATGATCGTCAGGCCGAACAGCGTCCGGTACGCCCCGGGCACGGCCAGCAGAAACAGCCCCGCGAGCACCGGCCCGAGCACGGCCCCGCTGTTGTCCATCGCACGGTGAAACCCGAACACGCGGCCGCGGATCTCCGGCCGCGCCCACGACGCGAGCATGGCGTCCCGCGGCGCGCCCCGGATCCCCTTCCCGATCCGGTCGACGAACCGGATCAGCAGCAGCTGCGGCCAGTTGCCCACGAGGCCGATGAACGGCCGCACGACGGACGACAACGCGTAGCCGGCCACGACGACCGGCTTCTTGACGTGGATCCGATCGGACCAGTAGCCCGACGCCACCTTCAGCAGGCTGTTCGCCGCTTCGGCGGCCCCTTCGATGATGCCCAGCGAGACGATCCCGGCGCCGAGCACGCGCGTGAGGAAGAACGGCAGCAGTGGATAGACCGCCTCGGTGGCGGCATCGGTGAACAGGCTCACCCAGCCGAGCAGCCAGACCGGACGCGGCAGGCCGGTCCCGGACTGCGCGGGCGGCGCCTCCGGCGACGCCGTGGCGGACGAATCGACGGCTGACATGCCCTCTAGCCTACACCGCGGACCCGCAGGGGCCACGCCACGAACTCATGTGGCGGCCCGCGCCAAGCTCGTGTAGAATAAGGATATCCAAGCACCATGAAGACCCTGGCCGAGATCCTCGAAGGCCA
Organism: Vicinamibacterales bacterium; assembly: GCA_035534615.1. Classification (GTDB taxonomy): domain Bacteria; phylum Acidobacteriota; class Vicinamibacteria; order Vicinamibacterales; family CAVVIG01; genus JAGWRA01. The sequence continues at coordinate 2,029 of DATLRO010000145.1, forward strand.
TACGCGCGAGGGCGAGCTGTACGAACCGATCGACAAGGGTCGGATCCGCTGCTACGCGTGCGGCCATGCCTGCCCCATTCCGGACGGCGCCGCCGGCGTATGCAAGGTCCGCTTCAACCGCGGGGGCAGGCTCTACGTGCCGTGGGGCTATGTCGGCGGCGTGCAGTGCGACCCGATCGAGAAGAAGCCGTTCTTCCACGCCTACCCGGGGGCGCTCGCGTACAGCTTCGGCATGCTCGGCTGCGACCTGCACTGCGCGTACTGCCAGAACTGGGTGACCTCCCAGGCGCTGCGGGATCCGCAGGCGGTGGCGCCGCCTTTGGTGATGGAGCCGGACGAACTCGTCCGCGACGCGACCCGGCTCGGGGCGCGGCTCGTCGTGAGCACCTACAACGAGCCGCTCATCACCAGCGAGTGGGCGGTCGCGGTCTTCCGGGAAGCGCGCGCGGCCGGCCTCGCGACGGCGTTCGTATCGAACGGCAACGGCACGCCGCGGGTGCTCGAGTACCTGCGGCCGTGGATCGACCTGTACAAGGTGGATCTGAAGAGCTTCGACGACCGGCACTACCGCCAGCTCGGCGGGCGCCTGCAGCCGATCCTCGACACGATCCGGAGCCTGCACGCGATGGACATCTGGGTCGAGATCGTCACCCTGCTCATCCCGGGGTTCAACGATTCGGACGACGAGGTCGCGCGCCTGACGGAGTTCATCGCGTCGGTCTCCCCCGACATCCCGTGGCACGTGACGGCGTACCACGAGGACTACCGGATGACGAGCAACGGCAACACGACCCCGGCGATGCTCCTCCGCGCCGCCGACATCGGCCGGCGGGCCGGCCTGCACTTCGTGTACGCCGGCAACCTGCCGGGGCTGGTCGGCAATCTCGAAGACACCGTCTGCCCCGGCTGCGGGACGCCACTCGTCGAGCGCGACGGCTACCTGATCCGCGCCTACCGGATCACCCCCGACGGCCGGTGCCCGTCCTGCCACGCGTCGGTGCCGGGCCGCTGGAGCCGGCAGTTCGACGGCCAGATCACGACGCGTCCGTTCGCCCCCGGGGCCCGCGTCCGGCTCTCCGCGGTGTAGCGGAACGCCGCGCGATCGGACGGCCGGCCCTGCCCGGTCGGGCGGGTGACTTCACCGGCGGAAATCGCATACTGTAGAACCTGCATGGCGCTCCGCGACCGCTTCGACCGCCCGCTCCGCAACCTGCGCCTGTCGGTCACCGACCGGTGCAACCTGCGGTGCCAGTACTGCATGCCGGAGGAACACTACGTCTGGCTGCCGCGGCGGGACCTGCTGCGCTTCGAGGAGATCAGCGCCCTGGCCGATCTCTTCCTCGACCTGGGGGTCGACAAGATCCGCCTGACCGGCGGCGAGCCGCTCCTCCGCCGCGATCTCCCGGCGCTCGTCCGCCTGCTCGCCGGCAAGCCGGGCCTCCGCGACGTGGCGATCACGACCAACGGCGTGCTGCTCGCCGATCAGGCCGACGCGCTGCGCGCGGCCGGTCTGCACCGGATCACGGTCAGCCTCGACACGCTCGACCCGGCCCGCTTCACCGCGCTCACCCGCTTCCGCGAGCTCGATCGCGTCCGGGCGGGCATCGCCGCCGCCTCCCGCGCCTTCGGCCGCCTGAAGCTCGATACGGTCGTCATCCGCGGCGTCAACGACGATGAGATCGCGCCGCTGCTGGAGTACGCGAAGACGGTGGGCGGCGAGATCCGGTTCGTCGAGTACATGGATGTCGGCGGCGCCACCCGGTGGTCGCCGGACGCGGTGGTCTCCCGATCGGAAATCCTGGAACAGCTCGGCCGCCGGTACGGCCGGATCGCGCCGCTGCCCCGGCAGGGGGACGACGCGGCCGCCCCGGCCGATCGGTTTCAGCTTCCGGACGGCACGGTGTTCGGCGTCATCGCGTCGACCACCGCGCCGTTCTGCGCCACCTGCGATCGCAGCCGGCTGACGGCGGACGGCCTCTGGTTCCGGTGTCTGTACGCGACGCAGGGGATCGATCTGCGCGGCCCGCTGCGGGCCGGCGGGACGCTCGACGGGCTGAAGGCGCTGCTGACCGCCGGCTGGGAAGCGCGGACGGATCGAGGCGCGGAAGCGCGGCTGGCGCTACGGGAGCGGGAACCGCTCCTGCCCCGAGCGAGCCTCACGCAGGATCCCCACCTGGAAATGCACACGCGCGGAGGATAGGCGGAACGTCCGGCGAGGACGCGCGCGTCCGGGATCGGCAGGCGCTCCCCGGGGGTCGGAGAGCGCCCGCCGGTCCGATCAGGCCGACGCCGTTTCCGCGGCGCCGCAGTACTTGTCGAAGGCGGCCATCAGCGCGCGGGCGATCTCCTGCGCCGACTGGTTCTCGATCTGCCGCCGCTCCAGCAGGTAGATCAGCTTGCCGTCGCGCAGCAGCGCCACGCAGGGCGACGAAGGCGGATAGCCGGTGAAATAGCTGCGCGCCCGATCGGTCGCCTCGGTGTCGGCACCGGCGAACACGGTTCCCGCGAACTGCGGGCGCACGTCGTTCTGCATCGCCAGCGCGATGCCGGGCCGCGCCTTCCCCGCCGCGCACCCGCAGACCGAATTGACGATGATCATCACGGTGCCCGGTGTTTCCTTCACCGCGCGGTCGACCGCCTCAGGCGTCCGGAGCTCCTGCACGCCCAGTCGCGTCAGCTCCTCGCGCATCGGCGCCACGAAAAATTCAGGGTATGGCACGTCCTCACTCCTTTTCTTGACGGATCAAGGATAGCACGGCAAGCCTCCGGCGCCCGTCCGGCCGGGACGACGCGCACGGGATGGGCCGGCAAGCTTCGTGCTCCGGGCGAGGCGTCCGGCCGGCGATTCACTCAGTTTTATGGACTCTGGAGTCCCCTGAACGTCGATCTGCCGACAGGGCTGGTCGGTCTGCCGACAGGTCCTTCCGCATTTCAAAGCGAATAATTCAGAGACTTACACGTTTCTTCACACGGTTCCCCCCATCGCCCGGCGGCATCCGCGTTGCTCAAGCAACAGCCATCGAGTGTCGAATTTCTGGTCACTTTGCGCCGACGCCGACTCCGTCGGCCCCTTGTGCGGGGAGCCGCTGACATGGCCTCGAGGCCAGCTCGACCGGATGACTCGCCGACGAACGGGACGCCGCCGACGCGCCGTGCCCGATCGCGGCGCCTCATCGGCGCCTGGCGGGCGGCGGCCCTCTTTCTGGGGCTGGCGGTTTTCGCGGGACCGGCGCAGGCTGCCGGACAGCCCCGCGCCCCGTCGTCGTCGACCGCCCACGCCGCGCGGCCGATCGTCTACGGCGGCAGTGCGACCTTTCCCCCCTTCGAATTTCTGGACGCGCACGGCCGGCCGGCCGGCTTCAACGTCGCCCTGATCCGGGAGCTGGCCCGCCGGGCGCATCGGCCGCTGACCATCCGGCTCGGCAAGTGGCCGCAGATCCTGGACGACTTCCAGCACGGCCGGGTTGACATCATCGCGGCGCCGGTCCTGCCGGCGCGCTCCGCTCCTGACGCCTCGCTGGGCCAGGTCTGGACGCTGCAGGAGGGGCTCGTCTTCTTCCAGAGCGCGACGCCTCCCTCGGCGCACCTCGACGACATGGCCGGAAGCCGCTTGATCCTCATGGCGGGCGCCGCTCCCGCCGCGATCCAGGCGCGCCTGACCGCGGTCCAGCGTCGGGAGGCGCACGTCGTCGACACGCCGAACGACGCCATCCGGCTCGCCCACCGCCAGCCGGGGCTGGTGATCGTGGGGGACCGCCTGTCGCTCCGCGACGCGGCCTTGCGCGGGGATCTGCCGTCGCCGCTCTTCGTGCCGCTCTCGATGCAGCCGTACGGCCTGGTGGTCTCGGCGGCGCGCGCCGCGGAGTTCGCCTGGGCGCATGCGGCGCTGACGGGAATGTGGCGGGACGGCACGATCAGCCGGCTCGCCGAGCAGCTGCTGGCGCCGCCGCACCGGCCGGACCGGCGCGGGCCGTCGGTGCGCGACCTGCTGGTCCTGTTCGCCACCTTTCTGATCTTTCTCGGCATCGCGATTGCGGGCAACCGATCGCTGCGGCATCAGATCAACGCGCACTCGAGCCGGCTGGCCCGGACGGTCGAGGAGAAGGTCCGCCTCAGCGAAGCGCTCAGCACGAGCCACGATCGGTATCGCCTGCTCGTGCAGAGCGTCGAGGACTACGCCATCTTCCTGCTGACGCCGGAGGGCAGCGTGGCCAGCTGGAACGTCGGGGCCGAGCGTGTCAGCGGGTATGCCGCCGAAGAGGCGCTGGGGCTGCCGTTCGCGCGATTCTACCCGCTGGACGAGGTCGACGGCGGCGAGCCGGCGCGCGCGCTGCAGCGCGCGGCGGCCGACGGCCGGTTCGAGTGCGAGGGCTGGCGGGTGCGGCGCGACGGGTCGCGCTTCTGGGCCACGGTCGTGCTGCGGACGCTGCGGGACGACGGCGGCGCGCTGCGGGGCTATTCGTGCATCACGCGCGACGTCACCGAGCGGCGGCGCGCCGAGACGAAGCTGGCCTTTCAGGCGCGTGTCCTGTCGCAGGTCAACGAGCCGATCGTCGGCATCGACGCCAACGGCCGCGTGACCTACTGGAACTCCGGCGCGGAGCGCCTGTACGGCGTGCTGGCGGCCGATGCGATGGGGCGTCCGCTGTCGGAGATCTACACGCTCAAGTGGATCCAGCCGGACGACGAGCCCCGCGCCAAGGCGACGTTCGCGGCGACCGGGTCGTGGCTGGGCGAGCAGATCCACTGCCTGCGCTCGGGGGAGAACGTCTACGTCGAGTCCTTCATCAGCATTCTGACCGACGACCACGGCACGCCGGTCGGCTCGCTCGCCGCCGCGCGCGACGTCAGCGATCGGCGCCGGGCGCGCGAGGCGCTCCAGGCGCGCGCGCGCCAGCAGGCGGCCCTCGCGGGGCTCAGCCAGCGCGCCCTCGCCGAGTCGGACGTCGAGGCGCTGCTGGCGGGAGCGGTCCACGCGGTCGTCGAAACCCTTGGCGTCGACTGCGCCAAGATCCTCGAGCTGCAGGACGACGGGCAGGCGCTGCTGCTGCGCGCCGGCACGGGCTGGCGGGACGGCCTCGTGGGCCACGCGACCGTCTGCAGCGACCCGACGTCGCAGGCCGGCTACACGCTGATGGTCGACGAGCCGGTCATCGTCGCCGACCTCCCGTCGGAGAGCCGCTTCACCGATCAGGACCTGCTGGCCCCGCACGACATCGTCAGCGGGGTGAGCGTCATCATCCGCACGCCCGACCGTCCCTACGGCGTGCTCAGCGCGCACAGCCGGAGCGCCCGCACCTTCACGACCGACGACGTCCATTTCCTGGAGGCGGTGGCCAACGTGCTCGGCGTGACGCTGCAGCGGAGCCGGGTGGAGGCCGCGCTGCGGGAGAGCGAGGCGAACTACCGGCTCCTGATGGAACGCGCGTCGGACGGCATCATCCTCGCCGATCCCTCCGGCCAGATTCTCACGGCCAACTCGCGGGCGTGCGAAATGCTCGGCTACACGGTGGACGAGGCGCGCCGGCTCGGCCTGCACGAGCTGCTCGCCTCGGAGGCGCCGCCCACGCTGCCGCTGCGGCTGATGGAGGTGCCGGCCGGGCAGACGGCGCTCACCGAGCGGCAGCTGCGGCGCAAGGACGGGTCGCTGCTGCCGGTCGAAATCAGCGCGAAGCTGCTGGACGACGGGCGGGTCCAGGCCATCGTCCGGGACATCACCGAGCGGAAGCGGGCCGGCGAGGAGATCACGCGCGCGCTGTCGCTGCTGAGCGCCACGCTCGAGGCGACGACCGACGGCATTCTGACGGTCGACGGCCAGTCGCGGATCACGAGCTTCAACCGGCGGTTCGTGGAAATGTGGCAGGTGCCGGACGATCTGATCGGGGCGCACGAGGCCGACCTGGTGATTCAGTTCGCCGCGAACCAGCTCAAGAACGGCGACGTGCTGCTGGCGCAGGCGGCCGAGCTCGGCGGGCATGCCGAAACCGAGACGGGCGAACTGCTCGAGCTGAAGGACGGACGCGTCTTCGAAGCCTCCTCGCGCCCGCAGCGGCTCGGTGCGACCTGCGTCGGCCGCGTCTGGAGCTTCCGCAACGTCACGGAGCGGCAGCGGCTCCAGGCGCAGGTGCAGCACGCGCAGAAACTCGAGAGCCTCGGCGTGCTGGCCGGCGGCATCGCACACGACTTCAACAACCTGCTGCTCGGCGTGCTCGGTCACGCGGGGCTGGCCCGGATGGAGCTCGCCGCCGAGTCGCCGATTCAGAACCGGCTGGAACAGATCGAGCTGACGGCGCAGCGGGCGGCCGAGCTGACGAACCAGATGCTGGCCTACTCGGGCAAGGGCCGGTTCGTGGTGCAGCCGCTGGACCTGTCGAACCTGGTCCACGAAATGGCGCACCTCCTGCACAGCGTCATTTCCAAGAAGGCCGACCTGCGCTTCGATTTCGCCCCGGGTCTTCCGGCGGTCAACGCCGACGTGTCCCAGCTCCGGCAGGTCGTGATGAACCTCATCACCAACGCCTCCGACGCCCTCGGCGAGCACAACGGGACGATCACCATCCGCACGGGCCTGGTGCACGTCGACGCGCACTATCTGTCGGATACGTACGTGAACGAGGCGTCGCCCGAGGGGCCCTACGTCTTCGTGGAGGTGTCCGACAGCGGCTGCGGCATGGACGGCCCCACGCGCGCGCGGATCTTCGACCCGTTCTTCACCACCAAGTTCACCGGCCGGGGGCTGGGGCTCGCGGCGGTGCTCGGCATCGTGCGGGGCCATCACGGCGCCATCAAGGTGTACAGCGAGCCGGGCCTCGGGACGACGTTCAAGGTGCTGTTGCCGCCGGCGCAGCGGCCGGCGCAGGCGACGAGCCGGCCGGACCGGACGCGGGACACCTGGCACAGCGGCGGGCTCGTCCTGGTGGTCGACGACGAGGAGGGGGTGCGGACGGTCGCGCAGGGCGTGCTCGAGCGGTGCGGCTTCAGCGTGCTCGAGGCGCGCGACGGCCTCGAGGGGGTCGACGTCTTCCGGGCGCACGCCGCCGACATCCGCGCAGTCCTGCTGGACATGACGATGCCGCGGATGGGCGGCGTCGAGGCGCTCCGGGAGATCCGGCGCATCCGCCACGACGTGCCGGTCATCCTGTCGAGCGGCTACAGCGAGGAGGACGCGGTCGACCACGTCCGCGTCGGCACCAGCGAACTGTCCGGCTTCATCCAGAAGCCGTACGCCGCGACCGGCCTGGTCGACAAGCTGCGTGAGGTGCTCGAGGCCTGAACGGGCCCGCGCCGCTACCGTGCCGGCGGCGCGCCTGCGGTCACGCCGGACGCGGTCGGCCCCAGCATCTGCTGCGTCGGCACCGGGTCGGCCGACACCGCATGGATGTAGCGCACGAGGATGGAGACCCGCCGGTTGCGCGGGTCGAGGGGGTTCCTGGGGATGCGCAGGTGCGTGTCGCCGTAGCCCCGGACCTGCTGCACCTGGCTCCGGTGCACGCCGGCCCGCTCCATGATCCGCCGGGCCGCGTTGGCGCGGTCGGCCGACAGATCCCAGTTCGTGTAGGCATCCCCCTTCGTGTACTGGCGGCTGTCGGTGTAGCCCTCGATGATCACGCCGTTGGGCAGCTTGCCGAGTTCCTTCGCCACCGCGGTGAGGATCTTCAGCCCCTCCGCGTTGACGACCGCGCTGCCGGTGTTGAAGAAGCCCATTTTCGACGAATCGATGAGCTGGATGCGCAGCCCCTCGTTCGTCATCTGAATCTCGATCTGGTCCTTCAGCTGCGTGAACTCCGGCATCTTCTCGATCGCGTCGCGGATCCGCTCGCCGGCCTGCTTGAGGGCGGCGCGGTCGGCCGCGGTCAGCTTCGGGTCGATCCTCTGGATCCGGATGGGCGCCTGGGGCTCGATGCCCACGCGCGACCCCTCCATGATGCCGTTCGATTTCTCGTAGTTGAAGATGCCGGGATCGCGGAAGTAGCCGGCCACGGAGCTCCGGACGATGTGGCTCTGGCCGATGATCCACATCACCAGGAAGAACGCCATCATCGCCGTGACGAAATCGGCGTACGCGACCTTCCACGCGCCGCCGTGATGGCCGGCGTGGCCGCCGTGCTTCTTCTTGATGACGATGATGTCGTGCTGTTTCGGCGCAGGCATGATCGTCAGGCGGCCGCGTTCTCAGCCGGCTTCGGCGCGCGGCAGTGCTGCTCCGTCTCGTTGAAGCTCGGCCTCACGTCGCCCGGGAGCACGCGGCGGGCGAACTCCACCGCGATGGCGGGCGGGAACCCCTTGTAGCTCGCCAGCAGGCCGGCCTTGAGGCACTGGGCGTACCGGCCGTGGTCGACCTGCTGCTGCTCGAGGTTCGTGGCCATCGGCTGCACGAAGCCGTACGACATCAGGATGCCGAGGAACGTGCCGATCAGCGCCGCCGCCACCTTGTGCCCGATCTCGGACGGGGGCCCGTCGATCGCCCCCATCGTGTTGACGACGCCGAGCACGGCCGCGACGATCCCCAGGCCGGGCAGCGCGTCGCCGACCTTCGCCAGAATGCCGGCCGGCCGCGCCGCATCGTCGTGGTGCACCTGGAGGTCCTCGTCCATCAGCGACTCCAGATCGTGGGGCGCGATCCCGCCGATGATGATGACCTTCACCGAATCGGCCAGGAAGTCGACCGCGTGGTGGCGCGCGAGGAACTTCGGATACTGCGACATGATCGAGCTCTTGTCCGGCTCCTCGAAGTGCGCTTCGAGGGACATCACGCCCGACTGCTGGCTCAGCCGGAACAGCTGATACTGCATCGCCAGCAGTTCCAGGTAGTCCGCCTTGGAGAGCCCGCCCCCGAAGAAGCCCCGCATCTGCCCCAGGAGCTCCTTGAGCACCTTGACCGGCGTGCTGATCAGCAGCGACCCGAGCGCGGCCCCGCCGATGATGATGAACTCGGCCGGCTGGCGGAGGACCAGCAGGTTGCCGCCCTCCATCAGGTAGCCGCTCACGACCGACCCCAGCACAATCAGTCCGCCAACAATGAGAAACATCGATCCGTCCCGTCCCCCCGCGCGCGGCGCCGGCCCCCCGGCCCGCGGCGCGCGCCAGCCTTACGCCTCCACCAGCGTCCGCAGGAGGGCCTCCTGCAGCGACTTCATCGTCACCGGCTTGCTCAGCACCATGTTCACTTCTTCGGGCGGGTGGTCTTCGTAGTCGGCCCCCCAGCCCGTGAGCAGCACGACCGGCGTCCCCGGCCGCGCCTTGCGGACCTGGCGCGCCAGCTCGATGCCGTTGATGCCGGGCATGCCGAGGTCGGTCATGACGACGTCGAACTCTTCCCGGTCGAAATGGCCCAGCGCGACCTCGCCCGATTCGGCGGTCGCCACCTTGTGCCCGAGCGCCCCCAGCATGTCGGCCACGCTTTCGAGCACGTCGACCTGGTCGTCGACCAGCAGGACCCGCAGCATCGGCACCGACACGCGGGCCGCGGGCGTCTTCGCCGGGCGGGCGGCCGGCGCGGGCGGCGGCGGGGGCGTCGTGGCCGGCGTCGCGCCCGCCACGCCCGGCAGCGCCAGCGTGATCGTCGCGCCGTGCCCGACCTCGGACTCGACCTCGAGCGCGCCCCCGTGGCGTTCGGCGATCCCCCAGCAGACGCTCAGGCCGAGCCCCGCGCCGTTCTGTCCCTTGGTCGTGAAGAACGGCTCGAAGATGCGCGCCTTCAGATCCTCGGGAATCCCGGTCCCCTGGTCGATCACGCTGATGCGCGCTTTGCCGTCCGGCCCGGTGTCGGTCCGGATGACGATGCGGCCCCCCTCGGGCATGGCGTCGACCGCGTTGAACACCAGGTTCATCAGCAGCTCGCGGATTTCCGAGCTGACGGCGCGCACCGGCGGCACGGGCCGCGCCTCCACCTGCACGTCGAACTGGACCCCGCGCCGCTGCGCCAGCTCGCGCCAGCGCGGCCGCGCGAGGTTCACGACGAGCCGCGCGATCTCGGCGAGGTCGACCTGCTCGGCCTCGGCGTCGGGCGTCGATCGCCCGAACAGCTGCAGGCGGCGGACGATCGCGGCCGCGTCGACCGCCGCGGTCCGGATCGTCTCGAGGTCGGGCCGGATCGACAGGTCGGCCGGCGACACGTGCAGCAGCCACTCGATGAGGCCGAGGATCGTCGTCAGCGAATTGTTGAAGTCGTGGGCGACGCCGGACGCCATCTCGCCGAGCGCCCGCAGGCGCTGGGCGCGGACCATCTGGTCCTGGGTCGACCGCAGGGACGTCAGCGACTGGTTGAGCTCGCCGCTCAGGCGGGTCTGCTCGGTCAGCGCCTGCTCCATCCGCGCGTTGGTCTGCTGCAGCTCCTGCATCAGCCGCTCGCGCTCGACCTCGGCCTGCTTCCGTTCGGAGATGTCGGTGGCGACCGTGAGAATACCGATCACCTCGCCCTTCGGTCCGCGCCACGGCGCGCGCCGGACGAGGAGGCACCGCGGCTGCCCGCCGAGCGTGAGCGTCGCCTCGCACTCGAGCGTTTCGCCCGACAGTTCGACGATCTGGTCGCGCGCCGCGCTGTCGCCGGCGACGTCGGCCGGAAACAGGTCGGCGTCCTGCCGGCCGATCACCTGGTCGGCCGGCAGATGGAGCGCGGACAGGTAGGCGGCGTTCGCCTCCACGTACCGACCCTGCAGGTCCTTCGCGAAGACGTAGTCGGCCGTCGAATCGAACACGCCCCGGTACGGGTCGCCCGGCACCGCCGCGGCGCCCGCCTGGACGTGGCCCTGCCCCTGGGCGCGCCCGCCGCCCGCCGCCGGCCACGCGTCGTCGCGCTGGATCATCAGCGTGACGTAGCCGGCCACCAGCCCAATGGCCGCGTCGACTTCCGCCGGCAGCAGCCGCGTGTGCCGCCAGGCGACGGCAATCACGCCCCAGGTCTTCGTGGTGTCGATCTCGGCGCCGCCGTACAGCGATGCGCCGCGGCTGCCGAGCCAGCGCTCGAGACGGTCCGACGCCGCGGCGCGCCCGATCTCGACCGCGCACGACGGCGGCACCAGCGGCCCCGTCACGACGATCGTGTCCTCGGCCCCCGGCTTCTTCTCGAGATCGGTCAGCCACACGACGGCGGCGTCGGCGTGAAACAGCTCGAGCAGTCCGCTCCCGCAGCGCGCGGCCAGGTTCGCCCGCCCGTGCACCTTCGACAGCTGCGTCAGGAGCTCCGCGATGCGCTCAAGCTCCATGGAGGACTCCCGCCCCTGCGCCGGCGGCGCGCGGCGCCCCGCCCGGCGCCGTCACTGGACCGGCCCCGCTTCCACCCGGTCGATCAGGCGCAGCCACGCCTGCACGACGTCGGGATCGAACTGGCTGCCGGCGCACCGGACGAGCTCGGCCGCCGCGCGCACCGTCGTCACGGGATCCCGGTAGGCGCGCGCCCACGTGAGCGCGTCGTAGGTGTCCACGACGGCGGTGATCCGCGCGCCCGCCGGGATCTGGACGCCGGTCAGCCCGCGCGGGTAGCCGCTGCCGTCCCACGCCTCGTGCGACGCGAGAATGATCTCCGCCGCGGCGCGCAGGGCCGGCACGACGGCGACGATGTCGTGCCCGATCTGCGGGTGCGTGCGGATGATCGCGATCTCTTCGTCCGTGAGCGGGCCGGGCTTGTGGATCAGCGCGTCCGGCATCGCCACCTTGCCGATGTCGTGCAGCAGCGCCCCCCGCTGCACCTGCGTCCGCTCGGGCTCGTCGATCCCCATCGCGTCCGCCAGCGCCGCGGCCATGCCCGCGACCCGGCGCGCATGCTCGAACGCGTCGGGATTCCTGGTGTTCAGCGCCACGAGCAGCGCTTCGAGCGCAGAGGTCGACGCGACGTCGATCTCCGCGAACGCCCCCGCCAGCTCCACGCTGCGCCGCTCGATCGCCTGCTCGAGCCGCCGCCGCTCCTGCGCCAGGCGGCGGTTCGCGTCCCGCCAGCGCACCGCCCGGTCGACCGATTCCAGCAGCTGCTGCTGCGTGAGCGGCTTGAGCAGGTAATCCAGGACGCCGAGCCGCATCCCTTCGACCGCCGCGTCGAAGCGCTGCATGCCGGTGACCATGATGAGCGCGACGTCGCCGTCGCTCTCGCGGATGCGGCGCGCCAGCGCCACGCCGTCCTCGCCCGGCAGCGCCAGGTCGAGCAGGACGACGTCCGCCGGCTCGCGCGACACCACGTCCATCGCCTCGCCGGCCTCGCCGGCGGTCACGCAGCGATAGCCCTCCCGCTGCAGCCAGTCGCTCAGCAGGCGACGCACCGACGGTTCGTCATCGACCACCAGGATGTTCGCGTCCATGCTCGTGAAGGCTCCGCAGGTCGCGAGCCGCCGGCCGCGGCGGGGCTCCGCCCGCCACCGATTCCGGGGCCTCGCCGGGGTACGTCCCCGGCGTCCCGATCCTGCCCGGCCGGCCCCGCAGACGCCGCCTGTCACCGCAGGCGCGGTGCACAGATTTCGAGTCCGGAGGGACTGGCCATTGTGGTCATCGGCGTCGAGGGCCCCTCGCTTGAACCGTGTGCGATTCCGCCCGCGCCCTCAAGAGTTCCCCGGCATCTGCCGATCAAGAGGAGCGATGAGAATCCTGATCGTCGACGATGAAGCCTCCATCGTCGAACTCCTCTCGTCGGTGTGCGTCCGCGATGATCACGACGTGGCCTCCTGCACGTCGTCGACCGAAGCGCTCGATTACCTGGCGCGGAACCGGGTCGACCTTCTCATCACGGATATCGCGATGGGCCCGCCCGACGGCCTGCAGCTCATTCGCGAGGCACGGGAGATGCAGCCCAGCCTGCTCGCCATCGCCATCACCGGGTACGCGGGGCGCTACGGTCTCGAAGAGGTCCTGGCGTCGGGCGCGTCCGACCTGATGTTCAAGCCGTTCCGGATGGACGAACTGAGGGCCCGCGTGGCGCTCGCCGACGAACGGCGGCGGATGGTCGAGAACCTGACGGCACGGCGCCAGATGCTGCAGCAGATGAGCACCGACATGATCAAGGGGCTCGAGCAGGAGCTGCAGGAAGCCCGCCACCCGGGCCA
>DATLRO010000146.1:0-2326 GCA_035534615.1 Vicinamibacterales bacterium
TCGCGCAGCTCGCCGGAGGGCACCGGCGATCCCGACGCCACCAGGAACGCCACCAGCTCCCGACCGGTGCGACCGTCGTAAACCAGCGTCGCCACGTCGCGGACGCCCGGGTGCGACCACAGCCGGCTCTCGACTTCACCGAGCTCGATGCGCACGCCCCGCACCTTCACCTGCCGATCGGTCCTGCCGAGGAACTCGATCGCCCCTTCCGGCAGCCACCGGGCCAGGTCGCCGCTGCGATACAGCCGGCCGCCAGGCTCCGAAGCGAAGGGATCGGGCACGAAGCGCTCGGCCGTCAGGTCCGGCCGGTTGACGTATCCGCGCGCGACTCCGAGACCGCCGATGAAGATCTCGCCGGGCAGGCCGATCGGCACCGGCTCCAGCGCCCGGTCCAGGAGATAAACGCGCGTGTGGGGAATCGGGCGTCCGATCGGCGTCCGTCGCGTGACGGCGCCGAGCGGCACGTCGTACAGCGTGGCGCAGATGGTCGCCTCGGTCGGCCCGTAGCCGTTCAGCACCTCCACGCCCGGAAGCACCGTCCGCAGACTCGACAGGAGCTGCTCGTCAATCGGCTCCACCCCGACGATGATGGACGCCAGCGCGTATCGGGCGCCTGACGCCACCGAGTCGTGGAGATCCTGGAGGAGGAACGGCGGCACGTACGCGGCCGTGATGCGACATCTCGAGAGCCAGTCCAGATACGCCGGGCCGCTCGCGTGCACCTCGGCCGGGACGACGTGGATCGCGGCGCCGCACGCGAGGGGGCTGAACATCTCGAAGACCGACGCGTCGAAGTTCGCGTTCGTCCAGAGCGCACAGCGATCGGACGCGGTGATGCGGCGGCGGCGGGCGAACTCCTCCGCGACGTTGACGGCCGCCCGGTGTTCGCACGCGACCCCCTTCGGCAACCCTGTCGAGCCGGACGTGTAGATGACGTAGGCGAGCGACCCGGGATCCGGACGACGGCCGTCGAGCGGCCGGCCGCCCGCGGCACAGGCCTCGCGCACGTCCAGGCGGGGCGCGCCCCCGCCCGGCGCGGCCGGCCACGGCCCGTCGCCCACGGTCAGGAGAACCGCGGCGCCGGTGTCCTCCTGGAGGAAGCGCGCCCGATCGGGCGGACTCTCGGGATCGATCGGCACGTAGGCCGCTCCGGCCTTCAGAATGCCGAGCAACCCGACGAGGAGCCACTCGGAACGGCTCGTGAGCAGCGCGACGCGCGTCTCGCGCCCGACCTGGCAGTGATCGACGAGATACGAGGCCACGCGCTCCGCGCGCTCGTCCAGCTCCCGATAGGTCAGCGCGACCTCTTCGCACACGACCGCGACATGGTCCGGAGTCTGCCGGGATTGCCGCTCGAACAGATCCACGAGCGAATGGTCGATCGCCGCGAGCGACGGCGTCTGGTTGAAGCGGACGAGGAGCGTTTCACGCTCGGCGGGCGGCAGGACGTCGAGGTCGCGCGGGCTGGCCTCGGGCGCGGCGCGAAGACCTGCGAGCAGCTGAATCCAGTGCGTGCCGATCCGCTCCACCTGCCCCGGCGGGTAGACGGCCGGATCGTGGCTGACGTGCAGGTGCAGGCCGTCGGCCTCCCGCGTCACCACCAGCCCGAGCGCGTAGTGCACCTCTTCGACCGCGTCGACCGCCTCCACGGTCCAGGCCGCCCGTCGCCCGCCAGGCACCGCGTGTCCCAGCGGATAGTTCTCGACGATGAGCACGTGGTCGAACAGCGCGCTCCCCAGCGGGGTCGCCGCCTGGATCTCCCACAGCGGCAGCGCGGCATGCGGCTCGCGCGCAATCGCCTCGGCCTGCACGCGCCGCGCCACGTCCGCCAGCGGTTCGCCGGGCGCCCAGCGCACGCGGACCGGCAGCGTGTTGATGAAGAGGCCGACCATCCGCTCGACGTGCGGCAGCACCGCCGGGCGTCCCGCCACGGTCGTCCCGAACACGACGTCGGTCCGGCCGGCATAGCGCCCGAGCAGGATGCCCCACAACGTCTGCAGCGCCGTGCCGACTGTCACGCCGGCAGCCTGCGCCCACGCCTCCAGCGCCCGCGTCTCCGCTTCCCCCAGACGCCACGATCGCAGCCGTCTCTCGTCCGCGGCGTTCGCCGGGCGCCGGCCCTCGGACATCACCGTCGCCGCGGCGTCGTAGTCCGCGAGCGCTGCCGTCCAGTAGGCGAGGTTCGCCGGCCGGTCCTGCGCGGCGAGCCACTCGAGATAGCGCCGGTAGGGCGTGACCGCCGGCAGCGCCGGCGGCTCGCCGGCCGCCAGCGCGGCGTAGATCGTCTCCAGCTCCGCCGTCAGCACCGCGCCGCTCCACCCGTCGA